>JANOKD010000090.1:0-20918 GCA_031419075.1 Lysobacterales bacterium
CGGCAGCGCACCCAGAAGCCGGTTGTCGGAAACCGGGTAGCGCCTGACAGGATAGATACCCGTGCCGCCGATTGGGGCAATCGCTCAAACGGCCTAGTCCGTTCGATCTCGGCCCTGCCAATGGCTCCGGTCGCTTCGAAAATTGATCTAAAGGGCTTCTATAATTGCTGTATGCGACGGGTTAATTGCAAATGTCGGGCCTGGCCCCGACCTACGGACCTCGCGCGATTACACTTCAGCCATGAACCTCCTCGCCTTTGAACTCTCCACCGAAGCCTGCTCCGTCGCCCTTTGGGTCGATGGCGACGTGCATTCGCGCCACGAAATCGCGCCGCGCCGGCATGCCGAATTCGCGCTGCCGTGGGCGGAGGCGCTGCTGGCCGAAGCCGGTATCGCCCGGTCGCAGCTCGACGCCATCGCCGTTGGCCGTGGCCCCGGCGCGTTCACCGGGGTACGTCTGGGCGTGGCGATCGCACAGGGGATCGCGCTGGCGCTGGATCGCCCGGCGGTGCCGGTGTCGACACTCGCTGCGTTGGCGATGCGCGCGGTCGCACTGGGCGCGGGCGAGGGTGATTGCGTGCTGGCCGCAATCGATGCGCGCATGAACGAGGTCTACAGCGCGCGCTATGTGCTGGCTTCCGAACACGGCGCGCTGCGGCCGATGCCGATCAGCGAGGAACAGGTGCTCGCGCCCGATGCGGTGTTGTTGCCCGAGGATGGTGACGCGTGGTTTGGCGTCGGCACCGGCTTCGCCGCACTCGGCGGCGTGCTGCAGGCCCGGCTGCCGTCGGATTGGCGTGCGGTCGATGCCGAAGCGCTGCCGCATGCGGCCGATGTGGTGCGACTCGCGCACGCAGCGCTGCTGCGCGGGGACTCGGTGGCGCCCGAAAAGCTCGAACCCGCCTACCTGCGCAATCAGGTGGCGCTGACCTTGGTCGAACAGCAGGCGCTGCGCGCTTCACGGGCGTGATTTCCAAGAGATTCCACCGAATGAAGACAGCCATTAATTTTTCACTGCGGCAGGTCATCACGATGTGCGCACTATTGCTGGTGAGCTTCGTCAGCGTTGCGCAGGCGCAGGTCTGGGAAGGCACGCTCGGAACATCGCCGATTGTGCTGAAACTCGATTCCGCTGCCTCCGAGCCTTCCGGCGAATATTTTTACCGCAAGCACCGCCACGGCATCGAACTTTCCGGCACGCGCGCCGCCGACGGCAGCATCACGCTGGAGGAATGGACGAGGGGGCCTGATGCGGGCAGTGAACGTCCGAACTGGCAGCTCGCTTTGGCCAATGGCGACACGCTGACGGGCGAATGGGTTGGCAACAACAAGCGGCTGCCGCTCCGCCTGCGCAAAACCGCTGCGGCCACGCTGCCGAAAACCGACGACCCCGCACTCGCCGAACTGCGTGAGAACGACGCGTACCGTTTTATGCAATTGCAGGGTATGTCACTGGTCGCCGACAAGATCGAAACAATTGGTGATTACCGGCTGCAGTGGTGGCGCGAGCCACGCAGCGCAATCAGACTGTTCCGTGTGGTCTCCGGCTATCCGGCCGCACAGCTGCCTGCGATCAATCTGCTGCTTGCGCGGAAACAGTGGCAGGAAGTGCAGAGCTATCTCGACTGCACCGCATCCCCGATGTCGGACTATGAATCAACCACGACCCTGCGCTACATCGGCAACGATGCATTGAGTGTCAGCATGTTCACCGAACATTACTGCGGCAGTGCGCATCCGGATTTCGGCGACGGCCCGATCAATCTCGATCCGCGTACCGGCCGCGAACTGGTGCTGGAGGACGTGCTGTGGGTCGATCAAGGCACGCCGCCGCCTTATGGCGACGGCAACAACCAGGCATGGTTCGAGTATCGCACCGAGGTTTTTGCGCCTTGGGTTGCCGAACAGATGCGCAGCCTGTATCCCGAAGATGTCGCGGGCCGCAGCGAAGACGAGTGCAGCTACGACATGTCGGAATTCTGGGATTTTCCGACGTGGTATATCACTGCCAAAGGCGTGTATCTGGGCGCGATTTTCCCGCGTGTGGGCCGCATGTGCGACAACCCGGAATGGTCGATCCTGCCGTGGTCATTGGTCGACAAACATCACGGCGCGGTGCGGATCAAACCCTGACGGCATAGGCCATCGGTCACGGGAACTCTGCCGGGCGGTCATCGGTCCACCCTCTGACGCCCATTCACAACGGGTCTTTTCAAAAGGGGAATGCGATGACGAGCACCGCAGAGGCTGAAGACAAAGGCAAGCAGGTTCCACTCTGGCGCGGCGAATGGGCCACGTTCGCCATCATGATCCTGCTGCTGACCGTGGCGCGAACATCGCTCGCGAATCATTACCAGGTGCCCAGCGGCTCGATGGAGCCGACGCTGATGCCCGGCGACCGCGTTGCGGTGAATATGCTGGCCTACGGTCTGCGCGTGCCGTTCACCGATATCGAACTGATCGATCGCGGCGAACCGCGGCCCGGCGACGTAGTGGTGTTCAAATCGCCCGCCGACGGCACCCGTCTGATCAAACGTGTGGTTGCGGTGAGTGGCGATACCGTTGCGCTGGTCGACGGCCGGCTGTGGATCGACGGCAAGCCGCTGCACGATATCAATGCGAAGGACATCGAACATTTCGGTGCGCGCGATGTGCATCTGAATCTGCACGACGGCGGCGGCCCCGATATCGCACCCGCGACGATTCCGGAAGGCATGGTGCTGGTGCTGGGCGACCATCGCGGCAACAGCGCGGACGGTCGTTTCTTCGGACTGGTGCCGCTGCAGTCGCTTTATGGCAAAGCGTCGGCGGTGTACTACCGCAGCGGTGAAGGATTCGGCTGGACGCGCTTGTGATTCGCCTCTGTAGGAGGGCCTTCAGGCCGCTGGTTTTCAGCAAATGGGCAAGAGCAGCGGGCTGAAGCCCGCTCTACCTTTACGGGGAGAACGGCAGCGGGCTGAAGCCCGCTCTACTCATCGATCAATCCGCCGCCGGGCAGAAACTGCCACGTGCGCACCACGTTGAGAATGTCCGGGTCTTCCGGCGTCTTTGGCAGCGGCGGGTAGGGTTCGGCCAGCTTGGCGATCCGCAGCGCGGCGTCGTCGAGCAGCGGAATGCCGCTGGACTGCACGATATCGGCGCGCTCGATCGAGCCGTTGCGGCGGATACCGATGTTGATCACCACGGTGCCCGACAGCTGTCGGCGCCGCGCTTCGTCGGGATAATTGAGATTGCCGACGCGCTCGGCGCGATCGACCCAAGCGCGCAGGTAGTTCGCCCAGGCGTATTCCTGTGTGCTGGCAGAAATGAATTTGCGGCTTGGGCGCTTGGCGTAGCGGGCCGAGCGCAGATGGATTTCGGCCGCCAGCCGCGCCATCGCCATGTCGTGCTCGATTTTCTGCGGCCCGATGCGCTGCGGAGTCTGGGTCGCCTGCTGCGCGCGGCTCGGGGCGGCGAGGCGGGTATCGCTGGTGGGGCTGGCGATCACCCGCGCTTCAGGCGGCGGCTGCGGCGCCGGCGATTGTGCCCGCACCGCCTGCGGCGCTACGCCGGTTTCGGCCTGCGGCACGGTGCCCGGCTGCGGGTCGCGCGGCCGGCTGGCCTTGTTGTCTTCGCCGCCGCCCTGGTTGTTGGCTTGGGCGAGGAAATCCGCCTGTTTCTGGCTCAGCGGGCTCTGGGTCTGGGTCAGGATCACGTCCAGCATCGGCACCACCGGCGCCGCCCGCTCCAGCGCGAAGCCGACCCCGAGGATCAGCAGCCCGTGGAACAGCAGCGACAGTACGATGGTGGCCCCGAGCCGCTGGTCTTCGCCGATCACCGGCGGCGGGGGCAGGGCGGCAGTGACGGCGGACATCGGTTAAGCCGTCGCCTCCAGCGCATCGAACAGCAGCCCGGCGATGTTCAGGCCAAACTGCTTGTCCAGCTCGCGGATGCAGGTCGGGCTGGTGACGTTGACCTCGGTCAGGTGGTCGCCGATCACATCCAAGCCCACGAACCGCATCCCGCGGCGCTTCATTTCGGGGCCGACCTGGGCCGCGATCCAGCGGTCGCGGTCGGTCAGCGGCCGGCCCTCGCCACGGCCGCCAGCGGCTAAATTCCCTCTGAATTCATCGCCTTGCGGAATCCGCGCCAGGCAGTAGTCCACCGGGACACCGTCGATCAGCAGGATGCGTTTATCGCCCTGCACGATCTCCGGCAGGTAGCGCTGGATCATCACCAGATGCACGCCGCCGGCGGTCAGGGTTTCCAGAATGACGTTCAGATTGGGGTCGCCAGCCCGGGAGCGGAAGATCGAGCGCCCGCCCATGCCGTCCAGCGGCTTGAGCACCACTTCGCCGTGTTCGGCGGCAAACGCCTTCAGCGCCGGCGCCTGCCGCGAGACCAGGGTCGGCGGGCAACACTGCGGGAATTCCAGCGCCGCCAACTTTTCGTTGTGATCGCGCAGCCCCTGCGGGTCGTTGACCACCATCGCACCGGCGCGCTGGGCGACACTCAGGATCAATGTGTCGTGCAGAAAGTCGGGATCCACCGGCGGATCCTTGCGCATCAAAATCAAATCGGCCGAACCCAGCGCACGGTGTGACGCAGGTCCGCTTTCAAACCAGTTATTTTCATCATCGCGAACGGTCAGCGGCGACACCTCCGCGCTGGCAATTCCGTCGCGCATCGTCAATGCGCCGGGAGTGACGTAAAAAAGCCGATACTGACGCTGCTGGGCTTCAAGCAACATCGCAAATGTGGAGTCCTTCGCGATTTTGATCGACTCGATCGGGTCCATGACCACAAGTACATCGCGCGCATGTTTGGACATAGGGCTTTCACCTGCAACATTCGTCAGGTTGAATGGTAACAAGGCAATACCATTGCAGCCCGATTTACTGTTGCTTGGCCGGGAAATTGCTAACCAAACCTTGACAGTCCAGCGACAGACTGGGATATAGGTATCTGAAAATGATGACAAACCAGCAGCATGGTCATCGAACGCCGGAGGCATGGGGAGACGTGATGACGCAAGACGAGAATCAAGCCGGCGGCCTTCAGGGTTTGCGGGTGATGGTGATCGACGATTCGAAGACGATCCGGCGCACCGCCGAGACCCTGCTCAAGCGAGAAGGGGCAGAAGTGGTGACCGCGACCGATGGCTTCGAGGCTTTGGCCAAGATTGCGGATCAACATCCGCAGATCATATTCGTCGACATCATGATGCCGCGCCTTGACGGCTATCAGACCTGTGCGCTGATCAAAAACAATCAGGTGTTCAAGCACACGCCGGTGATCATGCTGTCCTCCAAGGATGGTCTGTTCGACAAGGCGCGCGGGCGGATCGTCGGCTCCGAGCAGTACCTGACCAAGCCATTCACCCGCGAAGAGCTGATCGAAGCCATCCGCAAGCACGTCAACGTCTGACCGGGGGGGCAGACATCCATGGCTCGCATTCTGCTGATCGAAGATTCGCCGACCGATACCGCGGTGCTCACGCGCCTGCTGGAGCGTCATGGCCATCAGGTCATCGCATCCATCAGTGCCGAGGAAGGCATCGAGGTCTGCAAGCGCGAGTTGCCAGACGTGGTGCTGATGGACGTGGTGCTGCCGGGCATGAACGGTTTCCAGGCAACCCGCGCACTGTCGCGCGAGCCCTCGACCAAGGCTATTCCGGTGCTGATCGTCAGCACCAAGGGCATGGATACCGACCGCGCCTGGGGTCTGCGTCAGGGCGCGAAGGACTACATCGTCAAACCGCCGAGCGAAGACGCGCTGATTGCCCGGATCGACCAACTGCTCGGGAGCGGCGCATGAGCGTAGACGACATCAGCATCGACGTCGGCAATGACCACGAAGCCCTCGTCGATCGCGCATTCATCGACGCGTTCGAGACCCTGGCCGAGTACGAACGGCGCAGTCTTGCTCACGTCGCCGGGTTGCCGGAACAGCTGCAGGCCGCCGGTCTGTGGCGCGGCATTGGTTTCCGTATCGGTCAACGCCGACTCGTGTCTAGCTATGAGTCGGTGGCGGAAATTCTGACTGTGCCGCAGATCACTGCGGTGCCCGGCTCGCATCCCTGGATGCTCGGTGTCGCCAACGTGCGCAGCAATTTGCTGCCCGTGGTCGACCTCAAACAGTTCCTCGAAGGCGCTCGTTCCGTGCTGCATGAGGGACATCAGAAAGTGATGGTGCTGCGTCAGCCCGGCGGCGACGTGGCGGTCACTATCGACGAACTGTATGGCCAGCGCTCGTTCATGGACGAGCAGCAGGTCGAGCCCGAAGGGTTGATCGACGGGCGTTATGCCAGCTTCATTGATCGCGCTTACCGCGTTGTGGACGATGTCTGGGGTGTGTTCAGCCTCGATCGTCTGGTCCGCACGCCTGAATTCCGACACGCCGCCGTCTGACGGCACACACTTTCACTGCAACCGTTCAAACGAGATCGAGGCGAGACATGAGCACTGTGATGGATACCGCTGCCGGCAAAGGCCGCAGTCAAAGCACCAGCCTGTGGCTGTGGGTTCTGGCGCTGTCGCTGCTCTTCTTCGCGGGCAACACGGGCTACGCCCTGTTCAAGACCTCGCGTTTCGGCGGTGCCAACACCTCCGCTTCCAAGCTGCAGGTGAACTCGCAGAAGCTGGCCAACCTCGGCCGTGAGGCGATCAACGGCGACGCCGCGGCGTTCAAGGCTTTCAGGGTCACCAAGGCGCAGATCGACACCGACGTGAAGCTGCTGAACGAACGCTTCGGCAGCGCTCCGGACGTCTCCGGGCCGATCAGCACCGTCACTTCGACCTGGGTGCCGATGGGCAAGAACGCCGACCAGATCATCGCCTCCGAGGCAGCGGTGCTTGCGCTGTCCGACAACGCCAAGCGTTTTACCGACCGCGTGCCGCAGCTGCAGGCGCAGCTTGATGAAGTGGTGCGCGCGATGTCCGCCAGCGGCGCGCCGTCGTCGCAGATCTATATCGCGCTGCGCCAGGTGGTGCTGGCCGCATCGATGGCCCGCCGCGTTGCCGAAATCCGCGCAGGCGGCCCGGGCGCTGCGCTCGCGGGCGATGCGCTGAGCCGCGATGCCGGCGTGTTCGCGCAGGTGCTCAACGGCCTGCGCAACGGCGATCAGGCGATGAACGTGCAGAAGCTCAGCAATGCCTCCACGCTTGGTGCGCTGAATCAGGCCAATGGTCAATGGACCGAGATGAAAAAGGATCTCGACGCGATCCTGGCATCGTCGCAGAACCTGTTCCGCGCCCAGTCGGCCGCCACTGAGTTGACCACCGGCGCCGATCGTCTGCTCACAGACAGCGAAAACCTGTTCACCGCGTTCACCGCGTTCGGCTCGCTGCGCGACACCAGCATCCTCGGCAATATCTGGATCAGCATCATTTCCGGTTTGACCGCGCTGGCTTCGATCATCTTTCTTGTATTCAGCCTTAGCCGCGCTCAGCGGCGCCGGTTCGAGGGCTCGATGGAGCTCAACAACCGTAACCAGGAGGCCATCATGCGCCTGCTGGACGAAATGGGTTCGCTCGCCGAAGGCGATCTCACCGTGAAGGCGACCGTGACCGAGGACATGACCGGCGCGATCGCGGACTCGATCAACTTCGCGGTCGAACAGCTGCGCAGCCTCGTGCAGACGATCAACGACACCTCCGTGCAGGTCGCGTCCAGCGCCCAGGAAACCCAGGCGACCGCGATGCATCTGGCCGAAGCGGCCGAGCATCAGGCGCAGCAGATCAACACCGCGACCACGCGCATCAACGAAATCGCGATCAGCATCAATCAAGTGTCGAAGAACTCCGCCGAATCGGCCGACGTGGCGCAGCGCTCCGTGGAACTGTCCACCAAGGGTGCTGGCGTGGTGCGGCAGACGATTGTCGGCATGGACTCGATCCGTGGCCAGATCCAGGAAACCTCCAAGCGCATCAAACGACTCGGCGAAAGCTCGCAGGAAATCGGCTCGATCGTGGAGCTGATCAACGACATTTCCGAACAGACCAACATCCTGGCGCTGAACGCCGCGATCCAGGCGGCTTCGGCCGGCGAAGCGGGCCGCGGGTTCGCGGTGGTGGCCGACGAAGTGCAGCGACTCGCGGAACGCACCTCGAACGCAACCAAGCGCATCGAGGCGCTGGTGCAGACCATTCAGGCCGACACCAACGAAGCGGTGAGCTCGATGGAACAGACCACCTCCGAAGTGGTGGCAGGCGCTCGACTTGCCGAGGACGCGGGTACCGCGCTGGGCGAGATCGAAACGGTGTCGAACACGCTCGCCGGCCTCATTCAGGGCATTTCCAGCGCCTCGCAGCAGCAGTCGGCGGCGGCGACGGATATCACCCAGACCATGACCACGATTCAGTCGATTACCGCGCAGACATCCCAGGGCGCGAACCAGACGGCCGAATCGATTGGAAATCTCGCGCAACTGGCGGCCGATCTGCGCCGTTCGGTTGCCGACTTCAAGCTCCCGGCCTGATCCGGCGAATCGCTGCGGAGCACTAGCGAGATGATCCGAATGTTTCCCCATCATGACACCCGACGCGCAGGCGCCGGTGGAGGCGCACGATGACCGCGCTCCACGAGGCGATCGAATACAGCGCGCTGGGCTGGGTCAAACCCGAGCTCGACGAAACCCTGCGTCTGGTTCGCGTCGAGGTCGAAGGCTTTGCCGATGATCCGGCCGACACCAGCCGGATGCGCGTCTGCACCGAGCTGCTGCACCAGGTGCAGGGGACCTTGCGCATGGTGGAGCTGTACGCCCCGGCCATGGTTGCCGAAGAAATGGAGCGACTGTCGGTTGCGCTGCAGAACGGCGAGGGCACGGCCGGCTACAGCCTTGATCGCGATGTCGCCTGCTCCGCGCTGATGCGCGGGGTCGTGCTGTTGCCGGATTATCTGGAACGCCTGCAAAGCGGGCACAAGGAAATCTCGATCGTTCTGCTGCCGATGCTCAACGAGCTGCGCGCCGCGCGCGGCGAAGCCGGGCTGAGCGAAAGCGTGCTGTTCGTACCCGACCTCGACCGTGCGCTGCCGGCATCGCTGCCGCGCGCCACTGCGCAGACAGCCGCCACCCGGATCAACGAAGTCGCACCGTTCCTCGCCCGTTTGCGCGATGCGCTGCAGGCTTGGCCTGAACAGGGTGCGCCGGGCGACGCTGAAGGGCTGCAGTTCGCGGCCGAGGCACTGCTTGCCCGCACTGCCGATGAATCCCAGCACCGCATGCTGTGGGTGGCCTCAATGGTCGCCGGCGCACTGCGTGACGGTGCGATGACGCCGAGTCCGGGTCTGCGCCAAGCCTTTGCCAGCGTTGACCGCGAAACCCGCAGTGTGTTCGATCAAGGCGGCTTCGATGCGCATCGTCCCGATGCTGCGCTCGAGCCCACCCGTCAGTTGCTGTATCACGTCGCGCACAGTGAATCGGTGCATCCGGCGCTGATGAAACTGCGTGAAGTGTTCGATCTTGACTCGCTGCGCCCGACCGAATCCGAACTCGATCACGCCCGCGGCAGCGTCGCCGGTCGCAACCGCTCGCTGCTCGACACCGTTGCCGCTGCGGTCAAGGAAGAGCTGTTGCGCGTAAAGGACGCGCTCGATCTTCATCTGCGCAGCAGCCAGAAAGACCCGGCCGCCCTGCAGTCGCAGGCGGAAGCGCTGCAGCGTGTCTCCGATACCCTCGGCATGCTCGGCCTTGGCCTGGCGCGTACGCTTGTTCAGCAGCAGCGCGATGCGATGCAGGAGATTGTCGAAGGCAGGCGTCTGGCGGACGAAAGCGCGCTGCTGGATATCGCCGGTGCACTGCTGTATGTCGATGCTTCGCTGGACGATCAGGTCGCGCGTCTCGCCAGCGGAGATGGTGCCGAAACCGAGGAAGATCTTGCTGGTGCCGAAGCCCGCAAGGTGCTGGACGTGCTGGTGCGTGAGGCCATCACCAATTTCACCTCGGCGCGTCAGGCGTTCGATGCGTTTGTCGAAACCGCCTGGAATCACGACGAATTGGCGCAGGTGCCGAAACTGCTGCGCGAAGTGTCCGGCGCGCTGAATATTCTTGAACTGCCGCAGCCTGCGCAATACCTCGACGGTGTGCGTATGTATACCCAAGTCGAACTCATTGATCGCCGTCGCATTCCCAATGGGCGTCAGCTCGATACGTTTGCGGATGCGCTTGCCAGTCTTGAGTACTACCTGGAAGCGCTGCGCGACCGTCGCGCTACCCGCGACGATATTCTCGACATCACCCGCAACAGCCTGGAAACCCTCGGCTACTGGCCGTTGCCGGTTGAGCGCGCTGTGGCCTCTGCAGTCGAGTCTTCCCATTTCGTTCCGCCGGTCATGGGTGCTGTCTCCGAAGCGCCCGCTTCCACGCAGCTGCCGGCCGAATCGACGATCGAACCGAAGATCGAACCGATTGTTTTTGCGCCGACCATTGCAGAGCCGGCCGTTACTGAACTGACTGCTGTAGAACCGACTCTTGTCGAACCGACACCCGTGGCTGCTGCGTCTCCCGCTGCGGCCGCACCGCCTCCGGCGCCTTTCATTCCGCTGTTCCTGCCGCCGCGCGAACCGGCGGCGGCACCGGTGGTTGCACAAATCTCACCCACGCCCACAGTCGAAGCTCCACCTGCCGCATCCGCACCATCGGTAGTCGCGCCGATTTCCGCTGGTTTCGACGCCACCAGCGACGATATCGACGACGAAATCCGCGAAATCTTCCTGGAAGAATTCGAAGAGGAAATCGCTAATCTCGCGCAGCTGCTGCCGGCGTGGAAAGCCGACCCCAACAGTACCGAACGGCTGCAGCCGGTTCGCCGTGTCTTCCATACGCTCAAGGGCAGCGGTCGTCTCGTTGGCGCCAAGACGCTCGGCGAGTTCAGCTGGAAGATCGAGAACATGCTCAATAAGGTGCGCGACGGGCACCGCCCGGCGACATCGCCGGTCATCGCAATGGTCGAACAGGCCTTTGCGACCCTGCCGCAGCTGCATGCCGCACTGCGCGGCGATGGCGCGGTCACCGCCGATCTGCACGCGATGGAAGCCTTCGCCGAACGCATCGCCGGTGGCGAAGAAGTGATGCCCGTGCTCGCTGCAGCGGCGGTCGCTCAAGCGGCGCCGAGTATCGGTTTCGAGCCGGTGACGGCCGATTTCACCGCAGGCGCTGTCGTTGTTGAAGAAGAAGAAGAGGGCATTCCGGTCAGCGTCGACGCGGTGTTGTTCGAGATTCTGCAGGCGGAAGTCAGCGGCCATCTCAGCACGATCGACGGCTGGCTCGCGCGCGCTGAACACACGCCTGCCTTGGCCGATGAGCCGCTGGTGCGCGCGATTCACACCATGAACGGTGCATTCGCGATGACCGAAGTGCCGTCGATCACGGACGCACTGACGCCTGCCGAAGGCTATGTCCGCCGTTTGCTCGCCTCCACGGGCATGGCCGACAGCGAAGGCGTGGCTGCCATCAGCGAATTGACCGACCGCATTCGCGACACCATCGTCGGCCTGTCGACCTCGGGCGGCCGTGTGCCGTCCTGCGCCACGCTCGCCGCGCGTTTTGCAGATCTGCGCGACCGTTTGCCGGAATCCAGACCTGTCAATGTGGTCGACGAGCCTTTGGATCTTGTCCACGACGACACGTATGCACCGCGCGATATGCAGCTCACCGAGCTTGATCTCAGCGCTTACGGCAATTTTGATATCGTGCCGCCCGTGGTCCAGCAGACGGATGTCGATGCGCCTGCATCGGAATTTGAAATCGAATCGCTGGAGGTCGACGTTGAGGACGAGTTGGCGCGTTTGCTTGGCCAATCGTTCCAGACGCCGCCTGCTACAACCGCGCCGTCCATGGCAGGTGCCGACAAGCCGAGCGAACTGGAAGATCCCAAGCGTCTGCTGGCGTTGATGGAATCTTTCGAAGCCGAGCGACTCGAAGCCGAGCGCCTCGAAGCCGAGCGTCTTGAAGCTGAGCGACTTGAAGCCGAACGCCTCGAAGCCGAGCGCCTCGAAGTCGAGCGGATCGGAGCCGAACGCCTCGAAGCTGAACGTCTCGAAGCTGAGCGGATCGAAGCGCTACGCACCGAAGCGGTTCTGCGCGAGCAGGAAATGCAGGACTTCGTCCGCATGGAAGAAGAGCGGCTGGCCGATGTCCGTGCCAACGCTGAACGCGCTGAAGCTGCGCTTCTCGCTCAGAACATGCAGACCAACCACGCGCAGCAACAAGCGCGTCTGGAAGCGGAGCACCATGAAGCGGAGCTGCTCGAAGCCGAGCGTCTGCTTGCCGAAGGTGGCGAGCCCGAGCGTGGCGAGCACATTGAATTGCCGGCATTTGCGGATTTCGGAGATATTCCCCCGCTGCCAGCGCTGGCCGACGCCTTTGCGACGGAGACAGCACCGCTGAGTGCCGGACCAACGGTGCTGACCAGTGCAAGCGTGGTCGATCCGGACATCGGATTGGACATGTCCGATCTCGATTCCGACCTCGTCGATATCTTCGTCGAGGAAGGTCACGATCTGCTCGATCACTCCGATCAGTTGCTGGTCCGCCTGCGTGACCGTCCCGACGAGCGCGAAGTCATTGCCGGTCTTCAGCGTGATCTGCATACGCTCAAGGGCGGCGCGCGGATGGCCGGCATCATGGCGATCGGCGAACTCGGCCACGCGATGGAGTCGTTGCTTGAGGCCGCGGCGGAGCATCGCCTGCAGCTCGATAGACAGGATATTCCGCTGCTTGAGCGCGGTTTCGACCGGCTGCACACCATGGTCACCCGCGTTGGCGAACGCCGCGCAGTGGCCATGCCGGACATTCTGATCACGGCGTTCGATGCGCGCGCACTCGGTATTCCGATCGAGCTGCCCGTTGAGACGCCGCTGATCGAAGTACAGACCGGCAGCGATCAGGTCAGCATCGACGATCAGGCAGTCGATGCATTTCTCGCCGAGGCATTGCTTGCCGAATCGCTGCTTGCAGAATCATTGCTTGCCGAGTCAGCGCTTGCAGAAGCGCCGCCCGCGGAAACACCGGCTCCCGAGCCCTTCGATATCGAGATGGTTTCGGTCGAGGAGATCGCGCTGGACGATGTCGCCTTTGAAGACTTCGCTTTTGATGTGCCGGTGCTTGACGCGACCGCTGACGACCTCATTCTGGTCGAGGCTTCTGTCGAGACAGACGATCTGGTTGAGCAGACCCTGGTCGAGCATACCTTCAACGAAAGCGCGTTCGCCGAAGATGCCATCGCTGAATTCGCTGCGCCACCGCAGTCCAGCGCGCCCATGCAGGTTGATACGCCGGCGTTCGACGACGGTGATGTCGATGGGCAGGCTTTCGTCGATGAGCGTGCCCAGGAAGCGCATATCCAGAATGAGCAAGCCGTTGAGGAGCATGCTGTTGACGAGCATGCCCTGAACCAGCATGCCCTGGATCAGCTTGTTGCCGACGCCACATCCGCGCCCGATTCGATCGAATCGGATGCCGATATCGCAGCCGCTGCGCCGTTGGCCCCAAGCTTCACGCCGCTGCCTGCGCTGAAGCCGCTGTCGGTGCCAATGGAGTTCGGCGTCAGCGACGACGACGATGTGGGGCTGCGCGGTTCGCAGGAGCAGGTGCGTGTCCGCGCCGAGCTGCTCGACCGTCTGGTGAACTATGCCGGTGAAGTCGCGATCTACCGGTCGCGTCTGGAGCAACAGCTGGGTGCGTTCCGCAGCGCCACCGCGGAAATGGCGCAGACCAATCTCCGTTTGCGCGATCAGCTCCGCCGTCTCGATATCGAAACCGAAGCGCAGATCATCGCCCGCTATCAGCGCGAGGGCGAAACCCGCGACGCGACGTTCGATCCGCTCGAGCTCGACCGCTTCTCCAACCTGCAGCAGCTGTCGCGCGCGCTTGCCGAAACCGCTGCCGACCTGGGCAGTTTGCACAGCACGCTCGACGACCTGACCCAGGGCTACGACACGCTGCTGTTGCAGCAGTCGCGCGTAAGCTCGGAGCTGCAGGAAGGCCTGATGCGCACCCGCATGGTGCCTTTCGACACCGTCGTACCGCGTCTGCGCCGTGTACTGCGCCAGGCCGCAACCGACACCGGCAAACAGGTGCAACTCAAGCTCGATGGCGCCCAGGGCGAACTCGATCGCAACGTGCTGGAGCGCATGACTGCGCCGCTGGAGCACATGCTCCGCAACGCCGTTGCGCATGGTCTCGAACGCCCCGCGCAGCGCAAGCAGGCCGAAAAGCCCGAAGAAGGCTATGTGCTGGTCTCGGTGCGCAAGGAAGGTTCGGAAGTCGTGCTGCAGATCAGCGACGACGGCGCCGGGCTCGATCGCAAGGCGATCCGCGCCCGCGGCGAACTGCGCGGCCTCGTCCGCAAGGACGCTGTGCTTTCCAACGCGCAGCTGGATGCGCTGATTCTGGAGCCCGGATTCTCCACCGCCGAAGAAGTGAGCCGGCTTGCCGGCCGCGGCGTCGGTATGGACGTGGTCGCCAGCGAAGTCCGCCAGCTTGGCGGCACGCTCGACATCCATTCCGAAAAAGGCGTCGGCACCGTCTTCACCCTGCGCCTGCCGCAGACGCTCGCGGTCACCCAGGCGGCGTTCGTGCGCATCGGCGAAACCACGTTTGCGGTGCCGATCGCATCGGTGCGCGGTGTCGGCCGCATCCAGCGCGAAGAGCTGGCCAAGGGCGACCTCACCAGCTATCGCTACGGCAATCAGGAATACGTGCTGCACGATCTGGGCAAGCTGCTCGGCCACGCGCCGGCCAAGGCCGAAGGTCAGCTGCAGATGCCGTTGCTGCTGACCCGCTCGGGTGATCTGCACATCGCGGTGACCGTGGACCAGATCATCGGCAACCGCGAAATCGTGGTGAAGCCGATCGGTCCGCAGGTTGCATCGATTCCCGGCATCTTCGGCGCCACCATCATGGGCGACGGCAGCGTGATGGTGATCCTCGACATCGCGCCGCTGGTGCGTCGTCAGGCGGCGCTGCTGCCCGATATCGAAGAAGCCGGTCCGCAGTCCGTCGCCGATCAGCGCGCGGTGCCGCTGGTCATGGTGGTCGACGATTCGATCACCATGCGCAAGGTCAGCAGCCGCGTACTCGAGCGCAACAACTTCGAAGTGGTCACTGCAAAAGACGGTATCGACGCGCTGGAACGCATGGTCGATCGCGTCCCGGATCTGATGCTGCTCGATATCGAAATGCCGCGCATGGACGGCTACGAGCTGGCGACCATCATGAAAGCGGATCCGCGTCTGGCCAACGTGCCGATCATCATGATTACTTCGCGCACCGGCGACAAACATCGTCAGCGCGCGATGGACATCGGCGTCAACCGTTATCTGGGCAAGCCTTATCAGGAGAACGAACTGATGCGCAACGTGTTCTCGCTGTTGGAAGCGACCCAGCCCAATCCGGTGAGGTCCGATGCCTGACCAGTTCGCCAAGGAAACCGCGCCGCGCGTCGTCCTGCTGGCGCGCGCAGGCAAGGCCGCCGACAACCTCGCCGACGCGCTGCGTGAGGCGGGCGCCGAGCTGGTGGTGACCGCCGATCCGACGGCCACCGATGAAGCCGCACTGCGTGCGCACCGCCCGCAGGTGGTGCTGGTGGCGCTGGAGCCGAGCATCGAGCATGCGCTCGACAGGCTGGATGCGCTGTTGTTGGATCCGGCGTTGACCGTGATCTACGACGAAGCTGATCTTGCCGCGCATCGCGCCGGTTGGGATGCGGCGCGCTGGGTGCGCCATCTCTCGGCGAAGATCCGCCATGACAACAACGTACTGCCGCCGGGGACCGAAAGCGACCAGGACTGGCAGCCGTCGCCTGGGCAAATTCCAAAGCCGGCAGCGGCTTACGCTGATGTCGATCTCACCGTCTTCACCCGCGAAGCCGTCGCCAGCGCCGGCAGTGTGCCCACTGACGGCATGCAGGCGGAGCCTTCGCTGGCGCTGCAGGATCTGATGTCGCTGGACACCGCGCTGGTGGATGCTATTCCGCTTCCTGCGGCGCCGCCGCCGCTACCGCCTGCGCCTGCGGTACTTGAAATCCAATCTTTCCATATCGAATCGTTCGAAGTAGATGCTTTTGAGGCACAGCCGTTCGACAGACAAAGTTCCGAATCTGCATCGTTTGAATCTTTCTCGCATGAGTCGTTTGCCTCTGAGCGCAGCGAACGCGACACCACCATCACCGACGCTGCGGCGTCGATGGACAGTGCAGCCATCGAAAGCCTGTCGTTCGAAAGTGTGGAGATGGAAGGGATGGCGCTGGTAGGCACGGAACTGGAAGCTGCGTCTCTGGACAGCATGTCGCTTGAAGTCATGGAGTTCGAGGACAGCGCGCTGGCGACGTCATTGCCGTCCACCACCAACAGCGTCACGCCGGTACATCTGGATGATGATGCGTTTTTCTTTCAATCAGTGGCGGACAACGATGTGGTTCCGGTCGACGACAGCCTGGATAACAGAACATTCGACGGGGGGTTCGACACAAATCTGGATTTCGATGACGATGCCGGCCCGGTATCGGCCAGTGTTGCCGCCCCGCGTTCATTCGAAACAGTGCTGTCGTTCGAAGAATTGATCGCCAACAGCATCGCGGTTGCCGAAGATACATCCGCATCGGCCGAGACGATTCCGCAAATCCGCAGCCCCTCGGCGTTCTCGCTTGGCGATCTGTCGCTGGCCCCGGTGGACGAGTTGCCAGCGGTCGGCGAAAAGCCGACGGACGCGCTGCGCAGCCATGATCTTTCTGCACTGGAAGCGCGTATTTCCAGCCTGTCTCTTGTCGATCTTGATGACGGCGCATCGGACAAGGCGGACACCTCTGGCATCAATGCTGATGTCATCGGCGTGGTGCTGGTCGAAGCCGGCCTCGGCGGCCCGGATCCTGCGCGCCAGCTGCTGTCATCCATTCCCGCTGAGTTTCCCGCGGTTGTGCTGGTGCGCCTGCATCTGCAGGGCGGACGCTACGATCGTCTGGTTGCGCAGATGGAGCGCGCCTCGGCGCTGCCGGTCTCCCTGGCCCACACAGGTGCCGCTGCCAATCCCGGCACGATCTACTTCCTGCCCGACGGCATCGGTTTCGCTGTGCGCCGCGGCGGCCTGGAATTCACCGCCGATGCAGCGCCCGCTGAAACACTCTTCGACGCATTGCCTGCGAGCCATAGCGCCGTTGTGTTTCTCAGCGGCAGCGACCCGCAGTTGGTCGATATCGCAATGGCCACGGCCGCCCGCGGCACGCTGGTCATTGCGCAGTCGGCCGAAGATTGTTATGACGGCGCGGCCTGCGCGGAATTGCGCAAACGCGGCGCGGCTTCCGGACTTCCCGCAGAACTCGCCGGCCGACTTGCGTCGCGCTGGCCCAGCTAACCCAACTTGGCGATCCAACTCAGCGATGCGCCATAGACGAGCACGGCCGTGAACGACACAAACACCAACGACATCCGAGGCGTCCTGATCCAGATCGCCGGCTCGCAGCTGCTGCTGCCGAACGCGGCGACGGTCGAAGTCTTGTCTTACGCCGATCCGGAGCCGATCGAGCATGCGCCCGGCTGGCTGCTTGGCCAGATCCGCTGGCGCGGCTGGCGTCTTCCAATGGTGTCCTTCGCACGCATTGCCGGTACCCATACCGAAGGCTCCTCTATCGGCACCAAGGTGATTGTGATCAAGGCGCTGGGCGGCGACCCGAAGCTGCCGTACTTCGCGCTGGTGGCGCAGGGCTTTCCGCGCCTGGTCACGATTTCGCGCGACAACCTCATCGTCGACAGCGAACACATGGAAACGCTGCCCGAAGGCATCCGCCTGCGGGTAATGTTCAACGAAGACGTTGCACTGGTGCCGGATCTCGATGCCGCCGAGCGGATGATTGCCGGGGTTTTGCAGCAGGCTGCTTAATCGTTTCGTAGGGTGGGCCTTGGCCCACCATTGCGTCTGATTGCCTTGAATGTGGATCGAAGCAATTTGGTTTATTGAAATTCTTGTCCGACAGATTTCAATGGTAGCCAAGGGTCCGCCACGACTGCTGCAATGGTGGGCCAGGGCCCACCCTACAAATCCCCAAATTTAGCCTGTAATGCAGCAATCGCGGCTAAGCCTGCGGTCTCTGTGCGCAGCACGCGCGGCCCCAAACGCAAACCGCTGAAACCGGCTACACGCAGTATCACGCGATCTTTCTCCGACCAGCCCCCTTCCGGGCCGATCCCGATCACGATGCCCGCGACGTCAACCGGCGACAGCGTATCGAAGCGATGTTCGCCAAGCGGATCGAGCGTGAGCTTCAACGCATCCGCGCCGAGCCCGGCGGTCGCTTCCGATAAGCTCCGCGGCGGCAGCAATTCCGGAATCCGTGCACGACCGCTTTGTTCGCAGGCCGAGGCAACGACGCTGCGCCAGTGCGCGACCCGCTTTTCAAGGCGCTCGCCGTCGAGTCGCACTTCAGTGCGGTCGGCGAACACCGGCATGATGGCGGCGATGCCGAGTTCCGTCGCTTTCTGCAGAATCAGATCCATCTTCTCGCCGCGCGCGATGCCCTGCAGCAGCATGAGACGCAGCGGCGATTCGTTGTCGACGGCACGCATCGCGTTTACTTCGGCTTCGACGCCGCGTTTCCCGGCGCTGAGCAGCCGCGCGTCGTAATCATGGCCGTCGCCGTTGAACAGGACGCATGCGTCGCCCTCATGTAGACGCAGCACGCGGACCAGATGCGCGCCCGCACTCTCGGGCAGCACTACGCGCGCGCCGGGCGCGAGCGGCAGATCGACGAACACGCGCGTCAGGCGCATGCAGTGGCCTCCTCGATAGCGGCGAGCGTGACTTCGGCGACTAACTGCAGCTGCGCATCGTCAATGCAGTATGGCGGCATCCAATACAGCACATCGCCCAGCGGGCGCAGCAGCACGCCGCGCGTCAATGCTGCGCGATACGCACGCAGGCCAATGCGCAGCGCCGGGTCGAACGGCGTACGTTTGTCGCCGTCGCGGGTGAGTTCGAATGCCACGATCATGCCCGCCTGCCGCGTATCGGCGACATGGCGATGCGTGCCGATCCCAGACGCGAGCCGACGCATCGTTTCGGAGGTAGCGCGATTTCGCGTCAACACGTCGTCGCTGGCAAAAATGTCCAGCGACGCCAACGCCGCTGCGCAGGCCAGCGGGTTGCCGGTGTAGCTGTGCGAATGCAGGAACGCGCGATCGCGCGAGTCGTCGAGAAAACCGTCGTACAGCGACTGGGTGACCAACACCGCAGACAGCGGCAGCGCGCCGCCGGTGAGGCCTTTCGACAGGCACAGCAGATCCGGCATCACGCCCGAGTCTTCGCTGGCGAACATCGGTCCGGTGCGGCCGAAGCCAACCGCGATTTCATCGGCGATCAAAAACACACCGTGCACGTCGCACAAATCACGCACGCGTTTGAGATAGACGGGGTCATGCATGCGCATGCCGCCGGCGCACTGCACGCGCGGTTCGAGGATCAGCGCACAGATTTCGCCGGCATGTTGATCCAGCAGATGGGCGAGGGCATCGGCGGCTTGTTCGGCCTGTGCCTGTGCGCTGCCGCCTTCCGGCACGGCGTAGGCGTCGGGCGAAGGCGCAAACAGACATTCGACCAGCAGGGGCGCGTAGACGCGGCGATACAGCGGAATGTCGCCGACCGACAGCGCACCGATGGTTTCGCCGTGATAACCGTTTTCCAGCGCGACGAATTTGGTGCGACGGCTCTCGCTGCCATCGCGCTCGCCCTGATTGCGGAACCAGTGGAACGCCATCTTCAGCGCAACTTCCACGCCGGCCGAACCGTTATCGGCGTAGAACACCTTGCTCAGCGGCGCGCGGCCAGGTTGGCGCGGTGCGATGGCCAGCAGACGCTCGGCCAGCTCCACCGCCGGCGCGTGCGACATGCCGGCCAGGATCACATGTTCGAGCGTGCGTGCCTGTCGCGCGATGGCCTCGGCGATGCGCGGCTCGCAGTGGCCGTGGATGTTCGTCCACCAGCTGCTGATCGCGTCGAGCGTGCGGCTGCCGTCGTGACCGATCAGCCAGACGCCTTCGCCGCGCGCCACCGGCAGCAGCGGCAGGGTCTCGGGGTGTTCGCGCATCTGCGTGCAGGGGTGCCACAGCACCGCGAGGTCGCGCGCGCGCCAGCGATCAGCCGCGTCGCCGCCCGCGTTGGTCGCCCCGCTGTCGTTTATCATCGGCATATGCGTATTCATTCCTCCATTATTGCCCGTCCGGCTGCGCGGCGCGCCTGCGCGGGTGCTGCGTGACCCGGCCGCTGCCGATCATCCATGAGGTCCGCCGCCGTCGCGGCGACCCCAACCGCGTCGTCGAAGAGCTCGACCTCGAATTTTCCAACGGCGAACGCCGGCTCTACCATCGCGCGCCCGCCACCGGCCACGGTGCGGTGATCGTGGTGCCGATGCTGGACGACGACACCGCGCTGCTGATCCGCGAATACGCCGCCGGCACCCATCGCTATGAACTGGGTCTGGTCAAGGGCAAGATCGACGACGGCGAGACGCCCGAAGAAGCCGCCAATCGCGAATTGAAAGAGGAAGCCGGCTACGGCGCGCGTTCGCTCAAAGTGCTGCGCAGGATTTCACTGGCGCCTACCTACATGGGCCATGAAACCGTGCTGGTGCTGGCGCGTGATCTTTACGAAGAGCGCCTGCAGGGCGACGAACCCGAGTTGCTGGACGTACTGCCGTGGCGGCTCGATGCGCTGCATGAATTGATTCTGGCCGAAGAGTTTTCCGAAGGACGCTCGATCGCCGCTTTGTTTCTCGTAAGGGAGTGGCTGCGCCATGCCGATGCTCGTTGATGATGCGACCCGCGAAAGTGTGATCGCGCTGGCCGAAGCGGCCGCTGCCGATATCCTTGCGATCTACACGCAACCTTTCGATGTCGAGCATAAAACCGACAACAGTCCGCTGACCGCTGCGGATCTCGCATCGCACCACCGC
>JANOKD010000091.1:0-76774 GCA_031419075.1 Lysobacterales bacterium
TTGTTTTTGCTTAGTGCTTTTATGCTGGTTGTTTTGGGGGGGGGCCGCCC
Organism: Lysobacterales bacterium; assembly: GCA_031419075.1. Taxonomy (GTDB): domain Bacteria; phylum Pseudomonadota; class Gammaproteobacteria; order Xanthomonadales; family Xanthomonadaceae; genus Lysobacter_I. Next base: position 51 of record JANOKD010000091.1, read on the forward strand.
TTGTCGGGGTTCTTTTTTTTTCTGTTTTTTTGTTGTCGGGCGTACCGCCCCGACAAAGCTGCGACAACACATCCGCAGCTCAATCCTCCCGCATCGCCTTGCGGTTGACGGCTTCGGCTTCACCGCGCTGTTTATGGATTTGTGCGTCCAGCGCCGCGATGGCTGGTCGCGCCTTTCGGCGCTCCTACAGGTTGACGGCTTTTGTAGGAGCGCCGGGAGGCGCGATAAATCTGCGACAACCCATTCGCAGCTCAATCCTCCCGCATCGCCCTGCGGTTGACGGCTTCGGCTTCACCGCGCTGTTGACGGATCTGCGCATCCACCGCCGCTATGGCGGTCATGTTGACCACGCGGCGTGGGGTGGATGCGGGGGTGAGGATGTGTGCGGGCTGGTCCAGGCCCATCAGGATCGGGCCGATGGCGACGCCGTCGGTCATCACCCGCACCATGTTGTAGGTGATGTTGGCGGCGTCGAGATTCGGCAGCACGAACAGGTTGGGGCGGCCGTGCAGGGTGGTGTTGGGAAACATGCGTTTGCGCATGCCTTCGTCCCAGGCGGTGTCGCCCTGCATTTCGCCGTCGACTTCGAGTTTCGGCGCGCGGGCGCGGATGATCTGGTAGGCCTTGCGCATTTTGGCGGCGCTGGCGTTTTCGTGGCTGCCGTAGTTGGAGTGCGACAGCAGCGCGACCTTGGGTTCGATGCCGAACAGTTTCAGTCGATAGGTGGCCTGCAGCGTGGCTTCGGCGATCTGCTCCGCGGACGGGTCCACCTGCACGTGAGTGTCGAGGAAGAACCACACGCCTTGATCGTTGATGACGCCGGTCATTGCGGCGGTGCCGGTGACGCCTTTGTCGAAGTCGAACACGCTGAGCAGATAGCCGAGTTTCTTGTGGAAACGGCCGACCAGGCCGCAGATCATCGCGTCGGCTTCACCGCGTTCGACCATGAGTGAGGCGATCAGCGCGGGGCGCGAGCGCAGCAGGTTCTTCGCCGCTGCCGGAGTCACGCCGCGGCGTTCGGTCAGGCCGTGATATTGCTGCCAGTAGTCGTTGAAGCGCGGGTCGTCGTTGATATTGGTGAGGTCGAAATCAACGCCGGCCTTCATGCGCAGACCGAGACGCTGGATGCGGGTCTCGATCACGTCGGGACGGCCGATGAGGATCGGTCGCGCCAGCTGTTCGTCGACCACGGTCTGCACCGCGAGCAGCACGGTTTCCTCTTCGCCTTCGGCATAGACCACGCGCTTGCGGTCGTTGCGGGCGCGGTCGTAGACCGGCTTCATCAGCAGGCCGGTGCGATAAATGAACTGGCCGAGTTTTTCCCGATAAGCCTCCATATTGAGCATCGGCCGCAGCGCGATGCCCGAGTCCATCGCGGCCTGCGCCACCGCAGGCGCCAGCACCGTGAGCAGGCGCGGGTCGAATGGACGCGGAATGATGTATTCAGCGCCGAAACGCGGGATTTCGCCGCCGTAGGCGCCGCCGAGGTCGGAGGCTTCCATGCGCGCCAGCTGCGCGATCGCGCGCACGCAGGCGAGCTTCATGGCTTCGTTGATTTCGGTCGCGCTGACGTCCAGCGCGCCGCGGAAAATGTACGGAAAGCACAGCGCGTTGTTGACCTGATTGGGATAGTCCGAACGGCCGGTAGCGATAATGCAGTCGGGGCGGACGCGCCTGGCGTCTTCCGGGTTGATCTCCGGGTTGGGATTGGCCAGCGCCAGAATCACCGGCCTGTCGGCCATCGTTGCGACCATCTCCGGCTTGAGGATGCCGGCGGCGGACAGGCCCAGAAACACATCGGCGCCGACGACAATCTCCGCCAGCGTGCGCTTGTCGGTGTCGCGGGCGTAGCGCGCCTTGTCGGGGTCGAGATGCGGCCGGCCGGTGTAGATCACACCGTCGCGATCCACCGCCAGAATGTTGTCGGGCTTCATGCCCAGCGCCACCAGCATGTCGAGGCAGGCGATGCCTGCTGCACCTGCGCCTGAAGTGGCCAGTTTCACGTCTTCGATTTTTTTGCCGACGATCTCCAGCGCGTTGAGCACCGCGGCACCGACGATGATCGCAGTGCCGTGCTGGTCGTCGTGGAACACCGGGATGTTCATGCGTTCGCGCAGCTTGCGCTCGACGATGAAGCACTCCGGCGCCTTGATGTCTTCCAGATTGATGCCGCCGAACGTGGGCTCCAGCGATGCGATGATCTCGACCAGTTTGTCCGGGTCGCGTTCGTCGATTTCGATATCGAACACGTCGATGCCCGCGAACTTCTGGAACAGCACGCCCTTGCCTTCCATCACCGGTTTGCCGGCCAGTGGGCCGATGTCGCCCAGGCCCAGCACCGCGGTCCCGTTGGTGATCACCGCGACCAGATTGCCGCGCGCGGTCATCTCATTGGCGGCGTTGGGATCGGCGACGATGGCCTCGCAGGCGAAGGCCACGCCCGGCGAATAGGCCAGTGCCAGATCGCGCTGGGTGACCAGCGGCTTGGTCGGCACGACCTTGATCTTGCCCGGCGGGTCCTGACGGTGATAGTCGAGGGCGGATTGCTTCAGATCGTTGTTGTTGTCGGACATCGGATGCGCGCCGGGCCAGCGTGTGAGATCAGGGCCGTCGATTCTAGCCGCAACCCGCGTCATCCGCCGTGCGGTGGCGGATGGTGCAATGTCAACGCTGTCATAGGGTGCGCCTTGGCGCACCGGCCTTGTCGTGGATGTCTTCGGAAACGGTGCGCCACAGGCGCACCCTATTGAACCACCCATCGGGATGGTGCTAAACGCCGAGTCAACGCTGTCATAGGGTGCGCCTTGGCGCACCTTGTTTGTCGTGGATGTCTCCGGAAACGGTGCGCCACAGGCGCACCCTATGAACGATGTATCGGGATGGTGCTAAACGCCGAGTCAACGCTGTCATAGGGTGCGCCTTGGCGCACCGTGCTTGTCGTGGATGTCTCCGGAAACGGTGCGCCACACGCGCACCCTATGAACGACGCATCGGGATGACGCTAAACGCCGAGTCAACGCTGTCATAGGGTGCGCCTTGGCGCACCATGCTTGTCGTGGATGTCTCCGGAAACGGTGCGCCGCAGGCGCACCCTATGAACGACGCATGGGGATGGCGCTAAACCCCCAATCCCAGCACCAGATCATCCGCATCCACGCGGTCCAGTTTGATTTTGTTGGCGAACAGTGAGAACGCGAGCATGCCGGCCAAACCATTCGCGCGCTGCATCCACGGCGGCAGGTAGACCGGTGCGGCGATGACATTGGTGTCGAACATCGGCTGCAGTGCGAACACATCTTCCAGCGCCAGTTTTCCGGCGAACAGCTGACGCGCGACCGCGAGTTTGCGGTGGCGCAGGCACCAGCGGAAGAACGTGTGCACGCTGAGCAGGCCGTGCAGATACACGGTGTCTTTGGTGAACGCCGCGCCGCCGCCGAGCGGGGCGCCGCGGAATACGCGCTGGGTCGATGCGAAGCTGTCTTCGGGCGTCTGCCCGGCGTAGATGAAGAAGCGGAACACCTGCACGAAGTCGGCGCCGTTGATCGCCATGTCGATGGCGACGATGCGCAGGCTGATGCGTTTCATGCGTTCGATGTCCATCGAGCCGGAGATCAGTTCGGCAAACGTCGCCAGCCCTTCCTGCGTGGCCGTGGTGCGCGGCGCGCTGCGCGCCATCGATTTGAGCAGCGGCTGCTCGCGGCCGTTGATGCCGGTGAGCGTATGCACGAAGGCTTCGTGCACCAACAGCTGATTGCGGTCGTATTCGCTGAAACCGGTGTTGGTGCGCAGGCGGATGCGGGTGGGGCTGGCGGCGGCTTTGGCAATCAATGCTGGATCGAGCTCAACTTTGACGGTGTGCGCGGTGAAGAACCTGTCGATCTCGATCTGCAGTTCGTCGCGGATGGTCTCGGCGGCGATCACCGAATCCGGTTCGATGTCGCGCAGCTCCTGATCCATATCGTCGGCCAGCACGATGAAATGCTGTGCGGCCTCGAAGTTGGTCGGCCCGTCGCCGGGCAGCATTTCCACTGGACGGCCGTAGAGCCGGGTCGAATACGCGGTGACTTTGTGGCTGCCGGCGGCGTCGATCAGGCGCGTGGCAATGCGCCAACTGTCGGCGGTTTGAATCAGGTAATGCCCGAGCGGGTGATCGGGATCGGCGCTGGTGCGCACTGCGTCGAGTTCGGCGCGTACGTTGGTGAAATCTTCTTTCGGGTATTTGATGTCCGGCAGGTGGATGCGGCCGATCTTCCACGCGGCGAGAAATGTTTCCTGCGCGGTGGCGGGCCAGCTCAGGGTTTCGAGTATGCGGATGCCGCGTACCGCTGCAACCAGACGCGCGTCGAGCGCGGCGTGATGGGCGATATCGGGGGAAAGGCTCATAAGAGCAAATCCCCGGCCACTGCTTCGCAATGGCCGCCCCCTTTGCCAAAGGGGGCTAATAACACTCGCAAGCTTTTGCCCGCTTTGTCAAAGGGGGCTAATAACACTCGCAAGCTTTTGCCCGCTTTGTCAAAGGGAGCTAATAACACTCGCAAGCTTTTGCCCGCTTTGTCAAAGGGAGCTAATAACACTCGCGATCTTGGCAGTTTGCCCCCTTTGAAAAAGGGGGTCGGCAGCCGCAAAGCGGATGACGGGGGGATTTGTTTTTGAGCATGGTTCGCAGTCAACAACTCACTCCCGCCCATACCGATCATCCGATGGCTTATGCCGCGGCTTGCTTCCGGTTTTCGCGGTGGCGTTCTGCACCAGCCGCGTGGCGAGTTTGTCGGCCGCGCCGGCGACTTCATCGCGCAGCTTCAGATAATTCGCCAGCCGCGCCGGGTCGAGGGTGCCTGCTTCCAGCGCTGCGCGCACCGCGCAGCCCGGTTCTTTTGCGTGTTTGCAGTCGCGGAATCTGCATGCAGCGGTGATCGTTTCGATATCGGCGAAACCGCCGTCGGCGACCTGTTCTTCGCCGGTCGGTTTGAGTTCGCGCATGCCCGGGGTGTCGATCAGACAGGCGCCGGACGGCAGCGGAATCAGCGCGCGGAACGTAGTGGTGTGACGGCCGCGCGCGTCGTTTTCGCGCACCGCCTTGGTTTTCATTTTCTCCACGCCCAGCAGGGTGTTGGTGAGCGTGGATTTGCCGGCGCCCGATGAGCCGACCAATACCGCCGTGCGGCCGGGCTGCAGCCACGGCTCCAGCGCGGCGACGCTGCTGCGGTCTGTTGCGTTCACCGCCACCGCGACGATTCCCTGCGCCGCCAGTTCGGCCAGCGCCGCCAGTGAGGCCTCAGCGTCGCTGCCGTCCTTGTCGGCCTTGGTCAGCACCACCACCGGCTCCGCGCCGCCGCCGCGCACCAGCAGCAGATAGCGCTCGATCCGGCGCGGGTTGAAGTCGGCGTCCAGGCCGCAGACCACGAACACGGTATCGATGTTCGCGGCGATGACCTGCTGTTGGTAGTGTTCGCCGGCGGCGGCGCGCTTGATCGCGGTGCGCCGGGTCAGCAGCGCCACGATCTGGGTGCGCGGCGCGCGTTCTTCGATCAACACCCAGTCGCCCACTGCGGCGCGATCCTGCGGCGGGAAGCGCCGACGCATCCATTCCGGCGGCGAGTCGACGGTCAGCGCGTGCCCCGGCGCTTCGGCGACGACATAGCCGGAGCGGTGCTGTTCGATCACCCGTGCCGGGCGCGCCTGCGGGTGCGCGGTGATGGCTGCGGCCCAGGCCGCATCCTCAAGCTCGTGGGCAGCGTGCTCATCGGCAGCGTGGCCAGTGAAAGGCCAGCCAATCGCACGCAGTGCGGTGGTGGTGTCGGAGGTGCTCACATCGGTAGGTCGGAACAGGTCATGGCGGGATTATGGCCCGGTTCCGTCTCCGCGCTGGCTGCGGGCCTGCCCGGGAGACAGCGCCGGGCGATTTCGGCTAGGCTTTGCGACACTTTTTGTTCCTGCGCACCGATGCCTTCTTCCAGCCCGAAACCCGCCCTCAAGACCCGCGAACGCCTCTCCGAAGTCCGCTACGAGATCCGCGGCGAACTCGCCCGGCGCGCCCGCGAGCTGGAGGGGCAGGGCCGCCAGCTGATCAAGTTGAACATCGGCAACCCCGGCGCGTTCGGGTTCCGTGCGCCGGAACATCTGCAGCGCGCCATCGCCGACCACATCGCCGATACCGACCCCTACACCCATCAGCAGGGCCTGCCGGCCGCGCGCGAGTCCATCGCCGCCTTCCACAAACAGCGCGGCACGCCCAACGCGTCGCCGGAGCGCGTGTTCATCGGCAACGGCGTCAGTGAATTGATCGACCTCAGCCTGCGCGCGCTGTTGAATCCCGGCGACGAAGTGCTGCTGCCGTCGCCGGACTACCCGCTGTGGTCGGCCGCGACCATTCTCAACGACGGCCGTCCGGTCTATTACCGCTGCCGCGCCGACAATGGGTTTCTGCCCGACCCCGACGAAATCGCGCAGCTGGTGTCGTCGCGCACCCGCGCGATCGTGTTGATCAACCCGAACAACCCGACCGGCGCGAATTATTCGCGCGAGATTCTCGAACGCATCGTCGCCATCGCCGCGAAGCACAATCTGCTGCTGATGGCGGACGAGATCTACGACCATATTCTTTACGACGACAACACATTCCAACCCATCGCGCCCCTGGCCGGCGATCTGCCGTGTCTGTCGTTCGGTGGATTGTCGAAAGTGCATCGCGCCTGCGGCTGGCGCGTGGGCTGGGCGGTGCTCAGCGGCGATCCGCTGGCCAGCGGCGATTTTCATCACGCGATGGATCTGCTGGGCGCGCTGCGCCTGTGCGCGAACGTGCCCGGCCAGTTCGCCATCGACGCTGCGCTGCACGGCATCGACACGATCAGTTCATTGACAGCTGCACGCGGGCGCTTGTATGAAACGCGCCGCGCGCTGATCGATTGCTGCGCTGCCAGCGAGCATTTGAGTCTGGTCGCGCCGGCCGGTGCGCTGTACGGGTTTCCGGCGGTGGTCGGCGTTGCGGCGCACGGCTTCGACGACCATGCGTTCGCGCTGGACATGCTGGAAAACGAGGATGTTTTGATTGTTCCGGGCTCCAGCTTCAATGTGCCGGAGCGCAATTTTTTCCGAGTCACGCTGCTGCCGGAAGCGCCGGTGCTGCGCGAAGTGTTTGTGCGGATCGAACGCGTGCTGCAGCGTCGCGCCGACGCGGCCACTGCGCAGCGCGTCGCAGTGGCATGATCGACATCATGCTCACTGGGAAGGCGGCAGTGGGGCAGGCATGATTATTTTTGGCTTCAAAGTCCGCGAAATACAGACCGCCAGCGGACAATTTTTTTGCCCATCGTGCAACACCGACCGCGGCTATCTGCAGCTGAAATACGCGCGTTACTTCACGCTGTATTTCATCCCGCTGTTTCAGACTCAAGCGCTTGGCGAGCAGGTGCGCTGCGGCCACTGTCGCAGCGAATACGCCACCAGCATTCTGAGCTACTCGCGCGAACAGATCATGGCATCGCTGGAGCCGTGGGCCTGCGCGGTCTGCGGCAATCGCAACGCATCCAGCAGCAATGCGTGTCTGGCCTGTCTGCATCCCAGAGTCTCGCCGCCGCGAGACGTTGCGGCACCTTCGTCGCTGCAGGCCTGACTCGATGTACGCCGCAGATATCTCTGCAGCGCTGCAGTTGCTTGCTTTGGGCGACAGCTACACCATCGGCGAAAGCGTCGATTCCGCCGACTCTTGGCCAATGCAGCTGGTCGAAGCGCTGCGCGCCGCGGGCATCGTCATGGATCCGCCGAAGATCATCGCCGCGACGGGATGGACCACCGACGAACTGTCCGCCGCGATCAACGCAGCCGAACCGTTCGGTTATGAATATGCGCTGGTGAGTCTGCTGATCGGCGTCAACAATCAGTATCGGGGCCGCACCTTCGACGACTACGCGCAGGAATTTGCGACACTGCTTGAGCGCGCCATCGGATTCGCCGGCCGCCGCGCCGATCGCGTGTTCGTGCTTGCGATTCCCGATTGGAGCGTGACGCCGTTTGCGGCGCAGAGCGGTCGAGATATTCAAGCCATCTCGCGTGAGCTGGATGCCTACAACGCGGCCGCTGCTAACATCTGTGTTGAACGCGGCGTCGCCTTCGTCGATATCGCGCCGGTCAGCCGCGCACGCGGCGCTGAAGCTGCGATGCAGGCCGAAGACCGGCTGCATCCATCGGCTGCGATGTATGCCGAATGGACGCGATTGGCGCTGCCGGTGGTGCAGCGTCTGCTCGCAGAGCCATCTGCTCACAGGGACATCGGCACCATCAAAGTGTCCGCAACGCAGCCCTTCGATTCCGCATCCGCGCGCGCTATCGCCGAGGCTTTCCTGCCGCGGTTTCCGCTCGGCAATCGCTACGACTATTACTACGTGCGCGCCAAGCTCGGCAGCGATCCGCTGTATCCCGGCGTGCTCGCCGCACTGCGCGGCAGCGATGCGCCGCTGCTGGATCTGGGCTGCGGCCTGGGCCTGCTCGCGCACGCACTGCGCTTCGATGGACAGATGCTTGCGTATCGCGGCGTCGACAACGATGCCGCGAAGATCGCCCGCGCGCAGCGCATTGCCGATAAAAGCGGCTTCACCCAGACGCAGTTCGAAGTGATCGATCTGGCCAGCGTAACGCCGAGCCATCGCGGCAGCGTCGCGATCCTCGACGTGCTGCAGTATCTCGACGCAGACGCACAGCGCGCACTGCTTGCGAAGGTCGCTGCGATGCTGACACCCGGCGCGGTGCTGGTGATCCGCAGCGCCATCGACGACGAGACCCGCCGTGCGCGGACCAGCCGCATCACCGACCGCCTCGCCAACTGGGTCGGCTGGATGCAGTTCCGTCCGCGCAGCTATCCCACCCTCGCCAGTCTGCGCGATGCGCTGGAAGCCGCCGGCCTGCAGGCGGAATGCACGCCGCTGTACGGCAATACCCCGTTCAATAATTGGTTGATCGTGGCGCGCCGGGCTTAGCCGATAGCGCTTTTTTGTAGGAGCGGCGGAAGCCGCGAAGCCGATGATCTCGATGCGGATGCGCCGTCCGCAATCTTGCAGACTGAATTCGGACGGCAATGGATTGCGAGCCTCGTCAAGGCGGACATTGTGTCGGCTTCGCGGCTTGCGCCGCTCCTACAGGTGTTCCGGTAATACGGATTGATAACCCAGCGCATCCAGCCGCTGCAGCAGCAGCGAAATGGTCTCGACATTATTGCCATGCGCAGCGCCTTCATGCAGCAGCACGATCGCGCCGGGCGTGAGCCTGCTTTCGATGCGTGCAACGACTTCCACACTGTCGGCTTCCACCGCATCAAAGCCACGCGCATTCCACGCAACGCGCGCAAGCCCATGCCGCTTCAACAGCGCGTTGACGAACGGATTGCTCATGCCCACCACCGCACGAAACCAGCGCGGCGGTTGACCGATGATGTTGGTGAGGATGCGCTGCGTGTCCGCAATTTCGCGCCGCATCCGCATCGGCCCCAGCGCCCAGAACCATCGCGCCGGATGGCTGGCGCTGTGATTGCCGATGCCGTGACCTCGACGCAGGATCTCGCGCACACATTCCGGACGCCGCGCTGCGCGTTCGCCGACCAGAAAGAATGTCGCCCTGGCGCCATGTGCATCCAGCGCATCCAGCAGCGCGTGCGTGTCGTCGGACGGGCCGTCGTCGATGGTCAGCCAGACCTGTTTTTCGTGCGTGGGCAATCGATGCAATACCGGCCCGAACAGCGCCGACTGCGGCCACAGCGTGCCCCACCAGAACGGCGCATGGCTGAGGAGCAGCAGCGGTAGCCCCAGTGTCCAGCCCCAGCGCCACCAGGCTGCTGCGACTATCAATTGAGAGATCGCCAGCAGCCACGCCCACGCATGCGGGCGGCGCGGAACACGGTGCGGGCTGGCGGAGGCGGCCGTCATCGCGGCATGATGCCATGCATCGCCGCACGCCTCAGGACACGTCATGAGCTTCCGCAATCTTTCCGTCACCGACGCCGATGCGCAGACCCGCGCCGGGGCGATCACCCTGGTCGACGTTCGGCCGCCGGAAGAGCGCGCGATCGCAGCGGCGCCTGTCGACTATTCAGGACTGGAAAATGGCGGGCTCGAACGTCTGCTCGCGCTGCCGAAAGACACGCCGCTGGCGTTCCTCTGCCATCACGGCGGACGCAGCGCGCAGGCCGCGATGTATTTCGCGCAACAAGGGTTCAGCGATCTCTATAACGTGGTTGGCGGCATCGAGGCGTGGAGTCTTGATGTGGACGGCGGCATTCCAAGGTATTGACGTAGGGTGGAGTAAGCGAAGCGCAACTCCACCATCTGGATTCCGACATCAAGGTGGAGTCGCGCATCGCTTACTCCACCCTACGATGGCTTCTGTTATCCCGGCAGCGCAAGATCGTCCAACATCGCGCGCAGAAACCGCGCCGCTTCGCCGCCGGTACAGGCGCGGTGATCGAAGGTGATCGACAGCGGAATGACCTTGTGCGATTCGAAGCCGCCGATCACCGGGGTGATCTGGTGGCGCGCCCGGCCGGCGGCGACGATCGCGACGCACGGCGGCACCACCACCGGAGTGGCATAGCGGCCAGCGAACATGCCGAAGTTCGACAGCGAGATGGTGTAGCCGCTGAGTTCGCCCGGCGGGATGCTGCGATCTTCGACCTGCACACGCAGACGGCTGATCGCTTCGCGCACACCGCGTGCGTCGAGCATGTCGGCGTTGCGCAGCGCGGGTACGAACAGGCCGTCATCGGTGTCCACCGCGATACCGATATCCACGTGAGGATGCAGGGTGCGGGTGAGGTTGTCGCCGTCGAACCAAGCGTTGAGCGCGGGCACGGCTTTCGCGGCGACGCAGATCGCACGCACCAGCCGCGCGGTCATGTCGTTGCCGTGCACCCAGGCATGGATGTCGGCGTCGTCGGTGAGCGTGGTTGGCACCACTTTCGCGTGCGCATCGGCCATCACCCGCGCCATGTTGCGGCGCACGCCCTTGAGCTGTTCCGGCTGACCGCTGACCGAAACGCCCGGCGGCTGGGTGCGCATGGGTTTTCCGGTGGTGGAGAGCTGCGTACGTTGCTGTGAAGCGACAGAGCTGCCTGTAGGAGCGCCGGAAGGCGCGACAGATTTCGCTGCGATGCTGGTCGCGCCTTCCGGCGCTCCTACAGAAGATGTGCCGGGCTTTGCCGAACCCTCCGCCGCCGCGCGCTTCACATCGTCCATCGTCGCCACGCCGTCGGCGCCGGTGGCACGCACGCGGGCGAGATCTACGCCGAGCTTGCGCGCCATTGCGCGTACTGCGGGCATCGCCTTCACGCCGCCGACTGCGACAATGGTTTCGCTGCGCACGGCATCGGAGCTTTGCATTGCACCGACCACGGTGCCGGCGTCTGTTGTGGGAGCGATGTTTGTGGGAGCGGCGGAAGCCGCGATTGCTGCTGCGGCAGTGTCGGGAATCGCGGCTCCCGCCGCTCCCACAGGCGCATGATGATGCCCGGTGTCCTGGCCTTCCGCGCGCTGCGGCATCGACGCATCCACTTCGAATTCCGCCAGCATCGTGCCGGTGACCACGATGTCGCCCGCATCGCCTGCGAGTTTCAGCACTTTGCCCGACACCGGCGACGGCACTTCCACGATTGCCTTCGCGGTTTCCATCGACACCAGCGGCGCATCAAGTTTGATGGTGTCGCCGGGTTTCACGAACCATTCGACGATGGTTGCATCGGGCAGGCCTTCGCCGAGGTCGGGGAGGATGAAGGTTTTGGTCTGGCTCATGTCACGTGATCTCTAATCTGTTCGCCCCTCACCCGCCCTGTCGGGCACCCCCTCCCTGCGATGCGGGGAGAGGGGAGAGTGAGCGCGGCGAGCGAGGGTGAGGGGGCGTTCAACTCGCGGCTAACGTACGCTTCGCCGCGGTGACGATTTTCTCTACGCTGGGCAGATACTTCATCTCCAGGCGGAACAGCGGGATATGCGTGTCGTAGCCGGTGACGCGCTGGACCGGGGCGAGCAGGTCGTACATCGATTCCTCAGCCAGACGTGCGGCGATCTCGGCGCCGAAGCCGGCGGTTTTCGGCGCTTCGTGCACGATCACGCAGCGGCCGGTCTTGCAAACCGATTCGGCGATGGTCGGGAAATCCAGCGGCTTGAGCGTGGCGACGTCGATGACTTCGGCGCTGATGCCGTCTTTCGCCAGCGCATCCGCGGCTTCCAGACATTCCTTCACCTGCGCGCCCCAGGTCACCAAGGTCACGTCGCTGCCGTCGCGCAGCACGTAACACACGTCCAGCGGCAGCGCTTCGCCGTCGTCGGGAACGAGTTCCTTGTACTGGCGGTAGATGCGTTTGGGCTCCATGTAGATGACCGGATCGTCGTCGCGGATCGCGGCCAGCAGCAGGCCGTAGGCGCGCTGCGGCGACGACGGCATCACCACGCGTAGGCCGGGCACGTTGGTGAACATCGACTCGTTGGCTTCGCTGTGGTGCTCGGGCGCGCGGATACCGCCGCCCCACGGCACGCGCAGCACCATCGGGCAGGTGAGGCGGCCGCGGGTGCGATAGCGCATCCGCACCGCGTGACAGACGATGTGGTCGATCATCGGATACACGAACCCATCGAACTGCGCCTCCGCCACCGGGCGCATGCCCTGCGCGGCCATCCCCACGGTCAATCCAGCAATTGTGGTTTCGTCCAGCGGCGTGTCCAGCACGCGCTCGGAGCCGAAGATCTGCTGCAGGCCGGCGGTGGCGCGAAATACGCCGCCGTTTACGCCGACATCTTCGCCGAGCACCAACACGCGTTCGTCTGCGCGCATTTCGTAGGCGAGCGCCTGGGTGATCGCTTCGATCAATGTAATCGGTGCGCCATCAGCCATGCTTGCGGTCCCCCGCAATGTTTGTCATTCCGAGGCCGGAGGCAGAGGAATCTGTTTTTGTTTTCCATGAAGCCACAGCAGATTCCTCACTCCGTTCGGAATGACAAGTGAAAAAATGACAGAGGACAAGAGTGAAGTGATCAGCCATGCTTGCGACCCTCCGCGGCGATGGCTTCGGCCCGTTGTGCCTGCAGATCCAGCGGCATGTCGGCGTAGAGGAAATCGAACATCGCGCTGATCGGCTGCACCGGTGTTTCCAGATACGCGTTGATTTCGATGTCGATCATCTTTGCGCACTCGTCGGTCCAGGTATTTTCCTGCTGCTCATCCCACACGCCGGCCGCAGTTAAATATGTGCGCAGCCGTGAGATCGGTTCGCGCGTCCATGCGGCCTTCACTTCGTCTTCGTTGCGATAGCGACGCGCGTCGTCGGCGGTGGTGTGGTCGTGCAGGCGATAGGTCATGAATTCGATGACGCTGCCCCCACCGCCGCTGCGCGCGCGCTCCAGTGCGCGGCGCATGCCTTCCATCACCGCGATGATGTCGTTGCCGTCCACCTGCAGGCAGTGCAGGCCGCCGGCGATGCCTTTCTGCGCCAGTGTCGGCGCGCCGGTCTGCGCCGCGCGCGGCACCGAAATCGCCCAGCCGTTGTTGATGATGCACTGCACGAAGGGCAGCGCGTAGGCGCCGGCTGAATTGATGGCGGCGTAGGTGTCGGTTTTCGAACTGCCGCCGTCGCCGCAGGTGGCCACCGCGACGCGCGGCTCTTTGCGCAGTTTGAACGCCAGCGCGGCGCCAGCGGCGTGCAGACATTGGGTGGAGATCGGCACACACCAGGAGAAATCGTGCTTCGGCACCGCGAAATCGTTGCCGCGTTCGTCGCCGCCCCAGTAAAGCAGCACTTCGCGCGGGCGCACGCCGCGCATGAACTGCGCGCCGTATTCGCGATAGCTTGGCGCGAACACGTCCTCGGGCCGCATCGCGGCGCCGATGCCGATATGGGTGGCTTCGTGACCGAGGCAGGAGGCGTAGGTGCCGAGCTTGCCGGTGCGCTGCAGCGCGATGGCTTTGCTGTCGAAGCTGCGCACCATCAGCATCTGCTTGAACAGCGGCAGCAGCGCGGCGGGGTCTTGATAGGCATCGGGCGGCGGCGCGACCAGCGTGCCGTCGGGGCCGAGGTATTGCAGGTATTCGATTTCGAAGCGTGCTACGACGGTCATGGTGGGGGCGTCTGTTGCGTCGGTCTGCGCATCATACCTGCTGCGCCTGAAGCCTCCGTTGCGCACCGCGTCATGACGCATGCCATGCGACAGGGTGTGGCAACTGTGGTTCCGACTGACTTTTTTTTGCGCACAAAAAAAGCGCGGCCGGAGCCGCGCTTCTGGTGTTGCCTTTGGTGCACCGCTTACGGTGCGACGATGTTCACCGAGTAGACCGATGTGTTGTTGCCCGGCACTGAATCGGTAGTCGTGGTGGAACTCACGCTGCTGCTCAGACTCATGCTGCTCTGCACGGTCAGCGATGGCGCCACGCCGGAGAACGTGAAGGTCTGACGTGCGCCGACCGCGAAGTTGCCGGTGAGCGTGCACACGATCGAGAAACCGCCCGCTGTGGTGCTGCGTGGGCAGGTCCAGCCGCTCGGTGCGATTACGTTGGCGTTGGCCAGCGCGATGTTGCCGGTGAAGGTCACCACCGCCTGCGGCACCGCGTTCGGGCCGGTGTTGCGTACCGGCACCGAGAACAGCGCGGTGCTGCCGCTGCGGATGAAGCCGAACGGACCACCGACCATGCGCAGCGAGAGGTCCGCGCTGGGCAATACGATCACGACGGCATCCACCGAGACCTGCGCCGATGCCGAATTGTCGGCGTTGGCGCGGTCGCGGGTCTGCGAAGTCACCGCAGCCGCCATGCTCAGCGTGCTGGCGGTCGGCAGCGACGGTGCGAGTACGGCTGCGCTGAAGGCAGCCTGGCCGGCGTCTTCCAGCGATGCCGCGGTGCAGGTCACGGTGGTGGTGGTGGTCTGTACCGGCGCCGCGCAGGTCCAGCCCGCCGGTGCAGTGACCGACACCGACACCAGCGCGTCGAACACCAGCGCAACGCTGGGGAATGCGGCCTTGTTTGGGCCGGCATTGCTGACGTTGGCGGTGAAGGTAGCGATACCGCCGGCCGCTACGTTGGCCGGAGTGGCCGCAGCGGTGATCGACAGGTCGGCGCTGCGGAAATCCGCGACGCTGATCGCCAGACGCACCGGGTCGTGATCGGACACGCGGATCGCGTTGCCAACGATGCCGTAGTTGTGTTCGCCGAAGTCCGCGTTGATACGGGCGTGATCGACCGAGATGGCGGCCGCATCCAGCACGATGGTTTCATTCACAAACACGTGGTCGAGCGTCTGCGCATTGCCGGCGAACACGTACGAATAACGCTCGGCCGGGTCCAGGATCAGCTGCGAGCCGTCGACCAGCGGTGCGGTGATCGGGCTGGCCACATAGGTCAGCACGGTGGGTTCGGCCGCTGCGTCGCCGCGGATGATGCCCATCACGTCGGCATAGCCGTCGCTGAACTCGAATGCGTTGAAGTCGCCAAGCAGCACGATGTTTTCAGTGGGATTAGCCTGCTGCCGCGCCTCGACAAGATTGGCGAGGAACAGCGCCTGCTGCGCACGCTTGGCGCGAACGCGCTCGCTTTCGGTGGCCCAGCCGCTGCTGCCAGCGCTGGTGTCATCAATGCCGTTGAGCGAGCGCAGGTGATTGATGACCACTGTGACCGGATAAGTCGCACCGTTGTCCTGATGCACGATCGCGCGCAGCAGCAGCGGCGGACGGTCGTTGAGCAGGCTGGTCGATGCATTCGGGTTGTTGAGGACGGTGTCCTTGCCGAACTGGACCACTTCGACCACTTCAACGCGCGACACCGTACCAATACTGCGATTGCTGACCAGGAAGCCGACGTTGATACCGCCAACGTCATTACCCTGCACCAGATACGGCACATAGGCCGGCGCGCTGGCGCAGGTGGCGTTGATGCGGTCGGCGAGCAGACCGAGCACGCGCAGATTTTCGACTTCGACCACGCCAAGGATGTCCGGCGCTTTCACGAAATCGCAGATCGCGCTGCTGGTCTTGGTCAGACGCTTGTCGAGCGCGGCTGCGGTGAGCGTCGGCGCACCGTTGCTGTCGTTCACTTCATCGAAGAAGCGCAGCAGATTGAAACCGCCGATGGTGACGGCTTCGTAGCCGGCAGTGTCGACCGGCGTCGGCACTTTGCCGCCGATGATCGTGGGCGGGGTGGCGGCGTCGGGCAGCAGTGCCCAGGTGCCCGAGAAATAATCGAGCACGCCGATCAGGTTGTTCACTTCCGCATCCGCATCCAGCGCGATGGCGGTGGCGCCGACCTGGCCGCGGCTGCGGACCATCAGGCGTTCCTGGTTGGTGTCGAAGCGCGGCGGCGTTTTTCCGCCCGGGATCGGGAACACGTCCAGAATGCCGATACCTGCCTCACGGAACGGGCGGTCCACGTCGGACAGCACCACGTGGAAGACGCCTGAGGTGCTGGAGGTGGCGCTGGATTCGGTGATGAATCCGTCGGACGCCGCAACCGCGCGGGCGCGGGCCACGCTGACCCGCATGCCTTCGTATTTCTCGGCGGTGCCGGGTGTCGATGCGTTATTGAAGTCGGCGCTGGTCAAAACGACCGGGGCCGGCAGGGTGACGCCGGTTGCGAGCACCTGAATCGACGTGACCGACACGATCTCGGTGATCGACAGCTGATTGAGGCTGGTGCTGGGCGTGAATTCCACCACCGAACCGGTGACCCGGATGCGGTTGCCGACGGCAGCGGTCGCCGGCGGTGCGGTGGAGGTGAACACGAAGATGCCTTCGGAGGTTGCCGGATTGCCGTCGTCGTTCGCGGCCTGCAGAAAGAAGCCGTTGTTGAACTTCTGCGCAGTGACGATGCCTTCGGTAGTGACAATCGTGCCCACCAGCGGCGAGGTCAGTCCGCTGCCCTGGATCTGCGGGATTGCGACGACGGAAACATCGTCGTTCTGGATGGTGCCCAGACCTTCGTTGTCGGAAATCGTCGCCCCGGTGGCCGAGGTGACGCGCACGAAGAAGGTTTCGTTCGGTTCGCTGACGGTGTCGCCGTTGACGACGATGCTGACCGTTGTGGAGGTCGCGCCTTCGGCGATGGTGGCGGTGCCGTTGTTGGCAACGTAATCGCTGCCCGCGGTGGCGGTGCCGTCAGCTGTAGTGAACGCGATGCTGACGCCACCGACGCCGGCCGGCGCGCTCAGGCCGAAGCCGAAGCTCATCGTGGTGGTGCCGGTGTCGCCTTCGAATGCGCTCACGTCGCTGACCGCGAGCAGCGGCACGCCGCCGCCGCTGCAGCTCTGCAGGGGAGAAGCGGTGTTGCGCGGGGCCGGCGTGACGGCGGTGAAATCGGTGCCGTTCTGGTTGCTGTCGGTACAGCCGCTCCCGGCGCGGATCGCCGAGAGGACGGCGCTCAGCGTCGGCGCAGCGGCCGTACCTTCGAAGAAGTTCGCGTTGCCGTAGCCGACGAGGTCGACTATCAGCGCCTGCTGCGCGCCCGAACACGGTGTGGAGCCGCCGTTGCAGGCTAATGCGCTGGTGCTGTTGGCCAGGACCACCTTGCCGGCGGCCGTTGCCATCGACGATGTGCCGCTGGTGTCCACCGTAGGAAGCGCAGCGCCGTTGGCGCCGCTGGACATACCGACCAGATGGTATTGCCCCGGCGCCAGATTGACGTTCGGAAGCGTGGCGCCGACGGCGAAGTTGCCGGTACCGGTGGCGCTGGAGTACTGGACCGTGAGGCCAGCCAACGACACTGGCGTGGTGCCGCGATTGAATAACTCGACAAAATCGCGGTTGAAGGTGGCACCGGTATTGCCGCCCGCGCCGTAGACCTGACTGACAACGACCTGGGCGTTCGACGCCCCGGCGAATAAAAGTAAACCGGCCGCCAATGTGCGGCCCATCAAACGAAGCATGGTGATCCCCCGATCCAGATGTGGTGCCGCGGCAGAGCGCGCGGACTGCGAAGTGTGACGGAAATCTTGGCTGGCGTGGGTTTCAATCCGATGACTGGCCGGCCAGAAGCGGGTGATCGGCCCGACCTTCATCGGGGAGGTGGCGGGGTTTTCCATACGGTCCTGGGTTACGCTGTATGGATGAGTATCGATCACAACGAACGCCCGCTCGAACCCGGTATCCACACCGACCTCGCCGGGCGCATGACCTACGCAGGTTATCTGCATCTGGACCGCCTGTTGAGCGCGCAGCAGCCGCTGTCCAGTCCGCCGCACCACGACGAAATGTTGTTCATCGTTCAGCACCAGGTGGCCGAGCTGTGGATGAAGCTGTTGGGCCATGAATTGACCGCGGCCGTCGATCATCTGCGCAACGACCGCGTGTGGCAGTTCGGCAAAGTGGCTGCACGCTGCAAGCGCGTGCAGGAGCAGCTCACCTCGATGTGGTCGGTGTTGGAGACGCTCACGCCGTCGGAGTACATGGAATTCCGCGATGTGCTGGGGCCTTCATCGGGCTTCCAGTCGCTGCAGTACCGCACCATCGAATTTCTGATGGGCAATAAAAACGCCGCGATGCTGCGCGTGTTCGATCACGATCCCGCCGCGCAGACGCGCCTGCGCGCAGTGCTGGAAGCGCCGAGTATTTACGATGAATTCCTGCGCTATCTCGCGCGCTGGGGGCATGCGGTGCCGGCCGGACACGTCGAACGCGACTGGACCCGCGCCCACGTGCACGATCCCGCGCTGGTGCCGGTGTTCGAACGTATCTACGAAGACACCGGCAGTTATTGGCGCGAGTACGCCCTGTGCGAAGACATGGTGGATCTGGAGACCCAGTTTCAGGTCTGGCGTTTCCGCCATCTGCGCACGGTGATGCGGGTCATTGGCTTCAAGCGCGGCACCGGCGGTTCCAGCGGCGCGGGTTTTCTCAAACAGGCCTTGGATCTCACGTTCTTCCCTGAATTGTTCGACGTGCGCACCGTGGTGGGGCCGGCGCGCCGGGTGTAGGAGGGCCTTCAGGCCCGAACCCTTGGTTGCTGGTCATCAAAAACCGAAGCTCGGGCCTGAAGGCCCTCCTACGGCACATTGAAACGCAGGTGAATTGCTGCGGCGCACCAATTCTGGCGTGTTTGACGCGCCTACAGCCTGTCAGTCATTCTCCGGCGGCTTGATGCGCACGCACGGGTTCAATGCCTGTACCCGTAGATTCCTACTTCCAAATCACTAAAGAGAGAACCCGCATGAGCGGAGCGCCCACCACATCCGGCCCATCGGCCATCCCCGAGTTCAGTCAGGTCATCGGCCATCCCAAGCCGCTGTGGATGCTGTTCATGACCGAGTTCTGGGAACGCTTTGCGTTTTACGGCATGCGCTGGGCGCTGACGCTGTACATCGTGTCCGAATTTTTCGCCGGAGACGCCGCGGGTCAAGGGTATGCCAGTCGCACCTACGGTGCTTTCCTGGCGTTGGTGTACGCGACCGCGCTGTTCGGCGGGTATGTCGCAGATCGAATCATCGGATATCAACGATCAATCCTGCTGGGCGCACTGATCATGGCCGCCGGCCTGTTCGTGATCATGCTGCCGAACAAGAGCCTGTTTATCCTGGGGCTGTCGCTGGTGATCGTTGGCAACGGTCTGTTCAAGCCCAACATCTCGACGATGGTCGGCCAACTTTACGCACAGGGCGACTCGCGCCGCGACCGCGGCTTCACCATCTTCTACATGGGCATCAATGCAGGTGCGCTGGTGGCGCCGCTGATCACTGGCTGGCTCGCCAGTGTCATCACCGACACGCCGATGGAGCAGAACTACAAAGCAGTATTCGCTGCGACCGGCGTTGGCATGATCATCAGTTTCCTCTGGTTCTGGTTCGGTCGCAGCCAGCTCAAAGGGATCGGTGCACCACCCGCAGACCGCAATGGCACCAAGAACCTGCTGGCGGTGATCGTTGGCGCCGCGCTGTCTGTCCCGGTCATTTATCTGTTGATCGCCAAAGTCGGCGCCGCTTCGCTTGCCTGGGTGCTGGGTGCGCTGTTCATCGGTTTGTCGGTGATGCTGCTGACCGAAGCTGTACGCAGCGGCACCGTCGCCCGTGACAAGGTGACGGCGATGCTGATCATCTTCCTGTTCAACGTGCTGTTCTGGATGTTCTTCGAACAGGCGGGCAGCTCCTTCAACTTCCTCGCCCAGAACATTGTTGATCGCGACCTCAGCGGCTGGGAGTTCCCGGTGGGCTGGTTCCAATCGGTGAACCCGGCGGCGATCGTGCTGTTGGCTCCGGGCGTGGCGCTGGCATGGGGTTGGATGAGTCGCAAGAACATTGAGCCGTCGATTCCGCGCAAGTTCGGCCTGGGCCTGTTGGGCAATGCGCTGGCATTCCTGGTGCTGATGTACGCACTGAAGAATCTGGTGGTCGATGGCCAGATTCCGTTCTGGCCGCTGGTGCTGGTGTATGTGCTGCAGACCGTCGCCGAGCTGTGCCTCTCACCCATCGGGCTGTCGATGGTGACCAAGCTCGCGCCTTCAAAAGTGGTCGGTTTGGCGATGGGTGGCTGGTTCCTGTCCACGGCCATCGGCAACAACCTGTCGGGCATCTTCGCCGGCAGCGTCAGCGGCGAAACCGGTATGACCGTGGCCTCCGCGCTGGAGGGCTTCACGTTCAGTTTCTGGCTGCTGCTGGGTGCGGGCGTGCTGTTGTTCCTGATCGCGCCACTGATCAACAAACTGATGCACGGCGTGAAGTAATCATCGCGTTCGTGTCAGACGAAAACGGCGGCCTCGGCCGCCGTTTTCTTTTTCGGAATCCGTGCGTTGCCGATTGCACCGTTCAATCTTCGCTGGCATCAGGTTGGATCAGACCAGGCTGGATCAGACCAGGCTGGATCAGATCGGGCTGGATCAGATCCTGCAGGCCTTGGCTCAATTTCGTGAGCAGCGCATCGAGCTGCTGTTTGTCCTCATCGCTGAAATGCGCCAGCAGCGCACGTTCGCGTGCAAGCGCCAGCGGAACGACTTCATCAAAAATAAGATAGCCCGCTTCGCTCAGTTCCAGCACCGAGCGTCGGCGGTCGTCGCCGTGGGTATCGCGCTGCACCAGCCCGCGTTCCAACAATCGTGCGAGGGTGCGGCTCACCGCGACCTTGTCCATCGCGGTGCGCTCGGCCACGCCGTTCGCCGACAGACCGGAATGCCGGCCCAGCACCGCGATCGCGCGCCATTCGGCGATACCGATTCCGAAGCGTGCGGCATAGGTGTCTGCAATGATCTGGCTGATCCGGTTCGACAGCACACTCAGGCGATACGGCAGGAAGTGCTCCAAATCCAACAGCGCATGATCCAGCAGGGTGTGATCGTGCAGTGTTTGATCAAGTGGCGCGTCGGCATCGGTTTTCGGAATGTTCATGGCCTGACTTGCAAATAGTTTCAGCTGAAACTATATTCCCGAATCGTTGCCTACCGCAAGCGAGATGCATCGCCACCACCAGCACCGTTCCGTCATCAGGACACACGCGTATGAACGCTCAGCCCACGCCTGGTATGCAGGTCACTACTTTCGAAAACCCGATGGGGATCGACGGTTTCGAGTTCGTCGAGTTCGCCGCGCCTCCCGGGCAGGCCGAACAACTGCACGACTATTTCCGCAAGATGGGTTTCACCAAAGTCGCACGCCACAAGACCCGCGCGATCAGCACCTATCGCCAAGGCGATTGCACGTTCCTGATCAACGAAGATCCCGATTCCTTTGCTGCCGATTTCGCCGCCAAACATGGCCCCAGCGCCTGCGGCTTCGCGATCCGCGTCAACAAGCTGGCCGAATGGGTGCGGGTGCAGGCGCTGAAAAACGGCGCCACGCCGATCACCAACAAAGAACTGACCAAAGCGGTCGCTGCGCCGGTCATCGAAGGTATCGGTGGCTGCATGCTGTACATCGTTGATCGCTACGACGACAAGGGCACCATTCACGACCCGGACTACGAATGGCTGCCGGGCGCTGAGATGATGCCAAAAGGTCTGGGCCTGACCTTCATCGATCACCTCACCCACAATCTATATTTCGGCAATATGGAGAAGTGGTCGAACTACTATGAGCGGCTGTTCAATTTCCGCGAAATCCGCTATTTCGACATCAAGGGCGCGAAGACCGGCCTGCTGTCGAAAGCGATGACCGCACCCGACGGTATCGTACGCATTCCACTGAACGAATCGTCCGACCCGAAATCGCAGATCAACGAATACCTGCAGCAGTACAACGGCGAAGGCATCCAGCACATCGCCTGTTTCACCGACGATATCTATACAACGGTGGAAGCCATGCACGCTGCCGGCATCTCGTTTCTTGAGACGCCTGACACGTATTTCGATGTCATCGATCAGCGCATACCGGACCACGGCGAAGACGTGGCGCGCCTGCGCAGGAACAAGATCTTGATCGATGCGGACGAAGAAACCAAACAGCGCAAACTGCTGCAGATCTTTACTCTGAACGCAGTCGGCCCGATTTTCTTCGAGATCATCCAGCGCAAGGGCAATGAGGGTTTTGGCGAAGGTAATTTCAAGGCGCTGTTCGAAAGCATTGAGCGCGATCAGATGCGGCGTGGGTTTCTGTAATTCCCATGAATAGCCAGACCCGCATCGAGAAACAGGTGGCGGCGCTGCATGTGGCGATTGCTTTCCGCATCCGCGCAGGCGACCCGTTTCCGATTGCGCGTGCGCGGGACAATTTGCAGCGTTGGAAAATCCAGTTCGGCGGTGAATTACCCGCTGCTTATGTCGAGTGGGCTGACTTGTTGGCTGGAGGCGATGAGAGCAACATTCTTGCGGTCTTGCTTGGCCACGATGAAGATGCGGTGAGACGCCGCAGCAATTCACCGTTCACGGGCGTACTGAATACCGCCGAACGTCTGGAGATCATGCGTCATGCGGCGTAGCGACTTGGAACATCCGATTCGTGCCGCCGGCGCCATCACGGGTTCCAAACGCATGATCGTGATTGGAAGTCAGGCTATTCTGGGGCAATTTCCGTTTGGTGCCCCCGCGCGCGCCACGTTGTCGGTTGAAGCGGATCTTCTGCCGATCGATGCCCCGGAAACGGCGGATCTGCTCACGGGTACGATCGGTGAACTTTCCGCATTTCACGACAGTTGGGGTTATTTCGGCGATGGCGTTTCCATCGATACTGCAGTGCTTCCGCAGGATTGGCAGAGCAGGCTGATTCCGATCGATAACGAGAACACAAACGGATATGTAGGTTTGTGTCTGGAAGTTCACGATCTGCTGATCTCAAAATATGTTGCAGGACGCGAAAAAGACCGCGAGTTTTGCCGCGCGATAGCTGAAGCAGGCTTGGTAAGCCTGCAGATCCTGCGAGAAAGATTGGCCTCGACCGAAGTCGAATCGCAGCGACGTGACCTCATTTTCGCGTGGATCGACTCGGACTGCGGATTGAAATAAAGAAACGGTGCGCCAAGTCGCACCCTATTCGAGGCAAACAATGAAATCCCACGGCTACCAATCCGGTTTCGGCAACGAGTTCGCCAGTGAAGCGGTTCCCGGCACGCTGCCGGCCGGCCGCAATTCACCCCAGCGCGTTGCGCATGGCCTCTACGCCGAACAGATCAGCGGGACCGCGTTCACCGCGCCGCGTCATCACAACCGCCGCAGCTGGCTCTACCGCATTCGTCCGGCTGCGATGCACGGCGGTTTTCTTGCGCACGGGCATCCGGACTTTCACAATCATTTCGGCGACGGTCCGGTATCTCCGGATCAGCTGCGCTGGAATCCGCTGCCGATGCCCGGCACCGATGCGGCTGCGGTCGATTTCGTCGACGGTCTGTTCACCATGGGCGGCAATGGCTCGCCAGCGTCGATGTCCGGCGTCGGTATCCATCTGTATGCGGCGAACCGCGATATGCGCGGACGCTTTTTCTACAACGCCGATGCCGAGATGCTGATCGTGCCGCAGCAAGGCCGGCTGAAGCTCGATACAGAGATGGGTGTGATCGACATCGAGCCGCAGCAGATCGCGGTGATTCCGCGCGGTATCCGCTTCCGCGTGTCGCTGCCTGATGGCGTGGCGCGTGGTTATGTCTGCGAAAACTTCGGCGCGTTCCTGCGGCTTCCGGATCTCGGCCCTATAGGCAGCAATGGCCTGGCCAATCCGCGCGATTTCCTGACCCCGAACGCGGCGTTCGAGGATGTCGAGGGAAATTTCGAATTGATCGCGAAATTTCAGGGTCACCTGTGGCGTGCGGATATCGGCCATTCGCCGCTGGATGTCGTGGGCTGGCACGGCAATCACGCGCCTTACTTGTACGATCTGCGTTTGTTCAACACCATCGGTTCGATCAGTTACGATCATCCCGATCCCAGCATTTTTCTGGTGCTGAATTCACCGACCGATACGCCCGGCGTGGGCAATCTGGATTTCGTGATTTTTCCGCCGCGCATCCTGGTGGCTCAGGATACGTTCCGGCCGCCGTGGTTTCATCGCAACATCGCCAGTGAATTTATGGGACTGGTGCACGGTGCTTACGATGCCAAGGCAGATGGTTTCGCGCCGGGCGGTTGCTCGATCCACAACAGTATGACCGGCCACGGCCCGGACGCGGCCACGTTCGAAAAAGCGTCCAATGCCGATACCTCCAAGCCCGATTACGTGCGCGACACGATGGCCTTCATGTTCGAGACCCGTGCGGTGATCCGTCCAACGCAGCAGGCAGTGGACGCCGCGCATCGCCAGCGCGATTACCAGCAGTGCTGGGCGGGTTTGCAGAAACATTTCAAATCCTGAGCATCGGGCAGCGCGGCTTGAGGGCAGCGTAGGCTGAACGTGACCTCGCGCTGCGCGATAGCCGGTCGCGCCGAGGACAGTGCCTGTTAGGCTCTGACCACACAGCCGCTGGAGACATTCACATGCGTAAGTCGATGTTGCTGCTTGCCCTGGTCGCTGCGACGGTGATCGCTGTTGCCGGCTGTCGCGATCGCGCCAACACTCCGCCCACCCAAGACGCGGCGCCCGGGCCCGCGGCGCCCGCCAATACAGACGCGCCGATACAGCCGCCGCCCACGACGGCGCCGTCGTCTACTTCCTCCAGCGGCATGTTGCCCGCGGCCGACACCATTGCCTTTGCCGGTTTCGGTCCCGCGGCCTTCGGCGCGGATGAAGAAACCGTGCGTATGGCCTGGGGCAAAGCGCTCGAAGGTGCGCCGGATGAACCCGACGGCTGTTATGTCCTGTTGCCCGCGCCGCGCGCAGAGCCGCCATATCCTGTCGGCTTCATGTTTGAGGGCGGCAAGTTCTCGCGGATCGATGTGCGCACCGATGCCATCGCCGCGCCCGGCGGCGGCACCCTTGGGATGTCTGCCGATGACATCGTGCGGCTGTATCCCGGCGCGCAGACGACGCCCCACAAGTATGTCGAGGGCGCACGCATGCTGCGCGTGAAGGACTCCGCCGGGAGCAGCAGCGCGCTGGTGTTCGAGACCGATGCGAACGGCGTGGTCGTTGCGTGGCGCATCGGCGTACCGCCGCAGGTCGATTACGTCGAAGGCTGCGGCTGAGCGACGCGCCCACCCGGTCTGGCATAGAATCGGGCGGAGTATTTCGAGGGAGACGACACAGATGATGATGGCACTCGGCTGGTGCGCGCTGGCGCTGCTGTTGCTGGCGCTGGGCGGCGATTCGGTGTTGAAGGGCGCTTCCGGACTGTCGCGCCGCTTCGGATGGTCGCCGTTCGTGACCGGGCTGCTGCTGGTGGCTTTCGGTACCTCGATTCCTGAGCTTGCGGTCAACGCGCGCGCCTTCATCACCGGCAGCCAGAGTCTTGCGCTGGGCAATGCCATCGGCAGCAATATCGTCAACTTCGGCCTCACGCTGGGCTTGGCTGCGATGGTCGCGCCGCTGTTGGTGCGCTGGCGTGCGCTGGCGCCGCTGCTGATCTGTCTGATGATCGCCACCATCGCGCTGATCGCGCTTGGCTACGACGGCGTGCTGACGCGCATCGAAGGCCTGATCTTTGTGGTCGCTTTTTTTGTGGTGATGGCGATTGCGGTGATGCGCAGCCGTCGCGAAACGCCGGAGCTTCAGGAAGAGATTGCCGGCTACCTCAAGACCGGCGACGGCCTCGGTCTGAATCTGATCCGCTTCATCATTGGCGCGGTGCTGCTGTATTTTGGCGCGCAGTGGCTGGTGCAGCACGCGCCCATCGTCGGCAATGCGTGGGGCATGACCCCGCTGCTCACCGGTCTGATCGTGGTCGCCATCGCCACCGCGCTGCCCGAAGCGGTCGCCGCCGTCGCCGCCGCGCGACGTGGGCAGGGCGACATGGTGGTGGGCCACGTGATCGGCTCCAGTCTGTTCAATCTGCTGATTGTGGTCGGCGGTATGGCCGCACTGCGCGACCTGCCGATTCCGGCGTCGTTTGTCGGTTTCGAATTGCCGGCGGCGTTGGCCGTATCGCTGCTGCTGTATCCGATGCTGCGCCGCGATCTGCAGATCAGCCGCGCCGAAGGCTGGGTGCTGTTGGTCAGCTTCATCGCGTGGGTGGTATTCGAAATCATGCTGTCGCGTTGAGTCTCTGATGAACAATACGCAAAGCGGTATTGCCCGCCTGCTACCGAGTCGTGCGCTGCGCGGCCTGCAGGAATTCTTCCGGCTGGAGGCTGCGGGCGGCATCCTGTTGATCGCTGCGGCGGTGCTGGCGATGGTGTGCGCCAACTCGCCGCTGTCGTCGCTCTACGACGGCTTCCGTACCTTTCCGCTGCAGGTGCGCGCGGGCTCGCTGGATATTGCAAAACCACTGTTGCTGTGGATTAACGATGGCCTGATGGCGATCTTTTTTTTGCTGGTGGCGCTGGAGATCAAGCGCGAAGTGCTCAGCGGCCAGCTGTCGAGTCGCGCGCAGCTGCTCCAGCCGCTGTTGTGCGCGGCGGCGGGCGTCGCCGTCCCGGGTCTGATCTATGCCGGGATCAATGCCGGCAATGCCGAAGCGATGCGCGGCTGGGCGATTCCCACCGCGACCGACATCGCATTCGCGCTCGGCATCCTGTCGTTGCTCGGCTCGCGCGTCCCGCTGTCGATGAAACTGCTGCTGTCGACCATCGCGGTGCTGGATGATCTGATCGCGATCATCATCATCGCGGTGTTCTACACCCGCGATCTGTCGATGTTCGCACTGGGTGGCGCGCTGGCCGCGCTCGCGGTCATGGCGGTCTTGAACCGCATGCGCGTCGTCGCATTGACGCCGTATCTGCTGTTGGGCGCGGTGGTGTGGGTTTTTGTGCTGAAGTCGGGCATACACGCCACCCTCGCGGGCGTGGCGACGGGACTGCTGATTCCGCATGTCGACAAACATAATCAGATCGACGATGAGATCGAGCACTCGCCCTTGGAACATCTCGAACATGCGCTGCATTCGTGGGTTGCCTACGCGATTTTGCCGCTGTTCGCATTCGCCAATGCAGGGCTCGCGCTGGGCGGCATGGCACTGTCGAATCTCACCGCGCCGGTACCGCTGGGCATCGCGCTCGGTCTGGTGGTGGGCAAGCCGATCGGTATTGTCACGATGGCTGCGCTGGCACACGTGTCGGGCATCGCGCGGTTCGCCGATGGCATGACGTTCAGGGCGATGGTCGGCGTGGGGCTGCTGTGCGGGATCGGGTTCACGATGAGTCTGTTCATTGCGTCGCTGGCATTCAAAAGCGATCCCGCGCTGGCCGACAGCAGCGTGCTCGGCGTGCTGTGCGCTTCGGTGATTGCGGCCGTTGCGGGCTATGTCTGGCTGCGTTTCGCGCTGCCGCCAAAACGCGATGACTCCGATGCAGGCGGTTGATCAGTGCGCGATTGATCGGGCGCGTAGTCTGCGGGTCGGCCTATGAAGACCGCGCTCGTGTTCGGCGCCAGCGGGCAGCTGGGCATGCCGCTGCTGGATCGGCTGCGCGACGATGGTTGGCGCGTATATGCGGTGTCGCGCACCGCCCGCGCGGAACAGCCGGGGCTGGTGTGGCTGCAGGGTGATCTCGCGCGTGCCGATGCGCTGCCGCAACACGTGAGCGTCGTTTTCAGCTGCGGCCCACTCGATCATTTCGCGCAGTGGTATGCGCATACGACCGTCGATGCGCCGCGCGTCATAGCCTTCGGTTCCACCAGTATCGACGTGAAGCGCGGCTCTGCCGACGCCGAAGAGCGCGACCTCGCCGCGCGGCTGCGCGCAGGCGAGCAGACATTATTCGAGACCGCATCGGCGCGCGGCGCGGCGGCGACCATCCTGCGGCCCACATTGGTGTACGGCGCGGGCCGCGACCAGAACCTCAACCGGATCGCGCAGGTCGCGCGCCGCTTCGGGCGGATCGTGCTGCCGCGCGACGCCGTTGGACTGCGTCAGCCCGTGCATGTGCACGATCTTGCCGATGCCGCATTTCGATGCATCGACGCCGATGCATCGTTCGGCCATGCGTATGCGCTGCCCGGTGGCGAAACCGTGACCTATCGCGAGATGGTCGCACGCGTGTTGGCGGCACTGCAGCCGCCGCCGACGCTGCATGAAGTGCCGTCGCCGGTGTTCAATATCGTGCTGGCCGCGGCGCATGCGGCCGGCTTTGCACTGGATTTCAACGAAGCCGCAGTCACGCGCATGCGCAGCGATCTGGTGTTCGATCCGGCCGTTGCGCAGCGCGATTTCGGTTATTCGCCGCGCGGTTTCAAACCGACTGCGGCGATGTTTCCGCAGTCGGTGTAATTGATTGCCCGATCAGCGCGCCTGTAGGCCGCACCTGCGGACAGAGGCACCGTTCAAACTTCTTTTGGGCGGATCACATTCTTGAGCTGCGCGTGGATCAAATCCGCCAGCCGAACTTGCGGTACACCTTGCTGAGTATCCACGCCGGGCCAATCAGCAGATACACCAGATCGGTCAGGAAGCTTGGCTTCTTGCCTTCGATCTTGTGGCCGATGAACTGCGCAATCCACGCGATCACGAACACCGCTACCGCGAGCTGCAGCAATCCGCGACTTCCGAGTAGCCCGAACAGCCACCAGTCAGCGCACAGCATGACAAATAGTGTCGCGAGCATGCCGTAGCCAAGCGGGCGCGAGGATCGGTTGTAGAACATCCAAGCGCCATAAGCGGGGAGCGCTGCCCACAGGCCGGCGCCAAACAGTGTGCCGGGTACTGGAATGCACCACAGCAGCGCAGTTACGCTCCATAGAATCAGTGGCACAGCGACGTAATGGATTTTCTGATTGGTTGCGTTGACGTGGTCGGCCGAGTAACTCGCGAACCAGCGGTCGATGGGGCGTTCGAAGGTCGTTTCAATATGGCTGTTCGCATTCATCGTGATGTCCTTGGAGCCTGTTCAATATCTTTGAAAAGCGCATCGGCAGAGCGGTCTTCAGGCCGCTGGGGGCCGCCTGACAGGTTGCTGAAAAACATCCCTCCAGGAGTTTTTGAAGTCACGGCTCGATCGTCAGGCCTAAACCGATATGACGCCACTGGCGATGAGCAGAATCGTCAGTAGAAAAAATAAGCTGAAAAGCACAACGACGACTCCGAGCGCAGCGACGAGCGGAATCGCCCAGCCGCGGCGCGGATATGTTTTGCCAAACCTTGCGGCGACATACGTCTGCTGCGATTTTCCGATCGCGTAGTACCAAGAGAGCAAAAGGACCAAACCGCCCAGTCGGCTAAAGACGTCCAATTTTTCTGGTTCAGGCATGAAAATCGATAAGCATCCCAGAACGAAGAAGAAGGCGATGCTTGCGAACATCCATTTCTTTGACGCGGCTGCCTTTTCGGGCTGACCCAGTGCTTTCCAGTTCTGCATGTGCAGAAATGCCCCGAAGATCGGGCTGAAAATCAGGCTCCAGGCTCCAGCAGCCGTTGGATTCCACAGCGCCGGCGCAGCCTCGGTGTTGATGGCATCCGTGACCGCAGCTTGTGGCGGGGCGTAAGGATTTTGTTCGGACATGAGTCGTTGTTTCCTGATGCGTTCAACGCGCGTCAATCGACGCTGATCCCCGCCAGCCGCTGCAGCGCTTCAGCGTATTTGGCGCGGGTGCGGTCGATGACATCCTGCGGCAGGCGCGGACCGGGCGCAGTCTTGTCCCAGTCCAAGGTTTCCAGATAATCGCGGACAAACTGCTTGTCGTAGCTGGGCGGGCTGATGCCGACTTCGTATTGATCGGCCGGCCAATAGCGCGACGAATCCGGGGTCAGCATTTCGTCCATCACGTACAGGCGGCCGTCGGCGTCGGTGCCGAACTCGAACTTGGTGTCGGCCAGCAGGATGCCGCGTTCGGAGGCATAGGCCGCAGCGTAGCGGTAGAGGCGCAGCGTGGCGTCGCGCACCTGTTCGGCCAGTTCGGCGCCGACGGTTTTCACCATCGTGTCGAAATCGATATTGGCGTCGTGGTCGCCTACGGCGGCTTTGGTCGACGGCGTAAAGATCGGTTCGGGCAACTGCTCCGCCTGCTGCAGCCCGTTGCGCAAGGTGATGCCGCTGACCCGGCCGGTGCGCTGATAGTCCTTCCAGCCGCTGCCGATCAGATAGCCGCGTGCGATGGCTTCCACCGGCACCGGTTTGAGTTTCTTCGTCACCACCGCGCGCTTGGCGTACAGCACCACGTCGACGCCGGCAGGCAGCACGCTGGCGACATCAATGCCGGTCAGATGGTTGTGAAAAATATGTGCGGTCTTGTCGAACCAGAAGTTGCTGATCTGGCAGAGCATCTCGCCCTTGCCGGGAATCGGGTCGGGCAGCACCACGTCGAACGCGCTCAGCCGGTCAGTGGCCACCATCAACAGCAGTGGCCCGTGGTCGCGCGCTTCGGCGGGCAGCCGCTCCGGCGACAGATCGAACACATCGCGGACCTTGCCGCGATGGCGCAGGGTCAGGCCGGGCAGATCGGATTCAAGCAGAGTAGTCGCCACGCGCGGTCCGTCGGAAGCGGTCGGGCCGCCTAGTGTAAGGCCGCGTAGGCTGGGATGGCCGCACCGGTCTGATCCTCTCAGGGCGTTCGTCTTGCGCATTCGTCTCCGGTCTCCGGACCTGTAAACTCGACGGCATGACACGTTGGTACGGAAAAGTATTGGGTTTCATCGCAGGCTGGCTGCTCACGCGCCACCCGGTGGGCGGGCTGCTTGGCCTGCTGCTGGGCCACGCCTTCGATGCCGACTGGTTCAAGAGCAAGCACAGCAGCAAGCGCGATACGCCTTACCGGGTGCTGGGCGTGACCGAGGATGCTTCCGATGCGGAGATCGAACAGGCCTACCGACGGATGATCAGTCAGTACCACCCCGACAAACTCGTCGGCGTCGCCGATGACCTGCGCCGTCAGGCTGAAGACAAGGCGAGTGAGATCAACACTGCTTATGACCGCATCAAGCAGCTGCGCAAGCAGTCGTAGAGCAACTCCCGGGTCGCCACTCCGTTGTGATCCCTAACGCGCTCCGCGCGAAGCGATCCAGAGATCTCCCCTAGTTCTAAAGCGCCCCTCATCCGCCCCCGTATCGAGCACGGGGCAGGCTCTTCGGGCACCTTCTGCCCACGCACGGGGAGAAGGGAGCAAGCGCAGGTCCTTGTTGTCTTTCTCCCCGCGTGCGGGGAGAAGGTGCCCGAAGGGCGGATGAGGGGTGCTTTTTTAGCCCGTAGGAGGTACTGAGACCCGGAAAGCCAGGCCCGATCTTCCTCAGCCGGTACAATTACAATGCCTTGTGGATCAATGCGTTGTAGCTATGTTGAAACAAAAAAAGTATTTATGGCTGTTTCATCACGGTTTTCACGTGCGCAGGGATCGGGCCTGAAGGCCCTCCTACAGACGCAACGGCACTGCATCTCATCCGCTGTGGTCACTGCGGGCCTGCGGCGCTGTTCATCGCGACTCCCGTCGCTGCCACAGGTGAGGCAGGCGATAATGCGCGGGTTCGCGGCTTGCGCCGCTCCTACGAACGGTTCCCATGCAATCCACTGTCATCGCCCCGTCCATCCTGTCCGCGAACTTCGCGAAGCTCGGCGAAGAGGTCGACAACGTCCTCGCTGCCGGCGCCGACTGGGTGCATTTCGACGTGATGGACAACCATTACGTGCCCAATCTCACGATCGGCCCGCTGGTCTGCGAGGCGCTGCGCAAGCACGGGGTGACCGCGCCCATTGATGTGCACCTCATGGTGGAGCCAGTGGACCGCATCGTGCCGGACTTCGCCGCGGCCGGCGCGTCGCTGATCAGCTTCCATCCCGAAGCCAGCCGGCACGTGCATCGCACCATTCAACTCATCAAAGCCCAAGGCTGTCAGGCCGGTCTGGTGCTGAATCCGGCCACCCCGGTGGAGGTGCTGGATTACGTGCTGGAAGACCTTGATCTGGTGCTGTTGATGTCGGTGAACCCGGGCTTTGGTGGCCAGAGTTTCATTCCCTCCACGCTGCAGAAACTGCGCGTCGTGCGTCAGCGTATCGATGCAATGGTTGCACGCACCGGCAGGCCGATCCGTCTGGAAATCGACGGCGGCGTGAAGCCCGACAACATCGCCGAGATCGCAAAAGCGGGTGCCGACACCTTCGTCGCCGGTTCGGCGATTTTCAGCCAGCGCGATTACGCCGCGGTGGTTGCGCAGATGAAGGCCGCCGTTGCGGCGGTGCGTGGATGAGTATGCGACCGCGGCATACTGCGCACGGCCGATGGCGGTGGTGATCGTCTGATCGCCCCGTACCCGCCCGTCATCATCTTTCAAGGATTCTCCGCGTGATCTCGCAAGAACAATTCCAGCAATACGCCGACGACGGCCATACCCTCATTCCGGTCGTGCGCGAAGTGCTGTCCGACCTCGATACGCCGCTGTCGGTCTATCTCAAGCTTGCCGATGGCCCGCACACCTATCTGTTTGAATCGATCGAAGGCGGAGAACGCTTCGGCCGCTATTCGATCATCGGCCTGCCCGCACATCGCGTGTATGCGTTCGCCGGGCACACACTGTACGTCACCGAATTGGGTGAGCTGATCGAGGCGCGCGAAGTTGAAGACCCGCTGGCCGAAGTCGAGCGCCTGCGCACTGCGCAG
Source organism: Lysobacterales bacterium (assembly GCA_031419075.1). GTDB lineage: Bacteria > Pseudomonadota > Gammaproteobacteria > Xanthomonadales > Xanthomonadaceae > Lysobacter_I. The sequence goes on from JANOKD010000091.1 coordinate 33,019, forward strand.
AAAATTCCGCGTCTCGCGGGTCTGCCCGGATTTACCGGCGGGCTGGTCGGCTGGTTCGGGTTCGAGTGCATCCAATACATCGAGCCCAAGCTGCGCAGCGGCGCCGGTATGCATCCCGAGCGCCGCGATGAACTTGGCACCCCGGATATTCTGCTGATGGACAGCCGCGACGTCGCGGTGTTCGATAATCTCAAAGGTCGGCTGTATCTCATTGTCCATGCTGATCCGCGCGAGCCGCAGGCGTGGGCGCGCGCGAACCGTCGTCTCGATGCGCTTACGCATCGTTTGCGTCAGGGTGGACCGGGCTATCCGGAAACGCGCGATTCTGTGGGCCTGAGCGAAGCCGATTTTGTCTCCGGTTTCACCCGTGAAGCGTTTATTGCTGCAGTCGAGAAATCGAAGGAATACATTCGCGCCGGCGACATTTTCCAAGTGGTGTTGAGTCAGCGGCTGTCGGTGCCGTTCCGCGCGCGCCCGGTCGATGTGTATCGCGCGCTGCGTGCGCTGAACCCGTCGCCGTACATGTATTTTCTCGATGTCGGCGACATGCAGGTGGTGGGCTCATCGCCGGAGATTCTGGTGCGCCTGGAACAGACCGATCAGGGTCCGGGCATCGTCACGGTCCGTCCGATTGCCGGCACCCGCCCGCGCGGACGCACGCACGAAGAAGATCTCGCCCTTGAAGCGGAACTGTTGGCCGACCCGAAAGAACTTGCCGAACATTTGATGCTGATCGATCTCGGCCGCAACGATGTCGGCCGCATCAGCGAACCGGGCACGGTGGAGGTGGGCGACCGCTTCGTGATCGAGCGCTACAGCCACGTCATGCACATCGTCAGCGAAGTTACTGGCCGCCTGAAAGCAGGTCTGAGCTACGCCGACGTGCTGCGCGCGACCTTTCCGGCCGGCACCGTCAGCGGTGCGCCGAAAATCCGCGCACTGGAAGTGATTCGCGAGCTTGAGCCGGTGAAGCGCAACGTCTACGCCGGCAGCATCGGCTACATCAGCTGGCACGGCGACGCCGACACCGCCATCGCTATCCGCACCGCCGTCATCCAGGACGGCAAACTGCACGTGCAGGCCGGCGCAGGCATCGTTTATGACTCCGACCCGCAGAAAGAGTGGGAGGAAACCATGAGCAAGGGGCGCGCATTATTTCGCGCGGTGGAAGAGGCGGCGCGGGGGTTGTGACGCTGTTGCGTCACTGATATTCATCGCGATAATCATCGTTTCCTGGCAATACAAGCGGATGTTCGTAAAAGCGCCCTGCAAGCAGCAGGGCGCTTTGGATTCAGGCATCGCTGAAGATCACCGTATCGACCCCCCCGCTGCGATTACATCGTCTGGCTACGAGACTGCGGCGCAGTGATCGCAGGCGTCTGCACGCTTTGCCCCATCTCAGATAGAGCCTCTGCCGCAGGCTTCAGTTTGGCAGTTTCGACATCGGTCGATGACAGCTTGACATGCGCTGCTGTCAGTTCGCCCTGATGGGCGATGATGTTGCCATGCGTGCCTTTGATGGCGCCGTTGATTTCGGTCAGCGTGTCCTTTTGCGCCTGCAGCGCCATTGAGGCCGCAACATTGGAGAACTGCTGCGAGCTGGTGATGCGGCTGTCGGGGCCAAGATTGGACAGCGCGCTTTCAGCCTGAGTGCAGAGCGCGAGTGAACGCTGCTGCGAAATCGGCATGATTGGCTCATCGGCGTCTTTTCCGCCTGCGCGTTGTCCCTTGCTTGAATCTTCATGCCCAGTGGCAGGCGCGGGAACAGGTGAGGATGTGGCAGGTTTGGGCTCTTCGCGTTCGTGCTTGATTGGATTGACGTCGGTATAGGTCAATGTGTTGGTCAATACCGCCTTCGAAAGGCCGAGCTTGTTCAAGTTGATCTCGACTTCAGGTGCAACAGCTGTCGGATCGACGAGTTTGCGCGCGGCGTGCGCGGCTTTCTCTTTACTCTCGACCACGCCCATTGCCCAGTCGCCATAGTAGTTCGGATAGCTTTGATTGCCGTTTTTGCCGAGTGTGGCCGGCGTGTCGAAATAATATTTCCCCATCGCGTCGATATTCCCTTTGTTCTGGGCCATGGTCATGTCCGCATCGAGCGTCAACCCTGGCTTCAGCGCATAAGTGAAATTAGGCGATACGCCGGTCTTGTTGATGAAGTCCTGCATTCTGCCCGGAACTGCTTGGTAGATGTCCTTCAGTTCCGGTGCGGCGCCTTTGTCATTGGTCAGCTTGGAAACGATGGCATTGAAACCGCCGATATGCGCATTTGCCTCGTTTTCCCGATAAAACTGCACGACCTTTCCGACCGCCTCGGTATGGTCGTGCTTGGGGCTGTTGGTCTTGGCAAGATCCTCAACGTCCTTGACGAAGGTCGCAAGCGCCGCCGTGCGCTTCGCCCCATAGCCCGCATGCTCGATCTCGTGTCCCAGCACGAAGATGATCTCGGATTGCTGGGATGGCGTGTTGAGCTTATCTACGGGCAAGTTCATCGTTTTAGTGGAAGCACTGTACGATCCGCCTGCATTTGCGCCCGCAGCGAGCGGCTCGATCTTGGTGAGATCTCCCTTGTCGGCAGCGTCTTCCATGCGTTTTTTCAGGTCAGGCGACTTGTCCAGCCATTCGCGCAGGTTTTTCCCCGGATCGGTGGTGCTGGTCTTCGCGCTGTCCTGGAACTCCTGCAGCATTTTTTCGAGTTTTTCGGCGCCGGTGAGGACTTTCGGTGCGGCGACTTTATCGGGAGGTACGGACATGGTCGGCTCCTCAGACGTTCACAATGAGCATGGACACGCAGGCGTGATCGGCCTTGGCCTCGCTCTCGCGGCGGGTGTAGATCTGTACCGACACATCGTCGCGTTTGAAGTCCCAGTATTCGACCTGCTCGTGGCGGCCAAGGCTGGGTTTTGAAGAAAAGCCAGCATCAATGAGCGGTTTCGCATAGTCGTCAAAATCCAGCGCACACACCGGCGCCATATCGGCGTTGTCGTGGGTCTGATCGTCGAACGAGAACATCAATCGGTCGGGATCCCCGTTCGGTCCGGACAAGGAAATGAGGTTGTAAACCCATTCGTTGTTCAATGCGGCGCCAAAACCATACTGTTTTGCATCACTGTTGCTGAAATTCACTTTAATACCGGTAATTTCTTCGATCCGCGCGGGGGCGATGTCCTCGCGGCTGCGAATCTGCGTGACCAGCGTCAGCACGCGCCTGCCGATGTCCTCGGCGGTGGTGGGAAGTGTCGATGCGTTCATTTGGGGCCCGTGTGTGTTGTCAGGTAAGGCGTTGGGAGAATATATGCGGGGCGTGTGTGTGCATGCACAACAACCGAGGACGATCGTGCAGAACCAAGCGCGCAACGTCGTTTTCATGCGGCGATTGCCGGTAAAGACCACGTGATCGATCGGCGTTCTATTGCGAATGTGAAGCGTGCGCCCGAAAGAGGTGTTCATGACGTGCTTCCAGGATGCGAGTAGAGAGTCTTCACAGGTCTTCCTTGGTCCGCCAAGACGGAGTAAGCGCATTTATTTCGCAGCATCCAGGCACTACAACGGAGATTCCTCACAGAAAGGGCCACTAACAGAGCCGCGTTGCCGTGATGCGCAAAAAATCCATCTCTAATGGCTAAAACAGCAGATTCACCATCAGCACAACAATGCTGGTGTAGATCAGGCACAGCGGGCCGCCGACTTTCCACAGTTCTTTCGAGGTGTAGCCGGCGGGGCCAGTGATCATCGACATCACCGGGTTGGACGCGGTCATGAAATTGTTCGATGCAGACAGCGCGACGATCAGTGCGAATGCAGTGGCGTCGCTGCCGGCGGCCAGCGCCAGGTTGATCGCAATCGGCACCATCACGATGGTGGCGCCAACGTGGCTGATCACCAACGAAAATGCGGTAGTGAGCAGCCCGATCGCGATCTCCAGCAGCCACACCGGCGTGCCTTCGGGCAGGCGGTCCAGGGTGTGGCCTGCAACCCACGCGGCGGCGCCGCTGGAATCCATCGACCAGCCCAGCGGAATCAGACAGGCCATCAGGAACACGGTTTTCCAGTTGATCGCGGCGTAGGCTTCGTCCATTTTCAGCACGCCGGTAATCAGCATGCCGGCGACGCCGGTCATCAGCGCGACCGATGCCGGGATGCGCGACGACAGCGCGATCAGCATCGTGATGCCGAAAATGGTCATTGCGATCTTGAACTTGTGCGGGCGCTGCTCGGCTTTGGGGAAGTCGGTGATGGGCACGAAATCGCGATTGCTCGCGGCCTGCGCCAGATCCTGCCAGATGCTGTGCAGTACTAGTAGATCCCCCGCGCGCAGCGGAATTTCGCGCACGTTTTCGCGCAGCACCTGTTTGTCGCGGTTGATTGCGAGCAGCCGCAGATTGTGCAGCTTACGCAGCTGCAGTTCGGTTGCGGTTTTGCCGATGAACGTGGAGGTGGGCGGAATGACCGCTTCGGAAATACCGGCGCGCGCGGGATTGAACAGGTCCGCGAATTCGCGCAGCCGCGAGCTGCTGCGCAGAAAACGGTTCTGGGCGAAATCGACGATGGCCTGACGCGGGCCCATCACGCCCAATACGCTGCCGACCCAGATCCGCGCATCGCCCGGTGGTGCCAACCGCGATTCGCTGCCGGTTTTCAGCGCAAGGATCAGCGGCGCATCGTGCAGGGTTTCTGTTTCGCCCAACGACATGCCCACCAGCGGACTGTCGGCGGTGACGGTAAGCTCATAGACATCGCCGTCGATCCCGTAGGCGCTGGCGAAATACGTTTCGGTGCGTGCCGGCGTGACGCCGGCGTCGGCGGCGTTGTCGTGCAGGTGTTTGTCGCCGAAGTAGTGGAAATAAGCCAGCCCCGCGACCAGCAGCGCAAGGCCGATGGGCAGCGGCGCGAACATCGGCAGCGGCTTGAGCGTGGTCAATCCGGACGGCAGGTTGGCGTTGGCGGATACCAATAAATCGTTCAGCAGAATCAGCGGCGAGTTGCCGACCATCGTCAGCCCACCGCCCATCATGATGCCCACCGCGATAGGCAACAGCAGCCGCGACAGCGGCAGGCCGGTGCGCGACGACAGCCGCGATGCGACCGGCAGATACAGGGCCATCACCGATGGATTCTGCATCACTGAGGAGTTGATACCTGCGATGGCCGAGGTGAGCAACAGCAGCCGCTGTTCAACACCGTGCGCGCGGCGCAGCAGCCACGCAGCGAGACGGTTCAGCGCGCCGGTGCGGTCGAGGCCGGCGCCGAGAATCATGGTTGCGATGACGCTCATCACCGCGTTGCCCGAGAAACCGTTGAACAAATCTTCCGGCGCGACCAGTCCGGTCAAGCCCAGCAGCACCAGCACCACCAGCGCGACCACATCCGCACGCAGCCGCTCGAACAGAAACAACACCATCGTCATCACCGTCAGCCCGAGAACGAGCTGCATATCGCTGGTGAGGGTGAGGGTGTTTTCCATCGATCAGTCGACGGGTTGGTGGTGGGGCGGCGTCGGGGGTTGTGCGTCCAGCGTCTTGTCGTACAGCAGATCCCAGACGCCGTGGCCGAGTTTCTGGCCGCGCGTTTCGAAATGCGTTTGCGGCCGCCACTCGGGACGCGGCACGTGGCCGCGCGCGCCGGCGCGATTGAGCAGCCCGGGCGTGGCGTCCAGCACGTCCCACATCTGTTCGGCGTAATCCTGCCAATCGGTGGCCAAGTGCAAACGGCCGCCGTCGCAGAGTTTTTGCGTCAACAGCGCGGCGAACTCGGGCTGCACCAGCCGGCGCTTGTTGTGGCGCTTCTTGTGCCACGGATCGGGGAAATAAATGCGGATTTCATCCAGGCTGCCGTCAGCAATCTCATGCGTCAGCACTTCCACCGCATCGTGGCGATAGACGCGGACGTGGTCGCTGCCATCTTCACCCAGCGCATTCAGCAGCCGACCGACGCCGGGCGCATGCACTTCAATGCCGATGTAATCGCGCGACGAATCGTGCTTGGCAGCGAAGCGCAGCGCATCGCCGTTGCCGAAACCGATCTCGACCACGCGCGGCGCGCTGCGGCCGAAGATGGCGTCGTAATCGCGCGTGGTTGCCTGATAGTCCAGACCGAAGCGCGGCCAGAGGTCGTCGAACGCGCGCTGCTGCGCCGGACTGAAGCGGCCTTGGCGCAGAACGAAGCTGCGGATCTTGCGCTGTCCGGGTTCGACCGTGAAGGGCTGGTCGTAGGCATGATCGAGGCCGCTTTCCTGCGCGTGTTCGACAACGGGCGCGCGCGGATTGCTCATCAGCCTATCAACCCATCCACCGGAGACGAAGCCGATGCGTAGCGTTTGCGCGGGATGCGCCCGGCGAGGAATGCGTGACGGCCGGCTTCGATCGCCAGCTTCATCGCCAGCGCCATGCGCACCGGATCTTTTGCGCTGGCGATGGCGGTGTTCATCAGCACGCCGTCGCAGCCCAGTTCCATGGCGATTGCGGCATCGGAGGCGGTGCCCACGCCCGCATCGACCAGGATCGGCACCTTGGCGTTCTCGATGATTTCCATCAGGTTGTAGCGGTTCTGGATGCCGAGGCCTGACCCGATCGGTGCGGCCAGCGGCATCACCGCGACGCAGCCGATCTCTTCAAGCCGCTTGGCCAGGATCGGGTCGTCGCTGGTGTAAACCATCACATCGAAGCCGTCGGCGACCAGAATCTCGGCCGCTTTCAGCGTCTGCACCACATCCGGGAACAGCGTTCGTGCATCGCCCAGCACTTCGAGCTTGGTCAGGTTATGGCCGTCGAGCAGCTCGCGGGCCAGCCGGCAGGTGCGCACCGCATCGTCGGCGGTGTAGCAGCCGGCGGTGTTGGGCAGCAGGGTATAGCGATCCGGCGGCAGCACGTCGAGCAGATTCGGTTCGCCGGGGTTCTGGCCAATATTGGTTCTGCGGATCGCAACGGTGACGATCTCGGCGCCCGCGGCTTCGGTGGCGCGGCGGGTTTCGTCCAGATCCTTGAATTTGCCGGTGCCGGTCAACAGACGCGAGCGATAAGTCTTGCCGGCGATGACGAGCGTGTCGTCGTATGCGGGGAGTGCGGTCATTGCAGGATTATCGCCCAAAGCGGTAGCGCTGGGTCGCTGCGGCAAGCGATCCAGCGCGTCGCGTCGGACTTTGGCGAGATCAGGCGGTGCGGGGCGTCTCCGCACAAGCAGTATTCCGGCTGGCGGCCGCTTCGAGCCAAGCCATCAGACGATCGCCATGCACAAGATCGCGGCTGAGCGAAACATATCTGCTGCGTATCCTGCCTGCATCATCGCGCCAGGTCAGGCGGCGGAGATGAGTGTTCGTCGGCGAAGACACTTGCAACAACAGCCGGGGCGCGACCACCGATACGATCTGTCCGCGCTTGATCGCAGCGCTGCCGCCGATCCCGCGCAGATGCAGCGTGTCCGCTTGGACGGCCGCACGGAAAAAAAGCGCCTCGAACACCAACAGTATCAGCACCACATTGGACAGCAGCATCAGGATCAACACCGGCAACGGCCAGTCGCTGAAAAAGCCTCGGCCGGTCAGACCCCAGACGATCAGCATCAGCATCGTTACGATGACGGTCGCGAGCCCCCACCCCATGTGAATGGTAAGGCGTGTGCAATGCACGGAGAAGCTTTCGGGCCCGGCGGCGTCCTGCAGCGTCGGCATCGGTCTGGGAAACACATAGACCATGAAAAAAGCCGTGAAACTGCCGAAGAAGACTGCGTTGAATGCGAAGGCGAACGTCTGCATTCGCCAAGTGGCGGTAGGGTTGTCCAGACCCGACATCGACAAGATCAGCATAAGGGTCGCGAAGAGCACGCCCATCCAGCAAGCCATTGCCCGGAACGAGGCGGCACATGTCCGGCGCTGCTCCCGACCGACATGCTCGGCTTGGCCGAAATCCTCGATCGCGGCGCGCAGTGCTGCGTCCTCATCGGTATCGGTGGCGCGTGCGCGTTCCTGCGCCTCCGACAGATAATCCCTGGCCTCGAACAGTGTGTGCCGGCGCACTCCCGCTGAACCTGTCAGCGCGCTGTCGAGCGTTTCGAGATAGCTATCGACCCTTGAGTCGCCGGTACGCATGTCGGCCGGGAAGCGGGGCGAAGGCAGTCGCAGTAAGGTGTCCAGCATGGTCGGCTCCAGGAAAAGTTCATTTCGGTTTGAGAATGGTTCTCTGCAGCAAGGCGGCGACTCGCCCCCATTCCGCGATCCGGCGGTCGAGGAACACCGTTCCTTCCGGCGTCAGCCGGTAGTACTTGCGCGGACTGCCGCGGTCGCCCGGTTCGTGGTGCGAGGCGAGCAGACCCTTGCGCTCCAGCCGGTGCAGCAGCGGATAAAGCGTGGCTTCCTTGATGAAGTCGGCGCCGGTGCCGAATTGCCGGTCCAACTGTTCACGGATCCCGAAGCCGTAGTTCGGCCCGGCCTGCAGCGCATGCAGAACCAGGGTGTCCAGCAGGCCCTTGAGGATCTGTTCGTCGGTAGAGTCGATCGTCATAGGAAATACCTTACGTCATAAGGTATTCGGTGTAAAGCTTATGGTGCAAATCATTGCCCTGCTTGCAGCAGGGTGAATGGTCGTCAGCCGCCGCCGAGGGCGTGGACGATTTCGACCTCGTCGCCATCCGTCAGGCGATGCTCGGCATGACGGCCACGTGGAACGATCTCGCCGTTGACCTCCACCGCGACCCGGCGTTCGGCCAGACCCTGTGCGATCAACAGCGCGGTGATGGTGCAGGCGGTGGGCAGGGTGAGGCGTTCGCCGTTCAGTGTGATATCCATCCTTGGATTGTCGCCTGCAGCAGGCGGCCTGCCCAGCGCCAACCCCAGGCACTGGGTCCGCCGGGCGGCTTGTCACACTTGAGTCACACAGGGCTTCGTGAAACGATGCCGCCACTATCCGGCGCCAGATCGAAGAGGCGGCGGAGTACTTTGCGGAATTTTCCGCCTTTTCCAACCGTTCGGGAGTGGGGTATGTCTTTCAATCGTGGGGCCAAACGGCCCATCCGTAGTCTTCTTACTGTCGCCCTCATCACGGCGACTGCCGCGGTGGCCGCGCCTGCCTTCGCCGCCGGTCCGTATTCGCAGACCGTGTTTTTCGGCGACAGCTTGACCGACGGCGGTTTCTTCCGCCCACTGTTGCCGGCCAGCGTCCGCCCCGTCACCGGCCAGTTCACCACCAATCCGGGTCTGGTCTGGTCGCAGTATCTGGCCGATTTCTACGGCACCGGCGCTGTGCCGAACGGTAATGGTCAGACCGGCACCAACTACGCCGCTGGCGGCGCACGCGTGGGCATCAACAGCACCGGCGCGCTCGGTCCGATCCCGTCGCTCGCCACCCAGGTCACCAATTATCTCGCTGCGAACGGCGGCCGTGCCGACAGCCGCGCGCTCTTCACCGTATGGGGCGGCGCCAACGACCTGTTCGCGATCACCAATGCTGGCGCACCAGCGGCAACCACGATTGCCAGTGCCGTGACCTCGGAAATTGGAATCGTCACCCAACTGCAGAACGCCGGCGCCAAGTACATTCTGGTGGCGACCGTGCCGGATCTTGGCCTGACACCGGGCTTCCGCGCCCAGGGCGCCGCCGTCCAGGCGACCGGCACAGCGCTGACCACCACCTACAACACTTCGCTGTTCAACGGCCTGGCCAGCAGCGGTCTGCGGGTGATTCCGCTCGACACTTTCAACTTGCTGCGTGAGATCACCGCCGCACCGGCCGCTTACGGTTTCAGCAACATCACCGGCACTGCGTGTCAGCCGCAGATCACCGCGAACTCTCTGACGTGCAACCCGTCCAGCTACGTCACTCCTGATGCGCCGAATACTTATCTGTTCGCCGACGGCGTGCACCCGACCAGCCGCGCGCATCAGATCGTGTCGCAGTACGCCGTCTCGATCCTGGAAGCCCCGCGCCAGCTTGCTGTGCTGCCGCATTCGACCGCTGTGGTGGGTCGCGCCCGTGCCGATCGCGTCTCCGGTCATCTGGCCGGCAAGCCCGAAGGCGACGGCATGCGCTGGTGGGCCGACACCCGCATCGATTTCCAGCGCTATGACGACGGCAATCTGTACGACGGCGTTGGTCCGGCGTTGACCGGTGGTGTTGATTGGACCAGCGGCAACTTCGTCTACGGTGGTTTTGCCGGCCTCAGCCGCAACGCCTATGACTTCGGCCTGCGTGGCGGCGATTTCGATCAGACCGAAGCCACCCTCGGCGGCTTTGCCGGCTGGTATGGCGACAACGCATGGGTCAACGGCCAACTCAGCTACACCTTCTCCAGCTACGACGTGAACCGCGATGTGGTGCTTGGTCCGGTCACGCGCACCCACAGCGGCTCCCCCGACGGCAGCAACCTGACCTTCGGCGTGAACGCTGGCTTCAACTTCACCAGCGAAGCCCTGACCCACGGCCCGGTGTTGGGCGTGTTGATGCAGCGGATTGATGTCGACGGCTACGCCGAAGACCAGCCGACCCTGTCGACTGCATTGGCCTACCCGGACCAGAGCTTCGATTCGATGATCACCAGCCTCGGCTGGCAGGCCAGCTACAAGATCAACGACCACCTCACGCCCTACACCCGCATGACCTGGGATATGGAGCACGAGGATCAGGCTGAGGAAGCGTTCGCGCGTTCGCAGTCCATTGCAGGCAGCTTGGAATACGCAGTCCCGGGACTTGAGTTCGACGACACCTACCTGACCCTGCAGATCGGCGCCCGCACCGAACTGTTCGGCATGGACGCGAACATCGGCGCCAGCGTCACCACGGCCCAAGGCAGCGGCAACGACGCCACCCTGTTCGCCACCTTCGGCAAACAGTTCTGATACACAAGCGGCACAGCGACCTCCGGCGCAATATCCGGAGGTCGCGACAGCCGCTAAGATGCGCATTAACGCGGGTGTAGTTCAATGGTAGAACTGCAGCTTCCCAAGCTGCTAGCGTGGGTTCGATTCCCATCACCCGCTCCACGCTTCGCAACGGCGACCTCGCAAGGGGTCGCCGTTTTGTTTCGCAGTTCCCCAAGGCTTGGTGTCCCGACTCGACCTGCGTTAGCCTGCATCGACCGAAGCCCAAGGATCGAGCGATGAGAGCCCCCGCGTCACTACCGAAGCTCCTGCTGATGGTTCTGCTGTGTTTGGCGGGGCTGGGAGTCATCGGCGCTTGTGCAAGCCAAGGGCCACGCCCCAGTGCGGGTCAGCACAACGATCAGATCGGTAAACCGATTGCTGAGCGCCCGAGTTGGCCAAGGACCAAGATCGGCCAGCGCAATTTCTCCGTCGAAGCGGTGTTCGTCGATACGCGCAGTCGGCCCTGGAAACTGTGGATGATTTCCACTGAAGATCAGGGCGCGCGGGAGGCGATGGAGTTCTTCACTGGAGAGCAAGCGAAGAATGTTCGCGTTGAGACGGGAGTGGCCTCGACGCCGCGCGCGTCAGCAGATGCCAAGTCATACAGTTTCATTGACACCAAGGGCCACCGCTATTCGTACGTGCAAGCCGATCCCTCCCGTGTCGACATCGATCAGCCGTCGATCTACGCGGGGTGGCAACGGAAAGGGCGTGGGCATGATGTGGTGTTGGGCGGCACCCTGTTCGAAAATCAAGGCGCCTCGGATCGAAATGGCGTCTACACGACAAAAGCGATCCCGGTCGATCCGAACACACACTTCAACGGTCAGCGGGCATGCGAGCCGATGGCGTATGTCGCTCGCACCCAAGGCTCCAAGTTCCAGGACAGCGATCCTCACTTCGTTCAACGGACCAAGATCATTGCCGATTACGATACGACCCATGCGTGCTGGACCACGAAGCCTGTTCATGCTCTGGACCTGCACGACAACACCTTCATCATCGCGACGGTCGATCGCGTTTTCCGTATCAACAGTTTCGACCTGACGCCCGCGGGTGCGGCGCCCGAACTGAGGCTGATCGACATCAAGGAGAAGTGAGATGACCGCACAGGACGCGCGCGATCAAGCGGATCGGCAGGAGCGACAAGCCCCTGCGAATATTTCCGACAACGAACTGAAAGCTGCGGCGTATTTCGCGGTCGGCGTCGCCTCGGAAGGCAGCGTCAGAGGGCGCAATGTCGCCTATGAGATTTCATTCGCCGGCTACATCCATCAGGAGGGAGACACGTCCCGTCGTGCCCCGATCGAGGCCGGCACCTTCCGGGCAGGTCAGCTGGAGCCGGTTTACAACAGTGGATATTCCATCGGCACGTTGCAAACCGATTTCGGCCAGCAACGAAACGATGCGAACCGAAATGCCGATCAGCTATTGAATGCCTATCAGGAGTGGGCGCGCGGACAGGTCCGCGAGCATCCCAACCAGGTGCTGACGCAGGCGGAATACGATCAGGCGAGCCAGGCGCTACGGCGGCAAGGCAATGAGATCCGCGGCGATCGGACGACGACGGCCGATAACGGCTACGACATGCCGGCGGGGATCAAGACCAAGCTCAATACCTTCATGGCATCGGATGACGGCATCACCTACATCCACAATCAGGACGTGCGGCAGGTAAACCACCTGTTGCGCGAAGGCGGGGCGGTCCGCCAGTTGGAAGACACCGCGCTTTACCGCAACGCGACACAGGATGATCAGGTCCGTATGGCGACAGTCATTGCCAAGTTGGAAAACCAGGACGGTTCCCGTCACTGGCCCGGCATGATCCGGCAGATCAACAACGGTGGTATTACCTCGCTGGAAGGCATCAAGGCCGGCGTGCCGGAGCACTTGCACGGCGATCGCGACAACGCGCTTCGTGGTGCGGAAGTGGTGATCGCGCTGCGCAACGCCGATGCCCAAAGCCCACTCCATGCCGCGTGGCAAAACGTCGTCGCCAACCCGCTCGTCAATCCGACCCAATTGGGCCAGGATCGCGCGCATCCGCACCTCGACGCCGAATATTCGACGGTGAAAAACCTGTTCCTGGTCCCCGGCCAGAGCAAGGCATTCGTCCAGGCGTCGGACGACGGCGGGCATCGCGCGCAGGACGTGCGGTTCCAAGGCGCGCCGCGCGAGCAAACGGCTGGGCTCTATGTCTCCGGCAACGATCTCGTGCAGTGGAACCGGGACGGGCACGGCCACGCCAACATCGGGGGGCAGTGGAGCGAGATCGAGCGCAGCCAGATCACCCGCGTCGACCGGGGCAACGGGGTGGTCGATCTGAACATCACCCGCAACGGCGTGGCGACTCCCTTGCTCCACATCGATCCCCGCGAGCCGGCGTTGCGCCCAGATCATCCGCAGCAAGGCGCACCGCAACCGCATCCCGCCGCTCCGCGCTTGCTAGCTCCCGGCGGGCGCCCCGGTGCTCCCGAGCGCGACGGGCCGGACCAGCCACCCGACCGACACGGTCCGCCGCAACGCCATGGTGCACTGCTGCTCGACAATCCCGCACACCAGAACCATGCGATGTATGCGACCTTGCTCGGAGCGGTGAACGAGCGCGACAAACAGTTGGGCCGCGAGCCCGATGAGATCAGCCGTCAACTCGCGGGTGGTTTGACTGAGAAGGCGCGTGAGCGCGGCCTGGACATGATCGGTGCCGCGAAGTTCACACCCGATGGGACCAAGGTCGGGATGACTGACACGGCGGACCTGTCGGCACCGTGGGCGAAAACCGCGGTGGGGGATGTCGGGCAATTGGCTGGGCAGAAACTGTCGCAAAGCAGCGAGAACGTCGCAGCGATCAACCAGCAGCAGGCGCTCGAACAAAGTCTCAAACCGCCGAGCCAAACGCAAGGGATGGACGGGCCGGATGGGCTGGCACCGAAGGGGCCGCGGTTGGTCTAAGATTAGGCGCGCGAGCTACTACGGCGCAGGTCCTAGCGATAATGGACGCAGCAGGCCAGCATTGCAGATTGAAAAACAGGTTGGGTCGACCTGTTATTGCTTACAGGTGGAGTCGATTGACATGGAGCCACTATTGAAATGACCTTGCATGTGCGGATCGAACAGTTGCGCCAAAGGCTGGTCGAGCCTGATATGCGACTTTGGGAAGTATTTCTAACGCTGTTTGAATTCATCGAACAGACACCGGGTGCTTCGTTAAGATGGTTCGGCACCGATCCTGACGCGCTGGAGCGACTGCCCTTTAATGCTGCATTGAAAACATGGTCAGCACCGCTCCGCGAGCACGCTTTAGGGAACATAGCATTCGCTAACGTGCTCGACATCGCAGGACTGGGGATTGCGCTTGATCAGATTTATGCCGCAGGTGAAGTTTCGAATGAAACCTCGCTGGCGCTTATTACGGCCTTGCTTGTTATTGAACACGCATATCGTGGCTTGCACCCGGCTGAGATATCACCGGATGACTCAATGCATTTTGTCGAATTGCGGACTCGGTTGCGGCAATTGCAGTCCCTTTTCGATCACGAGCGATTTCATGTGATTACGCGGCCACGCCGCACATTTGCACGCATAGGTAGGGGCCAAGCCAACCTCAACTCGTTTCTTCGGCATTTGGTGGTCGTTGAGCCTCCAAATGACTTTGAGCTTGAGTATTCGTGCTACTTCCCCATGCGTGGACGCGCGAGAAGCGGCTTCCGGCGCATCGGTATCGTACCAACAATTGCGCATGCCGGTGAACTGACGTGGGCCTGCGAGGGAGATAATAGATACACGGTTGAGGTTAGCGCTGCCGCGCGCACTGCTGTTGGAGCACGGGTTCTAGCTGCGCTGGAAGAATTGGGGCGTCGCAAAACAGACCTCGTCGTCCTGCCAGAACTGGTGGGTGCCGATTGGCTTGATCAAGTGATCGAGGAATGGATGGGATCGGCCCGGCCCGACGACGAGCGGCCGACCTTAGTTGTCGCCGGAACGCGAATGACGGTAGACAGTGCGGGTCAAATCAGGAACAAGGCGCATATGCTTGCCGGAAACGGCGAACTCATTTGGACACAAGACAAGCTCCACGCCTATACCTTCACCGAAATCGAGCAGCGTAGCGCCAATTGTCCTTTGGGGCACGATGACATCCGTCATCGAACCGAGGCGATCGCGGTAGATCCCCGGAAGCTTACGATTGTTGACTTGTCGTCATCGCAGAGAGTTGTCGTTCTCATTTGCGAGGACTTCGCCCAAGAGGATCCCCATGCGGCAAGTATCAGGGCGCTACAGGCGACCATGTTATTAGTGCCCGTGATGGCTGGCGGTCGCGAGCGGGAGGACCAGACATGGCTCCACCGGCGGGGCATGGACTATGTTCAGCAGCCTGGCGCAGCCAGCGTTGTAGCCAATTCCGGAGCATTGGTCCTCACGGATAGGGATGTGGCTGCTTCCTATAGCCAAGTGCTCGCCGATCCAAGGGTGAGAGGAGCCTGGGTGCCAATCCAAGTCGCCGGTGAACCCATCCCCATAGCTTGGTTTATTGACCTAGACCGTCCAGTCTGATACAATTGTATACAATTGTAAGGAGGCGCTATGCGTGTTCAGTCTTCCGTCCTATCCGAACTCATTGAGCCAACACTCTTTTCCTTGCGCAGGCCGTCGCAAGGCGTGTTGTCAAAGCTAGTCGGGCGGGCTGTGGCGTTAACGTCTCAATGCGCATCCGAGCTAGGGCGGGATCGTGCTGCGTTGCATAAACCGTCTTACGAGCTTGGTGTAGCTACAGCCTTCGCGGAACTCTTGTCGACTGCGGAGCAGCGTTCTGAGTTCGGAGATGCAATCGAGGCCGTCAATGGTCTTGAATGGGCTCTAATGCTTCTGCATGAGCTCGCGCTTATCGAGAGGGGCGGCTCGCCGATCAGGCAGCAAGTGCTGGCGCAGAAGCTAGCAATGGACGAGGGCAATTTGAGTCGGCGAATTGGGAAGCTCACGCAGTTCAATTTGATCGAACGACGTGCAGCAGGAAATTCTGGTGCGCGTTTTCATTTGACCGCTCTTGGAAGGGACGTAATGGATGACCTGGTGCCAGGTTGGCAAGCCAGTAATCCGTCTACCAAGCAGTGTTTCGCTGATGAGCGAGCGGCAACTACTGCAACTTCGGCAATCTTAGAAAGACATGTTAGTGCGCTCATCGACCATGCGCTTAAAGAGAGCGCCCGCTTTACGATTGTGCCAAGCGCCCGTGGATCATTAGATATAGCACTGGCATCGAAGATCTTTCGGAGTGAGAGCTTTGCAATTCCTGGCCGAGAGGGGAGGACAAATGAGGTCGCTACTAAAGGACGGGACTTCGCTATTGATCACGCACAACGAGAGGTCTATGTGGCGGCATGAAACGGCTAACCGATCTTATCGGTATAGATGGCAGCGAAGCAACGGCGTCGAAGGGCGGGTATCTGTATCAAGACTACGCGACAGCTCTTGCGTGGCTGCGACTTAAACCTAATGAACTTCTACGAATCGAAATTGCCGAAGATTATGCGGAGCAGGACGATGATGGGGCGACTCTTACGCAGGTTCGTAGGGTCAAGCGCAGCCTCACCTTGCCCGGTGCTGTTCCGTTTCTTAATAATGTGTTGCGGCACATCGCGAACAATCCAAGCCAACAGCTGACTTTTGTTTATTTGACGACAGCCTCCGTTGGGAAAGAAAAAGGTGACATCTTCCCGGCCGACCAATGCGGAATCGACTTGTGGAATGCCGTCAAGAAGGGAGCGGCTCCAGATACGTTAGTTGCCGGGCTGCGAAAGCTTGTGAATAAGGGCGCCTTGCTTCATGAGTTCCTCGAAAGAAACTCGCCTACAGAGGTCGTCGAAAAACTCGTCGCACACATCGTTTGGGCGGTCGACGCGCTTGAATTGGACCCTTTGAGATATGTGGCAAGCGAGGAGTTTTGCCAACGCGTTTTCGCAGAAAGCGGAGTGGTAGCAGCTCAAGCAAGGCAGCGATTCCCTACCATTCTTGAACACGTTATCGCTGTATCTGTGCGCGAAACACCAGATGAGCGAGTGCTCAGTCATAAAGATCTTAACGAGCTTATCGCGAAGATTTTTTCGGAAACGCTGCTATATGGTGAGGTTAAGCAGCTGCGCCGAGACGCGGCTATCGTTGCGAGTCTCGACCCTGCTCACTTTGACAAAGAAATATCACAGCGCACTGAGCATCTTCATCAGATGCGCTTCTTTCAAGAGACCGATCCACGGCAATATGCAGCAGCTTTGCTCAAAGAAGTGCGAGAAGGGGGAGCATTACAGTCCGGGAGTCCTTCGGTGCGTGCGGTGGCAATGGGCTGGTGCGCCCGAGTGTTACTGGAGGCGGCGCCCGAAGAGGCGGAGCGCGCACTTGAAGATGCGGACTCCCTTGCGAAGGTTCCGCACACGGTGATGGCGCGGGCGTTGAAGCTCGCCAATACCGACATTGGAGCAGCAAAGGCTCTGGTTGCACACCTCAGCTCGCCTGAGAGCACTTTTATTCGCTATGCGATCGAGCGCAAAGCTTCGTTGGAGTCTGCTTTGGACTGGTTCGTAGAATCGGATATGGCGCCCGCAGACCTTGACGAGGACGGCCAATTCTTCATCTTGAATGATGCGATGCAGATAGGCCGCTGGGATCTCATTGAGCAGTGGGTCAACAAACTTCCAGAGCCGACAGGTAGCTGTCCGGTGCTCCGATGGAGTCTCGGGTTTGCGCTTGTTGGACTTGTGGCGACCCCGGATTCTCGAGAGGCAGCGCTTACTACTGTTCCTGTGCTAGGACAGGTCATTCTTGGCGATGCCGAAGCCGACTTTTCTCGCCGTTTGCGCGCAGCAACTGAATTCCGACGTTTCTCGCTATGGGCATCAGCGAACGGGTTGGCATCGCGGGCATATATTGCATTGAAATATGCGCTCTGGTTGGAGCTTTCTGACCCAGATCGCCGTGTTACAGCCGCAGCAGAAATCGAAGAGCGCCGTGTCGCTGATCCCGAGAGTTTCCAGTGGACAGCGTTAGCGCTGGAGGCAGGGTCAAAGTTTGACGTGAAAGACCAGATAGAGCGGCTAGACCGGCGGCTTACCCGCTACGGGAGTCTTGCCTCCGAAGCCGCCGAAACACTGGCAATGCTGCTCATGTCCATTGATCCAACCGAATGGGTGGATCGACTAGGGAAATTTTCGGCTGCCCTCTCGGAATTCTTTACCCCCGAGGCGCTTGCTGATTTTGGAATGAAGGCGCTCTACGGCGCCGGAAGGATTGATGAGGCCCGCCAATGGATCGAAGAAGCTTCTCTCGAGAATGAAGGTGCTCGCCGGCATCTCCTTAATTGGCTGGACGGGAAGATCTCTGGAAATGAAGTGGCGGTCTTAGAGCAGCGTGCTGGAGCCGATTCGTCTCCTTTAATCCGTAGGCAACTTATCTCAGCGCGAGAGCGGCGCGAAGAGTTTGAAAAGGCGATTGAGGAGGCTCGCGAGATCTATGTCCAATCACGGTCTCACTCCGATTTGGAAACCGTCGTTCGACTCCTGATGAGGTGTGAACGCTGGGCAGAGATTGTTGAACTTTTGGATGCGGAGAGGGGGCTCATAAAAGTGCCGGATAGTCTGTGGGCGGCACTTCGAATCGCTCAGTTCAATCTAGGCCGTTGGTCGGATGCTTTGAAAACGGCAGAGGACCACATGCAAGAATCGGCGGAGCTACAAGAGTTCCGCAAACAGGTGGCCCTGTTCTCTGGAAGTTGGGACAAACTAGGGGTGCTCCTAGAGCAAGCGCAGCACGACCCAAATGCATCTCCAAATGAACTGCTCCAATGGGCCTTTATCGCGCTGGTGCTCGATAAGCCGCGCGTTTCCAAGGCGCTAACGCGTCGCGCGCTAGCAATGCCTGGTGCTGATGCTCAGCGGCACCTTCAGGGTTACATGCTTGCTGTCAAAGGCAACTGGCAAGACGAACCTGATGTTGTGCATTGGCTCAGGTGCGCTACGGAAAACGCAAGTGATGACGGCCCAGTTAGGCGTGGAAGCCTTCGAGAGCTCGTTGATATGGCACCGGCTTGGCACGAGAAGCTCGAGCGACTCACTCGTGAGACGGCCGCTGGCAACCTCTTTCAGTCAGTAGTAGCGCAAGCGGTCAACCAACCGCTGTCTAGTCTCTATACGGCAGTCGCGGAGCACAACAGAAATCAAGATGATCCAGGGCAGTATCGCGCTATTCCTGCGTATTCTGCAGTTCGCGATACAAGAGATTTGCAAGCCGTCAACCGCATCGCGCTAGATGCCACAGCAATTCTGTCCCTCGCAGACTTGGATCTGCTCGGAGCTATCACTCATATTTTCGAGACAATCGCGCTCTCTCACTCGACTGGGGCGTGGCTGTTCAATGAACGTGAGCGAACGCCACATCATCAGCCTAGCCAAGTTGCAGACGCCAAGAAGCGAGTTAGTCGGTTCTCTCGAGGTGTGCTAAAAGTGCTGACGCTTGCGCCCGAGTTTTCGCGTTCGCTCGCGGCAGAGGTCGGTGAGGAAATTCCGCGCCTCATCGCATCAGCCGAAGCCAGCGGCCTACCTAATTGGTTCGTGATTCAGATCGCACCTGTTCACCAGCCCAACTCTTTGGGCGAGGTCGAGGCCGACGTTTCTGCTTGTGCGGATCAGCTGCGTAGCTTGCACAGTGTGATTCGAAGCCTGTATGCCAACGGAACGATTACTGACGCGGAAAGCCAAGAAGCAGCGCGGTTTCTAAATTCAGTTGATCGTGGATGGCCAGATGAAGAATTGCTTCCGACAAAAGCCACATTGGTGCTAACAGATCTAGCATTGAACTACTTGGAGCACGTGCGCCTAATAGATGCTTGTGCTAAAGCGGGTTTCTCACTATGGGTAGATGAGAGCGTGCGTGAGGAGGCACATGCTTACGAATCGGTGGAAGATGTTAGTCAAACTGTGCTGAGGCGATTGGACCGAGCTCGTGGACTTGTTGAGCTCACGACTAACAAAGGCACGGTCTTCGCTTTGCCCAAGTCGGGGGGTGGTCGAAAGCGCGCTGGTCCGAAGAAGTTGCCGGATCAAGCGTCGGAAGAGCAGCAGCCAGGAGGATCGGAATTCGACGCAAGTAGCGTGCATCTCCTTCAAAGTCTCTTGGGTGATCTGTCTACAGTCGAAGCTTTGGTCATCGATGATCGGGCAGCGAACAAGCATAGCTTCTTGGCTGACGCGCATGGTCGTCAGCGTCGGACGATGACATCTCTCGATGTGCTGGACATTCTGCGAGATCGCAAAGCAATCACCTCCGATGATTGGCTGTATGCGCGGTCCGGCTTGCGCCAAGCGGGCTATGTGTTCATCCCGTTCGAGCGCGAGGAATTGCTGGAGGCGCTTCGCACCTCAGCAGTAGAGCAGGGGGTGTTTCAGGAATCTCGCTACGCGCGCGTTATTCGTGAGAACCATACCCTCGCGCAATATAGCGGCTTACTGCAACAGCCCCAAGAGACGCCATGGCTTGCGGCCAACAACAGTGTGCTTAGGGAACTAGTGGCCGAGATTTGGTCGGGTGAAGAGCCGCCTGAGATCGCTGCCGCGAAATCGGACTGGTTGATCGAGCTGAGTCGCCTGGATGGGTTTGGATCGAGTCTGCCTGGCGTCGTTGATCAGGAGCGTTGGGATCGTCTAGATGCTCTTCGCATCTGGCAATTTGTGCTTTCGTTAACGATCCCAGAACACCGTAGGTCGGGCTATGCAGAATGGCTCGAAGAGAACTATGTATTTGAGATGCGTGCGCAAAGGCCTGCAGCCTTTGCAATCCTTGTGGAAAATGTGAAGGAACAACTCGCATCCATCGCTGAATACGTTTCTGCAAACGAAATAAAAGTCTCAAATAAGGTCCTTCATAGGCTCGGCAAAATGATGGTGGGCCAAGCGCTGAATAACCTTCCGCTATCGCTTCGCGAAGCAGCGATGTCTGACGCCACGCTTTTGCAGGAGAGCAGCGTCTCACGACAGCGTTTAATCACACTGCATCTAGAGGGTCTACCCTCAGTGGATGCCGATCAGCTTTATTCATTGGCAGGAAAATCTTTGAGCGACAAGAAGGAGCACGAGATTTCGGACTCCAGCGGGCGCAAGTGGTCTCTCGTGGCTAGTGGTTCAGATGGCGTCTGGGCCAAGGAGCAGGGGGGCGACAGAAGTTTCCCTGTTCACCACGCCGCACTATTCTCCAACGACCGAGCGGTCAGAGAAGCATATGTTCGGAAGTTGTGTGCGAGCTATCGCCTGGACGCCAGTCATATTATTGCGAGCGTAGTCGAACAAGCCAGCCTCGATGTGCTCGCTGCGTTTGAGAAAGACATCGAGGCAACACCTATTGCGTTTGCGAAGAATCTAGCCGATCTCCTAGAGAAGGGGGCTGTGAATGGCACCGACTTGATACCCATCAATCGGAACTACTTCGAGCGGCTAGTAGGGGTGCGAGGCAAGTCTTCGTTGAATGACCTTGCCGCCGCGCTCGAAGCAATCACGCCGTTAAGCGATCTCACCAACTTGGATCACACGCTACTGAGGTCTTCTCACTCCACCCTAGTGCCCGTGAAGACAATTCTGGGAGCCCACCAAAGCGAGTTGAAGGCCTGGCTTAGCGAACACATGGAGACGCTCGACCTGTGGTCGTTGGTGGGATTGGTAGAGGGATTGCTGCAGCGGGAGGATCTGCTTGACTCCCTTTTAAACGAAGCCACACAGGCTATTGAGCTGTTAATTGAATTGCTGGGTCCAGAAAGTGAACGGCTTGCGTTGCAAGCGGCGCTCGTGGCGCATGTGGACGGATGGCTCAATGCCGGTCGATGGTTCCAAGAGGAACGCCCGTTCTGGCGGCGAATGACCAGTATTGCGCATTCTGCGCTCATAGAAAGGGTGTTGGTCAGCGCTGGTGTGCCATTGAAGAGCTTCGTTCAATGGGCTGAACAAGCATGGCCGCGCTTTCAGGCTGCAACCCTCTGCGACTTGCCCATTGAGCCACGTTGGCACGGCTACCTTTTGCAACCGAGCCAGTTGACCCAAGAAATGGTTGGGCGGGTGATGAATGTTGCCACCATGCGTCGTGACACGTTGGAAAATACACCTCTTGGCCGCGTCATCTTTGCGCCCCAAGAACGCTCACTAGCCTCACTCTGGAAAGTGGTATTTGCAGCGCTGCCTGGTCCATTGGAAGGAGAGGCTGAGTCGTCGCCACCGCTGGATCAAGCGCTCCTGGAAGACTCGCATGCAACGTTGGCGAACTCCGAACAGCCGATCGTCGAGCGGCTGCTTGTTGTCGCGCACGCAACGGCGCTCGGGCTCGCACCCACCTCGCTTCTGGACGGTATCGTTTCGCTCTTGCGTCAGCTGGATGCGAGTGTGGTTGAAATTGATGACGGTCAAATGCAACAGTTGGTCATGACATTAGCGATGGCTGCTGCCGATAGTCGTCATGTGGAACTTGCGAAGACGGTGCAGGACTTCCTCGTTCATCGGCCGCATTTGCCTATTGCATTGCGACTCCACGCGGCAATTACTGCATGCGGCGCGCATTCAGACGAAAGCAACTGGGTCGGGGAAGTCGCCATGGTGGCAAGACGGATGATTGCCTTAGGCCTTGAACGTGAACATTCTTGGCATATGTTGTTCGTGTTGCGAACGATGTGCCAGGTCAACTGGGCGCTGCGCGGACCGCTAGCGGCGTCAATGGCTAGACTCGAAGCATCTTCCAGACGGGGGTAGATTACTCATTAGGATCGTCTCTGCTTCAGAGAGCGACTCTTATGCAGGCGTAAGAAGCTGGGTTAAGCATCACGTTGCTTTTGCCCAATGGCCTGGGCTACGGTAACTGCTCACTAGGTATCCTTTTGGGTATCAATTTTTGGACCTGCTCCAGAGCTAAGTGATTGAGTGGTAAGGGAAGTGGGGGTGGTCACCCGATTCCCATCACCCGCTCCAGACACGAAAAACGGCGGCCTCTTCGGGGGTCGCTGTTTTTTTGCACGCCACCAAGACTCGCCGACCTGCGTTAACTTGTGCTGATCGAAGTCGAGGGACTGAGCGATGAGACACCCCGCGCCACTACCGAAGCTCCCGCTGCTGGTGCTGCTCGACATCAAGGAGAAGTGAGATGGCCGTTAAGGAAGCGCGCGATCAACCGGATCGGCGAGAGCGACAGGCCCACGCAGCCGTTTCCGACAACGAGCTGAAAGCTGCGGCGTATTTTGCTGTCGACGTCGCCTCGGAAGGCAGCGTCAGAGGACGCAATGTCGCCTATGAGATTTCGTTCGCCGGCTACATGCATCAAGAGGGAGAGACGTCCCGCCGTGCACCCATTGAGGCGGGCAGCTTCCGGGCGGGCCAGTTGGCACCGATTTACAACAGTGGATATTCCATCGGCACCTTGCAGCCACCGAGCGTCGGATGCCAAAGTCATGTCGCCCCCCTCTCAGAGCCCGCAGGAGTTTCACAAGGAATTGAGGAAGTGAACGAAAAAGAGCCCGCTGCTTTGCTGTCGAACGGCCTGCCCCTCACAGCTTTTGTCGGCATGTCTCGCAACCATTCAGATCTCATCGGAAGTGGTCAGAATATGAACAGGATGCTGTCGTTCCCCGTTGTTCTCTTCGCCTTGGTATTGAGTAGTTTCGGATGCGCGAAGCCCGTATCGCAGGCGGCATCGCCTGCATTCCTGCCTGTGGAAGCGGCAGTCGACGCGAAGCCAAATGTCACTGCGCCTGTGCCGTTTGCGGGCAGTTGGCAGTCCTGCGCAGGCGCCGAATCTCCCGAACAGTGCAGCCGTTACCTGCTCGTGCAGCGAGGGAAGCGGATCTGCGGCACTTGGTCGTATTTCGCTTCGGGCGACAGCTACGAGGGAAGAGTCATGGCCGAGGCGATCTCGCCTGTCGAAGCGCGGCGCACTCGCATTTGCGGTCGCCCGGGCAGTGAGACCCGCACCGAGTGCGAGGCCGGTTGGGACACCATCGATCGACCCTTGCGTCTGTGCGGCGGCAAGCTCGGCGATCTGGACAGCAAGGATGGCCGCTGCTTCGCCGATTTCGAACGCGTCGAACGTCCGGACCCATCGCTTGAGGATCTCGCCGCGCAGGCATGGCTGGAGGCCTGTCTTTCACGCAAAGAAGAGAAAAGCAAATGACACCCGATGAACTGAGAGCAGTTGCCTATTTCGCGGTCGGCGTGACGTCCGAAGGCAGCAACGCGGGACGAGACGTGTCCTACCGCCTGAGTTTCGCAGGCAACGTCCGCAACGGCGTCATGGACCCGGTGGGCAACAGCGGCTACTCGTTCGGCACGCTGCAGATCGACCTGGGCCAGCACCCGGATGTCGCGCGCCAAATGCTCGACAGTTACCAGCGTTGGGCGGCTACACAGCCCGACCGCGCCGCCGTGGAGCTTACGCAGGCGGCTTACGACACCACGCTCGAAGCCCTGCAACGCACGGGGCGAGAGATGAGGGCGGCAGGCGCGCACGACATCGATCGTTCGAACATCAATCGTTTTTTTGCGTCCGACCAGGGCAAGGCATTCGTTCATGGTCTGGATACGCAGCATGTCAATGGCGTGACCGCAGAGGACGCGGTTCGGGGTAACAGGGACTCCGCGCTCGAAAGGCTGAGACGCACGGACGCATACCGCAATGCGCCCGAAGAGGATCAAGCGCAGCTGGCGGGAATGTTCATGAAGCTGCAGAACCAGGCCGGAAACGGTCATTGGCCGGGGATCATGCGTCGCGTCGAAGCCGGAACGCTGACCTCGCCCGATGACGTCAAGACGGCGATCAATGCCCTGCTTCCCAACCAGAGGAATGGCGACCCGGATTACATCCAGAGTGGAGCCGACAACACGCTGCGTGGTGTTGCGGTCTTCAATGCGCTGCGCAATGCGTCGCCGGATAACCCGCTGTCGCAGGCGTGGACGAACATTGTCGCTAACCCACTCGTCGGACCTGTCGCTGCGCATCAGCCGAATCCTGCCAACCCTAATCTCGGATTCCAATACGACACGATGCGCTCGTTGTTCCTCAGCCCGGAAGCATCGCAGCGCTTTATTCATGCGCTGGACCGTGGTGGAACGATGTCCGAAGGTCATCCGCAGCCGCCCAATGGAAGGCCGCAGGCAGGCTTTTACGCGGCGGGCAATGATTTCGTGCATTGGAACCGTGATGGACATGGCGTGGCCTACATCGGTGGGCAGTGGAGCGAGATCGAGCGCAGCCAAATTACTCGCGTGGATCGAGGCAACGGGGTGGTCGATCTGAACATCACTCGCAACGGTGTGGCGACACCATTGCTCCACATCGATCCCCGCGAGCCGGCACTGCGCCCAGATCAGCCGCAGCAGGGCGCACCGCAACCGCATCCCGCCGCTCCGCGCATGCCAGCCCCCGGAGGACGCCCCGGTGCGCCCGACCGCGACGGCCCCGAACAACCGCCCGAACGGCACGGCCCACCTCAGCGGCATGGGGCACTGCTGCTCGACAATCCCGCGCACCAGAACCACACGATGTTCGCGACCTTGCTGGGAGCGGTGAACGAGCGCGACAAAGCACTGGGCAGGGAGCCGGATGAGATCGGCCGGCAGCTCGCGGGCGGTTTGGTCGAGAAAGCCCGCGAACGTGGGCTGGATACGATCGGGGCTGCGAAGTTCACACCCGATGGGACCAAGGTCGGGATGACCGACACAGCGGACCTGTCGGCACCGTGGGCGAAAACCGCGGCGGGGGATGTTGGCCAACTGGCCGGACAAAAGCTGTCGCAAAGCAGCGAAAACGTCGCAGCGATCAACCAGCAGCAGGCACTCGAACAGAGCCTCAAACCGCCGGCGCCGACGCAAGGAATGGACGGGCCGGATGGACCGGCACCGAAGGGGCCGAAGCTGGTCTGATGACGAGCGCAGTAGCTGCAATGGGCGGAGACGCAGCGAAGATGGCCCGGTGAGACGGGATTGAACGTAGGAAAGCAGGTAAGACCCGGCCTGTCATTCCTTACAGGTGACGCCTAACCCTGTACCGTGGAAACTAGGACGAGCCTCTTGAAGTGCGACGAATTTCACATATTCTGAGCCGTCGCGATGGAGGCAGAGCGACGCGATCTGTGTAGTCCCACAAGGATCTAGGGGGTGGTTCTTGATTGCTCCATTACGGAAGAGGTTGCCCGACGGGCGTCCATACACTCGATTTCCTGATTACGAGCTTCTGCTTGTTCAGCTTGATGCCATCCCGATGGCCGATCTCGTTGATCGCTGCGGGCTGCCGAAAGACGATACCGGCTACGTGCCCACCGAATGCCTGCTTCATTTCGTCCGCCGTAGTTGGGCGTCTGACGACCGGGCAGTTTGGGGACAGCTTTTGAAGTTTTTGACTGAGCGTATTCGTCGAACGCTACCGAAAGGGATCAGTCCGGATGGTAAATCCCAATCACTCGCGACAAGCCAGGCGAGTGAGGAGGTCTATGACAAGTTCATCGTCATGCTCCTCGGCGAGAAAAATGCCTACAACGAGCTGCTGGACTTTTTTGAGGTTTATTTCAATCGCGGCTTGGCGAAGCTGAACGCTTCGGCGCGGATCAAGGCAAAGAAACAAGAAGACCGCAGCGTGACGTTGTTCAGCGAAGAGGATGAGGGCGAATTGGCCTCTGAGGTCGAGGTTGCTGCCGGGTCCTATGACCCTTTTGATCCAGAATTGGTCGATCAATCTATTTACCGGTCTCGCCTGGTGGCAGCGATGAATAGACTGACACCATTGGAAAGGAGGGTTGTGGAGATGTGCCGACAGGACGTTCCCATCGACTCCAAGGATCCAGAGACCATGAGCATGGTCAAGACCCTTGGCAGATCGGACAAAGGAATTCGCAACATACGAGACAGGGCATTTGCAAAATTGAGGACCCTACTCACTCGAGGAGATCTGTGATGGCTACGCATGCAAGTCCCATCGAAGACGTGCTCGACACGTTTGCCTTAGAACCCAATATCGATAAGGGGACTCTGGAACGCTATCTTCGTGATTACCCAGAATATGCGGCGGAGCTTGTCGATTTTTCTCATGACATTTTTCAGTTCGAGCGTGAAGAAGAGCGGCCACTCTCAGCGGAAGACCAGATGCGGATCCATTCCGCATCAGCGCTCTTTCAGGAGGCGGCTGGTCGGCGTCAAGCCTTTCCTCTATCTGTATTGTCTGGCACCCGACTGCGCGAGATCGCCGACGCACTCGATGTTCCACGACAGGTGATCTTGGCATTCGTAGAGCGTGCGGTGCTTGTCGGGTCGGTTCCGAAGCGGTTCTTGAACCGTATGGCCACACTATTAGAAAGCAATGCCAATGATTTGATCGACTACCTGTCTCAGCCAAGGCAGACGCTGGCTCGCGCCCATAAAGCGGATACGAAGCCAGGAAATGCTGAACAAATCAATTTTGAACAGCTTCTGCGCGAAGCAGGCGTGGCCGAAGATAAGATCGGTGATCTGATGGAGGATGACGCTTAACGTGGATGGTGTTGAGATTGGCCGACAGGCCGCCGCAATCGCGCATGCCAATGCCGTTGACGCGGGCGAAAACCGTTGGCGTCCCTTGGACTTCGTCTTGGCGGAGGTCAAGCGCAGAAACCTGAGCGCTGAGGCTACTGCGAAGGGGGGAGCAGTCCTGAATGGGGCGCGAGCATGCTACGTCCCCGCTCATTCGTTGATCCTCTACGAGAACGTTGGCAGCGATTTTGATCGTGCGTTTCTAATTGCGCATGAGCTTGGTCATATTCATCTTGGGGATGATGTCGACGACGCTCCAAATACAGTGCCTTACGTGATAGATCCGGCGCGCGCAGCCGAGGCTTCTCCTGTCGGCATTAAGCGAGTTGTCGACTATGGTCGTCGGCAACGACGTGAAGTTCAGATGGATCTTTTCGCGCGAGAATTCTTCTTGCCCCGCCCATGGCTTAGACAGTTGCATGTCGAGCAGGCCATGACCGCCTCTGTCATCGCCGGCAAGATGGGGGTGCCATTTGAGGTGGTTGCCCAACAACTACTCGATGCGTTGCTATTGCCGCCGATCACGACACCACTTGAAACCGGCGATCAAGAACGTCCACTCAACGCCCTACAAAAGGCAGCGGCCCAACATAGCGGAGCGCCCTATCTCCTCGAAGCGGGTCCAGGGACAGGGAAAACCCGAACTCTGGTTGGCCGCATTCAGCACCTCCTGGAACAAAAGGTCGACCCTAGGCGCATCTTGGTCTTGACCTTTTCCAACAAGGCGGCCGGTGAGATCGCGGAGCGTATTGCGTGCGTCGACAGATCTGCCGCCGCCGCAATGTGGACGGGCACGTTTCATGCCTTCGGGTTGGACATCGTTCGTCGGTTTCATACGGAGCTCGGATTGCCCGCTGATCCGCGGATGCTGGATCGCACCGAAGCGGTGGAATTGCTTGAAAACGAATTCCCAAGACTCGGGCTTGTTCATTACCGCAACATATATGACCCAACAAACATCATCGCAGATATGCTTTTGGCAATATCACGCGCGAAAGATGAAGTGGTGGATGCAGAAGCATACGAAGCACTAGCGAATGCGATGCTTAAACCTGATCTTAATGAAGAATGCAAAGTCGTTGCTGAAAAGGCATTGGAGGTCGCGAAGGTTTACAAGGCATACGAGGAATTGAAGCGCAATTCTCAGGCTGTGGATTTTGGCGACCTCGTTTGCCTTCCTGTTCAGCTCATGGAGCGAAATCCGGCAGTCCAAGCGACACTGCGCGACGCCTACGACCATGTGCTGGTCGATGAATACCAAGACGTCAACCGGAGCAGCGTTCGGCTCCTGAATGCATTGTGTGGTGAGGGTGAGAATTTATGGGTCGTCGGTGATGCCAAGCAGTCGATCTATCGCTTCCGGGGGGCATCGTCTTACAACATCGATCGGTTCGGCCGAGAGGATTTCCCGAAAGGAAAGCGTGGGCGGTTGAAGAAGAACTACCGTTCCGTCGACGAATTGCTCGAAGTGTCCTCAAAGTTCGCCGTCGGCATGGCAGTTGGAGATACCGACAGCGGCTTGGAACCAGATCGTGGCAAGAACGGACACATTCCACAATTACGACGTGTAGACCTTGGCGACGATCAGGCCGTGGCGATTGCCGATGCTGTTGCCGATATGCTTTCCAAGGGTGTCCGCTACCGCGACCAAGCTGTGTTGTGCACCGGTCAAGACAAACTGTCCGAGTTCGGCCAGCGGTTGGAACAATTGAGCATTCCCGTGCTGTTCTTGGGGAGTTTGTTTGAGCGCGCCGAGGTCAAGGATGTGCTCGCATTGATCTCCCTTCTTGTTGATCGACGAGCGATGGGGCTCCTTCGAACAGCATGTCAGCCAGAATTCGAGATGTCGCTGGATGACGTCGCTTGCGTCATTGATCATTTGCGCGAAAACGATGTTGAGCCCGGTGCATGGCGTTCAATTGTCGATGAAGTCGATGGTTTGACTGAGTCGGGCCGACAATCTCTGCGGCAGTTGGCTACTGCGCTCGAAGGTTTCGGAAGCGATGCCACGCCCTGGACTGTTATTGCCACAGTCTTGCTCGATCGGAGCAGAATGGCGGCCAGCTTGGTGCAGTCAGGGAGCGTTGCCGACCGATCTCGCGCCATTGGCATCTGGCAGTTGATGAACTTCCTGCGTGTGCAGCCTGCCGGCAAGGGACTACCCATTACTCGATTGTTGGAGCGTATCCGTCGCTTAGTCCGGCTCGCTGATGATCGGGACCTGCGTCAGCTGCCAGTCGCGGCACAAAGCATTGATGCAGTTCGACTCATGACGATCCACGGTGCCAAGGGCTTGGAATTCAATGTTGTCCATTTGCCGGGCATGAATGTCAGCACGTTGCCACGGTCCGCGCAGAATCCAAAGTGCCCGCCACCTTTCGGAATGATCGTTGGCGGATATGGTGATGTCGTCGAAATTCATAAGCGCGAGCATGAAAAAGAGCAGGAATGTTTGTTCTATGTGGCTTTGTCGCGCGCACGCGATCGGCTCTTTATGTATGCGGCAACACGCAATGCATTGGGCCGCAGTCGGGGATTATCCTCGTTCATTGATCGACTTGGCAACAGTATCGAAATTCAACCAACCACGCTATCAAGGCCCACACCGACACTTCCTACCGGAACGCCAATCGATCTGGTTGTAGAGGCTGGGCTGCGCTTTCCTGGGTATGCAATCGGTCTTTACCAGTCTTGTGAACGGAGATTTTTCTACACGCACCTTTTGCAGGTCGGTGGAAAGCGGACGCAAACGCCCTTCATGCTGATGCATGACGCCGTTCGCAAAGCATGTGCTGAGGTAGTCGAGCAAGGTGAAGCGAAAGAGGAGCTACTTGAGAAAACGCTCATAAGAGAGTTTTCTGCCTCTGGGCTCTATGAGCATGGCTATGCCAGTGACTACCTTGGGCTTGCCAAAGTAATGGTGGGATATTTCACAACGCTCAGGGCCGGTCAAATATCCGAAAAGGCTGCTGCGCTGAGTCTGACGTTTGGCGAAGAGCGAATCCTGGTGGTGCCCGACGATGTTCTCGTTGCGCCTGATGGAAACCGCACGTTTCGTCGTGTGCGCACCGGGCATGCTCGCGACGAAGAATTAAAGGATGCAGGTGCGACGACCTTCGCTCTTGCTGCCCGCCAAGCATTTCCGGATGCCAAGGTCGAGATAGTCTTCTTGTCAGACGCAGCAGTGCAACCCATCGACTTCACTGCTAAACAGTTGGATACC
The DNA here is from genome assembly GCA_031419075.1 of Lysobacterales bacterium. GTDB lineage: Bacteria > Pseudomonadota > Gammaproteobacteria > Xanthomonadales > Xanthomonadaceae > Lysobacter_I. Next base: position 63,659 of record JANOKD010000091.1, read on the forward strand.
GGCAGGTCAAAAGTCGCGAAAGCTCTGGGAGACATGCGCGCGGGCATTTTCCCAGCGAAGCCATCGGACCGCATGTGCCCGGGCTGCCCGGCGTTTTTCGTCTGCGGCCAAACCCCGCCCGGCAGCCTGCGAAGGAGCTTCTGAAAAAAGTTACCGGTTTGTCCTTGTCGAGGCGATGTGTAGGTAAGGCTGGACATTGGGTCTGGCCAGAACCTGAAAGGTAATCGACACATGGCTATTGAAAATACCGGTGATTTCGACGATGTCGGCGATGCGATACGCGAGGGGCGTGACCTCCGCCAAGCACGGGCTTATCGCATCCTCTTCGCACAGGAAAATCTGAACTTCCGCCAAGTGGAGGTGGGCGATCCGCTGCCGCTCGGCCGCCAGATTTTGGCTGCTGGGGGGCTGAATGCCCGTGATGATGTCAGCCTCTTCGCCATCCTCGAATCTGGCGATTTCGAAGACGTTCGCCTCGATGAGCCGTTCGACCTGCGTGGACGCGGAGCGGAGCGGTTCGTCGCGTTCCAGACCGACCGCGACTTCAAGTTGACGGTGAATGATGCTCAGGTCAGCTGGGGCAAGCCGGCGATTTCTGGGCATGCGCTTTATCAGCTCACGAAACCTTCGGATATCGAAGCGGTTTTTCTGGTCGTTCGCGGGGGCGAAGACCGCGAAATTGAGCGGGCCGATACGGTGGACCTGACGATTGCGGGCGTCGAGCACTTCATCTCGGCACCCAAACGTCCTCGGAAGATCCAGATCGTGGTCAATGGGCACGAAGTGGAGGTTGATGAGGCACATCAGACTTTCGCCCAGCTCGTGGCGCTCGCCTATCCGGGGGAAGCGCCTGCCCCGAACATCGTCTACTCCATCACCTTCCGTCGAGTCGCTTCTAAGCCGCATAGCGGTGAGTTGGGCGTGGGCGGCCATATCGAAGTCAAGAACGGGAGCATCATCAATGTCGGACGCACTGTTCAGTCGTAATCAGGATCTCCGGGATCTGCGCGCTGCGGGGTATTTCGTGCAGAGACTAGGAGGATTCCTGGCGATGCGGGAAGTGCCCTATGTCAACGCGCAGGGCAAGATCAGAAGGGGCAGTATTGTTTCGACGCTCTGTCTGTCCGGAGACGAAACGCAGAAGCCGGAAACCCATACTGTTCAGTTCGATGGTGACTTCCCCTGCAATGCCGATGGATCGGCATTGCAGGGGATCAGCGCCGGATCGGGCCGTGCCGATCTGGGCAATGGACTGGTCGTCCATCACACGTTTTCGAGCAAGCCTGACGAGAAGGGGTATAGCAATTACTACGACAAGATGACGACCTACGCCACGATCCTCTCCGGACCTGCTGCGGTGCTCGATCCCAGCGCAACGCCCAGGGTATTCAGGGTTCCCGACGATGACGAGGACAGCGTCTTCAACTATGTTGAAACTGCATCCGATCGGGTGGGGATCGGTGCGCTGACATTAAAGCTAGAAAACGATCGGGTCGCTATTCTGGGTGTCGGAGGGACCGGATCCTATGTGCTTGATCAGGTTGCCAAGACGCCGGTTCGGCAGATCAAGCTGATCGATAGCGACGACTTCTTGCAACAAAATGCATTTCGCGCACCCGGGGCGCCGTCGATCGAGACTCTGCGCAGCGCACCAAAGAAGGTCGATTATTTCGCAGGAATCTATTCGCAGATGCATCGTCATATCTCCGCCCATGCGGTGGATATCAGTGCGCAGACGCTCGATCTTCTCGACGGCATCAGCTTTGCGTTTCTGTGTATGGATGCGGGAGAATCGAAGCGTTTGGCTGTGGAAAAGCTTGAAGCAATGGGTGTCTGCTTCATTGACGTTGGCATGGGGCTCGAACTTGTCGATGGATCGCTGGGTGGGATCCTACGCACGACGACCAGCACTCCGCAGAAGCGTAATCATGTTCGTGGGCGTATTTCATTCGACGGTGGCGGTGCCGACAATGTCTATGCGTCCAACATCCAGGTTGCAGATTTGAATATGCTGAACGCTGCGCTTGCCGTCATCAAGTGGAAAAAGCTGCGTGGCTTCTATCGCGATCTGGAAGGCGAGCACCACAGCTCTTACACCACCGATGGCAACATGCTGCTGAACGGAGACGCGGAGTGATGCGTCATACGGAGCTTGAACCCCGGTTCGTCAAAGGTGTGCCACGAGAATTGGAGCCAGGAATTCTTTATGTTTCGATGGAATACGGCACCGTGGTCCATAGCTGCTGTTGCGGCTGTGGACACGAGGTCGTAACGCCGTTGACGCCAACCGACTGGAATCTGAACTACGACGGCGAGGGGATCTCGCTTTGGCCATCCGTGGGCAATTGGAATCTTCCGTGCCAATCGCATTACATCATTGATCGAAATCGTGTCATCGAGTGTGGTCGATGGAGCAAAGAAAAAATCGAAGCGGAGCTCAATAGAGATAGGACGGCGAAAGCTAAGTTCTATGCGGCGGCGGATACATCAGGCCACAACGCTCACGGTGCAGATGCCGAAGCCAAAGCAAAGGCAGACCACAACGACGAACAAGGCAGTTTCCGATCTATGCTGCAGCGATGGTTTGGATAGGTTCTTTAAAAGGCGCCCTTCGGGGCGCCTTTCACTTGCCTGCCCTTTATGCAGTTCAAGCCAGTTCCGATCTTGGGGGATAACTGTGTTGGTGAGGGCATTGCAACTACTCTACTCACTACGCTACGTTTGCCATCCGCTAGGTATCCTTTCGGGTATCAATTTTTGGACCTGCTCCAGACCTAAGTGATTGAGTGGTAAGGGAAGGGGGGTGGTCACCCGATTCCGATCACCTGCTCCAGATCTATCCGAAGCGCGCAATGCGCTGAATCGAAAAGGTTTTAACCAACGGGTCTCTGCAATGATTTTTTCCCTCAAGGAATCATTGAAGGGACCATTTTTGTATCAAGCGCTGTCTGCTGGCCCGGCCCAGTGATGTATCGGTTGCGTTTTCGGCTGCCCTGCGACGTGGGTGCCCCGGTTGGCTCCGAGTCACGTTTCGCAAATAACTTATGGCAAGAGCAAAAGCATCGATGCATTGGGGCGTGGTTGCCGTGCCGCATAAATAGACAGAGGAGTAGATCGCAAGCCGCAAGTTTGATTCTCAACCTCAGCGGGAATCAAGGAAGCATCATCTACTGACGAATCAGGCATTTTCATGACGCATCTAAAGCGTGGAATGCCGTTTCAAGCCGCTTTGTTGATGAGTGAAAGATAAGGGTAGGGATTGATGGCGGTCCCTTTCCACCAACGGCGCTCGGGACCCAGCAGCAAGATTGCGAAGTGCAGATGTGGCGCCGCGGGATCGGCATTGCCTGTGCTGCCGACATATCCGATTACCTGGCCGCGTCGAACCGATTGCTTTTCCGCAAGGCCGTCGGTATATCGCTGCAAATGGGCGTAGTAGTAGACGTATTTTCCGGTAGGTTCGAACTGGTAGACCGTTAAACCGCCGCGCTGACTGTTGAACATCTTCTCGACATGTCCGTCCGCAACTGCGAGCACCGGAGTTCCCGCGGCCGCCATGATGTCGATGGCGTCATGCGAGCGTCCTTCGCTACGGGCGTCGGTAAACGTGTCGACGAGTTCGTGGGCAGTCTTGCCTTGGACCGGAATCAAGAGACCTGAGGGTGATCGATCGGCCTCTGGCGAAGCTTGGCTGGTAGTGCTGCCTGAGGCAGACGTGACCACGTGCGGCGCCAAGAACGCTTCCAACTTGCCGGGGACAGGTTCGGGCGTCGAGGCCACACAGACGGCAAGGCAATCCGAGCGCACTTTCGGCGCTGGTGAAGGCAAGATGGCCAGCTCGCGATGAACGAGTGCACCCAGCAGCATTCCCAGCACAAGCATGGCCAGGTATTTCATCGGTTATTCCTGCATGACCACAGGCATTGATGAGTCTACCGCTGCCGCCAGACGCTCTACATCCCAGTTAGTCAGACGTACGCAACCATGCGATTGACGTTTGCCGATAGTGGACGGCGCAGGTGTGCCATGGAGGCCGTAGTGCGGTTTGGACAGATCGATCCAGCGAGTACCCACCGGATTGTTGGGACCAGCCGCCAGTTTGGCTTTGGCGCGGCTCTGGTCGGCATCCCAAAACAACTTGGGGTTGTAGTGGTAGGTGGGATTCACAGCAATGGCTCCGATCTTCCATTCTCCGATCGGCAGTGGATCGCGTTCGCTACCGGAGGAAATCGGAAACTGGGCGATCGCTTTGCCGGCGGCATCAAGGAGCGTAAGAGTGGAGTCGGACTTGTCTATGACAACTTTGGATGCCTTCGGCAGAGCGGGAATATCGGCGACATTGGGGACCTGGATCTGCGTACCCGCTTTGCGAAAGTCTGCGTCTGGATTGAGCTGCTTGAGCAAAGCGGGACTGGCGTGGAAACGTTCGCCCGAGGCCTCTTCGATAGACTGGAACACGAGTGCCTTGAGCTTGCTTTGCTCCATCATGCCATTTGGCAACTTGGCGAAGGTTTGGCCAATGTCCTCTTCCGTCAGCGTATAGGAAACCACTGCGGGCGGAGCCCCGGCATTCAGTGCTGCCCAAGTCGCGGCGTCGAGCTCGCCAGTGCCGGGTAAGCCGCGTGAGAGTTGGTAGCCGCGCACAGCACGGCGCTGGTTGGAACCGGCGCGGCCGTCGATCTCGCCAGGGGAAAACTGGGCCCGATCAAGAAGTGTTTGCGCACGCAGCAGGCCGGCAACACCCGTCGTTGTGGTCGGTTGATTCGCCGCATTGGCGAGAGACACGTTCTGGGCGCGCACCTGGATTGCGAAAATAGAAACGGATGCGGCTAAAGCAAAGGCCAGCAGTGAGGGTTTGATCATGACGGTCTGCTTCGAAAAACTTTCTCAATGATGAAGGCCAAGCATGTAGGCTCCGTGAACATCCCGTGGGCGGGGCGAATGAAGGTCGTTCATCACCAAGAAGAAAAGACCAGGACACCCACTGTCGTGCAATTGAAGCGAATATATTGCAAATGGTGTGTGGCCTTGCGCATCTCTCATGGACTTCCTGTCTTTGAAACCTCCATATTCAATTTTCTTTATTGTCCTTGGGTAAGTCAAAAAATCCAGCAAAAACGGCGACCCTCGCTGGGGTCGCCGCCATGTTGAATGCTGATTCAATCCAAACCGATCGTTTTGTCGTCAACGCAGATCAATATCGGCGACTTTATCGGCGTAGTCTTTCTTCGGGTCGATTCCGAACAACATCTTGATGCCTGCCAGCAGGCTGGAGCTGTTTTCCCAGACTTGGGCATGCTCTGCGTCCAGTCGCAAAAGCCGCAGTTTCGGGTCGGTTTTGCCGCCTTCATACCAAGCGGCGACGAAGGGGTTCCACAAGCGTTCGATCACGGCACGATCATTGTCCACGCGCAGTGATCCGTGGATGCTTGCAAAAAGCTCATGGTTTTTCGATACGAATGCGGCGCTGGCACGGCCAGCCCCGGTCCCCAGCGATTGCACAATGCCGTTGTCTACTGCAGCGAAAAACCAGATGGGTCCGCTGTCGCCCTCGATTTGAGCGGTCATCGGACGCATATGGCCATCTTCCTGACCATCGAGGCCAAGCATCATCGTGCGATCCGACTTGATGCCTTTCCAAAGGTCGTGTTCGAGTTGCTTTGGTGTCGTCATGCGTTTACTCCTGAGGGACTGCAGTGGTTTGAACAATGTAGATGGGCGTCGCGTCTTTTGGAGATCGCGTGTTTGGAGATCGCGTGTTTGGAGATCGAGACGCATTGGCATTGACCATCCAATCGTGGGTTTGCATCGTTCGGGGAACGATTGCAGTGAAAGCACGTACGCATTGTCTGGATAATGCGTTTGCAAGAGGCATGCCAGCGGAATCAATGTGCCGAGCGCGCTGAATTTTGCGGGTATCAAAGGCGATGAGGACGATAGTGAGCATCGCCCTTGGCTGGCGGGGCGACGTTTGGAATGCATTGCGCACGCCCTGTCTTGCAAAACGCGAGTCCTGCCAGATGCTGAGCGCGCAGTGGCCGGTTGTTTGCTTGCAGGAATGGCGGCAATGCCATCTTCGACCCGATATGCTGCACCGCTATCCTTGGAGCGCCGCATGAAGCTCGCCATCCTTTCCCGCAACAGCAAGCTGTATTCCACCCGCCGTCTGGTCGAAGCTGCGCGTGTGCAGGGGCATACCGCGCGCGTGCTGGATCCCCTCCGCTGCTATATGCGCATCGCCTCCGACGGCTTCGACATGCATTACAAAGGCCGTCCGCTTGCCGGTTACGGAGCGGTGCTTCCGCGCATCGGTGCATCCATCACGCGCTACGGGTGCGCGGTGCTGCACCAGTTCGAGCTGATGGGCAGTTACACCCCGAACACCGCCGACGCGATTGCCCGCGCCCGCGACAAGCTGCGCGCGCATCAGTTGCTGGGCGCACAGGGCATCGGGATGCCCACCACGGTGTTCGGCGACAACCCGGACGACACCGTTGATTTGCTGTCGATGCTCGGTGCGCCGCCGCACGTCATCAAGCTCAACGAGAGTTCGCAGGGCGCCGGGGTGATTCTCACTGAGAAGCCCTCTGCGTCGCGCAGCGTGGTCGAAACCCTGCGCGGGCTCTACGCGAATTTCCTGGTGCAGGAGTTCATCGCCGAGGCCGAGGGCGCGGATCTGCGCTGTTTCGTGGTCGGCGACGAGGTGGTGGCGACCATGCGTCGGCAGGCGCCAAAGGGTGATTTCCGCTCCAACCTGCATCGCGGCGGCACTGGTGAAGCGGTACAGGCCAGCGACGACGAGCGCGCGGTGGCGATTCGCGCCGCCAAGGTGCTGGGGCTGGGCGTGGCCGGAGTGGATTTGATCCGCGCCCACCGCGGACCGCTGGTGCTGGAGGTCAATGCTTCTCCAGGTCTGGAAGGAATCGAAGCGGCCACTGGAGTGGATATCGCGGCTAAAATCATCGATCTTCTGGCAAATGGCGTTAAAAAACCTCAGTCCCGCCATAGTGCCAAGCGCTGACTCCGGTCGCGGTAGTGCTTTGTCATCTGAATTTAACGGCCCTTTAATCGCCCACGGCGTAGCGTATCCGGACCGAATTCTGTCACTCCACTCCTCGTCAGGGCTGATGCAGAACCGGTAATCGGGGTGATACCCAATGTTCGGCCCGGGCGGCCCATGTCGCCCGGGCCATTTTTTTTGATCGACTTTTTTGATCGACTTGCGGGCCGCGTTTCCCGCATATTCCACGCATCGCGCACAGTGCGCGCACCGCTGCGGTGCCACCTGCGCGACGTGTGCCAGAATTGCGCACGCGTTGTCCCGGGCCAGTAGCGGTGCCCAAGCGGGAACCGAACGTGTGCCCACCGGTCACAGCTGCACCTCTGAGGATTCACCGCACATGCGCATACTCGTGATCGAAGACAACCAGGACATCGCCGCCAATCTGGGTGATTACCTCGAAGACCGCGGCCACACTGTCGACTTCGCCGCCGACGGCATCACCGGCCTGCATCTGGCCATCGTTCACGAGTTCGACGCGATCGTGCTCGATCTCAACCTGCCGGGCATGGATGGGCTGGAGGTCTGCCGCAAACTGCGCGGCGAAGCCCGCAAGCAGACGCCGGTGCTGATGCTGACCGCCCGCGACACCCTCGACAACAAGGTCGCTGGCTTCGACTCCGGCGCCGACGATTACCTGGTCAAGCCGTTCGCGCTGCAGGAAGTCGAAGTGCGCCTCAACGCGCTGTCGCGGCGCGGCCGCGGCAAGCAGACCCGGGTGTTGGACGTGGGCGATCTGGAATACAACCTGGACACGCTTGAAGTGCGCCGTCAGGGCAAGTTGCTGCAGCTCAATCCGACCGCGCTGAAGATTCTGCAGTCGCTGATGGAAGCGTCGCCCGCTGTGGTGACCCGACAGGAGCTGGAAACGCGGGTGTGGGGCGAAGAGCTGCCGGATTCCGACAGCCTGCGCGTCCACATCCACGGTCTGCGCGCGATGGTCGACAAGCCGTTTCCGATACCGCTGATCCAGACCCGTCATGGCATCGGATATCGGATCGCCGTGCCCGATGCCAGCGCCTGAGGCAACGCCGCGCAGGCGCCGCAAACCGGCTTATCGGCGACGGCTGCGCAGCCGCATCATTCTGTCGTTCGTGCTGTTGGGGTTCGGCCTGACCTCGCTGTTCGCCTTCGCGACCCAGTGGACGCGCAGCCGCGTTGAAAACGCGCTGGTCGAAGACGTGATGAACAAGAATATCGACGAGTACGCCCGTCGATATTATGTAGACCCCAGTCGCAACCCGGATTTGCCTTTCCAGCAGATCCGCGCGCGTGTCGTGGGGCCCGACAAATTCGAGTCTTTGAAAATCGAGCAGCCGGACTGGTATCGGCTGAATGACGGTATTCATCGGCTGAGCGGAAACAACCCAGACGGCACGCCGTTCGTCTACAAACTGGCCGTTCGAAAAACGCCCGACGCATGGTTTTTTCTCGCCTACGACTTGACCCGCGCCAGCCGCGGCGACGAACAGTTCAGCCGGGCGATTTTCGGCTCGGTCGCACTGTTTTCGTTTTTCTCGCTGCTGGTCGGCTGGTGGGCGGCATCGCGCGTGATGAGTCCGGTGACCGAACTCGCGCAGCGACTGCGCGGTTCCGGCCGCAGCGCAGAACCTGAAGCGCTGGCATCGTATTTCGCAGAGGACGAAGTGGGTGAATTGGCGAAAACGCTGGACGATTACGCCGGGCGTTTGACCGATGTGGTCAAACGCGACCGTGAGTTCAACGCCGACGTGAGCCACGAACTGCGCACGCCGCTGGCGGTGATCCGCGGCGCGTCCGAACTGCTGTTGACCAAGCCCGATCTGGACGACAAGACCCGCGCCAGACTGCAGCGGATCGAGCGCGCGGAGCAACAGTGCACCGATCTGATCAGCGCGCTGCTGCTGCTGTCGCGCAACGAACGCGGCCACGGCGCCGCCGATGTCGGGCGTCTGGCCGAACAGCTTCTCGACGCGCACCGCAGTCAACTGGGCGGCAAGCCGCTGACCCTGCGTATGGAAGGCGCTGTTGGCCAAGTGGTTGTTGATGCGCCCGATGCGGCGGTCACGGTGGCGCTCAGCAATTTGATCGGCAACGCGGTGAAGTACACGCAGCAGGGCGAGATTGTTGTCCGCCTTGGCGACAACGCCGTCGAAGTGATCGACAGCGGCCCCGGCCTTAGTGCGGAAGACGCCGCGCGGCTGTTCGAGCGTGGGTATCGCGGCAGTCACGCTGAACACACTCAGGGTGGTGGGATTGGTCTGTCGATCGTGCGGCGTCTGTGCGCGCTGTATGGTTGGCGGGTGCGGGTGGTGCCGGGGCAGCAGCGTGGGGTGATTGCGACGTTGACGTTCGGTGTGTGATCAACTTTTTTGCATCCACAGTCCTCTTCCGTGAAATGTTGCAAGCAGCATTTCCACAATTCTTCGAAATCGGGGTTAAGCCCTGCTGTTCTCGGTGTGTCATAGCGTATCGGTAACGCATGGGTCTTTTTCGCGCTGGTGCGCGAGTTACTTTCTTTGGCGCAAAGAAAGTAACCAAAGAAAACACTCCAAGTCCACTTCGAAACTGCAAGCTGAAACGTAGCGGGGATTTTTCGATGAGACATCCGTGTCTCATCGAAAAACGGCGCACTTCCTGTGCGCCGCCCTCTGGGTCTACGATCTTGGTCTGACCGTGCGGGGGCTTCGATATCAATGGGACGAAGCAGTTTTTGGCCGCCCCGGCAAGCTGCGTGCGATTGCGCGGCAGGCTGAAGCTCATGCGCGATGAACGACGATCCAAACGCCTCATGGTTATCGTCCCGACTCCCCTGCATACACGGCGTGCTATCTACTGATTGGAGACCCGGAGGGCGATGCACAGGATGTGCATCGTTTTTCGATGAGACATGGATGTTTCATCGAAAAATCCCGGCTACCTTTCAGTCGGCAGTTTCGAATTGGACCTGAATGTTTTCTTTGGTGACTTTCTTTGCGCCAAAGAAAGTTACTCGCGCACCAGCGCGAAAAAGATACAAGCTTTACCCGCGTACGATGACTAGCTGATATCAGCAGCGTCGTGAACCTGCAGACGAAAATTCACGAGGCGCTTCGAAAATCAAACAGCGCTTACACCTTTTCAAGCCACCCATACTTGTCCGCAGTTTTGCCATCGAACAATCCAAAGAACAGTTCCTGCAAACGACGTGTCACAGCGCCCGGCTTGCCTGCACCCACCTGACGGCCGTCGACCGAACGTATCGGGGTGATCTCGGCGGCGGTGCCGCACATGAAGAGTTCGTCGCAGAGGTAGAGGTATTCGCGCGGCAGGTCGCGTTCGATCACTTCGATGCCGTGGTCGCGGGCGAGGGTGATGATGGTGTTGCGGGTCAGACCGTTGAGCAATGCGGCGCTGACCGGGGTGGTGTGCAATACGCCGTCGAACACGAGAAAGAGATTTTCGCCGGCGCCTTCGCTGAGCAGGCCGGTGGAGGCCAGGGCGATGCCCTCACCGAAGCCGAGGCGGCGCGCTTCGCGTGCGACCAGTTGGCCGGACAGATAATTGCCGCCGGCTTTGGCGCCGGCCGGCAGGGTGTTGGGTGCGAAGCGCTGCCAACTGGAGACGCAGGCGTCGATGCCTTCTTCCAGCACCTCAGCGCCGAGGTATTGGCCCATCTTCCAGGTGGCGACTGCCATATCGGTAGGCGTATCGGCGGATAGACCGAAACCACCGAGGCCGCGATAAGCGACGGGACGCAGGTAATCGGTGGTGAAACCGTTGGCTTTCAGCACGTCGCGGCAGGCGGCGTTCATCACATCGAGACCATAGGGCATCGACATGTCGTAGATTTTGGCCGACGCGTACAGCCGCTTGTTGTGATCGGTCAGGCGGAAGATTGCCGGGCCGTTGGGGGTGTCGTAGCAGCGGATCCCTTCGAATACCGATGATCCGTAGTGGACGACGTGCGACATGACGTGGGTGGTGGCTTCGGCCCAGGGCTTGATCGTGCCGTTGTGCCAGATCCATTCGGGGTAGCGCTGGGTCATGTGGGTGTCCATCTGCGGAATGTCGATACGATCGACATTTTAGGCGATGGGGCAGGGCACCGACAGTGCGGCGGTTGGAGCGATGCAAAAAGACCCGATATCGATCTTGTCGTAATCAACGCCGTGACGTGGCTACAGCGTGATCCACCAGCAGTCGAGGTGTCGACGCAGTCCGACCACGGTGCGCGACGGCGTGGCGCTTTTACCCAGGGTCTGTTCCAGGCGCAGACCGACCGGAACCCGACGCAGCGTTGGGCGCGGCGCAGACATGTCCTCAGCCTTCACTTCCGGAGCGACCAGTGTCGCGGGCGCTGCTGTCGAAGGCGCTGCCGTGGTGGGTGTTGTCGCCGAAGGCGGCGCGGGCAGCGTGTCCGCGACCGCGACAATGGGTGCAGCGGCCCCGCGCAGTGGCACGATATCGACCAGCGGGCGGTCGACTATTGCCTGCAGGCGGTCGAGGATACGGTCGCCGCTTTCGGCGCTCTGCCCGACCCAGTGATAGACCGACCCCAGACGGTTCACGTCGCGGTTGTCGATCGCCGCGGTCATCTCGTAAATCAGATCCTGCAGATTGCGCGCGCAGCCACCGCGACGCAGTCCGTATGCACTGGCGATAGCGCTGCGTGGCAGCCGCTCGGTGGCGCCGATAGTCTCGCAGGGCCGGTCGGTATAAATAGTATTGCCGCCTGGGCCTGCACAGCGATTGAGCTGCGGCTGTTGCGCGCTCGCGCCATCCGGCCAGAGCAAACAGGATGCAAGCAGCAAGATGAGCAGGATCCGCGAGCGGCTGGAAGTTGACATCATCGCAAGGCTAGCACCGGGGTAATGAACGCCGCGCCGCCATTGCCGTCTTCAGCCCGGCGCAAGCCAAGTGAACGGCGCCCACGGTAGATTGCGTGCGATCCAGTACGCAGGCAGCAGGACAAGCCAGAAGCGCGGTTCGCCCATCACCGACATCAATGGGCGAAACAGGCGAGGCTTCCAGCCCCAATACCAGCCGAGCATGACGGGTGTTAGCGCAAGCAGCGCCATCATCAGCGGATTCATCGAAAAGGCGCGCAACACGTCACCATGAGCGAGCGCATGCATGGCGCGGGTCAATCCGCATCCGATGCACCAGAGATCGGTCAGGCTGTGGAACAGGCACTTGGGAAACAAAGTGCCTGCAGCATTAGGGTCGAATGTGCGCAAAAGCCAGAAGCCTACGGCACCCGCAGTTGCGAGTGCCGTGGCTTGTAAAGTCATCACCGACGTTGCGGGCCTGGCTTGCATCGATCAACGATTCTGCTGGGCTTGCTCGATGCCTTGCTTGATCGATTCCTGCAGGCCGCCAACACCAATGGTCGCGATGTTGAAGGCAATCCAAATCAGACCAATGACAGCACAGACGGTGGTGACCCAGCAGAGAATTTTGGCGGTCTTGGAGGCCTGCTGCGCGCCTGCGATATCGCCTGCAAGCAGTTTCGAATTGACCTGCGCCGAGAACACGATGGCGATGATGCCGGTAATCAGGCCGGGAATGCCGCAACACAGGCACACACTGAAGATGGTGGAAACGATCGCCCAGGCCAAGTGATTGGGAATACTGCCAGGCGCGCTGCTGGTGTTCATGAAGAGGTCTCCGGGGTGCGGGGTCGTAGGGGGACTGGGCCACCAATGTCCCCATGGCGGCCGCAGTGCGGTTTCTCCGCCATTGTGCCGATTCCACCGCCGGGCGCAATCGGTGGCGGCGTTGACGGCTCAGGCCGCGTCGCCGCGCAGGGCCCGGACCTGGGCCTCCAGTGTCGCTACGGCGACGTTGCGGCCATCAATTGGCGGCCCGGCCACCACTTCGACATGGGCGCGGAACCGGCGCGGCACGCGCATCTGGCCCATGCGACCGTCGCGCTTGCTCCACATGCTGGTCCACATGTGTTTCAGCGCCATTGGCACCACCGGCACCGGCCGCCGCTCCAGCGCGCGCTGCACGCCGGCCTTGAACGGGGCGATGGCGCCATCGCGGGTCAGTGCGCCTTCGGGGAAAATGCACACCAGCTGGCCGTCGGCCAA
>JANOKD010000092.1:0-95564 GCA_031419075.1 Lysobacterales bacterium
GCATCGCGATCGCAAATTGTTGAGCGATACGCCGCTGCTGCTGGTGGTGGGTGCTACCGATGTGAGTTATCGCGAACAGCTGCAGCGTTACCACGACCTGTGCGCGATGGTCGGGCCGCTGCCGCCGCCGAAGGTGCTCAATATTGATCGCGGCCGTCAGCGCTTCCTGCTGTTCGCGCTGCCGCCGCAGCGTTCCGACGGCGACTGCACCGCGCCGGCGATGGCTTGGATCGATACACCCGCAGCGGGTGAAACCATCGCGCGCCGTTTCACGCTGCAGGGGTGGGCGTTCAAAGACGGCGTGGGGCTTGCGCGTGTCGAGGTGCTGGTCAATGGACAGCCTGTGGCGGATGCCGATTACGGCATTGAACGCCCTGAAGTTGCCGGTTTCTGGGCCAAATGGCGCGACGGCGGTTCTACCGATCCGCAGCAGCCAAAGGTGGGTTTTCGTGCACAGATCGATCTCGGCACGCGTATGCCCGGTACTTATGGGTTGATGCTGCGCCTGCATGGCCGCGATGGCAGCGTCGAGGATTGGCCGGAGCAGGTGTTAGTGCTGCGATAGATCTGAGGTAGAGCGGCGGTTGAGCGGGCTTCAGCCCGCTGAATAAGTATGGATAGGCCCAAGGGCCGCACCTCATGGGATCATAAACCCCGCCTCGCGCAGCAGCCGCGCGGTGGCGATCATCGGCAGCCCGATCAGTGCAGTCGGGTCGCGGTTGTCGATTTCCTCGAACAGCGCGATCCCCAAACCTTCCGACTTGAAGCTGCCGGCGCAGTCCAGCGGCTGTTCGCGGGCAATATAGCGTTCAATCTCGTCGTTGCTGAGATTGCGAAAGCGGACGGTGGTGACATCAAGCGCCTGCAGCCGGCGCCCGTCCGGGCCAGCCAGACACAGCGCGGTCAGAAAGCGCACGTCGCGGCCCGACATCGACTGCAGCTGCGCAACAGCGGCGGCGTGGCTGCCGGGTTTGCCCAACGGCCGGCCGTCGAGTTCGGCGACCTGGTCGGAACCGATCACCCACGTATCGTCTGCAGCGCTGGCGAGCACGGCCTCGGCTTTCGCCAGCGCCAACCGCTCGGCCAACGCCTGCGGCGGTTCGTCCGGAAGCGGTGTTTCGTCGGTCTCGGGCCGGGCGACGGTGAAGGGCAGGCCAAGACGTTCCAGCAGCGCGCGCCGGTAAATCGAGGTTGAAGCGAGGATCAGGCTGGGCATGGGTCAGGGTCAGGAATGCACGGTGCGGGCGCGTTCGACCAGCACCAGCTGTTGATCAATGCGGACCCGCGCCTGTTCGATCGATACCCGGATCCCGTCCAGTGTCTGCACCGAAGCGGTCTCGCCGTGCTGTTGCAGCCACAGCCGCTGGCGCAGCATCTCCTGCAGCGCCGTGCGGACGGTTTCGTCTTCATCACCGGTGATGGCTTCGATTTCGGCTTTCGCGGTACGCAGTCGCGCTTCGAGGGCATCGGCGGCGTCCAATAGCCGGATCATCGCCCGCTGACGGGGCGTTTGGCGGCGGGAGAAGCGCCAGGCCAAGCCCAGAGTGACAATCACCACCACAATGGAAACGGCGGTAGCGACGGGAAGAGTGAAGGCGGTCACACGGCTGACCCGGATGCGGGCGGATAGTCTGACGCGGCAGGGGCCGGCGGGCAATCGCCAGCGCTCGGCCAAATATCCGGCTTATTGTTTGACAGTACGGGGTCCGGCCCCTACCATTCCGCGTCTTATGTCCGCTGAAGTGCCCGAAACTCTGGATGCTTGGCGCATGGTGACAGCCCGGCGCAGCTTCAACGGCCGGCTACCACTGGCCGAAATGGCCCGCCTCCGTGATCTGTTAGCTGATACCGAGGGTGAAGCGCGCTTTTCTCTGGAATTTGACCAAGACGTCCTGCAGCTGCCGTTTGCGGAACTGCGGGTCGATGTCGAGTTGCCGCTGGTGTGTCAGCGCAGCCTGCAGCGGTTTCTGCATCCGGTCACGTTGACGCAGCGGTACGCGTTGGTGCGTGCGGGTGATGCGGAGGACGAAGAAGTCGAGGCTTCACTGTTGTCGGATTATGAGGTGCTGCAGCTTGCCGACGATGGTTTGCTGCGGCCCGCGGCGCTGGTGGAGGACGAGTTGATACTTGCTGTACCGCTGGTACCGGTGCAGCCGGGCAGCGAATCGGTCGAGCGCGATTGGCCGGTGACCCAGGAAGAAGAAGTGCGCACCAATCCGTTCGCGGCGTTGGCGGCACTGAAGAAAATTTGAAGGAAGGCGCCAAGTGCCGATCCCTGCCGGATCGAACACGAATCGACTTTCGCGACACTCACGTTATTGAAGCTGGAGCAATCCCATGGCAGTGCAGAAATCCCGCGTTACACCCTCCCGTCGTGGCCAGCGTCGTTCGCACGATGCCTTGACCGCCAAGCAGCTGGCGACCGACCCGGTGTCGGGCGAAATCCATCTGCGTCACCACATCACCAAGGATGGCTACTATCGCGGCCGTCAAGTGATCGCGCCGAAGGTCAAGATCGCTGATCAGGAGTGATGTTCGCGGCGCCTCTGCGCCGTGGGCCATCCCGCTGCGGGCGCGGCTGATGCCGCACTGCATCGGGTCAGCGCAGCCGGCGTCGCTGGCTTGCGGAATCGACGCGACCTCTTGGGT
This sequence comes from Lysobacterales bacterium, assembly GCA_031419075.1. Classification (GTDB taxonomy): domain Bacteria; phylum Pseudomonadota; class Gammaproteobacteria; order Xanthomonadales; family Xanthomonadaceae; genus Lysobacter_I. The sequence continues at coordinate 2,650 of JANOKD010000092.1, forward strand.
CGCGTCATTTCGACGGGGCAACAGCTAGCATGAGCAAGCAGATTTTTGCGCGTATCGCAGGCACTGGCAGCTATCTGCCCGAGAAAGTGCTGACCAACGACGACCTCGCCAAGTTCGTCGACACCAGCGATGAATGGATCACATCGCGCAGCGGCATCCGCCAGCGTCATATTGCTGCCGAGGGTGAAACCACGTCCGATCTGGGCTACCACGCCGCCGTGCGCGCGATGGAAGCCTCGGGCGTCGCCGCCTCCGACATCGATCTGATCATCGTCGGCACCACCACGCCCGACCTGATTTTCCCATCGACCGCCTGCCTCATCCAACATCGTCTTGGCGCCAATGGCTGCCCTGCATTCGACGTCAACGCCGCCTGCTCCGGTTTCATCTATGCATTGACCGTCGCCGACAAGTTCATCCGTTCGGGCGCCTCGAAAACGGTGTTGGTCATTGGTGCGGAAACCCTGACCCGGATGATCGACTGGACTGATCGCACCACCTGCGTGCTGTTCGGCGATGGCGCCGGTGCGGTGGTGCTCAAAGCCGACGAAAACACCGGTATTCTCAGCACCCATATGCACGCCGATGGCGGCAAGAAAGAATTGCTCTGGAACCCGGTCGGCGTCTCTGCCGGCTTCAAGCTGGACGAACCCAACGCCGGCGTGCGCATCAACATGGCCGGCAGCGATGTGTTCAAGCACGCGGTCAAGGCGCTCGACTCGGTGGTGGAGGAAGCATTGACCGCCAACGGTCTGGATCGCCACGATCTTGACTGGTTGATTCCTCATCAGGCCAATCTGCGCATCATCGAAGCCACCGCAAAACGTCTGGATATGCCGATGGAGCGGGTGATCGTGACCGTCGACAAGCATGGCAACACATCATCGGGTTCGGTGCCGCTGGCGCTGGATGAAGCGGTGCGCTCGGGCAAGATCCAGCGCGGTCAGCTGGTGCTGCTCGAAGCGTTCGGCGGTGGATTTACCTGGGGTTCGGCGCTGATGCGCTACTGAGCCGGCACTCGAGAAAGCGTAACAGTGAATCGCTGCGGGCGAGTTCCCCCGAAGCTTGATCAGGCCCGCCGAAACGCGGGCTTTTTCATGCTCTTGGCATGCCTAACCTTGCGCCATGCGACCCATGCGTCGAGTGCTGTTCCAATGCGCGATTCGACATTGCATATTTCCGGCCCCGCTACATACGCTGTCGTACAGACAGACGGCGACGTTCGCCCGTATCATCGCCTTCCACATTCGAGCTGGAAGACCGCGTGAGCCTACCGCAAGCGACCGATCCGACCTTGGCTTTCGTATTCCCCGGACAGGGTTCGCAGGCCATCGGTATGCTGGCTGGGCTTTCCGACCGGTATCCGTCGATTATCGACACCTTCGCGGAAGCGTCCGACGGTGCCGGTATCGATCTTTGGGCGCTGTCGCAGGGCGGCCCGGAAGAACAGCTCAACCGCACCGAATTCACCCAGCCCGCGCTGCTTGCTGCGGATGTTGCAGTGTGGCGGCTGTGGCTGGCGCAGGGCGGTGCGATGCCATCGGTGCTCGCGGGCCACAGTCTTGGCGAATACAGCGCGCTGGTTGCTGCAGGCGCGCTGTCGCTGCGCGATGCTGCGCATCTGGTGCGGCTGCGCGGTCAACGGATGCAGGACGCTGCGCCCGCGGGCAGCGGTGCGATGGCCGCGGTCATCGGCCTCGAGGATGATGTTGTGCGAGAGGCCTGCGTCGAAGCCTCGGGCAGCGATGTCGTGGTTGCCGCCAACTTCAATTCTCCTGGTCAGATCGTCATCGGCGGGCACACCGCGGCAGTTGATCGCGCCAGCGCTTTGCTTGTCGAGCGCGGCGCGCGCAAGGTCGCGCGGCTGGCGGTCAGCGTGCCGTCGCACACGCCGCTGATGCGAGATGCCGCCAACCGTCTCGCCGAATCGATGCATGCTATCGAATGGCGCGCACCCGCATTGCCTGTGGTGCAGAACGTCGACGCCGAAGTGCATGACGGCGTGCAGGCGATCCGCGATGCGCTGGTCCGTCAGCTGTATCTGCCGGTGCAGTGGACCGCATGCATCCAGGCGCTGGCCGCACGCGGCGTTGTGCGCGCCGCAGAATGCGGCCCGGGAAAAGTGCTTGGCGGCTTGAACAAACGCATCGACAAATCGATCGAAAACCGCGCGCTCGGTATGCCGGGCGATTTCGAGAGTGCGCTTGAGGCTTGGAAGGTTTGAATTGCCCGTACTCAAACGCATCAAAGTCATGACGTCAAAACCAATTCAACGTAGAACTCACGCGGCTGTCGGCATCTGTCGATAACCCATCACACGATTGCGATTACAGCCCATGACAGATATGCATGCACATCAACCGCTCAAGGGCGATATCGCCCTCGTCACCGGCGCCAGTCGCGGCATCGGCGCAGCCATCGCCGACAGGCTCGCTGCGCAGGGCGCGACGGTCATCGGCACCGCAACGTCTGACAGCGGCGCGCAGGCCATCGCTGATCGCCTTGAGACGCTTGGCGGCCACGGTCGCAAGCTTGATGTGGTCGATGGCGCAGCGGTTGAAGCGTTGATCGACGCGATCGCAAAAGAGTTCGGCCCGATATCTATTTTGGTCAACAACGCCGGCATCACCCGCGACAATCTGCTGATGCGGATGAAAGATGAGGAGTGGCAGTCGATCCTCGACACCAACCTCACCAGCGTCTATCGCACCAGCAAGGCGGTCATGCGCGGCATGATGAAAGCGCGCAAGGGTCGCATCATCAATATCGCATCGGTCATTGGGGTCACCGGCAATGCCGGTCAGACCAACTATGCCGCAGCCAAGGCCGGCATCATCGCATTCAGCAAATCGCTGGCCAAGGAAATCGGCTCGCGCGGTATTACTGTCAATGTCGTCGCGCCCGGTTTTATCGACACGGATATGACCCGCGCATTACCCGATGCGGCGAAGGAAGGCCTGCTGGGTCAGATCGCGCTGGGCCGTCTCGGCCAAGCCGACGATATCGCCCACGCCGTCGCGTTTCTGGCCGGTCCCGCCGCAGGCTATATCACCGGCGAAACCCTGCACGTCAACGGCGGCATGTACATGCCCTGACCCCGGTCCAGTGGTCCGCGCTGCCCCCGATTCGCGCGGGTGATTGCCTTTTATCGTGATTGATGCTTCAGCAAGTCATTGAATTCAAAAGAAGTCCCGCAGGCCTGTCTCGAGCCCTGGTTTCCCTTACACTATCTACCGCACTATTTTCCTTCCGGAGCACAACCCCATGAGCAGCATCGAAGAACGCGTCAAAAAAATCGTGATCGAACAGCTTGGCGTCAAGGAGGACGAAGTCACCAACAGCGCATCGTTCGTTGACGATCTCGGCGCCGACTCGCTCGATACCGTCGAGCTGGTGATGGCACTCGAAGAAGAATTCGAGTGCGAGATTCCGGACGAAGAGGCCGAGAAGATCACGTCGGTGCAGCAGGCCATCGATTACATCAACGCGCACGTCAAGCCGTAAGCGCGCCTTGATACCTCGCCCGGTCGACATGATCGGGCGATCGCCGGGGCCGCATCGCGGCCCTGCGCGTTTTGGCGGCGCGGAGCAATTTCCTCGCGTCGAGACAATGGTCGTCGAGACAACGGTCGTCGCCACTAACGCCGTCGCGACAACGCCATCGTGTCACGCCCAACATGTCGTGAAGCCTGTGAATAGTCGGAGTAGAGCATGTCGAAGCGTCGCGTCGTAGTCACCGGTCTGGGGATCGTCTCGCCTCTGGGCAATGATCTGGCCAGCAGTTGGGATGGGATCGTCAATGGCCGTTCCGGCATCACCGAGATCACTCATTTCGACGCGTCCGCGATGGCGACCCGGATTGCAGGCGAGGTCAAAGACTTCGATCCCGGGCTGTGGATGACGCCCAAAGACGTCAAGAAAATGGACCCGTTTATCCACTACGGCGTGGCCGCCAGTCTGATGGCGATGCGCGATGCCGGCCTTGAGGTGAATGAGGCTAACGCCGAGCGCATCGGCGCGATGATCGGCTCCGGCATCGGCGGCATCCTCGGCATCGAGGAACAGACCATCAAATATCACCAGGGCGGCCCACGCAAAATTTCGCCGTTCTACATCCCCAGCACCATCATCAATATGCTGCCGGGCCAGATCAGCTTGATGACCGGCATCAAAGGTCCGAATTTTTCCGCGGTATCCGCCTGCGCCAGCGCCAATCACTCCATCGGTGTGGCGATGCGGATGATCCAATACGGCGATGCCGATGTGATGATCGCAGGCGGCGCGGAGCGCGGCACCACTCCGACGTCCATCGGCGGATTCTGTGCGATGAAAGCCATGTCCACCCGCAACGATGAGCCCGCACGCGCGTCGCGTCCCTGGGACAAGGACCGCGACGGTTTCGTGATGGGCGATGGTGCCGGCATCCTCGTCATCGAGGAATACGAACACGCCAAAGCCCGCGGCGCACGCATCTACTGCGAGCTGCGCGGTTTCGGCGCGGGCGCCGACGCATTCCACATGACCGCGCCCAGCGAGAACGGCGAAGGCCCGGCACGCTGCATGGTGGCCGCGCTGAAGGATGCGGGCATCAACGCCGATCAGGTCGAATACCTCAACGCGCACGGCACCTCGACGTCGCTGGGCGACGTGGCCGAAACCCTGGCGATCAAACGCGCGCTGGGCGACCACGCTTACAAGACGATGGTGTCTTCAACCAAGTCGATGACCGGCCATCTGCTCGGCGCGGCAGGCGGCGTGGAGGCGATCTTCTCGGTGATGGCGCTGCATACCGGCATCATCCCGCCCACGATCAATCTCGATGCGCCTGGCGAAGGCTGCGATCTCGATTACGTGCCGAATACCGCACGCGAGAAGAAGATCGATATTGCGGTGTCGAATGGTTTCGGCTTCGGTGGCACCAACGGCACGCTGGTCTTCGGCACACTGTAATTTCCGACGTGAGCCCGCCCGCATGATCGTTACCCGCGCACTGCCAGCGGACTGCGACCTGCTGCGTTTGCACCGGCAGGCGCCCGCGCGCTATCCACTGCTGTTGGAATCGACGTCATCGGCGCTGCATGCCGCACATGCGCAGTTTCGTGCTGACCCGCTTCGTTCTGAGATGGGACGCTGGGATCTGCTGCTGGTCGCCAACGGCGAAGCGCTGCGGCTGGATCGCGACGGCCGCGTGCGCGATCAACATGCGCTCGATCATGGCGGCGATTTTCTTGCGGTACTCGACGACCGATGGCGCACGCTGCGCACCTCGCGCGACGATCTGCGCTGGCCGTTTCGCGGGGGTTGGGCGCTGTTTCTTGCGTATGAACTCGCCGCGCAGGTCGAGCCGGTGCTGCGTTTGCCGCAGGCCGAGGGCGCGCTGCCGCCTGCACTCGCGCTGCGCTGTCCGGCAGCGGTGCTGCGCGACCGCGCCACCGGCGAGTGTGTCGCGATCGCGGAGCGTGAATCCGCTGCCCTGCTGGACAGCGTCCTCGCCGATATCGGCGCACCACATCCCGCACCGTTGCCGGCATGGCAGCCGCCGCAGTCGCTGCAGGATGATCCCGCCGACGCCTTCACCGACGGCGTGTCGCGGATTCTCGATTACCTCGCCGCCGGTGACGTGTTCCAGGTGAATCTTTCGCGTGCATGGCGCGCCAATTTTCCGCAGACGCTCGATCCCGCCACGCTGTACGCACGTCTTCGCGCGGCCAGCCCTGCGCCGTTCGCCGGTCTGTTTGCGGGCGAAACTGCAGGTGCGCCGTGGGCGGTGGTGAGCTCTTCGCCGGAGCGCCTGGTGTCGGTGCGCGGCGACGTGGTCGAAACCCGGCCCATCGCCGGCACACGCCCGCGTTTCGACGGCGACGACGACGTGGCGCGGATCCGCGAACTGATCGATCATCCCAAAGAGCGCGCCGAACACGTGATGCTGATCGATCTCGAACGCAACGATCTTGGCCGCGTCAGCGTGCCGGGCAGCGTCGAAGTCGATGAGTTGATGTCGGTCGAAAGTTATTCGCATGTGCATCACATCGTCAGCAACGTACGCGGACGGCTGCGCGACGACGCCACACCCGGCGCGACGATCCGCGCGGTGTTTCCCGGCGGCACGATCACCGGTTGCCCGAAAGTGCGCTGCATGCAGATCATCGCCGAGCTTGAAGGTACAGGGCGCGGCGCTTATACCGGCGCATTCGGCTGGCTCAATCGCGACGGCGACCTCGATCTGAATATTCTGATCCGCAGCGCGGAAGTGGAGGGCGATGCGCTGGGCGGCAGCACACTGCGTTTTCGCACCGGCGCCGGCATCGTCGCCGACTCCGATCCGCAGCACGAACTCGACGAGACGCGCGCGAAAGCACGCGGTCTGCTCAAAGCGCTGGGGTCGGAATTGCTGGCTTCAGAAGTGCACGCATCACAAGTGCATGCATCAGAAGTGCAGGCTTCGGACATGCTTGGCGTCGAACCATGAGCGCACGTCTGTTCGTCGGCGATGCGCGCGTCGAAGACGGCAGCGATGGAACGCTGGCCGAAGGTCGCGGCTTTGCCTACGGCGACGGCGTGTTCGAGACCATGCGCGCGATCGGCGGTTCACTGCCGTGGTGGCCGGCGCATCGCGCACGTCTTGCGATGGGCGCAGCGCGGCTGCGGATTCCGCTGCCGCCGATCGAGCGCCTCGACACCGAACTGCACGACTGGCTGTCGCTGCATCGCGATGCGGTGATCAAACTCATCGTCACCCGCGGCAGCGGCGGGCGCGGCTATACCCCAATGCTGCACGCGCCGCCGGTGTGGATGCTGATCGCCTCAACGCTGCCGCCGCCGATGCGCGCTGGCGGGCTGGTGCTGCGCTGGTGCGACACGCGCCTGGCGCGGCAGCCGCTGCTGGCCGGCATCAAACACTGCAACCGGCTTGAACAGATTTTGGCCCGCGCCGAGTGGGTCGATACCCAGATCGACGAAGGCCTGATGCGGGACACCCAGGGCGATGTGATCGCTGCGACTGCCGGCAATCTGTTCGTGCTGCGCGATGGTCGCTGGTACACGCCGCCCGTGGACCACTGCGGCATTGCCGGCGTCTGCCGCGGTTGGGCGCTGCGCGCCTTCGCCGCCAGCGAGCGCCGCCTCAGCGTGGACGATGTCGAAACCGCCGACGCCATCGTCCTGAGTAACGCGGTGCGCGGTATTCTGCCCGTGGCGCGGCTCGGTGATCGGGCTTGGCCGCCGCATCCTGCAGTCAAGGACGCCTGCAGACGCCTCGCGGCCGCGCATGTTGCCTTTGAATCTAATGTCTGCCTGTCGCCAGCCTCCAGCATCGAATTGAACGAGGACGCTCCGTGAGTCCAGCCCGCAAAAAAACATCGCGCCTTGGTGTGTTCGCACTGCTGTTGCTGTCGCTGATGGTGGCCGTGGTGGGGGTGTTCGGTTTTCTCGCCTACCAGCGCTACCTTGGCTTCGCCGATGCGGCGATGACCGGCATCGACGATGGCGAGACCCTGGTGGTCGAATCCGGCGATTCATTGCCCAAGGTGCTGCGCAAGCTGCGCGCGCTTGGCATCGACACCCGCGATCTCGAATGGCGCGCGTTGGCCAAGCAGATGGGCGCCGCCGGCAAGATCCAGATTGGCGAATACGCGCTCACCCCCGGCATGACCCCGCGTGATCTGCTCACGCGCATGCGCGACGGCAAAGTCATGAACTATCGCTTCACCATCGTCGAAGGCTGGAACATCCGCGACCTGCGCGCGGCGCTGGCCAAGGCAACGCCGCTGAAGCAGGAGACCGCGCAGTTGGATCAGGCGGCGTTGATGCGTGCGCTGGGCCTGGGTGCGCAGCATCCGGAAGGCCGCTTCCTGCCCGAGACGTACCTGTACACCCGCAACGACAGTGACCTGGACGTGCTCAAGCGCGCCGCTACTGCGATGGAGAAAGCGCTGGCCGAAGCCTGGAACGGCCGCGATCAGGATCTGCCGCTGAAGACGCCGTACGAAATGCTGACGCTGGCGTCCATCATCGAAAAAGAAACCGGCATCGCCAGCGAACGTCCGCAGATCGCCGGCCTGTTCGTACGCCGCCTGAAAATACCGATGCGGCTGGAGACCGATCCCACCGTGATCTACGGCATGGGCAGCGCTTACAGCGGCAACATCCGCAAGACCGACCTGCGCACCGACACGCCGTACAACACCTACACCCGCGACGGCCTGCCGCCGACGCCGATCGCCATGCCCGGCCGCGATGCGCTGCAGGCCACCGCGCATCCTGCGCCGGGTGATGCGCTGTTCTTCGTCGCGGTGGGCGACGGCAGCGGCCGTCATGTGTTCACCAAGACTTATGCCGAACACCGGACCGCCGTCGCCGACTATCTCAAACGCTATCGCGCCCAGCGCGCGGTTGAGCAGCAGGGCCGCAGCCCATGACCCTCGAACGCCATCCGCATTTCGTATCGCTGGAAGGCGGCGAGGGCGCGGGCAAGACCACCGTGCTCAACGCGCTGCGCGAAGCGCTGCAGCAGGCTGGACATGAAGTCATCTCCACCCGCGAGCCCGGCGGGACGGTGCTTGCGGAGCAGATCCGCGGGCTGCTGCTCAACGTGCCCATCGACGGCATGCAGCACGAACAGCCCACCGCCGAGACCGAACTGCTGCTGATGTTCGCCGCGCGCGCGCAGCACGTGCGCGAAACCATCAACCCGGCGCTGGCCCGCGGCGCATGGGTCGTCTGCGACCGTTTCACCGATTCCAGCTACGCCTATCAGGGCGGCGGACGTGGGATCGATCCCGCCTTCATCGCCGAACTGGAACACCGCGTGGTCGGCATCCAGCCTGCGCTCACTCTGCTGCTGGATCTGGGCGTGGCGCAGGGTCGCGAACGTACGCGTGGGCGCGATCTCGCGTTTGGCGGCAATGGCCCTGACCGGATCGAACGCGAGCGCGACGATTTTTTCGAGAAAGTGCGCAGCGCGTTCCTCGCCCGCGCCCGCGCCGAACCCGAACGCGTGCGCGTGATCGACGCAACACAATCCGCTGCCGAAGTCGCCGCCGACGCGGTCGCCATCCTGCGCATGTTCATCGCGCGCGGTGGCTTCTGATGAGCGTGCAAAAATGAGTGTGCAAGCATGAGCCTGCAGCTGCCCGCATTTTCTCCGTGGCAACAGCGCATGTACACGCAGGCCACCGCCGCGTTGGACAGCGGCCGCCTCGGTCATGCGCTGCTGATCTGCGGCCCGCCGCAGTTGGGCAAACGCCTGCTGGCCGAACGTCTTGCCCAGCGCATGCTCTGCACCGCACGCGACAGCGCTGGCGAACCCTGCGGCCGCTGCCGCAGCTGTCAGCTGTTCGAAAACCGCTACCAGCGCGACTCCGCCGAACTGCGTCCGGACGGCACGCTTGCGCATCCGTTTGGCCATTCCGGCCATCCGGACCTCACTTTCGTCGGCTATGAGTGGAACGACAAGGCGCGCCCGCCGCGCCTGCGCACCGAGCTGGTGATCGAGCAGATCCGTCAACTGTCCGAAAAGATGGCGCTCACACCGCAGTACGGCGGTGCGCAGATCGTCATTCTTGATCCCGCCGACGCCATCAATCACGCCGCCTGCAATGCGCTGCTCAAAACCTTGGAAGAGCCGCAGCCCGGCCGCTATCTCTGGCTGATCAGCGCCAACCCCACGCGTCTGCCCGCCACCATCCGCAGCCGCTGCCAGCGCCTCGAAATGCGCCTGCCGCCGGCCGACGAAGCCCTGACCTGGCTGCTCGCCCAAGGTCATGCCGACGCCATCGCGCGCGAAGCCCTCACTGCCGCCCGCGGCCATCCCGGCCTAGCCGACCGCTGGCTGCGCGACGGCGGCCTGGACCTGCGCCGCGACATCGCCGCCGACCTGCAGGCGCTCAGCCGTGGCGACAAATCACCGCTCGACACCGCCAAACGCTGGGCCGACGCCGCCGACCTCGACCAGCGCCTGCGCCACGCCGCCGATCTGGCCCTGGCCGAAGCCGGGCGCTTGACCGATCCGATCAGAATCCGCACCCTCGCAACCTGGTTCGACGCCGCCAACCGCACCCGCGACCTGCTGCGGACCACGGTCCGCGCCGACCTCGCCCTCGCCGAACTGCTCGCCCAATGGCGCAGCACCGGTAAACCGGCCGGTGGCGCACCTCAGCAGTCTTCTGGAGCACGACGATGAACGTGAAAGCCGCCACCGGTGCCCGCCAAGGCATCCTCTCCCTCGCGGTGAAGGACAAAAACGCACTGTTCCAGGCGTACATGCCGTACATCAAACAGGGCGGCGTGTTCGTGCCCACTCCGAAACGCTATTTCATCGGCGACGAAGTCTTCCTGCTGATGACCCTGCCCGATTCCACCGAACGCCTGCCCGTCGCCGGCAAAGTCGTCTGGGTGACACCCGCCGGCGCACAGGGCAACCGCCTCGCCGGCATCGGCGTGCAGTTCGCCGACAGCCCCGAAGGCGAAGCCGTGAAAAACAAAATCGAAGTCCTGCTCGCCGGCATCCTCACCTCGGACAAAGCCACGCACACCATGTGATCCTGCGTCGTCGCCGTCCCCTTTTTTTCTTTTCAATGACGTGTGTTTTGCACACGCTGCCGACTCGCTTTGCCTCTCATCGCCCATCGCGCGGCGGGAGGGCGCCCCTCGTCCGTCGCTTCGCGCCACCTTCTCCCCGCAAGCGTGGAGAAGGGAAATCACATCTGCCGCGCGTCCCTTCTCCCCGCCTAGCGGGGAGAAGAGCCTGCCCCGGACTTGATCCGGGGCCGGATGAGGGGTGCTCTTCGTGACGCACTGCGACTGCGTTCGCCTCTCATTCATTGCTTTGCGCCAACCTTGTCCCCGCAAGCGAGGAGGGGGAAAACTTGTATTGGTTGTTTCGTTTGAACGACACAGAGCGCTCATGTAATTGCCTCAGAAAAAGGCGGACGCAGTTCGCACAATGTCAGTTGCAACGAATACGACAAGCTTCGCCCAAGCTGTCATGGCCCATCAAAGACGCACATTGCTATGATTGCAAGATTGAATATTAGGAGCCGCGCGTGACCAACAAGTCCAAGCAGGGCATCCATCCTGGTATTTCAGGGTCGTTCGACGATCAGCCGCCTCATGAGCTTGAATTCACCGCTAATGTTGCGGCATGGCTTGGGTCGATATTCGACAAGGACCCATCTCTGCCTTTCGGGTCGGCTTCCTGCGAAAAACGTAGTCGCGGCCGTCAACTTCGGCGTGACCTCACTTTGAATGGTAGGGACGGTCGTCCTTTGATCACAGGTGAGGTGAAACTCCCCTATCAAAAAGACGGAGCGACCCCACACCATGCAGATGTGGTCAAAGATGCGCGCGGCAAGGCACAGAAAGCCGGAGTCGGCTATTTTTTTACTTGGAATGTCAATGAATGCGTGCTTTGGACGACCGAGCCGCCTGCTGGTGTGGACGCACGCAGTCATTATCATGCGTGGCGCGTTGTGGGTATCACTCGGCCAGAGCAATTGGGCTCACTGGATACCGAAACAGCGATCAAAAACTGGCTAGGCCGTTTCGTCAATGAGCTGACACGTATCCTGAGGGGCGTCGCTACTGTCGGTTACAAGGCGCCTGATGCGCGGTTTGTCGATTCGTTGGAGTCGGCGCTGAGCATGCCGATCAGACTCACGTTTGATGATCTGCAACAGCGCTACCAGCGCACGCGCGAGCGTCAGGCGCTTGACGTATGGATGCGTGACGAGCAGGGCTGGGTGCTTGCTGCCGATGCAGAGGGCATCCGCGAGACGCTAGAGCGTGCCGCAAAATTCGCCAACTATGCATTGGTCAACAAGCTGGTGTTTTATGAGGCGCTGATGAAGCGCTATGGCGCGCAGCTGAAGAAATTGTATGTGCCGGATCATATAGATACCGGCGATGGATTGCGGCTTCACCTGCAGGGCTACTTCGAGAAGGCAAAACAGGTCACCGGCGACTACGAAACCGTATTCGGCGATGACCATGCCGGTCTAGGCGCCCGTATTCCGTTCTATGCCGACAGCGCAGTCGATTATTGGCGCGTACTCATCGACCAGATTCACGACTTCGATTTCTCGAAGATCGACTATGAGGTCATCGGCGGCATCTTCGAACGGCTCATTAGTCCCGAGGAAAGGCACAAGTACGGACAATTTTATACGCGGGTTGAAGTCGTCGACCTCATCAACAGCTTTTGCATACGCACTGGCCAAGAAAGCGTGCTCGATCCGTCCTGCGGCGGTGGCACCTTTCTTGTGCGCGCATACGCACGCAAGCGTGAGCTCGCGCCGGAGCGTGAGCATGCAGAGCTGCTCGGCGATTTATACGGCGTCGACATATCGCCGTTCGCCACCCATCTCACCACCATCAACCTCGCAACGCGCGACTTGGTGCAGGACGACAACTACCCTCGCGTTGCCCGCAGCGATTTTTTCGATGTGCAGCCCCAGCAGCGCTTTATCAGTCTGCCCGGTAAATTGGTTAGCGGCGGTCTGGGCAAGGCACAACAGCGCGAAATATCGATTCCGCAGTTGGATGCGGTTGTCGGCAATCCGCCTTATGTCCGTCAGGAAGAGATCAAGTCTTGGAAGCCGAAGGATAAGGAGGAGAAAAAGCGTGGTCCAAAGTCCGGGACCAAGGAGTACTACCGCGCGCTCGCAAAGCGTGAGATGGGTGCAAATCTGACCGGCCGAAGCGACCTTCACTGTTACTTTTGGCCCCATGCCACAAGTTTTCTCAAGCCGGATGGCTGGCTGTGTTTACTCACTTCAAGCCAATGGCTGGACGTTGAATATGGGTTCAAGCTGCAGGATTGGCTGTTACAGCATTTTCGCATCGTCGCGGTGATCGAGAGTTTCGATGAGCCGTGGTTCGTGGGCGCGCGCGTCGCGACTGTCGTCACTTTGTTGCAGCGTTGCGCCGACCCGTCTGAGCGTGCCAGTAACCATGTGCGATTCGTGCAATTGCGGCAACAAGTGGCCGAACTGTTGGCGCACGACGGCACGACCGTCGGCGCGGTCGCCGCTGCGGATGCGCTGCGCGATGAGCTACTGGCATTGACCCGCAACACCGTGAATGCGCGCTATCGGGCCCGACTGATGCCGCAGGGAGAATTGCTCGCGGATGGCATCGCCTTGGGTAAGATGATGCGTGGACTGGAGGCGGGCGATGAGAATGAGGACAGCGGTGAAACGGGGGAGGGTGATTATTTCGGTGGAAAATGGGGCATTCCACTGCGTGCGCCGGACCTGTGGTTCGATCTGGTCGACACGTTTTTCGATCGATTCGTGCCTCTGGGGGAGCTGGTCGATATCAAACGCGGTGTAACTTCAGGCAATGATGGCTTCTTTTATCCTAAAGACGTCAGTGAAGATTGCCTGACCACTGCAGCGGACGCGACTGCATTCGAGCGCGAGTACGGCGTGCCAAGACGTGATGTGGATGCAGGCACCCTTCGGCTGGTGCGCTGTGGCGAGAGGTATGCCGAGCTGCGGCCCATCGAGAGCCGCTACCTTGAGCCTGAAGTGCACAGCCTGATGGAGGTAAAGGGCTACGTGGCGCGGCCCGAAGAATGCGGAAGAATGATTCTGCTGGTCGCGGAATCAAAAGCAAAACTGAAAGGTACCTGGGTCGGAAAATATATCGACTGGGGTGAGAAGAAAGGCTGGCATAAAAGCCCGACGTGCGTACAACGGGCGACCGATTCGCGCGGGTGGTATGACCTGACCAGCCATGCACGTGGTCTCATGTTCTGGCCAAAGTCTCAGCAATACAGGCATTCAGCCCCGCGAAACACTTTCGCCTTGCAGGCTAATTGCAATTTATATGACTTGCATCCGAAAGGTGATGTGGATGCTGATGTGTTGGCTGGTGTGCTGAATTCTTCTTGGTCAGTGTTAGCAAAATTTCAGTTCGGCCGTCCTGTCGGAAATGAGGGCAACCTTAAAACTGAAGTGGTCGATGTAAAGATGATGCCGGTAGTCGACCCACATTTAGCATCGGCAAAAGTATGCCGTCGTGTTAAGGATGCTTTTCTGAAGCTGGCCGAACGCCCTGCATTGCAATTTCTCTCCGAACGTCGAATGCGGAGAATGTCTTATGGAAAAGGCGGTCGAGACGCTGAGTTAAAGGGCTTGTCCGACGTGAGTGAGCTTGATATGGCCGATCGCCGAGAGCTTGACGACGCTGTGATGGAAATGCTGGGCGTGCGCAGCCAGCAAGAACGCACTGAGTGGTTGCGCAGACTCTATGAATATCTGCGCGGCCACTTCGAGCTTGTGCGGCAGAAGGAAGAGAAAGCGATCCAAAACAAGAACACCAGCGCCAGACGCACTGCGAAGACCGCAACAGAGTTGGCCGCCGAGATCGTTGCCGAACTTCGCGAGAAAAATGATCGTCTCTTCCTTCCATTTGATAATTTCGTCGATGCCTACGAGTTGTACGACACCTATGACGTCCCCGTTAATGGCGCCGCTGAATTGCATCAGGACATGTTCGCCGGCATTGGCAGCGTGCGTTTCATGAAAGGCATGCGCCAGCATGCGCTTGTACAAGTCCGCCATGCAGCCCAAGCGGAATTGTTGGTGCGTGTGGCTAACAGCGGTGTTCGTGGGCTTGTGCGATTGCCGCTTGAAGCTAAAGATAATCAAAGGCTGCAAAGTGATTGGTTACGGCATCTTGTTCAACGCAATGAGCGTTTCACAACGCTTGCATCAGAGCGGACCAGCGATGCCGAACTCCAACAGGAAATTGTTGATGCTGCGATCGAATTGGCTATGCAGATGTAATAAGCCAGTAGTTATGCGTTTTTTATGGGTGCGGAAATCCGGTGCACCAATTCGATACTCTGTGAATCGCACAGCCGGAGCCGATTGTCGATTGCTTCCGAGTTTCTGAAGCAACGTGGCGCAGGGCGTGGAAGAGCTGGATCAGGACAAACTGTCGCCGCTGCTGCGATTGCGGTATCAGGCATTGGGCGATGCATTCGCCGAGCTTGGCGAGCCGGAACGAATCCGCGAGATTTTTGTCGGGTTTCAGCAGCATCTTTATGTCAAACGCTAGCCATCGACTCGTTGGCTAGCGCGCAGAGAGCCGCCCCTCATCCGTCGCTGCGCGCCACCTTCTCCCCGCGATGCAGGGAGAAGGAGAACGATGGTGTTGCGCATTATTGATCCGGTACGATGATGTTTGAATTTGATGGCTCTGCTCACGTAGGAGGGGCTTTAGCCCCGAGCAGGCTGTTCATCGGCGAAATGTAAAAAAAGATCTGGCCTGAAGGCCCTCCTACGAACGCATGTCGCGTTTAAACTTCTCTTGGCCGGATCAATAGTCAATATCCCTGCAAAGCGTATCGGTAGAGCGGCCTTCAGGCCGCTGGGGCCGCCGAAGTCAACAATACAGCGGCCTGAAGGCCGCTCTACCAACGATCAAGCGACGCATCACTTTATTGCAGCGCCGTCATCGTATCTCGGCATCAGCAAGCACTCACCGGCGCTATGATGCCGCGCACACCCAATGCCCGAAACCACGATGATCACCAAGCCGTATTCGCCCGCCTGTGAACGCAATCAAGGCCCGATCCTTGATCAGCTTCGTGTGTATTTTGCTGATCGTTGCCATGTGTTGGAAATCGGCAGCGGGACCGGGCAGCACGCGGTTTATTTCGCGGCGGGGATGCCGTGGCTGCAGTGGCAGTGTTCCGATCATGTCGATTATTTGCCGGGCATCAGTATGTGGTTGGATGAGGCGGTATTGCCGAATACGCCCGCACCGTTCGCGCTGCAGGCGGTGCTGGATCCGCAGCCGGGGCTCGCGCCGCTGCCGTCGTATCGCTACGACGCGGTGTTCAGCGCGAATACCCTGCATATCATGGGTTGGGCCGAGGTGCGTGCGTTGTTCAGCGGCTTGGCGACGATGCTCGCCGATGATGCGGTGCTGGTGGTCTACGGCCCGTTCAACGACAACGGCGTATTCACCAGCGACAGTAATCGCGAATTCGATACTTCGCTCAAAGAACGCGATCCACGCTCCGGTATTCGCGACTTTTCAGCGGTGAATGCATTGGCCGAAAGTATTGGTCTGAGACTGATCGCGGATATCGATATGCCGGCGAACAATCGTCTGTTGGTATGGCGGCGGGGCCAAGCAGGCTGACGGCGCGGTTGCCGGTCGCTGCATTCGCGCATCGCTGGGCCACAGCTTGGGCCAGGATGGGTTTCGAGTCTCGGCGCACTGCCAGAAAACCGATCATGACTCCACGGCTGCCGTTTTTCGTGGTTTCGCTTCGATGTGGACTGACATACGCCCTGTGCCATGCCTAGAATGCAGGCGACGCTGCCGTGGATGGTGGTGTCTATGGAAAACAACACATGTGTCCAACTCAAGGAGTAAGCGATGAAACGTTTCTTGTTATCGGTTCTGCTGGTGTTCGGCGTGGTTTCTGCAGCCCAGGCCGTGCCGCCCTGTTATCCCGGCCGGGTAGTGAATGTCGGCCCGTCGCAGTACCTCAGCTCAAGCTATCTCAACGCTTGGTGGGCTTCGCATACGGTGCCGACCAATGTCGCCAATCAGCATTACTACGTGGCATTCCATGCGACCGATGAGTATTGCAAAGCCAGTTACGGCCCTTCAGCCTGGGCGGCCATCACCGGGCCGTCTTCACTCATCGGCAACGTAAACGGCACGATCTGGGGCGGCGCTTCGTTCCAGTGCAAGAAATGTTCCAACCAGATGGAGCCGGCGCCAATTGATCCGTCGCCGATGGAGCCGTCGATGATCGTCAATGACAATTGATCATGTCGACCGCTGTTGCTCTATCGTCATAAAAAACGGCGGGGAAACCCGCCGTTTTTATCATTTGCCGCATCGTAGGGCTCAGGCCTCGGCGTCTTCTCTATAAGCATCCACCGGGATGCAGGCGCACATGATGTTCTTGTCGCCGTAGACGTTGTCGACGCGTGCGACCGGCGGCCAGTATTTCTGCAGGCGCAGGCTGGCGAGCGGGAACGCGGCAAGTTCGCGCGGATACGCATGCGTCCACTCGCTGGCGCCGATGACGTTGGCGGTGTGTGGGGCATGCTTCAGCGGATTGTCTTCGCGGTCGAGGCGGCCGTCTTCGATCGCACGTACTTCATCGCGGATCTGGATCATCGCGTCGATGAAGCGGTCGAGTTCGTGCTGCGATTCGCTTTCGGTGGGCTCCACCATCAGCGTGCCGGCCACCGGGAAACTCAGCGTTGGCGCATGGAAGCCGAAATCAACCAGTCGCTTCGCGACATCTTCGGCGCTGATGCCGGCGCTGTCTTTCAGCGGGCGCAGGTCGAGGATGCATTCGTGCGCAACCAGACCATTGCGCCCGGTGTACAGCGTGTCGTAGTGCGGCGCGAGGCGCTTGGCGACATAGTTGGCGTTGAGCAGCGCGACCTGGGTGGCGCGACGCAGACCGGTGCTGCCCATCATCGCGATATACATCCAGCTGATCGGCAGGATCGATGCGGAGCCGAATGACGCGCCCGACACCATGCCGACAGTGCCTTGACCAGAATTGAATCCGCTGCCGTGGATGGCAGCTTTTTGATCTTCGCCGGCATGGATGCCGGCATTGGAAAGCGTCTTTGGCAGAAATGGCGCGAGATGCGCTTTCACCGCGCACGGGCCAACGCCGGGGCCGCCGCCGCCGTGCGGGATACAGAAAGTTTTGTGCAGGTTGAGATGCGAGACGTCAGAGCCCCACTTGCCGGGTTTGGCCACGCCCACTAACGCATTCATGTTGGCGCCGTCGGTGTAGACCTGACCGCCGTGCTGATGGATGACATCGCAGATCGCAACGATGTCTTCTTCGAACACGCCGTGCGTGGACGGGTACGTGACCATCAGCGCAGCGAGGCGGTCGGAATATTTCTCGGCGTTGCGGCGGATGTCGTCCAGGTCCACGTTGCCGTTGGCATCGCATTTGGTGACGACCACGGTCATACCGCACATCTGCGCGGAAGCAGGATTGGTGCCGTGCGCGGATTCCGGAATCAGACAGATGTCACGATGTGCGTCGCCGCGTGAGCGGTGATACGCGCGGATCGCGAGCAGGCCGGCGTATTCGCCCTGCGCGCCGGAATTCGGCTGCAGGCTCACCGCGTCGTAGCCGGTGCACTCGACCAGCATCGCTTCGAGTTCTTCGATCAGCTGTTGGTAGCCTGTTGCTTGATCGGCCGGCGCCAGCGGATGCAGATTGCCGAACTCTGGCCACGTGACCGGAATCATTTCGGCGGTGGCGTTGAGCTTCATCGTGCAACTTCCCAGCGGAATCATTGTCCGGTCCATCGCCAGATCCTTGTCCGAAAGAGCGCGCATGTAGCGCAGCAGTTCGTGTTCGCTGTGGTGGGTGTTGAACACCGGATGGGTCATGAAGGCCGAAGTGCGCAGCAGCGCTTCGGGCAGTGCGTCGGCGGTGGTGGTGTCGAGACCATCGATGTCCGATGCATCCGCACCGAACAGCGCGGCGAGTGCGATCACATCGTCGCGCGTGGTGGTTTCGTCGAGACTGATGCCCAAGCTGTCTGCGTTGATCGCGCGCAGATTGCATGTCGCGGCATTTGCCTTTGCGTGCAGCGACGCGGCGTCGACGCCGGTAACGTGCAGCGTATCGAAGAATCCGTCGCCAACCGCAACGCCGGCCTTGCGCAGCGCAGCGGCGAGAATCGCGGCCAGGCGATGGGTGCGGCGCGCGATACGGGTCAGACCTTCCGCGCCGTGATAAACCGCATACATGCTGGCCATCACCGCCAACAGCACCTGCGCGGTGCAGATGTTGGACGTGGCTTTCTCGCGGCGGATGTGCTGCTCGCGCGTCTGCAGGGTGAGGCGATACGCGGGATTGCCTTCGGCGTCGATCGATACACCAATCAGTCGGCCGGGCATGCTGCGCTTGTAGGCGTCGCGGCAGGCCATGAACGCGGCGTGCGGGCCGCCGAAACCAAACGGCACGCCGAAGCGCTGTGAGTTACCGACCACGATATCCGCGCCCCATTCGCCGGGCGCGGCGATCAGCGTGAGTGCGAGCAGATCGGTGACGACCGCAACCAGGCCGCCGCGCGCATGCACGGCATCGGCGAGAGTTTTGTAATCGTTGATCCCGCCGAAGGTGTTCGGATACTGCAGCAGCACGCCGAAGCCGTCGGTGGTCATGCCATCGGCATCGTTGCCGATGACAAGTTCGATGCCGAGCGGTTCAGCGCGTGTTTTCAACACTTCAATCGTTTGCGGATGTACGCCGTTCGAGACAAAAAACACATTCGATTTCGATTTTGTCGAACGCTTCGCCAGCGTCATCGCCTCGGCAGCAGCGGTGCTTTCGTCCAGCAGCGAGGCGTTGGCGATCTCCATGCCGGTGAGGTCGATGCACATCGTCTGGAAATTGATCAGCGCTTCCATGCGGCCCTGCGAAATTTCCGCCTGGTACGGCGTGTAAGCGGTGTACCACGCAGGATTTTCGAGGATGTTGCGCAGGATGACGTTCGGCGTATGCGTGCCGTAATAGCCCTGACCGATGAAGCTGCGAAAGACCTGATTCTTGACCGCAATGGCGCGGATCTTTGCCAGCGCTTCGACTTCGGTGATCGCTTCGGGCAGTGCCAGCGGCGCGGTGGATTTGATGCTGGCCGGCACGATGGCGTCGGTCAGCGCATCCAGTGATTCCTGGCCGACAACGTGCAGCATCTGCGCGATCTCGGTGTCGTTGGGGCCGATATGACGTTCGATGAACGCGGAATGGTGTTCGAGTTCACGCAGGGAGGCAGCGCGAAGGGAAGCGCGGGAAACCGGAATCTGGGACATGGGCGGGCATCGTCTGGCGCGGTCGCAGCCGCGGGAGGGGCGTTGCGGCTCGTCGTCCTCACGGCCGACAAGCGTTCGCGGGCTCACGACTTGCGTCGCTCAAAGCCCCGCTCACCCCTCTGTCCTTCTGCCTGAGAGTTTCAATCGACTGGACAACCGTCCGGTGATCTTGCCCCTTCGGCGCCGGCGCTGACTCTTGCGAGCGGCCGATCTCTCCAGAGTGCTGTACACGCGGCGGTATCTGGCCTGAGCGATTCCGGGCGAATTGCGCCTTCGGCAGCGATCCTGATGCTTATAGGCCGCTTCTCCCACCGTGCCGGCGGATTATAGCGTGCCAGTCGTGCATCGGGACTCGGTCGACGCGCCCGCGTACCATGCGCTGTCGCTCTGCTCTGTGGTTGCTCATGCCCGCACCGTCCGTCACGCCCTCACGCGCCCGCTTGGCCCTGATCCTGGGCGGTCTGGCCATGATCGGACCGTTCTCGATCGACACCATGTTCCCGGCGTTTCCGCAGATCGGCCAGCAGTTCGGCGCCGACAAGGTGGCGCTGCAGCAAACCATCAGTGCGTATCTGTTCGCCTATGCGCTGATGAGTCTGGTGCATGGGCCGCTGTCCGATGCGATTGGGCGCAAGCGCGTGATTCTTGGCGGGCTGATGATGTTCACGCTGGCGTCGATTGGCTGCGCGTTGTCGACCAGCCTGCCGATGCTGCTGGCGTTTCGCGCGCTGCAGGGCATGTCTGCGGGCGTGGGTTTGATCGTGGGCCGTGCGGCGATCCGCGATGTGTTCCAAGGGCCATACGCGCAGAAACTGATGAGTCAGGTTTCGATGATTTTCGGCATTGCCCCCGCGCTGGCCCCGATCATCGGCGGTTGGATCTTGGGTTGGGAACGCTGGCCGGCGATCTTCTGGTTCCTGGTGCTGTTCAGTCTGCTGCTGCTGGCCGCAACATGGGTCGGACTGCCGGAAACGCACCCGCCCGAAGCGCGCTTTCGCCCAGCGCCGAAACAGCTGCTGCGCAATCACGGCTACATTTTTCTCAACCGCCGCTTCCAGCGTTTCGCTGCCGCCGGTGGCTTCAATTTCGCGGCGCTGTTTCTGTACATTTCATCGGCGCCTGCATTCGTGCTGGATCACCTGAAACTGCAGCAGGACCAGTTCGGCTGGTTCTTCGTGCCGACCATCGCCGGTATGATCTTGGGTTCGTTCCTGTCTGGTCGCGCGGCGGGGCGAATGAACGGCACACGCCTCGCCGGCATTGGGTTTGCGCTGTGCGGATTCGCCGCTGTGCTCAACATCACCTACAACCTGCTGGTCCCGCAGCCGTCGATGCCGTGGGCGGTCGTTCCGATGGCGATCAACGCGATGGGCATCGCGATGGTGTTTCCGATCCTCACCCTCGCGATCCTGGACATGTACCCGCGTCAGCGCGGCGCGGCATCATCGCTGCAGGCGTTCACCAGCCTGATGCTGCAGTCGGCCGTCGCCGGCCTGTTCTCGCCCATGCTCAGCCATCATCCGATGTGGCTGGCGCTTGGGGCTGCGTCGTGCACGCTGATCGGTTTTCTGTTCTGGTGGTGGGAAGTATCGCGCACGCGGTTGCAGCCGGAGTCTGAATCTGTCGCGGTGGAGTCGCCGGCGCTGTAATCACTGAGGAGAGCTTGGTAATCGCGATGTCTGCCGTTTCCACAGATAATGCAAAGGCAGTCCGGCAATCACCAACAATGCACCCCACGCCAACGCATTCGCGCCGGTGCCAATCAATGCATAGACGCTGTAAAGCAGCGCAAGTCCCGCGACGATGCGGCCACGCTTGCCGAGTTTCAGCCACGCCGCGCTGCTGGCGACGTAGGGCAACAGCGTCGCTGCGGTCGACAGCAGGATCGAGAACGTGAACACCTTCACCAGTGAATCGGTGTAATTCGCGATCACCAGCAGGCTCGCCAGCACGGTGCTGACGACGATGCCCATGCGCGGGGTGCCGTTTGCATCCAGGGTGGCGAAGGCTTTCGGAAACAGGCCGTCGTGCGCGGCCGCCATCGGCAGCTGCGCCGACAACAGCACCCAGCCGTTGAGTGCGCCGATGCAGGAAATCGCAGCGACGATGGCAATGCCGATACCGGCCGCCGGTCCCCACAGCGCGGCCGCCGCATCGGCCATTGGCGCAGTGGAATGTTCCGCCACGTCCGGTGGCAACACGCCCAGCACAGCGGTGCAGGCGAGAATCGTTGCGATGCCCGCGAGCAACGTGCCGATCATGGTGGCGCGCGGAATCGTGCGTTCGGCATCGCTGATCGCACCGGCGGGAATGGTGGCGGCTTCCAAACCGAGAAACGCCCACAGGGTCAGCGCAACCGTGGCGTGGATGAGTGACGCCATCGACTGTGGTGGCTCGTTCACCGTCGCCTGCGCAGCGACGCGAAGATCGTGCGGTTCGATCAGCCAGATCGCGATGCCGCCGAACAGCAGCAGCGGCACGACTTTCAAAACGGTGGTGATGATCTGCAGCCGTCCCGCTTCACGCACGCCGGCGAGATTGATCGCCGTACACAGCCACAGCGCCGCCAGCGCGACCGAAGCGCCGCGTATGGGTGTTGCGACCAATACCGGAAACAGACTGCCCAGACTGCCGGCGAACGCCACTGCAATCGCGGCGTTGGCGCACCAGATCGAAATCCAGTAACTCCACGCGATGGCGAAACCAGTGGTGTCGCCGAAGGCTTCGCGCGCATACGCATAAGGCCCGCCCGCATGTGCACCGCGCGCAGCCAAACGCGAAAACGTAAGTGCGAGCACCAGCGCGCCGCCGAGGGTAATGCCCCAGCCGATCAGACTGATTGCGCCGTACGGAGCCAGCGATGCGGGCAGCAGAAACACCCCGCTGCCGATCATATTGCCCGCGACCAGCGCGATGGCTGACCACAGACCGAGCGGGCGATGCGATGTGCTCATACGATGGTCGCTGCTGCGGGTCGTCGATTCTGTGAGAGCGACGCCCTTGCCGCTGATTCCAAGTCGCGCGGCAAGCCAAAAGATCTCCCCTCTCCCCGTGCCGCGCACGGGGAGAGGGTGCCCGAAGGGCGGGTGAGGGGCGCTCTTCGTGACGCATTGCGGCTGCGTTGGCCCCTCATCCGGCGCTGAGCGCCACCTTCTCCCCGCTGTACGGGGAGAAGGAAAATCAAATCAAAGGCTTCGGCGTCGCGACTCGCGTCGCTCCCACAAACGCATTGCGGTTGAGGGTTTATCAGAAAAACCATCAGGCTTCGCGATACATGCGACGCAGCAACTCATGAAAATGATGCACCGCATTTTCCCGCAGCGGATTCAAGCGACCGGCCTCGTACGAACCTGATGCCAGCCCGCGCTGCACATCTTCGCAGATGGTGATGTCCTCATCCTGCACCACATCGCTGAACGAAAGATCCGCGTCGCGTCGCGCACGGCCGGCGTCGGAATCGTCTGGCGTGTAATAGAAATCGAACTCGACGCGGCAGCGCTCCGCACCTTTGGCGATGATGCGATTGGTCTGCAAGCGACCTGGCAAAATATTCAACATCGTATTCGGCCACAGCCAGTAATACAGCGCATCGCCGCTGCCGTAGAGCCCGTCGCCGCTTTCCAGCGGGCTGAACTGGAACGAATACCACTCCGCCGTTTCGGTGACATAGCTGCGATAGTCGAGCAGGCGATTCAGCTCCGGATGGATATGCGGGACGTGATAGCCCTCAAGATAATTGTCGACGTAAACTTTCCAGTTGCAGGCGATGTCATAACCCACGCGGTGGTGATGCGTAAACGATGCCAGATCGCAATCAGCACCAATTCGCGCGTCGATCCCAGCGACGAAAGCCTCGAACGGCGGTGCCAGCGCCACGTCCACCGCCGCAAACACCAACCCCTGCCACACCCGCACCCCTAGCTGCGGCAACCGGATATCGCTCACATCAAAATCGGTGGCACCACTCATTTCGGTAGCGGTGCGCAGTTGCCCTTCCAGCGAATACGTCCAACCGTGATAACGACAGCGCAGTGACTTCGCACCCAGTCCATCGCACTGTGCGATGGGCCCCGCGCGATGCCTGCATACGTTGTGCATCACCCGGATCACCTCATCGGCGCCGCGCACGGCGATCACTGGAAGCCCGCCGAGATCGGCGATGGCGTGATCTCCGGCATTGCGCAGCTGGCAGACATTGGCGATGAGTTGCCAGCTGCGATCGAAAATCAGCTTGCGGTCCAGCGCCACCATTGCAGGGTCGGCGTAGAAGCGCGCCGGTAGGGCGGTGGCGTGGGTTAGGGGTTGGGGGGCGAGGTCTGTGGTGCGGGTGGGCGTGGTCATTGGGCGAGTATCGCGCAGGCCCGGAGTGGTTGCCACAGCGAAGTCATCCCACGGCAAAAAAAAGCTGATTAGTCAGGAGTAGCACCTATTCAAGCGTCGCAATCCCCAATCTCGTCGTTCCCGCGAACGCGGGAACCCAGCGACTTCATCTCTTTCCATCCAAAGAAAGACGCTGGATCCCCGCATTCGCGAGGATGAAATGCTGTAAGCAAGTGCTATTCGGGTCAATCAGCGAAACCGCTCGGCCACTCAGACGTCAGCGTTGCCGAAACACGCTCCTCAATGTGCGGTCAGGCATCCACTCGGGCGACGGCGCAGTAGAGCGGTCTTTGCTGTGCATCGCGATCGTAACCGGAAGGCGCATCGTCGAGATCTTCGAACGTGACCCGTGACCGGAATCCAGAAGATAGCAGCAAGTGGCTGCGGCCTGCGGCAATCACTGCGATTCTGGCCAACGCCTTAACTCTGTTGTCGGCGACTATCATGTGTATTTCGAACGACATTGCGATGCTCCTTTGTCGGTTGACGGATATGGAATATGTATCGATTACTGCGATGCCGCTGCATTGAGTGCAGTGCGATGCTTTTTCACGAGGCCCGCGAAAGCAGCGTTGAATTCGTTCACGTTTTTCGATGCAAGCATCCTTTGTTTGACAGCGCTATTGATCCGAATGCCTGCTTTTGCTTCCAGTGCTGACAGCGCGTTGGCGTCGACACTGGATGCACTGAATATATATTTCCAGACATTTTCCGATTCAGGGAGAGCATTTGAAATTTCTTCATCGACAGCGTTTCGGATGAGCACAGCATCCTGCTCGATCATCAGCCGCTCGTAGTCAATTCTTGTTTCGTCGCGTTCTCCGACAGCTTTTAGAAGTTTCAGGCACGTGCTTTTGAAACTATCTTCTCCGTCAGAAAGCATGGCTAGGGTGTCGGGACTCGATGCGAGGCTTTTCAGATTCCGCAGGAACACGACGCAGGTCATCTCCAACTCGCTGAAATTGTTGTTCATCCGAACGATCTCGATGACGGCATCGGCGACATGTCGGCTGACCGCTTCAGCACTGCTGGCGATCGCTTTGGCATCGCCGCTGGCTTCGGTCGACAATGCCTCCTGCTTTTCGACTGCTTTCTTTATGATGGCGTAGTGCTCGGCAGCAGATTTGGCGTCGGTGTCGGCCTTGGTAGACGTCTGACAGGCGGCGTTCTTTGCTCTGATCTCGTCGTCGCTGGCGCCACTGTCTTTGTAGGCATCTTTGCCAGTTTGACAAGCGCCGAGCGGGGGCAATGCAGCCGCTTCAGACTTCGCCTTGTCGGCTGCTGCTTGCGTGGTCTGTACATCACCCCGAGCCTTGGCAAGTGACTGGATCGATTCGCTGCTGACGCCTGAAGCGGCGGTCTTCGCTAGTGTTGTCAGTGCGGCCGACTGGGCCCTTGCGGCGCCTGTCAGCTGCTCGACCGCGAGCACATGCACAATCGCGCGCTGGTCACGTGCTGCCTGTACGATGAATTCGTCCGCGCTTGCCGCACCACTGAGAAAACGTTCGCAATTGCGGAACATCATTTCGCGCAGGATATTGACCGTCTGCGTCTTGGCGATCGTCGCGGCATTCTCGCTGATTGTCTGCTGGATCTCCGCGCCGATCTCCTGGCGTGTCTTTTCGCTGCTGAAGAGCGCTTTGACCCCATACCCCGTCGCGATTGCCGTGAAGACATCCGGCGGCGGCTCGGAACAGAAGCGCATAATCGGTGCGGCTTCGGTCTGCCCACTCGCCAGATGAGCGGGAACAGAAATGATCGCGCGTTGTTTTGCATCGATGCTGAGGACATGACCTCGGTCGCTCGGTACGGATTTGCCGCGATGGATCGAGTTCAATCGCGCGCAGCCGGTCGTCATGAGCGCAGCGATGCAGATCGTGATGCTGAGAGATCGGAGTAGGGAGGAATTCGTTTTCATGCTGTTGTCCCTGATGGCATACATAAAAATCATGACGCAGTGTCCCGGATGAAGCCGACCGCACGCAGGTGCTATGTGGGTGGCGGTCGGTATCTCATTCAGTCATTACGGAGGGTCGTTGCCAACCTGGGGATCAGGGTTGAGAATCACCTTGTTCGCCAAATCGATCACTCTAAGTGTGAATTTGAAAGGGACGGATTTGTCATCCTTGTGCGTGCTCATTTGAAAATAAATAGCTACCTCGCTGCAGTTTTCACGAAACGGTTTGGATTTCGGGTGTCGCTGTGCATTTTGGTCACCATCGATCCGATGGTCCACCTTCACGACAAGATCGTTGTTCTCGCTCATGAAATCATAGAACCTGAAGCGGGGCGCCCCATTGAACAATTCGCGACTCACCAAGTCGATATTTAGCACTTGGGGTACGTAGTTGGTC
This sequence comes from Lysobacterales bacterium, assembly GCA_031419075.1. Lineage (GTDB taxonomy): Bacteria > Pseudomonadota > Gammaproteobacteria > Xanthomonadales > Xanthomonadaceae > Lysobacter_I. The sequence continues at coordinate 29,214 of JANOKD010000092.1, forward strand.
ATGAAGGTGATGTCAGTGTCTTGCCATATCATTTCAATTTTTTCTGAATCCGGACCTGATGCAGGTATGGCCTCGATATAGAGTTCGAGATAAATCGTGCTGCTTCCGCCGGAGGGTGGATTCCCCAAAAACTGTAAATCGCGAGACTGCAGGTTTAGGCTAGAAAGCATCTTCAAACCGAGTTCGGAGATGTGTTCGGCGTTTGAAATGTTCCTTCTCTCTCTTTCAGAAAGCTTGACCTTGTAAGTCGGCATAATTGGCTCCGTAAGGTAAAAAGCAATGTGGTCTCGTGAATTTCCGATTCGCGTCGATCTGGAGTCGGACAAGTAGATTGGCCTGGTTTTCATTTGGGTTGAGGCATCTAAATGGTTTCAAATCGACATCTTCAAGCTGTCTTCCAACGCCGCGATTACGAATCGCTGCCGTTGATCGCGTTCGGCAAAGGAGGCTCGTCAGCGACTGCCTTTGCAGTCGGTATCCCGACATCGATCGCGTCGTCTTGCGCGCGCAAGACGCTGTTGTTAGGTATGAACACATAGTCGCCGGAGCGAGTGCGCCGGCGACTGTCGTGCAGCCGAAGCGATCCTTACAGTGCTGGCGTCAGTGCAGCAGATCGTCGACAGACACCGCGAAAATGCGTGCCAAGTCGTGCGCGATGCGGTAGCGCACTGGGTGCCAAGTCTCGGCGCGCTTGATCGTGGCGATCGACACCTGGATGCGCTGTTGGAAGCACCGTTCGGCCAGAGCGCTCTGGCTCAGCAGGAGCTTTTCGCGCAGCGTGCGCAGCACGTCGGCGTCCAGCAGCACGCGTCCGCGCAGGACGACGATGGAAGGTGAACGTGGGGCCGGCGGCGATGCAGGCGTCGAGGGCCTCGGAGCGGGAGCAGGGGCGCCAGCTGCAGTCGGCGCCTCGGGGGTCGGCGCTGGGGTCGTGTCTGCCACGGTCATGGCAGCAGCATCGGCCGGGGTGGGCAAATCTTCGGAAGAGGCATCGAACTCGAACGGATAGGCGGGCACCGCGTCGGCACCAAAAGCAGGCATGGTCATGACGGACTCCGTAGACGGATGTCCCGGCCTCGGACGAGGCCGGGCGGCCTTCGCTTCCGACGTCATCCCTACGTGGATGCCGCCGGCAGCGAGGCCGGCATGCACTCTCTCTTAAACCTGCCTGACAAATCCTGACGGCATTGTGTCGGCGCAACTGATTGTATTAAAAGGAAGATCTGATTTGGAGTTGTTCGCAACTGGAGAGCTTGGAGCCGAGGAGGAGCATCCCGAATGAAATACGTCCTTTCAAATTCGTTCTCGAGCGGGTCGAAAGGAACTGGATCCGCTGTGGATGCCCCGCCGGTTTGGCCGAATGATTTGCGCTGGTAGCTGCCATGACGTGTATCAGGACCGCACAAGCCCATTCAGGTCGTGCTGCCGGGATTAGCAGCCATCGATCAGCGGATCCGCCTGTCGCGTCCTTGGCTAGGGCCCGTCAAATATCGGGTTGGGGCGGGTCGTTGCCGACTTGGGGATCGCACCCGATGGTCCCGCCTTCGGCATCCCGCACGTCGACCTTGAGGTCGAATGCGGAGGGGCTATCGGTAGGTAGACGCAAGGTCAGGCGGACGCGTCGGGTGTTGACCGGGAACTTCTTCTCCTTGCTGACTGAGATCCATTGTGCGTTTGGGTCGTCTTCCAGAGACGGATCAACGATAGTCTTGCATTCGACAGCATGGATGTAGCGCATGTCGTGGTCCGGACTTTGTTTGAGCTTTTCGAAGTAGAACCTTGGGGTTCCGTCGCCTCGCGCCTGCTTAGAATCCATTACCAATTCCAGCGTCTGCTCACTTGAGAGAGTGCGATAGAGGATATCGACGAGTTCCCACCAGTATCGGTATCTGGCCGCAATCGTACCAGGCACGTAGGTGATTTCAAGTTTTACTGGGCAATGATTAACGTGTTTGTGGAGCGTCGCTTTCCGTCTGTACACCGTGCCGGGAATGTCACTCGGAATGCTTCGGAAGAAGCAAACACTGTCGAGATCTTCGCCCATATCTGTCGCTTGCCGGCGCGCGATGCGCTGGATCGATTCGACGGTGTCGTTCTCGGGGCGCATCGACAGCTCGAAATGCCTTCCGTCGTTAGGGATATTGACGTCGTGATCAGGTTCCATGGCACAGTTCCTTGCAAGCGTAGCTGGGTGATGGGGGATGAAGCTTTCTCGCGCCAATGGGCGGGATTCGATGGAACGGTGGATGTGATGGGAGAGGCGCGGCGAGAGGTACCGGACGAAAGGATCTCTGATTCGCCGTAAGAGCTGCCGCCTGACACAGGCTAAGCTGGCGCGATCGTGTCGTCGGCATGGGATCGGCATCGTCGGCGGCTCAGATCGATATCATGCGGCGCGACTATAGTCCGGGCAGCGCTTTATCGAAGAATATAGGCGCTGTCGTGTACGCCGACGCTGCGTAGCCAAGCCCACTCGGAGACGACGGACTGTCCTTCGCCGAGCAACTTTTTTGTGGCCACGTGCGCCATGATGAGCTTGACGTTATGGCTGTCTTGCAAATGCCTGAAAAGCGCTCTGTCTGCGCCCCGCCAGTCGGCGCGTGCCGCATCAGCTCGACCCTTGGCCGCCGCGCTACGGCCACGCCATAGTAATCCTTCGGCCAGTGCGACTGCGATCGCCGATTCGCTCGGTAATTTTGCTGCGAGTTCATGCAGATCAACGATCGCGCTGTCGGCCTCTTGCATGTCGCTCAGCCCAAGTTGTGCTCGACGCAGTTTGATCACGAGTATCATTCGCTGCGTGTCCGCCCTGAGATTGTTGGGATCGCCCAGCTTTGCGGCTTCATCGGTCGCGTCCACAACATGCTCTACCGCCGCATCCAGTCGGCCGCGCGCGCGCGCGATATCACACGCGACCAAGTGTGCTTTCGCTAGGTCGCGCTTCCAGCCAAGGTTTTTCGGTTCCAGACGAGTGATCCGGGACAGTATGGTGATGCTATCTTCAATTTTGCGTTCACCTTCTTCAAGTCGCCCGCGCAATAGGTCGATCTCGGCCGCCATATTCAAGAAGCCAGATTGCTGGTGTTCCCAGTCGATGAACTTGGGATGCTCGTCGATGAGTGTCGCTAACGCGGCGATCTGCCGGCCATAATTCTTCGCCGACGACTCGATTTTTCCCGCTTCATATTCGCTGCGCGCGATCCACGATTGCGTGACGATGACTTGGTATGGCCAGTCCAGTTTCTTCCTTCCTGCCGGTAGCGACGATGCTTTCTCCTGCCAGATGGCGGCGGCCTTGAACCGGGTGGACGCTTCCTGCGGTCGATCAACATCCGAGGCGAGCACGCCCAGATTGGTCAGAGCATAGCCTCGTTCCATCATCCACATCGGTTCATGTGGGTCGCGCCTGTAAAGCTCTTCGCTGATATCAAGATAGTGTTTCCATTCCTTTGCGGCATCGTCGTATCTTTTTTTATTTCTTTTCTGAGAGCCATTCCAGAAGGCGACCTGTCCAAGTTCGTACAGTGCCTCATTCGACTTGCGGTCCATGTTCCACGCGCGGTTTGCTGACTCACTCGCCTGTTGGAACAAGTTTTCCGCTTCTTCGTCTTGCCCGCGAGCCATATTCACTTCTCCCCGGGTGCGCAAGGCCTGCGAATATCCGATGAGATCGTCACGATCCATATCGTTGATCAGCCGCTTCTCGATCTGCGCTAGTACGCGTTTGCTGATTTCGTCGAGCAATTCGATGTTTCCGCTCGGTCGCAATTCTTCTGCCAAGTCGACAAGCATGTAGCTGGTCAGTGCCTGCGCCTTGCGGCGCTCCTGTTCTGCCCGGTCAAGCGAACTGAACGCAAACAGCGCCAACGCGGTGGATACCAAGCTGAAGACGCAGAGCGCGATGATTGCGCCGTGGCGCAGCCGGCGGCTGCGATGCGCCAAGCGCTGCGAGGCATGCAGATATTCGCGCTGCACGGCATCCACGTCGTCGGGGAACCGGTCCGCTGCAGCCGTGGCGACGAGCAGGGGTTCGCCGGGGTTGAGGAGGTGATCGGCGCGCCGGCCGCTCTTCTTCCATCGCTCGGCATCCACGCGCAGCCGTTCGCCGGCCTGCTTGAGCGGTTTGTTCTGCGTGGACCAGTCGACCGCGCGTTTCCAGTTGCGCAGCACTGCATCGTGTGCAAGGGCGAAGACGGGCGCATGGTCGATCTCGCGATCGTGACTGACAAACAGCCGCGCGTTCACGAAGGCATCTGCCAAGTCTCGCGCGTGCGGGGAACGCAGTGCCGCATGTGGTGCCATTCGACAGTAGGGGACGTCGCTGTCCACTGGAAACGCGATAAGCGCCGCGAAAACCGCATCCATGTTCTTGCGCATTTCGTCCGGAAGCGACTCGTATACTTTTTCGGCGCGCTTTCCGATCGAGCCGGCCAGCTCGCCCATTTCGCGGTAGTCGGCGAAGCGCAGTTCCCGACGCTTGCCGCCCTCGCTGCTGCGGCCGTCGGATTCGCCGCGATCCTGGCCCTGAACATGTCTGGTGTCGCGTTCCACGCATTTTTCGTACAAGGCCTCCAGCGTGTATTGCAGTAGCGGCAGCGCATCCGGCCGGCCGGCGGTCGCATTGCGCAGCACCTCGTCCAGTGTATGGCCGCTGCGCGCGTCGCGCTCGAACGTCACCCCCGCCTGCGCGGCGGGTTTTTGGATGATGTCAGCAATGTCCTCTGGCTTTGGCGGGCCGACGTAGAAACTGCCGTCGCCGCCATCCAGGGCAGAAATTTCCGGTATCGCCATGAGTTTTGCGTAATCGTCGCTGCGCGCGACCATCAGCACCGCCACGCGCGGCGTCGCGCACAGGCGCATCAGCAACTGCGCGAAGCCGCGACGTTCATCGTCCGAGACAGCTCGTGAGGACACCAGTGTCTCGGCGTGATCCACGACTAGTAGCAGATGCGCGAGCGGCTGTTCGGATAGCTCGCGGGAGAGATGCTTTTTGAACGCATCGCCGATCGTGGCGGTGATAGCTTCTTCGCGCGCGAGCAGACGTGCGGCGCGCTCGCCGGGCGATTCCGGTCCGAAGACTTGCCGGCTGCCCAGCGTCCAGGTAGCGAGTGCTTCGATTAAGCACATCTGTGCGGCACGGTCGCGGCAGGCCGACAGGTCGCAACGCGCCACGGAGAGTGCGTGCGGATGATTCACACCACTGCTTCTGCATAATTCCGGAACGACGCCGGCCTGCAACAGCGACGTCTTGCCCGATCCGCTGGGCCCGAGGACGAGCACGAAACGACGTTGGTTATCGAGTTGCCGCCGCAGTACTTCGATCAGATCGCAGGTTGTCTGATGCCGGCCGCAGAAGATATCCTCTTGAGTGCCGTTGAATGCATCGAGACCGACATATGGATTGCGCGTCCAGACGCCCGGTTTGGCTTCCAGAACGGGTGAGGGTGCACCTGGGCCGGATACGTCTGCGATCAGTCGATATCCTTCGCCACTGGCCGATTCGATGTAGCGCGGATTGCGTACGCTGTCGCCGAGCGCGCGCCTCAGCTTGCGGACGGCGGAACTGATCGCGTTATCGTCTACGTCCTTGTTGTCCCAGACGTCTTTCAACAGCTCGTGGGTTTTGAAAATGCGCTGCGGCTTGGTCGCCAGATAGTTGAGCAGCCTCATCACGCGCGGCTCGAGACGTTTTTCGATGCCGTCCACCCGGACACGCAGGCGATCGGGCTCGACGACCGCATCTCCGACGCGATACCAGTTTGACGGCCCTTCGCTGCCGCTCGTTCGATTCGGCATGTCCCTGCCTCTAATAGAACCGTGGGGGGCAATGCCGTTACCACAAGATCTTGATGTCAGGCGCGGCCGTATAGCAGCCGCGCGGACCAGATCGCTGGACGTCCTGCCCCCGATGGACGCCCGGCTCAGATTAGCCCTGTTTAGGGGGCGGTGTTGCCGGTGCCGCCGCGACCGGCGACACCTGCCACCCACAGCTCTGCCCCTCATTCTGCTGCTTCAGCCAGGTCTGCAGCGGGGCGAAGTATTCCAGCACCGCGGAGCCGTCCATCTTTTCGCCGCCGGTCAGTTCTTTCATGGTTTTCTGCCACGGTTGGCTGGCGCCTTTGCCCAGCATCGCCCAGTATTTTTTGCCGGCTTCCTGGTTGCCGTAGAAGCTGCATTCGTAGAGCGGGCCTTTGTGGCCTGCGGCGTCGCACAGCGATTTGTAGAACTGGAACTGCAGGATGTGCGAGAGAAAGTAGCGGGTGTACGGGGTGTTGCCGGGAACGTGGTATTTCGCGCCGGCGTCGAAGAATTCCTCGCCGCGCGCGGTGGCCGGCGCCACGCCCTGGTATTTGGCTTTCAGTTCCCACCAGGCTTTGTTGTAACCGTCGGGTTTGATCGAGCCGTCGAACACGCCCCAGCGCCAGCGGTCGATCATCAGACCGAAGGGCATGAACGAAACTTTCGCCAGCGCCATCCGCATCTGCGCGTTGATCAGGGCTTCGTTGCTCTGCTGCTGTGCGTTGACCAGGCCGATCGATTCCAGATATTTCGGGGTCATGCCCAGCACGATGGTGTCGCCGATGGCTTCGTGGAAGCCGTCGTGTGCGCCGGTCTGGAACAGCGGCGGCTTATCGTTGTACGCGAGATAGTAATAAACGTGGCCGAGTTCGTGATAGATCGTGGTGAACTCTTCCTCGTTCGGTTTGATGCACATCTTGGTGCGCACGTCGCCGGTCATGGTCATGTCCCACGCACTGGCGTGGCAGACCACATCGCGGTCGCGCGGCTGGATGAACTGGGTTTTCTGCCAGTAACTTTCCGGCAGTTTGGGCATGCCCAGCGAGACATAGAAATCCTCGGCGCGCTGGGTCATCTGTTTGGCGGTCAGCAGCTGCGCTTCGCGTTCGGCTTCGACCAGCGTTGCGCTGTTGGCATCAGCGCCGGCTTTGGCGACGGCCTGGGCATAGTTTTGTTCGTACTGTTTTTTCAGCGCGCTGTTGATATCGAGGCTGCCCGCGCCCTTGTAGGGTTCCAGCACGTCCCACAAATTGCCCCAGTCCTGCTGCCACATATTGCCCATCAGATGCGCGGGCAGCATGCCGCCGGCCACTTGGCCTTTGTCTGCGCCGTACTGGGTCTGCAGCTTGGTGCGGGTGTAGCAGTGCAGCTGTTCGTACAGCGGTTTGACCTGGCCCCAGAGGCGGTCGGTTTCGGCAGCGATTTCAGCCGGCGTCATGTCATAGCCGGAGCGCCACATCTCCCCGGCGTCGGCGAAACCCATGCCCTTTGCGCCTTCATTCACCAGTTCGACGAAGCGCACGTAATCTTTGCGGATCGGCGGCGAGACCGTGTGCCAGCCCTGCCAGGCTTCGAGCTGTTTGTCGTAATCGCGATTTTTCGGGTCGGCCAGCACTTCGCTGAGTGCGCCGAGGTCACGGCATGTTTTCGGGTCGGCAGGATCGGTGCAGTACTTGCCGGAACCGTATTCGCCTTCCATCCTGGTCGCGATCTTGGTCAGTTCTTCCAGCTTCTTGGCATCATCCGGCGGCGGCATCGCGGTGGACAGCTTCAGCAGCAGGATCGCGCGCGCGCTTTCGGGCGACATCGGCTGACCTTCGAACGGTTTTGAGGCTTTGATCCAGGTGTTGAGCAGGGTCAGGAAGCGTTCGTTCGCCTTCGCCGCGACGGCTTGACTGTCGTCGTTGATATAGGTCGATGACAGCCACTGCGCTGCGGTCAGGTCGGGATACATCGCCTTGTATTCCGCATTGATCCGGGCGACGAAGGCGTCGGCACTGGCGTCGGCTTTGGGTGGCGCGATCAAGCCGGTGTCGGTGGTCTCTTTGGGGACATCTTTCTGGCAGGCGGAAAGCGACAGCAGGCCAGCGCCGATAGCGAGGGCCAGAAGGGTGGTGCGATGGTTCACGGGGACTCTCCGATGCCGGATGGCTCAAGCCCGCGAGGCTAGTGTTCCGCGCCCGTTGGCGCAAGGGCTCGGGCCGCCGGACCCTTACCCGCGATCATTCTCCCAGTGCGAGAGGCCGGCAAATCCTTCTGAGAGATGGGGTAGGGCCTGCAGAAAGGCCGCAGCGTCTTCGGCGTCATCGACGAACCAGGCTTTCGCTGAGCCCAGGCGGAAGGTGTAGCCCCAGGCGTCCATATCGGCGAACGCGCGTTCGATTCCGAAACCGGGCAGCGCATCGGCCAGCAGCAGCTGCAGATAGCAGGTCGCATCTTCTTCCAGCTGCGAGTCGCTGGCGTCGGTGTGGACATGCGCGCGCAGTGCGGGCGGGATGACGATCAGATGGCAGGCTTCATGCAGCAGCGAATGCAGCGGCGTGTCGCGGCGTGCGTAGACAGTGCTGCCGATCAGGCCGGCTTCGCGCTCGCCCCAGAATGTTGCTGGAATCGATGCACCATCGTCGACAAGCTCGAAACGCAGCGCATAGCGGGCGAGCAGCGATACCACATCGGCGAGATTGATATCGCCGATGGTGAGGACATCGGGTTCTGTGGGAGCGGTGACTTTCAACGACTGAAGGCCGGTCAAGCCGCGATCGAATTGCTTGGCATGAGGCAATCGCGGCTTGCGCCGCTCCTACAGAACGGGTCAGGTCGGCGACGGGCGGCCGTCGGGCAGCGAGACCGAAATATCGAGCACGTCGTGGTCGCCGTCCTTCGCCATTTCCACTTTGACCGCGTCGACATCCACGCTCACATACTTGCGGATCACTTCCAGCAGTTCGCGCTGCAGCATCGGCAGATAGTCCGGCGCACCACGGCTGCTGCGTTCCTGCGCGACGATGATCCGCAGCCGCTCTTTGGCGACCGATGCGGTGTTCTTCTTGGGCTTCAGGAAGTCGAAGAGAGACATGCGCTCAACCTCCGAACAGCTTGCTGAAGAAACCTTTCTTCTCGTACTGGGTGAAGCGCATCGGGCGATCCTCGCCAAGCAGCCGGGCGACGGCGTCGTCGTACGCCTGGCCGGCGTTGGATTCCATATCGAGGATCACCGGCTCGCCCTTGTTGGAGGCGTTCAGCACGTCCGGCGATTCGGGAATCACGCCGACGGTTTTCAGCCCCAGCACGTCCTCGACGTCCTTGATGCTGAGCATTTCGCCGGTTTCCACGCGCGCCGGGCTGTAGCGGGTGAGCAGCAAATGTTCTTTCACGCGCTCGCCGTCTTCGGCGCGCTTGGTCTTCGAAGCGAGCAGGCCGAGGATGCGGTCGGAGTCGCGCACGCTGGAGACTTCCGGGTTCACCACCACCACGGCCTGGTCGGCGAAATACATCGCCAGAAATGCGCCTTTTTCGATACCGGCAGGCGAGTCGCAAAGGATGATGTCGAAGCCGTCGTCGGCCAGATCCTTCAGCACTTTCTCGACGCCTTCTTTGGTCAGCGCGTCCTTGTCGCGGGTCTGCGAAGCTGCAAGCAGATAAAGAGTTTCGAACCGCTTGTCCTTGATCAGCGCCTGCCGCAGCGAGGCCTCGCCGTGGATGACGTTGACGAAGTCGTACACCACGCGGCGTTCGCAGCCCATGATCAGATCGAGATTGCGCAGGCCGACGTCGAAATCGATGACCGCGACTTTCTTGCCGCGCCGCGCGAAGCCGCAGGCGAGGCTGGCGCTGGAGGTGGTCTTGCCGACGCCGCCCTTGCCCGATGTGACTACGATAACTTCAGCCAATGTCTTTCTCCCGATGATGTCGTGCCCGTGGAGGCGGGCCGATGTAAGGCGAGCCGGCTCAGGCGAGCGCGGCGATATGGATCTGTTCGTTGTCCAGCCACACCTGCACGGCTTTGCCGCGCAGTTCGGCCGGAAGATCCTCCATGACCTTGTAGTGCCCCGCGATCGCGACGAGTTCGGCGTGGAACTCGCGGCAGAAAATGCGGGCTTTGTCGTTGTCGCGTGCGCCGGCGAGCGCGCGTCCGCGCAGTGCGCCGTAAACGTGAATCGAACCGTCGGCGATCACTTCGGCACCGGCGCCGACAGTGCCGAGTACGGTGAGGTCACGCAGTTCGGCGTAGATCTGCTGGCCCGAACGGATCGGTGCGGTGTGCACCATGCCGATATCGCCGGCGGGGGTGGGCGTGCTTTTTGTAGGAGCGGCGGAAGCCGCGACAGGAGCATCCGGGCGTGCGGTCGCGACTTCCGTCGCTCCTACAGAACCACTCGCCGGCTCGTACTGCGCGCGGAATTTCGCCAGCAGCGGCAGCCCCAGTTCGACCGCCAGACGCTCGTTGTCGCCACTGCCCCAGGCCAGAGCGACCGGAATCACGCCCGCCTCGCGCAGCACGGTGAACAGCGCGCGCGCGCTGGCAACGTCCGGCGTGCCTGGCAGTGCGCCGAAGTCGACGATCACTGCGGCGCGTTCGAACAGTTTCGGCGCGCGCGAGACGCGGTCGCGCATCTCCGCGCCGAGACGCTCCACGTCGAGCGTGCGCACGCGCAGGTTGGCGATGCCGACCTGACCGATCTTCAGATCGCCGGCCAATTCATAGTTCGCGGTGGTTGCCGCGCTCATGCGTTGGTCCCGGTGGCGCGCGGCGGCTGCGGCTCGATCCGAGGCGCCGCCAGCCAGGGCACATCCGGCAGGTGCGCGCCGTAGGTGTCGCGCACCCACGGGTAACTGCAGAGATCTTTCATCAGCATCGAGGCGCGCAGACCGGTTTCGGACATCAGCTGCTGACCGACTTCGCGGAACCCGAAACTGCCGTGGAACAGCAGGGCGGGATCGGGGCGGGACGTGTCGCTGCCGGCATCGAGAAACACTTCGCAGGCCAGCTGCGGATAGCGCAGCTCTGCGTAACTTTGTGCATCCGCGTAAAACGCGCGGCCCACGCCGCCGCCGCGGCGGCGGCTGGCGACCACGATGCGGTCGATGTAGAAAAAATGAGGGTATCGCTGATCGAACCAGCGGAAATTGCTGCTGTCGTGATCGGCATCATTGCCCATACCGATCATGAAGCCAACGAGAGTGCCGTCGCGCTCCGCTACCCGGAAGTATTCGGCGAAGTCGAAGAAATGACGCAGACGGATCTGGTCGAAAGGCAGGATCGTAGGGCCGGCGGCATTGTTAAGGGCAAGGACGGAATCCAGCTCGTGCTCGCGCACGTCGCGGATGACAATCGACATTCCAATGGCTCCGGCAGTGGCGTGCGGGGCGGGGGCCAGCACGGTAAGGGCGCGAAATTATCGCACGTGTGCCTGAACCCGGCGAGGTCGGCGGGTTTTTTCGATCGGCGCGAACTTGCGCCATGCATGACTTCCGGTGGGATGCAGGGCGCGGGCACTGGCCTACACTGCGGCCATGATTGCGCGTTTGGACCATAGTCGGCTGCTGCGCTACTCGGGACTCTTCACCTGGGCGGTGATCGGCGTGCCGCTGGTGTACTCGTGGATGCAGCCTTGGTTGGGCTGGTTAGCATACGCCGCGTTCGGCGCGGCCTATGCCTGGCTCACACGCGGATTGGGCACCCGCCGACCCACTCCGGTCGATTTCATTCTGCTGGTCGTCATGAGCATTTCCGCGATCGGGGTTTGCTACTACAGCGAAACCGGGCTGGGCAGCGTATTGCTGATGGTGGCGGCCTGCGTGCTGCCCTGGATGCTGCCGCTGCCGATGGGCGTGGCCTGGCTGGTGTTGAGCCAGCTGGTGGTGGTGCCGGTGTTCGTCCGCGGCCTTGAGTTTCCGCTGTTCGAGGCGGTCATGCAGTCGTTGCTGTATGCAGGGTTTGCGGGCTTCGTGTTCGCGACCAGCCTCGTTGCCCGCCAACAGGCGCAGGCCCGGGAGGATCAGCGTCGGCTGAATTCGGAGCTGCGGGCGACTCGTGCGCTGTTGGCCGAAAGCGTCCGGGTCAATGAACGCACGCGCATTTCCCGCGAACTCCACGACCTGCTGGGGCACCACCTGACCGCGCTGAGCCTGAACCTGGAAGTTGCGATCCATCTGGCTGAAGGCAAGGCGCAGGACCATGTTCAACAGGCCCATACGCTGGCCAAGCTGCTGCTCAGCGATGTCCGCGAGGCGGTCAGCCAGATTCGCGACAGCGACGCCATCGACATGGCGGCCACCCTGATGCCGCTGGCCGATAACGTCCCCGGCCTGCATATCCAGATGCGGCTGCCGGTTCCGTTTTTGATCGATGACCCCGAGCGCGCTCACGTGTTGCTGCGCTGCACCCAGGAAATCGTCACCAATGTGGTGCGCCACGCCCAGGCGACGATACTGGATCTGCACTACTGCTGGCGCGAGGACGGCATCGAACTGCAGGCCCGCGACAATGGACGCGGCGCCGAGAGCCCAGTGGCCGGCAATGGGCTGCGTGGCATGCGCGAACGATTGAGAGCCTACGGCGGCGAAGTCGACATCAAGACCCAGCCTGGCAGCGGCTTTTGCCTCACATTATCCCTGCCGGTGGTGCAGGCACCGGACCGGATGGGCCTGCCGCTGCGGCTCGCACAGGCGCCGATGGGCAAACCGCCCGCCGGCGAGGTCGCCGCATGATGGCTATCGGCCTCCGGTCGTTGTGTAGCGATTGCCTCCCTCCCGGCCTGTTCCACGTATTCCCCAAGGTGAGACGGCCCGCTGTCCCGCCACCGCGACCTGCCCGGACCGGCTGGCGCGTTTCCGTTACGAAGCAAGTTTCCGTTATGAAGCAACAGGAGGCGACATGATTCGCGTTTGTCTGGTCGACGATCAGACCCTGGTACGCCAGGGTATCCGTTCACTCCTTGCGCTTGCCGAGGGGATAGAAGTAGTCGCTGAGGCGTCCGACGGGCGTCAGGCGGTTGAACTCATTCCACAGATCAATCCCGATGTGGTGTTGATGGACATGCGGATGCCGGCGATGTCCGGTCTGGAGGCGCTGCAGGCCCTCAGCAAGCTCAACCAGCTGCCGCCCACCATCATTCTGACCACCTTCGACGACGATCAGCTGGTGTTTGCCGGTATGAAAGCCGGAGCCAAGGGCTATCTGCTCAAAGATGTCTCGCTGGATCAACTGGTTGGCGCGATCCAGGCCGTCGCTGGCGGAGGCTCGCTGGTGCAGCCGGCAGTCACCCAGCGACTGCTGTCTGGCCTGGAGCACATGCGCAACGATTTCGTCAGCCTCGACCGGCCGGACCCGCTGACCGACCGCGAGACCGAAATCCTGCGGCTGATGGCTTCGGGCTTTTCCAACAAGGAGATCGCCAATTCGCTGGGCGTCGCCGAGGGCACTATCAAGAATCACGTGTCGAATATTCTGTCCAAACTTGGCGTACGCGACCGCACCCGGGCGGTGCTCAAGGCTTTTGAACTGCAGTTGATCTGACCATGCCGCGCTTTGACCTTGGCTGCCGAGGCGTTCTGCCCATCCAGCTGTTTCCGCAACCCTTGCCGGACGCTCGCTCCGCACCGGGGTTCCCTGATAGGATTCGGGTCTTGCCCGCCATGAGCGGGTATTGGTCCCGGAGAGCCCCTGCATGACCCGTCTGATCGAGATTCTGATTTCCCTGGCGATCGTTGTCGCACTGTTTTTGATTGTTGGTATCGTGCTGCCGTCCAGCCGCTATCTGGTCGAGCGGATCGAGACCAACCGCAAACTGACCATCGTTTTCGACACGCTGAACAACTTCAGCCGTTTCAGGGATTGGAACGCCACCGCGCTGCGCGATCCGAAAATGAAAGCCACCATTTCCGGGCCGGCCTCTGGCGTCGGCGCTGAGTTCAAGTACAGCTCGGACCAATCGCAGGTTGGCAGCGGCACTTGGAAGATTGTCGAGAGCGTGCCGAACGAGCTGATCGCGATCCAGATCGAAAACGACCGCATGGGCAAGAACAAGCGCACCGAGTTCAAGTTCAAGCCGACCGGCAACAACAACCGCAACGTCGAAATCAGTCAGAGCTACAAAGTCGAATACGGCTTCAATCTGCTCGGTCGCTACGCCGGACTGTACGTGCGCAGCCACGTTGGCGACGACATGAAGTTCGGCTTGGGTAAGCTCACCAATATGCTGGCCTCGATCCCGAACATCGACTACGCCGTCTACGGCGACAAACTGACCGGCCTGTCCATCGCTCAGATTCCGGCCGAGCATCTGCTGTTTGTGCCCGCAGGTACGCTGCAATTTGACGATCCGGTGATCGAGAAGTCGATGCGCGCCAACATGGAGTGGATCAACCGCAGCATGGCCGCCAATGGTCTTGTCGCCGCCGGTCCGATGCGCATCATCACCAGCGAGCAGGGCCGCGAGACCTATACGTTCGACGTCGCCCAGCCGGTACGCAAGGCCGATACCGCCGAGGCTGCGGCTACCGCTACGACCGAACTCACCGGCTTGGGCTTGCTGGGTCCGGTGAAGTACGAGCTGATTCCAGCGCGTCGTGCGGTCAGCGCCAAGTTCATCGGCTACATCCGTGAACTCGAAAATGTCCGCAACGCTCTGCGCGCCTGGTCGGCGCCGCGTGGGCTGGAGGTCACTGACCGTCCGTACGAGGTCTACGACAGCGGCATTGAAGGCGCATTCAAGGAAGACGGCCAGTTCACCGCGTATTGGGCGATCAAGTAACCCGCAGCCGATGTCCGCGGGCTCAAGCACCCACCCCGAAGCGCCGCATCATGCGGCGCTTCGCGTTTGTGGGATCTGCAGTTGGAGTGATGACCGATGAAACCGCGCGCCGCGCATCGCGTGTTGGCTGCCTCCGGCGCGGTGCTCGCGGCTGCGGGCGTTGGCTTGTCGGCGTATGCCGCACACGCTGCCGAGGCTGCGGCGCGCACCAATCTGCAGTCGGCGGCGCTGTTTGCTTTGGCGCACGGCATCGCGCTGGCGGCGCTGTCGCGGCAAACACCCCACCGTTTTGGCACGACGGCGCTGTGGATGCTGCTGATCGGCGTGCTGCTGTTTTCGGGTTCGCTGGTTGCCGCACATTTTTTTGCCGCGCCAACCCGGCTTGCGCCGATGGGCGGTGCGCTGCTGATCCTCGGTTGGCTGCTGTATGCCGCCGACGCGCTTAGACGCTGAGTCATCCCATGCCTAGACATGTCCGTGGATTCGACACTCAGGCCGCTTACGAGTATCTCGCCAAGCGTGACCGCAAACTGGGCGCCTGGATGAAGCGCATCGGCGCGATCGACGCCGATCCGCGCTGGCGCAAGACATTCGATCCGGTGGATGCCTTGGCGCGGGCGATTCTGTATCAGCAGCTCAGCGGCAAGGCTGCGGCGACGATTGTCGGCCGCGTGGAGACCGCGATCGGCAGCGACCGCTTCCACTGCGACACCCTCGCGCGCTGCGACGATGCCGCGCTTCGTGCCTGCGGCGTGTCGGGAAACAAGCTGCTCGCGCTGCGCGACTTGGCGCTTCGCGAATCGCGCGGCGATATTCCGACACTGCGGCAGATGTCGACGATGGACAACGATGCGATCGTCGCCGCGCTGGTGCCGGTGCGCGGGATCGGCCGCTGGACGGTCGAAATGATGTTGATGTTCCGCCTCGGACGCGCTGATGTGCTGCCCATCGACGATCTCGGCATCCGCAAGGGCGCGCAGATCGTCGACAAACTCGACGACATGCTGCCGCCGAAAGCCTTGGCCGAACGCGGTGAGTGCTGGGGACCGTACCGCAGTTACGCCAGCTTTTATCTGTGGCGGATCGCGGACTTCGGCGCACAGGCGAAAGCAGAAACCAAACGCTCGCAGGATTGATGCCATCGCAGCTCAGCGTGGCAGATAGCGCTCCCACAGCCGGTTGCGGAAGCGAAAACGTGGATCGATGTTCTGTTTAAGCGCCGCAAAAGTCTCCGCTTCCGGATACGCACGGGCGAACTGTTGTTTCGTCGCGTGCAGCCGATACGGCAGGTAATAGCGGCCGCCGTTGGCGAGCGCTGCGTCGATCAGCCGCCGTGTCCACTGCGCCGACGCCTCGTCGGCCCATCGCGATGACCGCTGTTTGTAATACAGCACGAACGAAAATACATCCTGCGGCGCCCAGCGCAGCAGCGTGTTCGCATCGGCCGGTGAATGCCGGATCGAGACGTTCAGCGCACTGACCTCATCTGCGATCAAAATCCTGCGCAGCTCGCGCGCGAAGACAGCAAACTGTGCGGCCGGAATGAAATATTCCTGCAGCAGATACGTCGACCACCTGCGGGTGCGCGGTTCCAGCGAATCGGTATCGAGGCTGGCTTCGCGATTGCGCCACACCACCGGGTGTTCCCGCACCTGCTGCTGGGTGAGTTTGCGGTCACGCACTTCATCGCCGAACGGCAGCTCCGACGCCGCCCAGATCAGGCTTTGTTCACGGCCATACTCGCGTCCTTCGGGGATCAGTCGTTCGGCGATGGTCAGCGGCTGTTCGGTGCGTCGCCAGGTGATCGCGAGCGGGCGATCGTAGTGCGGCGGCGCCAGGTCTGCGTTGTGCAAAACGGCGTCGCCACGGCCAATGATCTGTTCGCGGAACCAGGCGGGATAGTCGATCAGATCGACGAATTCGGCCTCCCGTGCAATGCGGCTGTTGCCATCCAGCGCGAGTTCGACCTCGGTGATCACGCCCAGACCGCCGTAGCCGCCGATGGCGGCGTGAAACAGCTCCGGATGCGCATCGCGGCTCAGGTCGAGCGCTTCGCCGTCGGCGCCGACCATGCGCAGGGCGACGATGCTGTTCGCGACCGGGCCTTTGCCCACATAGCGGCCGTGGCAATTCACCGAGACCGAACCGCCGATGCTGAAATTGCTGTAGCTCTGCATGATCGACACGGAAAGATCGTGCGGGTCGATCAGCGTCTGCAGGTCGCGCCAGCGCATGCCGGCCTGTACGCGAACGCGGCGATTGGCAACATCCAGATGCAGCAGGCCGTTCATGCTGCGCATGTCCAGATGCAGCGAACCGGTTGATGCGATCTGCCCGCCCATGCTGTAGCGGCCGCCGCCGATCGAGACCGGAATCTGGTTGCGTTCCAGTGCAGCGGAGACAGCTCCAGTGGAGGTTGGACGCAGTACGCCCGCAACGTCGATGGCGTCGAGCTGACTCACATCGCGCACTAAACGTGCATCGTCGCTGCGCCGACAGGATGCAGCAGTCGCCAGCACGGGTGCGACCAACAATCCGCTGGCAAGGCGGCGACGCTGACGATCAATCGTCATATCGGCGAAGGCGCTGCAAGCAGGCGCCGCTTCCAGTGCAGTGCAGGCTTTTCGACCAGAAACCATGATGCTGCGGCACACAGCAGGGCCAGTGCAGTGGCTGCGAGGGTATTGGTCAAAATACTGGCTGCACCCGCAAGCAAAGCGAGCTGCTGCATCGGCCATCCATATAGATACAGGCCATACGAAAGATCATTTTTTTCGATCACCGGCAGCCGCGGCACCAGTCCGATGTACAGCGTGCCGTATGCGATCAGCGCAAAGTAGGCCAGCGAAAATCCTTGCGTGCCGCGCAGTGCCGCAGCGCCGACCAGCAGCGCGGCCAGCGGCCACGGCGACAGACGGATGCGTTCGCGATAGACCCAGCCCAGCGTGCCGGTGATGAAGAACGCCGTCACCCAGATGAGATAGGACAGATGTTCCGGCAGCGGCGCACGCAGAGATGCGAACGCACCGGCGGCCACCATCGCGAGCGTCCATGCCGGCAGATAGCGTCGCGGCGCGAGCATTCCGCTCAGGCCGGCGAGCATCAATACGAGATACAGCCGGCCTTCGATCGGCAGTGTCCACAGCGAACCGTTGACGGCCGTGCGCGGCAATGTTTCGAACACGCCGGGCAGCCAGAATTCCGCGCGCCACAGGCTGGCGTTGGCCCATAGATAACGCCAGGTCTTCGCGTCACCCCAGTAATCGGATGCGGTGGTCAGCAGCGGCCCGAGTATGCAGACAGTCAACATGACGCAGACCATCAGCGCCGGATAAATTCGCAGCGCACGCGCCAGCAGAAATGCGCGCAGCGAATTGCGTTGGACGCTGGCGGCCACCAGAAACCCGCTGATCAGGAAAAACACGTCGACCGCCAGCGCGCCCGCGGATTTCTGCAGCGTGAGCATGCCGACCAGATCCGCGCCGGCGCTGCCGGTGATCGCCCAGCTGTGGCTGTAGATCACCAGCCACGCTGCGATCAGGCGGATCAGATTGAAATTGTTGCGGCCGGTGGCGAACGCCGTCTCGATCGTCGGCGTCATTGGGTTTCGGCGGGTTTCATTACGACCGTGGGAAGGATCACGCGGGCATGTCCACCCTGCGCTGTTCTGCATTGTGGATGTCGTAACACCAGTGCCACGGCTCATAGACGATGCCGTGCGGGTTGTTGCGTGGATAACTCATGACGAAGCCGTGGCCGTTGGCTTGCGCGCGCAGCCATGCGAATGCGGCGGTGTGTTCGAACGATTCCTCCGCCGGCGGTTCGCCAGGCGCACCGATATCCAGCGCGCGGCCGCTGTGGTGTTCGCTGAAACCGGGCGCGGCGTTGACGGTGAGAATCTCATCGACGGTTTGTCCGCGCGCACGTTTGCGCTCGAAGATGCCGAGTTGATAGTCGTGGCTGCGATAACCGGAGATCGCATCCAGCACGATGCCGTCGCGCAGCGCAGCGCTGCGCAGCGATGCCCACGCGCGCGCCGCTTCCGGATGCAGCCACAGCGGCCGGCGGTAGCGGTCGAAGCCTGCGTGCGCGAGCCACTGCGGTTCGGCCACCATCGCAAGTCCGATGCGCTGACTGTAGTCGTCGGCATCCAGCCCCAGTCCATCCAATCGCTCGTGCAGCGCATGCAGCGGCAGTGCGCCAGCGTCGCGCACGCCAGCGTGAGGCAGGCGCGCGTCGACGGCATCCAGCGCGTCGTCGATACCGGGTGCGCGGCTCCAGTGCGGATCGAGCGGCATCCAGCCCTGCGCCAGTTCCGCGGCCAGATAGCGGCCGTCGCGTTTGCGCCTCAGCACCCAGCGCGCAGCGGATAAAATTCTGGCGTCGCGATTGCTGCGCGCGGCCAGCAGCCAGGCCGGCCACGCTTCGATCTGTGCGGTGTTGAGCAGGACGCGGGGCAGGGGGCGCATGCGCACAGATTAACGTCGGGTCTGGGACGCTGTCACGGTGGTGATCCATGCCGCGACATCGGCGATCAGCTTGGGATCCACATGCCCCGGCGTCTGATATTCCTGCAGGTTGCCGTCGCCTTCGCCCGGAATTGCGAGGTGGTTAAGCGTTTCATAGAGCTTGAACGTCACTCGCGGGGTGGCGTGGAAGGCCTGTTTCCAGCCCTGCCAATCGGCGTCGACCACCTGGATGTCGCGCGCGCCCTGCAGGATCAGCAGCGGCTGCGCGATCGCGCGGGCTTCGGCGACTGGATCCACCGCGTCCGCACTGCGCCAGTAGGCTGCGGATAGACCCAGCGGCGCCTGTGCGTCGGTGATGGTGCGGCCGCTGCGCACCGCGTTGACGCTGTCGGTGAGCTGTTGGATGGCGATGCTTTCGGCGTCGCTGGTCTTGCCGTCGTTGAGGACGGCCAAGCGCCGGTTTTGTTCGATCAAAATGTCGAGCAGCGCGCGCGACGGTGCCGCCAGCAGGATCAGGCCGGCAATCTGCGGATCGCGCGCACCGATGCGCGGCGCCATCATTCCGCCCTGGCTGTGGCCCAGCACGAACACCCGCTTCGGATCGATGCCGGTCTGGCCGCGCAGCAGCGCGACGGCAAGCACTGCATCGTCGGTGGTTTCGCTGTCGATGCTGATGTTCTGGGCGTAATCCTGCGGCCGCGCCTTTGTGCGTTTTTCGTAGCGCAGCACCGCGACGCCGCGCGCGGCCAGCCCGCGGGCGATATCCAGGAACGGACGATTCGGGCCGATCGTGCTGTCGCGATCCTGCGGGCCGGAACCATGCACCAGCACCACGGCGGGGAAGGGGCCGTCACCGTTGGGGATCGCCAAAGTGGCGGGCAAGCCGGTGGTGTCGTCACCGATGCGCAGCTCGACTTCGCGGTAGTTCGCATCGGCGGGGATCGGCGCTGCAGGCGCGGCCGGGGGGGTTGCGGGGCGGATTGCGAAACCGCCGATGCGGTGCTCGGCATCGAATGCGAACATCGCGTTGAATTCGGCTCTCTCATAGCTCAGCGGGATGTTGACCATCGTCATGCCGTCGCGTTCGACCACGCGCGCATCGCCGCGTGTCTTCAGCGGGCCGACTTGCGACGGAAGCGCCTTCCAGACCTGTGCGAGCTGTTCTGCGCCAACCGCAGCGGCCATGGTTGCGTTGAAACGAGCGTGTACCCCGGCGAAATCACCTGCATCCATCGCGTCCAGTATGGCGTTGGCTTCCTTCGCGGCATCGAAGGCTGCAGTGTCCTCTGCATGTGCGCGCGTCGACAACACAACGCCAAGCCCAAACAGCATCAACAGCGCGGAAAGCAGCATCGTGCGGGCGACGCTGCGGCTTTTGCCCTGACGATGATCGAGCCTGCGCTCGATCCGATGAATCATGTGGATCATGGTGCGTCTCCAGAAATGGAAGTGTCATTGTCGGGCGACTTCAGCCGCCCCGCTTTGCGCAGCGCATCGCGCAACAGATATTCGATCTGTGCATTCAGGCTGCGCAGCTCATCGTCCGCCCACCGCTGCGCTGCCGTCAGCACTTCGGCATTGATGCGCAACGGATAGGCTTTCTTTTCGCTCATTTGCGGCGTTCTTGTGTAGGCGCGGCTTTGGCCGCGATCAATACAGGGTGCCGGTATTGATCACCGGCTGGGTGGAGCGCTCGCCGCACAACACGACCAGCAGGTTGCTGACCATCTGCGCCTTGCGCTCTTCGTCCAGATGCACCACGCCGTTTTTCTGCAGTGCTTCCAGCGCCATTTCGACCATGCCCACTGCGCCGGCGACGATCCGCGTGCGCGCGGCGATGATCGCGTTGGCCTGCTGGCGCTGCAGCATCGCCTGGGCGATTTCCGGCGCATAGGCGAGGTGACTGATGCGCGAATCCAGCACCTGCACGCCGGCATCGGCAAGACGCTCCTGCAGTTCTTCCATCAGGTGCTTCGACACCTCGGCGGCATGGCTGCGCAGCGCGAACTGGCCTTCCTCGTGCTGGTCGTAAGGGTAGCTGGTGGCCATCGTGCGGATCGCGGACTCCGACTGGATATGCACGAAGCTTTCATAATCGTCGACGTTGTAGACCGCCTCGGCGCTGTCCACCACCTGCCAGACAATCACCGCAGCGATCTCGATCGGGCTGCCGTCCAGTTCATTCACCTTGAGCTTGCTGCTCTCGAAGTTGCGCACCCGCAGCGAGACTTTTTTCTTGCCGTAAAAGGGGCTGTTCCAGCGCAGACCGCCGTCCTTTACCGTGCCGATGTACTTGCCGAACAGGTTCAGCACCGCGGCCTGGTTGGGCTCCACCTTGTACAGCCCGGCGATGCCAAAACAGCTCACCCCTGTGATCAGAATGCCAGCGAGCACCTGCAGTGGCGATGGGCTGTCCGCGCCGGTGATCAGGACATAAAGGCCAGCCGCAGCGGCAGCCAGCAGGATCAGCAGCATCGGGATGCCGGAGAGCGAACGGGTGGGATTCTCTTTCATGGCGCAGTCTCGTGGCGGTGAGTTTATTTGATATCAAAAAGATATCATTATTCGCAAGGCAATCCGGACGAACGGTCTTCCGGAATGCACGGTAATTACGCAAGTGGCTGATTTAACATGGGCTCTTTTTCGATAGATGGATTGCCATGACCACGATACCGGCCCTCGAATTCGGCACACCACAGTCGCCTTCCGCCATCCGCGTGCTGCTGCTGGGCTCCGGCGAGCTGGGCAAGGAAGTGGCGATCGAGCTGCAGCGCTTCGGCTGCGAAGTGATCGCCGCCGACCGCTATGCCGACGCCCCGGCAATGCAGGTCGCGCATCGCAGCCACGTGCTGAACATGTTGGATGGTCAGGCCCTGCGCGATCTGATTGCGCTGGAGCGCCCGACCCTGATCGTCCCCGAGATCGAGGCGATCCACACCGAAACCCTGGTGCAGCTGGAGCGCGAATTCGCCGAACGCGGTACCCACACCCGGATCGTGCCGACCGCACGCGCGGCGCGGCTGACGATGGACCGCGAGGGGATTCGCCGGCTCGCCGCCGAAACCCTCGGTCTGCCGACCTCGCCGTATCGCTTCGTCGACACGCTGGAGGATTACCGCGCGGCGGTGACGCAGATCGGTGTGCCCTGCGTGGTCAAGCCGGTCATGTCTTCATCGGGCAAAGGCCAGAGTCTGGTGCGCACTGCGGACGATATTGATCGGGCCTGGGAATACGCGCAGACCGGCGGCCGTGCCGGCGCCGGGCGGGTGATTGTCGAAGGCTTCATCGACTTCGAATACGAAATCACCCTGCTGACCGTGCGTCACGCCGGCGGCACCGATTTTTGCGCGCCCATCGGTCATCTGCAGCGCGACGGCGATTACCGCGAAAGCTGGCAGCCGCAGCCGATGTCGGCGCTCGCGCTGCAGCGCGCGCAGCAGATCGCGCAGATCATTACCGACGATCTTGGCGGCTGGGGCCTGTTCGGCGTCGAGCTGTTCGTACAGGGCGACGAAGTGTGGTTTTCGGAAGTCTCACCGCGTCCGCACGACACGGGTCTGGTGACATTGATCTCGCAGGATTTGAGCGAGTTCGCGCTGCATGCACGCGCCATTCTTGGACTTCCAATTCCGAAGATTCGCCAGAACGGCCCGTCGGCATCGTGCGCGGTGCTCGCGTACGGCCACGGCGTGCCGGTATTCGAGCATGTCGCCGATGCGCTGCGTACGCCCGATACCGCGCTGCGTCTGTTCGGCAAGCCGGTTGTCGACGGCCATCGCCGGGTTGCGGTTACGCTGGCATTGGGCGGCGACATCGATGCCGCCCGCGCGACCGCACGCGAAGCGGCGGCAGCGCTGAAGATTGAATTGCGTTGATGACTGGTTAGCGAGCGAAAAACAGTCTGTCATCCCAAAGCGAAGCGAGGGATCTGCTGGTGCTCTGCTTCTAATCAAAGCACAAGCAGATCCCTCGTTTCGCTTCGGGATGACAAAGATGGGCTGCGCGGGCGTTCGGAATGACAGACGCTTTTCGCTTCCTGATACGCTGCATTGAACAATAAGGAGACATCAATGGACGATAACAACGGCTATGCCGTGTTCTTTTTTCCGCAGGCGCTCGAAGCGCTGGGCGAGGCGGTTCAGCCGTTCCTGCAGGATGGGCCGGCCGGCCCGCACGTCGCCTGCCATACCGTCGATACCGGCGGTGCGTTCATCGAGATGACCTTGGAAGGGCGCACGCCTGAAGGCAAACAGGTTTCGCTGGAACTGATGGTCCCCAGCGCCATGGTGCGGATGATCGTGTCGACCCACAGCGATGAAATGTTCGGCTTCGGTCCGCATGCGTTCTCGAAACCGCTTACGCCGCTGCCCGTGCTTGGCCCTACTGCAGAACCGGCCAGTGCACCTTCCGAGGCGTTCCCTTCGAGTGCGGAATCGCAGCCAGCGTCGCTGCGTTGAGTAGGTGTTGAGAGCGGTGTTGAGGCACCTGCGCTGATTCAGCGGGCTGCCCGCAGGTCTGCGCGGTACGGCCCTGCATGATTCAATTCAATATGATTGAGTGCAGCATGATTGAATTTCGAATTGTTCAGTGCGTACGGGCGCTGCGACGCCGCCCGCCGTGCGTCCGTTTTATCGGCTGAGGCATGCCGAGCAGATAACCTTGGCCGAATTGGCAGCCTTGATCGATCAGGATCTGGCGCTGCACATCGGTTTCAATGCCCTCGGCAATCGTATCGATACCCAGGGTGAGCGCCATCGCCAGAATCGCGCGCACCAGCGCCAGACTTTCCGCGTGGGTGTCGCCTTCCAGACCGGCAACGAAGCTTCGGTCGATCTTGAGTCCCTGGATCGGAAAACGGTGCAGATACGACAGCGCCGAGAAACCGGTGCCGAAGTCGTCCAGCAGTGCCACAACCCCATGGTTGCGCAGATCGCGCAGGATCCGCAGTGCGCGCGGCGCGTCTTCGATCAGTGCGACTTCGGTGATTTCGATACGCAGCCGACGCGGGTCCTGATCGGCTTCGTCGATCATGCGCAGCAGCCGGTCTGCGAAATTGTCGGATAGAAAATGCCGCGGCGAGACGTTGATCGACACGTACCGCTCCGGATATTCGCCCATCGAAGCGATGACATGCGCATACATCAGCCAGTCGACCTGTTCGATCAGACTGCTGTCCTCGCCCACGCCGATGAAAGCCGATGGCGTCAGCAGGCCGCGGTGTTCGTGATTCCAGCGCACCAGCGCCTCGTAACCGAGCTGTTCGCCGTCCTGCAGGCGCAGAATCGGCTGGAAATGCGGCTCAAACGCATCCTGCATGATCGCGCGGCGCAGATCCGCTTCCAGATCGAGCAGCCGCATCGCTTCCGCGCGCATCTCCTCGTCGAACACTTCGCTGCGGTTGCGGCCCAGCCGCTTCGCGCGATACATCGCGGCATCGGCGTCGCGCAGCAATTCCTCGCTCTTGCGATAGCGCGGGTGCCACATCGCGATGCCGATGCTCGCCGACGGAAAGATTTCGCGGCCTTCGATCCACATCGATTGGCCCAGCGCGCGAAGAATGTCCGCGGCGCTGCGTTCGGCCTGTTCCGGACTTTCGATGTTTTCGGCGAGAATCGCGAATTCATCGCCGCCAAGACGCGCGACCAGATCATCGCGTGGGACCACCTGGGAGATGCGTCGACTGGTTTCAACCAGCAACTCATCGCCGGCAACGTGGCCGACACTGTCGTTGATCAGCTTGAAACGGTCGATATCCAGAAACAGCACCGCAAACGGTTTGCCATCCTTGCTGCTGATCCGCGCGATGGCGTCGTCCAGGCGCTCCTGCAGCTGACCGCGATTGGGCAGCCCGGTGAGACTGTCGTGACGTGCCTGATGCCGCAGACGCTGCTCCGCACGCAGACGTTCGGCGATCTGTTCGCGCAGCTCATGATTGGTTTCGGCCAACTCCTGGGTGCGTGACTGCACCCGCGTCTCCAGCTCGGCGTGCGCCGCTACCAGTTTGCCCTGCGCGCGTTTGCGCGCCAAGGCGGCGTCGACGTGGTGGGCGACGAAGGTCAGCAGCTCCTGGTCGCGTTCAACGAAACTGATGTCCGGCGTATAGCTCTGCACCCCGATCACGCCGACCGCGGTGTTGTCGCGCGTCAGCGGTACACCGAGCCAGCAGTGCGCGAGCGGACCGAAACTGCGCACCAGACCTTCCGATTCCAGCGACTGGATCCGGGCGCGGTCGGCAAGCAGGGCCTGCCCGGTATCGATGACGTATTCGGTCAGACCTTTCGCACGCGGGCGATCGCGGTGAGGGCGCGTATCCACTTCGTCCGCGGCGTAGGTGAATTCGATATGCCTGCCATCGGCGCTCAGGAATGCGACGTAGAAATTGTTCGCATACAGCAATTCACCGATGATCGAATGCAGGTCGGCATAAAAGCGCTGCAGACTGTCCGCGGTCATCGACAGCTCGGTGATGCGAAACAGCGCCTGCTGCAGTTTCTCGGCGCGCTCGCGCTCGATCACTTCGGCCTGCAGCTCGATATTGGCCTGCTCAAGGTCGCGAGTGCGCTCCTTGACCCGTCTTTCCAGCTCAACCTGCGCGGTCTTGCGGTCGAGCGCGGTGAGAATGTGCTGGGCGACATACTCCAGCAGCGCGCGATCCTCCGCGCCATAGCGGTTGGCGCGCTCGTAATCCTGGACCACAATCGCACCGCAGATCTGGATGCCGCGCATCAGCGGGATGCCCAGCCAGTCCTGACTCAGCGGGCCGCCGTCGTACTCTTCTCTGCTGATGTTCAGCGTTTCGAGAATGGCCACCGGTGATCCGATCAAGGGCCTGCCGTGCTGCAGCAGCGCGGCGGTCATGCTGTGCATGCCCTGATCGAAGCGGTATTCGGTATCGGAATCGGGATTGAACTGATCGCGACTGTCGGCGAAGTATAGATAGCGGATGGTGTTGCGATGATCGTCGTACTGGGCGATATAGAAATTCTCCGCCGGCATCAGCCCACCAACGATCTCGTGGATCCGCGCCAGCATCTCGCGCATTTCAAGGCCAGAGCCGGCGAGATCGGAGATTTCGTAGAGCGCGTGCTGCAGGCGTTTGGATGTCTCCAGAGTTTCGATTTGGGCATCGGCGTCGGCGAGGCGGAACGCGGTAAACGCCAGGTCGCGTGCCAGGGCAAACCACGATTCGCGCGGCCAATCCGGCGCGAGTGGGCGGTCGAACGACAGCCCCAGCGCCATGCACTGATCATCGTCCTGGAATCGATCGATGAAGATGCTGGCGGTGGATCCGGCCGGCAACGCTGCATCGAGATTGGCAAGCACTTCAGCGCGCAGGCGCTCATCGCCGAAGGCGCTGCGTACGCTGCCCAGACCAAGGCGGCCATGACGCCAGGCCATGGCGACCTGAGTGCCTTCGGGTAATGTCTTCAACAGCGCATCGATCGCCGCGCGTGCGGCAATCCCGGCAGCCAGAGCCCCTCCAGCTCCCTCCTCTGTCAATGCATCCACAGCATGCTGATCAAGGATCATGAACCGAGCATATACCTGAACTTTGGACAAGAACAGCCAAGGTTTTTCCCATCGGGCGCCAGTCAAGCCTTCGATAGGCTGCATCTTTGGTCACGTCTGCGCGATGAGATTATTCCGCTGGCATCACATCGATCCACACTGCGCGATGATCCGATACAGCGACCAGCGTGGCGTCTGCGGAGGCGGGCGATGGCCAGAACACGCCGCTGCCGACCACGCGCAGTCCGGTCGAGGCCAGCACGTAATCCAAGCGCAGGTTGCCGACCTCCGGGCCGAAGTCGCCGGTGTCCTCGGCGGAGTCGCCACGATGACGCGTATTAGCTGCGCCCGCTTCGCGTGCGGCCGCTTCAGCACCCAGGCTGCGTGGCGCGGCCAAGCGCAGCGTGCGCGGATGTTCAATCAGCGCCAGAATCGCGTCATGACGCCCGTCGCCGTCGATCGGATCGTTGTTGAGATCGCCGGCAATCACGAAGCGCTCGCCGATCGGCAGTCCACCGCAGCGCCCGCGGTCGTCGCACAGCCAGCGCGCATCGGCGGCGTCGTTGTCGAGATATTCCCGCCACAGCCGCAGCTCGTCGGCGTTGCGTGCGCCGTTGCGGTCTTCCGGGCCGTCGAACACCGGCGGGGTCGGATGCGACGCCAGCAGATGCAGCAAACCCTGCGGCGTCTGGATCGGCACGTCCCAATGCGATTTCGACGACAGCCGCAGCTGGCTCCATACCGCATCCGGATAGTAATAGCCGCGCGACCGCGGATCGATCGGCCGCAGGGCATCCGGCATCGCGCTCCACTTCAATAACTGGAAGCTGCGCACCTGTTCGATAGCGATGGGATAGCGCGACAGCACCATCATGCCGTACTGGCCGGGATGCAGGCCGTAGCCCCAGGCATCGTTGCCGCGATCGCGGCCTTCACCGCCGACGATGCCGTTGTTGTCCAGATCCAGGCCGCTGGGTACGCCGGTGTTGACCGGGGCGTAATAGCGATACGGGTAACGCAGTGGACTGCCGTTCGCGCCTTGCGCCACTTCCAGATAATCGCGTTGGAACACATCCGCAGCGCGACCGGCGACGTCGTAATCGAATTCGTTGAGCAGCACTACGTCTGGACGCACGCGCTGCAGCACCGTTGCGATGCCGCGTGCGGCCGGGTCGCCGGCTTGGAGTCGGTTAATCAGACCGCCGTCGGTTTCGTTGTACAGCGACGTGTTGTAAGTCGCGACCCGCAGCGGCAGCGATGCGGCAAGCGCATGCTCCACGCGCTGCGCTGCGCCCGCGAGCGCGGCCTCGGGATCGCCATGCACGCGGATGCGAAGACAGCCGGTGCATAACAGCACCAGCGTCGTCGTGAGCAGTACGAGGCGCAAAAACGGATACAGATGAAAACTCATGGTGAAGTGTCTCCGGTCATGCGCGACCAACTGCGGCCGTCGAAGGATTCGAGCGGCCGATAGCGGCGTTTGTAGGCCATTTTGCGATGGCCGTCGATCCAGTATCCGAGATACAGATGACGTTTGCCTTCACGCTGCGCCCATGCGATCTGCTGCAGGATCGCGAACGTACCCAGACCGCGTTCGGCCGCATCCGGATCGTAGAAGGTGTAGACGGCGGACATCGCATCGTCGACGACATCGGTCACTGCCACCGCCAGCAGTTCGCCTTGGGCGTGCGGCTGATGCGTGCGCAGTTCGAGGAAGCGCCCCTGACCCCAGGCGCTGACCAGAAACTGGTCGAATTCGGCAGGGCCGTGGCCGTCCATACCGCCACCGGGGTGGCGCGCGTTGAGATAGCGTTGATACAGCGCGAAGTGTTCTTCGCTGCGTTCGGCGGGCAGCACCCGCGCTTCGAGATCGGCATTGCGCGCGAGGCAACGACGCTGGCTGCGGTCGGGGCGAAACTCAGCGACCGGGATCCGCACCGCGACGCAGGCCTGGCAGCCCTGACAGTGCGGCCGGTAGATCAGATTGCCGGAGCGGCGAAAGCCCCAGGACATCGCCATCGGATACATCTGCGCCAGGCGCGGATCGCCGGGGTCGAACACCAGATCGCGCGCCTCGCGCTCCGGCCAGTAGCCGCAGGGGTGTTCTGCGGTGTGGAACATCCGCAGCGGCTCACTGATGTTGATGTCTTCGCGCGTGCCGGTGCTCATGGCGATGCCCGCAAAACATGCAGCGTTGGCCAATAGATGATCGCAGCCAACAGACCGGCCGAGGCGCCGGCAACGAGGTCACGCGGCCGGTGCCGCGACAGGCGCAGACGCGACCAGGCCACCATACACGTGAAGCCACCGCCTGCGCCGACAGCGATACTTCCCAGCGGCCACAGCAGGCCTGCGGCGTACAGCGCGAACGCGACGTGCAGCGAAAGCTTGCACGCGCGTGCGCTGAGCATCGCGATTGCGACGATGCCTGCAGACAGCGCCAGCGCCAATCCAAGATCCGGTGTGGGCAACCCGCGCCATGCCAGCAGCGCACCTGCGGTGATCGCAATCAGCAGCATGCGATTCAGTGAACGTCGTTCCGACGGGTGGCTCGCATCCACATGCGCCCAGCGCTTGCGCCGGACCTGCAGCCGCGACCATCCGAACATCAGCGCCGCAAACAGCGCGAAGGCCACCAACATGGTCCGCAGCGTGCGCGGATCGCCGTCGTGCAGCGCAACCGGCAGCGCCAACGCCGCTGGCAGCATCAGCAGCGGATGGCCGAGGATGGAAATGATCCGGGCGAGGCGATCGATGGCAGCGGATGCGGGCATACGGGCAGGATACCCGCCCACGTTCGCAGACGCTGCGAATCTAGCCGCAATTGTGGGCTCGAACCTGCCGGAAACGACCCGTCAGGCGATCAGTACGTCGATGGTGCGGTGGCATTCAATCCAGCCACTGCCCGAGCACCATTTTGATCGCCGCAGCAGAGCCCTCGACGCCATAGTGAAAGCTCAGATGAAAGATCGCCATCGAGACGACATAGACCACGCCGGACACTACGATCGCTGTCGGCCCATAGCTGAAATCGTAGGCCCTGTACCGGCGTCGCGCGCCGACCGGATCGCGCGCGGCGTCGCGAGCGATCATCGGCAGCAGTACCTGCCGGATCCGCAGCAGGGTCCACAGCGACGCGAACTCGGTCGTCAGTGCGGCCGCCATCGCCCAGCTGAAGCTTGGCACCCACCAGGCCACCGCGAACGCGACCAGCATCATGCTCAAGGTAACGTACAGATATCGCTGATAACTCAGCAGGATCGCGTTGCGCTCTTCCAGCGTATCGGCGAAGACCAGCAGATATTTGCGGGTCAGATGCGCAGCGATCGCACCGCCGACCAGTGAGCCGCCGATCAGGCTGCTCATGCCAAAGACAGCCGCCAATCCTTTGCCGGCGACGGTTCCGCTGACGGCGGCGGTACCGATCACCGCCGCGCCCGCTGCTGCGGCCGGTTTGCTGGCAATGCCCAATGTGGTGATGACCGCCGCAGTAAACGCCGCCGACGGCGCCGAACTGCGCGCGAAGTCGCCGAAGCGTTTGAGCATATCGTCGCGCACCAATTGACGCGCACGCGACAGGCGTTTGCGCGCAGCGGCGTCGCTGATGCCCAACAGTATCGCCACCTGCTGCGAACTCTGGCCTTCGCGATAGAACAGCAGCAGCGCTTCGCGGCTGTCGTCGGGCAGCGACGAGATCAATTCGAATGCAGCGTGCTCGCGCTCGTCTTCCAGCACCTGCTGCATCGGCTGAGCGCCGGGGTCGGCGGCCATTGCCATCACCAGTTCGGCGTTGGGACCGTCCAGCGGCCGATTGCGATGTGCGCGCAGGTGATCGCGGGCGAGGTTGCGGGTGATCTGACGCAGCCAGGGCAGGAAGCTGTCGGGGCTGTTCAGCCGTTCGAGCTGCTGCCAGGCATTGATAAAAGCTTCCTGCGCGATGTCTTCACTCGTTGCCACGTCTCGGGTGATCGCCAGCGCCACGGCGGTGACGGTGTTCTGGCAGGCAGCGACGATCCGGCCGTAAGCGCCGTGGTCGCCGCTGCGCGCGGCCGGCAGCTCATGTTGGATCAGCGCATCAATGGGCAGGGCGATGGCGTTCATGGGCGGGCTGGGTTTGCGACGAGGTGACGGACGCGCGCCACACCTCCGTAAGCGAAGAACGCCACGATGGCGGCGATCCCGATCGCTGCGAATGCCTGTTTCAATCCGTCGGTGAAGATGACCACGAATATGGCGACCCAAAACACGAAATAGCCGATGGGGAAACGCGACGGCGTCCGAGTGCGCATGCTGGGGCTCATTTGGTAAGAATAACCGGCTTGGTTACAGCACCAGGACGATAGCGGGCGGTGAATGTGACCAGCTTGGTCAACCATCCCCGCATTTACGCGTTCACAGGGCATGCAGGACCGTCGGCCCTGCGCAACCCACGAGGACAGCTCATGAAATCCATCGCACTGCTCGCAGTCGGTCTGACTATCGCCTGCACCGCGCACCTTACATTTGCGCAGACCCCGCAGCCCGGCGCCGCCAAGCCCGCCCGCCATGCCAAGATCGACACCAACGGCGACGGCGTCATCGACCGCAGCGAAGCCGCCGCCAATCCGAAGATGGCCGAGCACTTCGGCAGGCTCGACGCGAACAAGGACGGTCGTATCACGACCGAAGAACGTCCGAAACACGGCGGAAAGGGCGGCGGTCAGCGGGGTGAGCGCATGGCGCAGCTCGATGCGAACAAGGACGGTCGCTTCAGCCGCGACGAGCTCGCCGGCAAGGACCGCGCGCTGCAGAACTTCGCCGCGATCGATAGCGACAACGACGGCTTCCTGACCCGCGAGGAGATGGCGGCGCATCACAAGGCGCGTCGCGGCGAGCGCGGCGCCGCGCTGCAGCAGAAGTAATCCAACAAGAATCTGTTTAAATCTCTGTCTGGAAAAATATGTCATCCCGAACGAGGGCGAAGCCCAAGGAGGGATCTGCTTGTGGTCGGTGCGCACAACAGCAGATCCCTCCACCCGCTGCGCGGGCGTTCGGGATGACAAAAGGTTGATCTGTTCGCGGCTGATAAACATTTTGAACAGAGCGTAAAACACGGTGAGCGCCGCCTGTCGGTAATCGTCGTGCGGCGGCTTGCGGTTACAGCACGATCCGCTTCACTTCCCACTGCAGCCCGTCGCGCTGCACTTCCAGCGTTCGGGTCTCTACCCGCCGTTTGCCATCCTTGCCGTAGTCGGCGATTTCGACCTGCACCGTGCCGGACCCGGAGCCGTCGGTCAGGTACTGACCCACGTCCACCGATACCGCATTCACGGCCTGGTTCCCGGCCTGCTGCGCGCATGCGGATCGCGAGCGGATACGCGCGCTGTCTTCAGCCTGCAACGAGGCCAACACCGTCGTCGAAGGCGCTGCACCATCCACCGACAGGCAGACATCGGCGGCGTCTTGCGCACGCAGCTCTGCGCCGAGCAGCATCGCCGCCAGTGCGCTGGGCACGTCCACGCGATAGGCGGTTCCGACGCTGTCGTTGATCAGCTCTTTCGCAGGCGCAGGCGCTTGCACCGGCGCTGCCGTGGGTATTGCCGCAGCGGGTCCAGACGTCGCCAACTGTGCTGGCTTCCGCCAGGCGAACAGCGCGACGCTGAGCACAACTACGATACCGATCAGCAGCGCCAGTTTGACCAGAAACATGCGCCGCTTTGAAGGGTCGGCGGCATCGCGCGGCCCATGCAGGGTTGTCGTCGAGAGGTAGCTGGTTGGCGAGCGCCCGGAGTCGAGCAAACCGGCGTCCCGCATCAATGCACGCGCTTTGGGCTGATCGTCGGGCTTGACGATCCACACCGCCGGCTCCGGTTCGGTTCGCGCATTGTCGCGATAGGTGAAATGACTGCGCGCGCCGCCCTTGTAGGAGCGGCCGTGGGTGATCCGTGCCTCGATGCCTTCTTCTTTCAGCATTGCGGCAACGCGCTCTACATTTTCCAGACGCGGACTGGTGAAGATCCGACGCATCGGTCAACCCTCCGCTGCTTTTGCGGCGACTGTTGCGGGATCCAGCACGCGGATCATGCCTTCTTGCGTAGTGCTGGCCACCAGATGGCCCTGACGATCGAAAATCTGCCCGCGCGCAAGCCCGCGTGCGCCCTGTGCGCTGGGGCTGTCGATCGAATACAGCAGCCAGTCGTCGGCGCGGAACGGACGATGGAACCACAGCGCGTGATCCAGCGAGGCCATCTGCACGTTCGGCTGGTAATAGCTGATGCCGTGCGGAAATGTAGTGGTGCCCAGCAGATGGAAATCCGAGGCGTAGGCGAGCAGGGCACGATGCAGTTCCGGCGCGTCGCCGACGGTTTCGCACAGTTTGAACCACACCTGCTGGAACGGCGGACGCTTGGGCGGATTCAATTCGTCGCGCGGGTAGATCGGGCGGAACTCGAACGGTCCCATCCGGTTCAGCCAGCGCTGCACTTTGCTGGGCAGCTGCGCGAGTTTTTCCGGCGTGAGCTTCGGAGTGGGCTCCACGTCTTCGGGCATCGGCACATTCGGGATCGGCAGCTGGTGCTCGGCGCCGGGTTCGGCAATCTGGAACGACGCCGCACAGACGAAAATCGGCTGCCCATGTTGGATTGCAGTGACTCGCCGCACCGAAAAACTGCCGCCGTCGCGGGTGCGGTCCACATCGTAGATGATCGGGTGCTCGACATCGCCGGCGCGCAGGAAATACGCGTGCAGCGAATGCGCCGCACGCAGGCCAGTGACAGGGTCGTAGCTGGCCGAATCCAGGGTCGCCTGCGCTGCCGACAGCGCCTGGCCCAGCACCTGTCCACCGAACACGTATTTGGTGCCGATATCGCGGCTTTGACCGCGGAACAGATTGTTTTCAAGCCGCTCCAGCGACAGCAGTTCGATCAATTCAGAGACAGGAGAGGTCATGGCGGGCCTTTAAAATTCTAAAAAATGCTTTTTTATAGGGTGCGCCTGTGGCGCACCGGCTCTTCGCAGGAGTCGAAAAAATCGGTGCGCCACAGGCGCACCCTATGAACAGCCACTATGGATGCAAGCGTTCGAGTTTGATGAATTCCATCACTCGACCCCAAGGAAACAGCGGCCCCGGATCCCGTTTGCGCGGCACTAGGACATCCGGATTATCCAGCGCCTGCTCCATTTCGCGGTCCAAATCCTCATGGCCGGCGATGAACTTCACGCCCGAAAACTGCTGCTGTAGCTGCGCAAGTAATGCGAGCAGCGCGACGATCTGCGCCTCCGGATACGCCTCGTCCATCGCCTGATGGGTCGAATCGCGCCAGTGCGGATAGCGGCCGGTGTTGACCAGTTCGATGCCGATCGAACGCGGGTTGTAGCCGCGGACGTGGTGGGCGATGCGGTCCGGGCGCACGTACAGCGTGGTGCGGCCGTCGCGGTCGATGTAGTAATGGCCGCTGTTGCCGGTGCCGCTGCCTTCGTACAGCACGCGCTCGCCGAACTCGCGCGCAGACTGCAGGGTCGGCGTTTCGGTGCAGTGGATGACGATCAGATCGATCTGCGACAGCGGCCGCGCATCGAGTTTCAGCTCGTAAGGGAGCGGGTCAATCACCACGGGCGGCATCGGCGGAAAGTCGGGAATCATGGGTCGGATGCTAGCATTCACCGATGAACTTGCCGCCTCCCGACTCCGAACTCCACCGTCTGATGACCCAATTCCCGCGCGCCGGACAGGTGCATTGGATCGGCCTGCGCCCCGCGCGCAACGTACTCATGCGCGCCGTGGACAGTGCCGAAGCCGTGGCCGGCAAAGGCCTTCGCGGCGACCGATACGGCAGCGGCAGCGGCAAGCGTGGGATCACCCTGATTCAGGCAGAGCATCTGCCCGCGATCGCCGCGCTGGCTGGGCTGGACGCTGTCGAGCCCGCAACGCTGCGGCGCAATCTGGTGGTGTCGGGCCTGCCGCTGATCGCGCTGAAGGGCCGCCGTTTCCGCATCGGCGAGGTGCTGTGCGAAGGCACCGCGCCCTGCGATCCGTGTTCGCGAATGGAGCTTGCGCTGGGCGCCGGCGGTTACAACGCGATGCGCGGCCACGGCGGCCTGTGCGCGCGGATTCTGGAAAGCGGCACCCTCCGCGTCGGCGACGCGGTTCATTGGATCGAGGACTGACTTTGAAACTGCGCGGACACTGCATTCTTTCCCACGGCTTTGAAAGTGGACCCGACGCAACCAAGGTCACGGCTTTGGCCGAAGTTGCCGAACGCTTCGGCTGGACGCACGAGCGTCCCGATTACAGTGACCTCGATGCCAAGCGTGAGATCAGCACATTGGGCGACGTCGAAGCGCGACTGCTGCGATTGCGTGCGCTTGCGCAGGCCGCTGCCGCGCGAGGGCCGCTGGTGATGGCCGGTTCGAGTCTTGGTGCCTACATTGCTTCGCGGATTGCGCTGGAGTTGTCTAATGACGGCGTGCCTGTGAGTGCGCTGTTTCTGATGGCGCCACCGCTGACGATGGGGCCGCTGCCGGCGCTGGATGCGCCGCCGGTGCCGATCTCGATCATCCACGGCTGGGACGACGAATTGATTCCAGCGATGGCGGTTGCGCAATGGGCGCAGAACCGCCGCGCGCGGCTGCTGATGGTCGACGACAGTCATCGTCTGTCGGCCCACGTTCAAACATCCGCTGATGCTTTCGCCGCGCTGTTGTCGAGTCTGCCCGCATGAAATTTTTCGTCAGCTGCGGCAAAGGTCTTGAATATCTGCTGGTCGATGAACTGCTTGCGCTGGGCTGCACGCACGCAACCGCCGCGCGCGCCGGTGCAAACGTCGAAGGCACATTGCACGACGCGCAACGCGCCGTGCTGTGGTCGCGATTAGCCAGCCGCGTGCTGTGGCCACTCGCCGAATACGACTGCCCCGACGAAGCCGCGCTGTACGCGGGCGCCGCCGCGATCGACTGGTCGCAGCATCTGCGCGCCGACATGACACTGGCGGTAGATGCGAACGTCTCGGGCGATGTGATCACCCATGCGCGCTACGCCTCGCAGCGCATCAAAGACGCGGTGGTCGACACCCTGCGCGGGCGAGGCGGTGAGCGGCCGAGCGTCGATCTGGAATCGCCCGATCTACGCCTGAATCTTGTGGTGCGCGCGTCGAAGGCCGGAAACAAAGCCATTCTGTCGATTGATGTGGGCGGCGGGCCGCTGCATCGCCGCGGTTGGCGGCAGATGCAGGGCGAGGCGCCGCTGAAAGAAAATCTGGCCGCTGCCGTGCTGATGCGCGGCGGGTGGCCAAATCTTTATGCGGAAGGCGGGGCGCTGCTTGACCCGATGTGCGGCAGCGGCACGCTGTTGATCGAAGGCGCGCTGATGGCCGCCGACGTGGCGCCCGGGCTGTTGCGCGATCTGCAGGGCGCAAGCGCACCGCCGACACGGTGGCTGGGGTTCGACGCGGCGCAGTGGCGTGCGCTGATCGACGAAGCGACGCAGCGTGAGCGTCTTGGACGCGCTGCGCTGCAGTCGCGTTTTTACGGCAGCGATCTCGATCCGCATGCGATCCGCGCCGCCCGCGACAACGCCGAACGTGCAGGCGTAGTCGAAGTCATTGATTTCGCGGCGCGCGATGTCGGACAGTTGTCGGCGATGGCGGAGTCGCGGGGTCTCGTGGTCTGTAATCCGCCCTACGACGCACGGCTTGCCGCCGATCCTCAGCTGTATCGCGCGCTTGGCGATGCACTCAAACGCTGTACTTCCGGATGGAAGGCCAGTCTGCTCTGTGGCGACGCCGAACTGGCGCGCGCCACCGGTCTGCGCGCAGCGAAAAAATACCAGCTGTTCAACGGTGCGATCGAATGCGTGCTGATCGTCTGCGACCCGATTCTTCCGCCGCAGCGTGAAGT
The DNA here is from genome assembly GCA_031419075.1 of Lysobacterales bacterium. Lineage (GTDB taxonomy): Bacteria > Pseudomonadota > Gammaproteobacteria > Xanthomonadales > Xanthomonadaceae > Lysobacter_I. The sequence continues at coordinate 65,620 of JANOKD010000092.1, forward strand.
TCCCGTCGATGCACCCACGCCCGCGCTGAGCGAAGGCGCGCAGATGGTGTCCAACCGCGTGCGCAAGAATTTGAAGGCGAGCAAAACCTGGCGCTCTCGCGAAGGCGCGACCTGCTATCGCGTCTACGACGCCGATATTCCCGAGTACGCGGCGGCGGTCGATGTGTACATCAGCGACACCACCGGCGAACTCTGGCTGCATGTGCAGGAATACGCCGCGCCGGTGGAAATTCCGGAAGCGACTACGCGCAAACGCCTGCAGGAACTGCTCGCTGGCGCGCGCGATGCGTTTGCGGTGCCGCGTGAGCGCGTCGCGGTGAAGACTCGCGCCAAGGGCAAAGGTGGCAGCAAGTACGCCGACAGCGGCACGGCCAAGCGTGGCGAGATTCTGGAAGTGCGCGAAGGCGCGGCAAAGCTGCGGGTGAACCTGTTCGATTATCTCGACACCGGCCTGTTTCTCGATCATCGCCCGATGCGGCTGCGCATCGCCGAAGAAGCCAAGGATGCGCGTTTTCTCAATCTGTTCGCGTACACCGGCGCGGCGACCGTGCATGCTGCGGTCGGGGGCGCGGCGCAGACCACCTCGATCGATCTCTCGGCCACTTATCTGGAGTGGTGCGCGGACAATCTCAAACTCAACGGTTTCAGCGGTGCGCGTCACCGGCTGGCGCAGGCCGACGTGTTGCCGTGGCTGTTGGCGGACCGCGGCGAATACGACCTGATCTTCTGCGACCCGCCCACGTTCTCCAATTCGGCACGCGCGGACGATTTCGATGTGCAGAAAGACCACGTCCGTCTGCTGCAGGCGGCGATGACCCGGTTGGCCTTCGGCGGCACCCTGTATTTCTCGAACAACTATCGCCGTTTCCGTTTCGACGAAGCGGCGGTTTCGGCATTCGCGATCTGTGAAGACATCAGCCCAGGAACCATTCCCCAGGATTTCGCCCGCAATCCACGCATCCATCGCGCCTGGCGCCTTCGCGCGCGCTGAGAATCTCTTTAAAATCTTTAATTTGAAAAGTATGTCATCCCGAACGAGGGCGAAGCCCGAGCCTGCCCCCGCGAAGGCGGGGGAAGGATCTGTTTGTGGCTGGTGGTACCACAACAGCAGATCCCTCCCCCGCCTGCGCGGGCGTTCGGGATGACAGGTGGCTTGTCTGTTCGCGGTCTAGAAACATTTTGAACAAGCTCCGAGCGGTCGCGCAACGATACGTTCCAGCGTCGGCGCTGGGGTGTGCACTGTGCCGGCCGCATGCTTTGCAGAGCCAAACTGCCCGGAGCGACCATGTCCAATGCCCATGTCACCGATTCCCGCCTTGTCCGCAAGGTGCACGGAGTAGCCACGTCAGACGGCGCCGGCGTCAAGCTGCGCCGGGTGATCGGTACTTCGCAGTTGCCCGATCTTGACCCGTTTCTGATGCTGGACGAGTTTGGCACCGACCGCGCCGAGGACTACATCGCCGGTTTTCCGGAGCACCCGCATCGCGGTTTCGAGACCGTCACCTACATGCTCGACGGGCGCATGCGCCATCGCGACAACCACGGCAATGAAGGGTTGTTGGTGCCAGGTTCCGTGCAGTGGATGACCGCGGGACGGGGATTGGTGCATTCGGAGATGCCCGAGCAGCAGTCTGGCCGCATGCGCGGTTTCCAGCTCTGGGTGAATCTGCCGGCGGCGTTGAAGATGAGCGAGCCGCGCTATCAGGAATTCACACCTGAGTGCATGCCGGTCGCGCATCCGGTCGAGGGCGTGGCGGTCAAGGTCATTGCCGGTGAAGTCACCGATGCCGATGGCGCTGTTGTGCGCGGGCCGATTGCGCAGCCGGCGACCGATCCGCTGTATCTCGATATCGATCTCGGGTCGGACGCTGCCTGGGTACTGGATCTGCCGAGCGGTCATAACGCGTTCGTTTATGTCTACGAGGGCGGCATGTCGGTCGGGCAGGGTGAAGATGCGCGCCCGGTCGAAGCTCATGAGTTGGGCGTACTGGGCGGCGGCGAACGGTTGTCGATACGCGCCGCTGCCGACGGTGCGCGGCTGATCCTGGTCGCCGGCCGTCCGCTGCGCGAGCCTGTCGCGCGTCATGGGCCATTCGTGATGAACACGCGCGAGGAGTTGATGCAGGCCTTCGTTGATTTTCAGGAAGGCCGGTTCTGAGTAGCGCTGCGCGCTACATTTCCCCGAACACGAACGCATGCCACGTCTGCTTGCCGCGCGCGGCGTCGGATGCCGACAGCGTGTCTATGCCCTGCAGTTTCGCGCGCACGGTTTGCGGTGGATAGATTCCAGGATCCCCGCTGACTGTGGCGTCGATCAGCGGTATTGATGCAGCATTGGCGTTGGCGTAGTTGACGACATTGGTGATGTCGGCAATGACTTTCGGTTCCAACAGATAGTCGATGAACCGATGCGCGTTGTCGACGTTGCGCGCCTGCTTCGGAATCGCCATGACATCGATCCAGCGCACCGCGCCTTCGCGTGGAATCACATAGCGAATGTCCACGCCTTTGGCGTTCTGCTCGGCAAGCGCTTTGGCCTGCAGCACATCGCCGGAAAAGCTCAGCACCAGACACAGATCGCCCGAGGCAAGGTCATTGATGAGTTCCGAAGAACCCGTGATCTTGCGGATATGCGGGCGGAGCGCCAGCAGCGCACGTTTGTTCGCATCGTCGATTTCAGCGCTGTGGTCGTTGACATTACGGCCCCGCCACAGCCGCAGTGCGGATGTGGTTTCGAGATTGTCGTCGAGGATGCCAATGCCGCAGGCCGAGAGTCGTGATGCCGTTGCGGGGTCAAAGATCAGCCCCCAGGTGTCCAGCGCGGCGTTGGTGCCAAGCGCAGCGCGTACTTTGCCGACATTGATGCCCATGCCGGTCGTGCCCCACATATAGGGCACCAGATACTGGTTTCCGGGGTCGATTGCGGCCAGCTCGGCGAGAATGCCCGGGTCCAGGTGACGCAGATTCGGCAATTTTCGCTTGTCCAATGTCAGCAATTGACCTTTATCGACCATCGTATGGGCGAAAGGTCGTGACGACGGAAAGACAAGGTCATACGCGTCAGGGGACGCTGCCAGCTTCTGCACCAGCGTTTCGTTGTTGGTGTAAACATCGTAATTGACGCGCAGGCTGCTGCGAGTCTGGAAATTCGAGGCAGTATCCTCGGCGATATAGTCGCTCCAGTTGTAGACGTTGACGCTGCCGCCACCATGATCGCTAACATCGCGGCTCGCTGCCGCCACGGCGGGTGTGCCGTTGGCATCGCTGCCGCAGCCGGTGACGTTGAGCACGACAGTGAAAAGTACAGGCAGAAAAATGCAGAGCTTTCTTGGCATGAGTCATCCTTGGCGAACATCACGGTACCGGCTCTCGCCGGAAGTCCCGCATGTGGCTGTACAGCCTGCCGCATGTATCGGCCAGGCCGCAAGCTCATCCCCGGACTTCGAGTCTATCGAGGATGTTTGGCGCCGGACAGCACAGAACGTATGTGCTCTTGATCGCACATTGGCCCGGATCCGCCCAGTCGCTCAGCGCGCAGCTACGCTGGGGGCCGCAAATTCCAGTGTCTGCACCATTTGCTGATACCGGGTGAGCGTATCGCTATCGTCAGTGCGGATGAATGCGTGCACGACGCCGCCGGAAGCGGTTTTGATGAGTGTTTCGCGCACCAGCGCGTCGGGACGGCCGGCGATCTCGGCGCGATACCACCACAGCTTCTTGCCTTCGATCTGTCCCTGTTCGGCGCGCAGGCTGCTGTCCGGCTTGAATGGTGATTTCCGGCTCATGGTCAGGGCGAATGCTTCATTCCCGCTGTCTTTGCTGACCGCACGACACAGCAGTGCGCTGTCGGTTCGCAGCATGACCCACTGCAGTTCGCTCATCGCGGCCGCGGGCAGCGTCGGGCAACTTGAATTTGATGGCGCCGACTGCGCATACGACAGGCCGGCAGCGCAGAACAAGCAGGATGAAACGAACAGGGCGGGCGGGGATATCTTCAATGTCATGTCGCGTACTCCACAAAGGGGTGCTCAACCATCGCCATCCATGAATTTGGGTCATTTCCTATCGAGTTAACGAAAGCATCAAACGTGCCAGATGTATTTCCGGCGAGGATTTCGGAACCCCAATACGCTCAATCGCGGTGCTGTCCCAGCCATTTGTAAAGAGAACCACCGATCAGGCCGCCCAGGATCGGGGCCAGCCAGAACATCCACAGTTGCCCGATCGCGCCGCTGCCTGCGAACAGGGCGACGCCCGTCGAACGGGCTGGGTTGACCGAGGTATTGGTGACCGGAATGCTGATGAGATGAATGAGGGTCAATGCCAGGCCGATGGCGATCGGCCCGAATCCCGCCGGCGCGCGGGGATGGGTCGCGCCCAGAATCACCACCAGAAAGAATGCGGTCAGCACCACTTCGCACAGAAACGCCGCCGCAGCGCTGTAGCCGCCCGGCGACAGGGCGCCGTAGCCGTTGCTGGCGAAGGCGCCGGCAGCCGTCGGGTCGACGGCGAAGTCGGGACGTCCGCTGGCGATCTGAAGCAGGATGAATCCCGCGGTGATCGCGCCGATGACCTGCACAATCATATAGGGCAAGAGATCCTTCGCCGAAAACCGCCCGCCGGCCCACAGGCCGAAACTCACTGCCGGATTGAAATGTCCGCCCGAAATATGGCCCAGAGCGTAGGCGCCGGTCAGCACCGTGAGGCCGAATGCCAGCGAAACCCCAAGCAGACCGATGCCGAGCGGATTGCCTTCACCGCCGAAATTCGCGGCCAGTACCGCGCTTCCGCAGCCGCCCAGCACCAGCCAGAACGTGCCAAGGAACTCTGCGCTCAGACGTTTAAGCATCTTGGACTCCCTGGATACCGGGACGGAATGTCGAGGTCGGATGTCGCCGGGCATGACCGCACTTTGCGTGGCGACACGCGATGCGCCGAGGCAAGATCCGCTGAGGCAAGATCCACTGAGGCAATCGATTGTGCGTGGAGTCAGTCGTCGACAGGCGGTGGAATCGGCAGGGAGAGTACGAACTGCTGGTGTCGCGCCAGCATATCCGCGTCTTTGGCGCGCATGAATACGTGAATCACCTGATTTTTGCTGATTTCGATCAGGGTTTCCCGGATCAGGATGTTCGGCTCGTTCGGGACTTCGCCGCGATACCACTGCACTTCACGACCATTGAGGTTGGCGACTTCGGCCCGGTCGCCGCGGCGCGGTCTGAACGCCGATTCACGGCTGACCGTCAGGGCGAACGCCTCGGTTGCATCGTCGGTGCGCATCGCACGGCACAGCAACATGTCCGGGACGCGCATCGCTTCCCAGCGCAGCGATCCCACGATCTCGGCCGGCAAGGCCGGACACTCCGAGAACACGTCCTGGTCGGCGGTTTGCGCGCTGGCGGTACTTGCCCACAGCCATGCCGCACACGCAAACCACATCGATGCCGTCAGTTTCACAACCAACCCCCTGTTTTCGAAAAAAGTCGAAGATTCGCATCGCGAACCTGTCTGGTCTGGATTCCTTGATGCAGGCCGAAGTCGAACGGGCGTGTCCTTATGACAGTGAACTTAAGCCAGCTTTGGTCCAGATTCCAGTGGCAAAGCCGAATTTTTTCTAAATGACCATCAGCGTAACGGCTCGGGGAGGCGCCGGCGGGTCGTTGCGACCTGCTCCTGCGGCGCTCAGCGCCTGACCAGACCGTGTTCCCAGAGCAGCCCCAGAATCTTCTTTTCGTCGTAGCCCTCGATGCTGGCATTGCCGATCAGAATCAGCGGCACCTGCTTCGCCCCCAACGCTTTGGCCTCTTGCTTCAAAGACTCTGAATGGTCCAGCTGTCGCTCGACATAGGGTACACGCTGTGCTTCAAGCAGTATTTTGGCCTGCTTGCAGGATGCGCAGCTGGATAGGCTGTACATCACGACGCTGCCACCCGCCGCAGCATGGATCGCGCTGAAGTCGCCTCTGCGAACGGTAGCCCCGGGCTGCGAACCGCTCTTGCCGGATCCGGGCCCGACCAAGGGGTTGTTGCGATAAAGATACCCGGAACCAAGGCCAAGCCCGAGCGCAAGCGCGAAAAACAGCGTGGATTTGAACCAGGAGGTGCGTGTTGACGTTCGGCTGAATGCGGTCATGTGGATACTCCCATTGATGTCTCGCCGAGGGCCGGGGTAACCCCCGACCCAGTGAAGCGCTGGTCTGCCTGCTCAGGGGATTTCACATCCACAGCCGATGGCGCAGTTGTTGAACGTGATGTGACACCAATACGCATTGTTGTTGGGATCGCCGATACACGATTCCAATTCGGTTTGGCAGTTGTTCCAGCACGACAAACAGCCATTTGCGGAAGCGCTTGAAGCGAACGCCAAACCGAAACCCAATGCACAAACCGCAGCAAACATGAGTTTTGATGTCTTGAGCATGATCTTCTCCTGGTTGATCGAAAGGCTTATATTTCCGTATCCAGACAGTTCACTGCCATTGAAACGGCCGCGACCGTTTGCAGCTGCAGGGTTAAGCAAGGTGGTCAAACAGCATCTGATGAGCCGCGATCAGATATCGCAGCCACATCCGGAGTAACAATCCAGATAGATCGCATAGCAAGTGTCGAAATCGGCGTTGCACCAGTAAAAGAGACTCTCGCAGTAGCGAGCGCACTGGAAACAGTTGGGGTCAGCCGCAGACACATTGAGGGTAAACGCCAAGCCAAACGCGAAAAGGCTGGCGGCTATAAGCTTGAACACAGGCCGTTTGTAAAAAAAACCGGCGATTCTTCCGATGTATGCGCTGTCTGCGCTGCTGTTCATCTTGATTCTGATCATGATCGACTCCCGATAACCTATCGCTATCCGCAGGCACATCCCTGCACAGAGTGGAAGCGAAAAAACCGCGTCGACAGGATCACCCTGCGCCCAGTGACTTGGCGCAGGAAGTCAGGAGTTGATCAACAATCACTGATGTGGCGCTGTGAAGTACAGGTGTTGGCCAGTTTCGGTTTCATGCCCGGTGCAAATTCATGCCTGGCGCAAACAGGTGTCCAGACTTGATGAATCAATCGCTTATGCGCCTGGTTTTTTCGATCCCACGATCAGCACGACGCTGTCGTCGACAATCTGCTACCGCCGCTTGAGGATCAATTCGAGCACAGCATTGCTGCCGAAAAACGCGAGTACCAGGAGCGCCATCGCAATCAGCGTCCAGCGCGCTGCGGTGGCGCCGCGCCATCCATAACGCCAGCGACCGACCAGCAATGCGCCGAATCCAAGCCACGACAGCACGCTGAACACTGTTTTGTGGGCCAGATCCTGGGCCAGCAGGTCTTCGACGAAGAACATCCCGGTCAACAGGGTTGCAGTGAGCAGGATGAATCCGACCATGATCGTACGGAACAGCAGTGTTTCCAGCTCCACCAGCGGCGGCAGCGCACGCAGCCATCCGTGCAGGCGGCGCCGGCGCAGTGCGCGTTCCTGAAGCCACAGCAGTACCGCAAGCAGCGCGGCGATCGCGAGCGTGGCGTATGCCAGCAGCGCGCACCAGGCATGCAGCTGCAGACGCCAATCCAGTGTCTGTGGATCCAGCCGTCCAATCCAGCCGTAAAGCATCAGCGTTGCAGCGGCGATCGGGAATACGATCACACCGAGCGCCGCCATGCGTCCGCGCGCGCCCATCAACACAGTCAAGGCAGCCATGCCCAGTCCCACCAGCGACAGCGCTGAAAAGAAATGCAGATTCGCACCGCCGGCCTCCCGCCAGGTCAGCACATGGGCCACGCCGTGGAGCAGGGCAGCGCCCGCTGGTGCGATCCACAGCGCCAACGGTGTCGCCGGGCCGGCCTGCGCCAACCGGCGCGCAAGCAGCGCCGTGGACAACAGATAAAGAGCCGATGCGATGAGAACGATTGTCATCGCCTGAGTGTGGCATAGGGTGCGCCCTGGCGCACCGTTGCCGTGGCAAAAACCTGCCCGCTTGCTGCCGAAGAATCGTTTCAGCGACTCGTGCAGCGCCTTGATCGAGCTAGCTGTGGGCCCGCTATAATCGTCCTCTTTAATGCAGCGGTCCGCGCCCATGTTCGAGTCCCTCACCCAACGTCTGTCCGGCACCATCGAGCGCCTCCGCGGCCGCGGCCGATTGACCGAGGAGAACATCCGCGAGGCCACCCGTGATGTTCGCGTCGCCCTGCTCGAAGCCGACGTGGCACTTCCGGTCGTGCAGGCGCTGATCGAGCGGATCAAAGTCCGTGCAGTGGGGCAGGAGGTGTTGAAATCGCTGAGCCCGGGGCAGGCACTGATCAAGATCGTGCGTGACGAACTGGCCGCGGTGATGGGCTCGGCGGCAAGCGAGCTGAATCTCAACGTGCCGGCGCCTGCGGTGATCCTGATGGCCGGCCTGCAGGGTGCGGGCAAGACCACCACGGTCGGCAAGCTCGCCAAGCACCTCAAGGAAAAGCGCAAGAAGAAAGTGATGGTGGTGTCGGCCGACGTGTATCGCCCGGCGGCGATCGAGCAGCTCAAGACCTTGGCCGAACAGGTCGATGTGCTGTTTTTTCCGTCTGATGCGTCGCAGAAGCCTGAGGCCATCGTGCGCGCCGCAATCGACGATGCGCGCAAGTCGTACGTCGATGTGCTGATCGTCGACACGGCCGGCCGTCTCGCTATTGATGACGCGATGATGGCCGAGATCAAGGCGCTGCACGCCGCGGTCAATCCGGTCGAAACCCTGTTTGTCGTCGATGCGATGACCGGGCAGGACGCCGCGACGACCGCCAAAGCGTTCAGCGAAGCGCTGCCGTTGACCGGCGTTGTGCTGACCAAGACCGACGGCGATGCCCGCGGCGGCGCCGCGCTGTCGGTGCGCTACATCACTGGACGGCCGATCAAATTCATCGGCGTCGGCGAGAAGCCCGATGGGCTGGATGTCTTCCACCCGGATCGCGCCGCAGGCCGCATCCTGGACATGGGCGACGTGCTGTCGCTGGTCGAACAGGTCGAGCAGCAGGTCGATAAGGACAAGGCGCAGAAACTTGCCGAGAAAGTCGCCAAAGGCAAGAAGTTCGACCTCAACGATATGAAAGACCAGCTTGAGCAGATGCAGAACATGGGCGGCCTGCACGGGCTGATGGACAAGCTGCCGGGCATGGGCCAGATCCCGGATGCGGTCAAGAATCAGCTCACCGGCAAAGAGGTGCCGCGGTTGATCGCGATCATCAATTCGATGACTAAGAAGGAGCGGCGTAACCCGGCGCTGCTGAACGGCTCGCGCCGCGCCCGCATTGCCCGTGGTTCCGGACTGACCCCGGCCGACGTCAACAAGCTGATGAAGCAATATCAGCAGATGGAAAAAATGATGAGCAAACTCAGCGCCGGCGGCATGAAGGGCATGATGCGGGGGATGAAAGGCATGATGGGCGGTGGCCGCGGTGGCGGTATGCCCTTTCGGTGAACAAACGCGGCCGGTAGAGCGGCCTTCAGGCCGCTGAAGCTCAATTAGAGTCAAAAAAAGCGGCCTGAAATCCGCTCTAGCGGGGGAGATCGGCCTGTAGGGTTCCCCCCGAAACGCTCGCCGGCTATAATTACTGGCTTACCCTGCCACTCCGGCAGCTGGGCTACACAGGAACTATCGTCTCATGGTCAAGATTCGTCTCACCCGCGGCGGCGCGAAGAAGCGCCCCTTCTACCACATCATCGTCACCGACAGCCGCAGCTCCCGCGACGGCCGCAACATCGAGCGTCTGGGCTACTACAACCCGATCGCCACCGGCCTCGAAAAGCGCGTGGAGCTCGACATCGCCCGCACCCAGCATTGGATCGGCCACGGCGCGCAGATGACCGACAAGGTCGCCGATCTCTACAAGCAGTTCGCGAAGCAGGCCGCCACGGCCGCTGTCGCCGCGGCTCCTGCAGCCTAAGCGTCTGGCCGCGAGTATTCGCGGCCGCCGATTAAGATGAATACACCGACGCGCCGCATCCTGATAGGCAGGATCCACGGCGCGTTCGGCGTGCGCGGCGAACTGAAGCTGGAATCCCTGACTGACCCGCAGAGCAATCTGCTGCAGTACCAGCCGTGGATCCTGCGTGACGCGCAGGGGCGTGAGCGTGAAGTCACCGGCGCACGCGGCCGTGTTGGCGGCAAGGGTCTGATCGGTACCCTGCCGGGTGTGGAGGACCGCGATGTCGCCGAAGGCCTGCGGGGCGCTGAACTCTATGTGCTGCGCAGTGCGCTGCCGCCGCCGAAAGACGGCGAATTCTATTGGATCGATCTCGAGGGCATGCGCGTCGCTAACCTCGAGGGCATCGAATTCGGCAGCGTCAGCAGCGTGTTTTCCAACGGCGCCAACGATGTGATGATGGTGCGCGGTGATCGCGAACGGCTGATCCCTTTCGCCCGTCCCGATTATGTGAAAACCCTGGATTTCGAGAACGGAAGGATCATCGTCGATTGGGACGCTGACTTCTGATGGAGGCCGCCGACGCCATGCGCATCGACGTCGTCAGTCTGTTTCCCGAGTTCGTGTCCCAGATGGCCGGCCATGGCGTGGTCGGCCGTGCGCAGGCGCGCGGGTTGCTGTCGATCTACGGCTGGAACCCGCGTGATTACGCCGACGGCAATTACCGTCGGGTTGACGAGCGTCCGTTCGGCGGCGGCCCCGGCATGGTAATGCTGATCGACCCGCTGTTGGCTGTGCTGAACGCGGCTCGCGAAGCGGACCCGCGCCCCGTTCGCATCCTTTATATGAGCCCCCAAGGCGCGCCGCTGACCCAGGCCAAAGCCCGTGCGCTGGCCAGCCGCGAGCGGTTGATTCTGCTCTGCGGTCGCTACGAGGGTGTCGACGAGCGTCTGCTCCAGGCGGAGGTCGACGAAGAGCTGTCAATTGGCGACTACGTCCTGTCCGGCGGCGAGCTGGCGGCGGCCGTGGTGATCGACGCGACCGCGCGGCTGCTGCCGGGAGCCCTCAACGACGCCGAATCGGCGGTTCAGGACAGTTTTGAAGGCGAGGGCGGGCTCTTGGATTGTCCGCACTACACGCGACCGCTGGAACACTTGCTCGGCGATGTTCCACCCGTGCTGCTGTCCGGCAATCATGCCGAGATCGCGCGTTGGCGGCGGAAGCAGTCCTTGGGGCGAACCTGGCTGCGGCGGCCCGACCTGATCGACCGAGATTCGCTATCCAAGGCCGATCGAGCCCTGCTTGATGCCTTCTTGACCGAAATGGGCGACGACCCGGCCGCTATCTCCAAGCCCTAGCATCGCAGGGGAATTCCCCCTTATAATGCGCGGCTCACCGTTTTACCCATGCCATGACGCGGGTCCACGTGCACTCGCGCAATAACATGCCTTCTAAGGCAATCAACAACAGGCCCGCCCCATGAACAAGCCCTCGCTCAACACGCTGCTGCAGCAGTTCGAAGCCGACCAGGTCGTGCGTCAGCTTCCGGATTTCGGTCCGGGCGACACCGTCATCGTCAACGTCAAGGTCAAGGAAGGCAACCGCGAGCGCGTGCAGGCATATGAGGGCGTGGTCATCGCCATCAAGAACGGCGGCCTCAATTCCGCGTTCACTGTCCGCAAGATCTCGCACGGCTACGGCGTAGAACGCGTGTTCCAGACCCACAGCCCGGTGATCGATTCGGTGCAGGTCAAGCGCCGCGGCGCGGTACGCGCGGGCAAGCTGTATTACTTGCGCAATCTCCAGGGTAAGAAGGCACGCATCAAAGAAGATCTGTCGATGCACACCAAGGCCAAGGCCGAAGCCAAGGCCGGTTGATTCAACCGCATAGCTGCCTTGCATAAAAAGCGGCCACCCTTGGGTGGTCGTTTTTTTGGCGTATTTACGGATACATGTTTTTCAGGCGATCGTCAGCGTATCGAGGACGCGTTTGAACTGGTTGCCGATACGGCTTGCGAACGCCGAAGAAGCGGCGCTTACGCTGCCGACCTGGCCGCCACTGTTGAAATCATGTGATCCGTGTAATGTCATATTTTCCGGCGGCGCACCCTTTAAAAAGAACAGTGTCGTCCAGAGCATCGCGGTGTTCTGCTCATGCGTACCGCAGCTGATGCGTTTGACGGTCGAGTAGTTGGCGACGTGACGGTTGCGCTGCATGAGCTTGCCGCCTTCGATTTGCCATCGGCCGGCGTTGTCCTCGACGTTGTCCAAACACTCGCGGATCAAGGTGTATTTCAGAGCCATGAGGATTCTCCTTGTGCGAACTCTTTCGCATTGCGTACGAATGCGCCATAGCGATGCACGGCGCGCGACAGTGGTAAACATCTGTGCATCGACGTCAGTGGACGCACAGATGGTGTCCACATCCTGGATATACGCAATGCCTCGATGCAAGCGGCCTCCGTGACGTTGAGCGACGGGAAATGCAGATGCTTTAAACTCATGCCGTTACCGCAAAGTCACTCATCACCGCATGCACTCCGACAACGTCACCGTCCGCCTCGACCTGTGGCTCTGGGCTGCACGGTTTTACAGAACCCGCAGTCTCGCCAAGCAGGCGATCGACACCGGCAAGGTGGATGTCGGCGGACAGCGCGCGAAAGCCTCACGCACCGTACGTCTTGGCGATGCGATGCGGATTGTGCGCGGTGACGAGGTCTACGAGATTACGGTCGCCGGTTTGAGCGATCAGCGCGGGCCAGCATCGGTAGCGCAAACGCTGTACAGCGAATCGGAGACATCGAAGTCGATGCGGCTTGAAGCGCTGGCCAGTTTGCGCGCTGGACGTGCCGGCTATCAGGCGCCGCAGCACAAGCCGGACAAACGCGCGCGGCGGTTGATCCGGGCGTTGGGCGATATCGACGCGATTTGAATTCAATTGTTTCGCAGCCGCGTCCCGACAGGCATGCCGAAGCAACAAAAAACCCCGCTTTCGCGGGGTTTTTTGTGTTCATCCGAGGACATGATGGAACGTCTGCGGACTTGCGTTTGGTGCCCAGGAGAGGACTCGAACCTCCACGGTTTTACCCGCTAGTACCTGAAACTAGTGCGTCTACCAATTCCGCCACCAGGGCAAGGGCGCGTATGTTGCGTTGCGAGGCGCACGATGTCAACGGCTTGCGGCCGATCCGGCACGGCAAGCCGACCAAACTCTGCAGCGCATTGGCTTCGCCTAAGATCAGCCCCGATCCGCGTCTGCCGACGTATACTCGCGGCCAATGTCAAAAACCACCAAGAAGACCACCGGCCCTCGCGCCACGCGCGCCCCTCACGGCGCCCCTCCAAAAGCGTCGGCACGCGCCGCTTCCGCCAGCACCGATCCGCGTAAAGTCGCGGCGGCCAAGCCGGGCAAGGCCGCTAAAGCGAATGCATCTCAGCCTTCGGCCAAACCGTCGAAGTCGGGCGGGCCAGCAAGGTCTCGAAACAGCAGCAAGCCCACCGGCAAGCCGGCCAAAGCTGCCCCGTGGTTGCCCGATACGTTTGCCGGGCAAGGCACGCCCAAGCCGCCGATGCGTAGACCCGCAGGCCAAGCGGGTGCTGACAAGGCAGGAGCCATTCAAGCCGCCGCAGTCCACGATCCGCATGCAGCCCGCGAAGCTTCGCGCTACGCCGACCCCATCCCCAGCCGCGAAGCGATCCTGAAACTGCTCGCAGAAGCCGATGGCCCGATGTTGGCGGAGCGCTTGTGCGAATGCCTCGGTCTGGAGACGCCCGAACGCCGCGATGCGCTGGGCAAACGTCTTGCCGCGATGCTGCGCGACGGTCAGCTGCTGCAGAACCGACGCGGCGGTTATCTGCCGGCCGCGCGGATGGATCTGATCGCCGGCACGGTGATCGCGAACCCCGACGGTTTCGGTTTTCTGCGCCCCGACACCGGCCCCGGCGACGACCTGTTTCTGTCGCCGGTGGAAATGCGCAAGGTGCTGCACGGCGATCGGGTGATGGCCAGTGTCACCGGCGTTGATCGCCGCGGCCGCCGCGAAGGTGCCATCGTTGAAGTGCTGGAGCGACGCATTAATCGGCTGATCGGCAGGTTCACGCTGGAAGCCGGGATCAGTTATGTCGTACCGGACGACGCCCGCATCCAGCGCAATGTGCAGATCCCCGTCGACGCGCGGATGGACGCGCGCAGCGGCCAGCTGGTGGTCTGCGAGATCGTGCACGCGCCCGACGCCTACCGGCCGCCGATTGGCCGCGTGCTAGCGGTGCTCGGCGACAAGCTGACGCCGTCGCTGGTGGTCGAAGCCGCGATCCACGGACACGATTTACCGCATGAATTTTCGAGTGAAGTGATTGCTGAAGCCACCGCAGTGCCGCTGCAGGTGACGGATCGCGACATCGCTGGCCGGGTCGATTTGCGTCAGCTGCCGTTGGTCACCATTGATGGCGAAGACGCGAAAGATTTCGACGACGCGGTCTGGTGCGAACCGAATCGCAATGGCTTCCGGCTGATCGTGGCGATCGCTGATGTCTCACATTACGTGAAACCGGGCGCGCCGCTGGACGACGAAGCGCAGAAGCGCGCGACCTCGGTGTATTTCCCGGGTTTCGTTGTACCGATGCTGCCGGAAACCTTGTCCAACGGCATCTGCTCGCTGAAACCGAAAGTTGATCGACTGTGCTTCGTTTGCGACATGCAGGTGGGTCTCGACGGCGAGGTGAGCAAGTCGAAATTCTACGAAGCGGTGATGCATTCGCATGCACGCTTGACCTACACCCAGGTCTGGCAAGCGGTGGGCGAGGGCAACGAGGAAGCGATCGGCATGATCGGTTCGCTGTTGCCGCAGATCCAGCGCTTGCATCAACTGTATCAAGTGCTGGCGAAAGCGCGCAGCGCGCGCGGTGCGATTGAATTTGAATCGACCGAAGTGCGCTTCGTGCTCGGCCCGCAGGGTGAAGTCGTGCAGGCTGGTATGGTCCAGCGCAACGACGCGCACAAGCTGATCGAAGAATGCATGATCGCGGCGAACGTCGAAGCCGCGCGTTTCTTGCTCAAGAAGCAGGTGCCGGCGCCGTACCGCATTCACGACAAGCCGCCGGAGTCGAAGTACACGGATCTGCTCGAATTCCTCAAGGAATTCAAGCTGCGGATGCCGCCGTGGGCGACGGTCGAGCCGCGCGATTTCACCGCGTTCCTCGGCAAGATCCGCGAGCGTGCCGATGCCACACTGTTGGAATCGGTGCTGCTGCGCACGCAGTCGCTGGCGGTGTACGCGCCCGACAACATAGGCCACTTCGGGCTTGCGCTTGACGCTTATGCGCATTTCACTTCACCGATCCGGCGCTATCCGGATCTGTTGGTGCATCGCGCGATCAAGCATGCGTTGACCGGCGCCCAGCCGGCGGCGTTCGCATATTCGTCGAGCGGCATGGCCGCGCTGGCGCTGCAATGTTCGGAACGCTCGCGTCGCGCCGACGAAGCCGAACGCGAAGTCGATGAGCGTTATCGTGCGGCATGGATGGAAAAACATATCGGCGGCAAATTCGACGGCATCATCAGTGGTGTGACCAGCTTCGGCCTGTTTGTGGAATTGGATGGCTCGAAGGTCAATGGTTTGATCCACGTCACCCAGCTGCCGAATGACTATTACCACTTCGACCCGATCCGCAAGACGCTCAGCGGCGAACGCGCCGGCCGCGTCTTCCGCCTCGGCGACCGGGCCAGCATCATCGTGCTCAAGGCCAGTCTGGAAGAACGCAAGATCGATTTCCGGCTTGCCGAAGAGCCCCGAACGGGTGGCGTCGCACCGCTGCCACCGCGCGGACAGCCGGCGAAGCGGCCGAAGAAGAAATATTGATATTCGTAGGGCGGGCCTTGGCCCGCCGTTGCGTTGATTCCGCTGCATTCGAGCAATGATCGAAACCGCTTCATCATTGCCTCGCGATCGGACAACTCAGGATGGCGGGCCAGGGCCCGCCCTACGACGGTGCTACCTGCTAGCGAATGCCACCGCCCCACGCCCGGCGATCAGCCCGCTCGCGAAGCACGCGGTGAGCAGATAGCCGCCGGTCGGTGCTTCCCAGTCCAGCATTTCGCCGGCGAAGAACACGCCGGGCAATATTGTCGACTGCAGTCCATCGTCCAGTGCTTCCAGACGCACGCCGCCGGCGGTGCTGATCGCTTCGGCGATGGGTCGCGCGCAGTGCAGCCGCAGCGGCAGGCGTTTGATCGTGCCTGCCAGCGTGTCGACATCGGCCATCGCTTCGCGCGGCAGCACCTCATGCAGCAGCGCGATCTTCACTGCATCCAGCCCCGTGTGTCTGCGCAGATGTTCGCCGAGGCTGCGTTTGCCGCGTGGTTTTTCCAAATCCTGATCCAGGCGATCACGGTCGCGGCCTGGCGCCAGATCCAGCCACAGCATTGCTTCGCCGTCGCGCAGAATGCGTTCGCGCAGATCGGCAGAGATCGCATAGATCACGCTGCCTTCGATGCCGGTGGCGGTCAGCACGCATTCGCCCTGCAGCGCGTGCATTGCACCGTTGATGTCTTGCCAGTGCGCGATCACCGGTTTCAGCGGTGCGCCGGCGTGGCGGGTCGCGAGATGCTCGCTCCAGCCGATGTCGAAGCCGCAGTTCGACGGCTGCAGCGGCGCGATGACGATGCCGCGTTCGGCCAGTGCGGGCACCCAGGCGCCGTCGGAGCCGAGCTGCGGCCAGCTCGCGCCGCCTAGCGCGAGCACGCTGGCGTTTGCATGGACGCTGCGTTCGCCTTCGGGTGTGTCGAACAACAGCGCTTCCTCGACGTTCCAGCCCAGCCAGCGATGGTGAACATGAAAACGCACGCCGCGCTCGCGCAGCCGCCGCACCCAGCCGCGCAGCAGCGGTGCGGCTTTGCGGTCGACCGGAAACACGCGCCCGGAGCTGCCAACGTAGGTGTCAACGCCGAACTCACGCGCCCACGCGCGCAAGGCATCACCGTCGAACGCATCCAGCCAGTGCGCGAGCTGCGGCGTCCGTTCGCGGTAGCGCGCGTCGAAATCAGGCCGCAGCTCGCTGTGGGTGAGGTTAAGGCCGCCCTTGCCGGCGATCAGGAACTTGCGCCCCACCGAGCCCTTGGCCTCGAACAGATCGACGGTCAGCCCTGCCGCGATCGCGACTTCGGCCGCCATCAATCCGGCGGGGCCGCCGCCGATGATCGCGATATCGGTGCTGGAAGGCAGGTTGGACGACATGCGAAGGGGTCCGGTTGGGCGGCGGATGATAGCGCGGTGCGGGCAAATGGCCGGCTGTCGCGGCACAATAGCGCCATGAACAATCCATCCAACAACAGTCAGAAATCCTGGATCGTCGGCATCAATGCGGTGGCTGCGGCGATCGAGCACGACGCTGAGCATGTGCGTGAGGTGCTGATCGAAGCCAGCGCCAAGAATCCGCGCCTCACCGAAATCGAAGAAAACGCGCGGCGCAAGGAGATCGACGTGCGCCGGGTCGCGACCAATGCGCTGGACGGCGTCGCCGGCGGGCTGCGCCACCAGGGTGTGGTCGCGCGTTATGTCGCGGCGAAGACCTACAACGAAGACGACCTGCCTGAACTGATCGAGGCGGCCGCTGGCAAGGCGCTGCTGCTGATCCTCGACGGTGTGCAGGATCCGCACAACCTCGGTGCCTGCCTGCGCAGCGCGGCGGCGGCCGGCGTGACTGCGGTGATTATTCCCAAAGACAAGGCGGTGCAGGTCAACGCCACCGTGCGCAAAACGTCGGCCGGCGCTGCAGACAGTATTCCGGTGGTGCGGGTCACCAATCTTGCCCGCACCATGCGCGAGATCCAGCAGCTGGGTGTGTGGATTTATGGTTTGGCCGGCGAAGCGACCGGCTCGCTGTACAAGCTTGATCTGCGCGGCAATGTCGCGATGGCCCTCGGCGGCGAAGCGGACGGCCTGCGCCGGCTGACCCGCGAGCACTGCGATGAACTGGTGATGATTCCGATGCCGGGCCTCGCGTCGACTTCGCCCGGAGTGGAGAGCCTCAACGTCTCGGTGGCGACGGGCGTGGTGTTGTTCGAAGCGGTGCGGCAGCGGCAATAGCAGAGGCGCGCATGAATCTGCAGTGGTACGACTGGATCGGTCTGCTCGGATCCGCGCTTGTGGTCGGCAGCTATTTTCTGCTGCAGAGCGGTCGGTTGTCGGGTACGGGCTTGCCGTACCAGCTGGTCAATATCGCCGGGTCGAGCTGCATCCTCGTTTCACTGTTCGGCGGTTTCAATCTTGCCGTGGCTCTGCTGCAGTGCACGTGGATCGTGATCAGTGTCTATGGCATCGCGCGCGGCTGGCGGGCCAGAGTCAACGCAAAGGCATCGATGTCACAACACTGATCGCGATCCACGTGCACTGCAGCAGCGCGAGAGTTGAGCGTTTGCCCGCTGAACCCATCAATGCGATACCGACAGGGTGTGCCTGTGCCATTCGCTAGCCACGCAGTGATTGGCCAACATTTTCTGATTGGACAGCAGCCGTCAGTACGGACTGGATGAACGGGTCTTTCGCGGCGGTGTAAGCGGATTTGTCATCGCCGAAAACCTGCGCAAGATCAAGCTTCAGCGATTGATACCGGGCGCGCAGGTTGGGGTCGGTGCGAAGCGCGTCGCGGAATGTCAGATGATCCTGCCAAAGCTTCGAATCAAGCTGGACTGCATGAAGATGGATGCGCAGCGATGTGGCCGAAGACTTTACGAAGTAGCGCCTCATGGGCAGTTCGCGCTCGTATTTCGAAACGTACTGGTACCCAAGTTGGTTCAGCGGACTGATCTTCGATTCGATATCCACCAGCGAGTGGGCACCCAGCAGCACGTCGATTACCGGTTTCGCCGCAAGTCCAGGAACGGATGTGCTGCCGATGTGCTCGACCTCAATGACGGTCGGCGCAAATACGGGAAGAAGTTCTGCGCGGACTGCGCAAAAGAGATTTGGCCATTCGGTGGAATAAGGGCTGACGATCACGCCGGACATGTTGGCCTGCACACGCCGTCACGCCATCCGCGGCCAGGCGTTCACGATCTTGCAAAATAATTCCGCGGTGCGCTCGGTGTCGTACACCGCCGAATGCGCTTCCTCGCTGTTCCATGAGAGGCCTGCCGCGTGCACCGCGCGGGCGAGCACGGTCTGGCCGTAGGCCACACCGGCCAAACTCACTGTATCGAACACGCTGAACGGGTGGAACGGGTTGCGTTTGTGCTGCGTGCGCGTGACCGCGGCATTGAGGAAATTCAGATCGAAGTGCGCGTTGTGGCCGACCAGGATCGCGCGCTGACAGTTGTGTTTGCGTACGGCGGCGCGGACGGCAACGAAGACGTGCTCCAGCGCGTCGCGCTCTTCTTTGGCGAGCCGGAACGGGTGATCCAGATCGATCCCGGTAATCTGCAGGGATTTCGGATCGATCAGCATGCCCGGAGCCGGGACCAGATGCGCGCTGGCGGTGTCGCCGGGCACCAGCAGTCCGTTCTCGTCGAGATCGACCGGCTGCACTGCGATTTCCAGCAGCGCATGGCGGTTCCAGTCGAACCCGCCGGTTTCCACATCGACCACCACCGGCAGATAGCCCCGGAAACGCTCCGACATTTTCTTGTATTGCACGGGGGCTGCGGCTTCGTTCATGCGTGAAAGCGTAACAGATGACGCCTGCGCCCCTGACGGCTGGTCAGGCCCGGCGCGTGCCGAGCAGGGTGCCTTCCGCGCGCATCAGCGCGAGCATCGCCGCGCCGTCGTGCAGCAACGCGTCGCTGTCGGCGGCGCCGGCTTCCGCAGCCAACGCCTGCAGCTGTTCGCGCCCGCTCAGTTCGGGTTCTGCGTCCAGACGCTGCAGCAGCCGGAAAGACAGCGGGGTCAGCGCGTGGAAGCTCACCGTACCGTCGGCTTCGCGACGCAGCATCAGCAGTGTCGGCATCTCTGGAGGCGTCTCTGGCCGGTAGTCCGGGCCGATCCGATGCACCGGCCACGCATACGCCAGTGGCCACGCCAGCGGCGAGACCAGCGGCCGGCCATCAAGCAGATCGCCGTCGGGATCATGGGTGATGTCATCGTTGCGCGCTTCGCTGATCTGCAGCGCCAGTTCGATCCATTCGTAGTGCGCCAACTCGCGCAGCCAAGGTAGATCGTTGCGGCCGAGATCGGTGTCGGCGCGGGTGTCCAGATAGCGCATGAACTCGCGCGCCAGCTCGGTGAACAGCGGGGTCTGACAGTCGTGATCGCGATAGAACGCACGGATCAGCGCCCGCCAGCCATCGGCGCCGTAGAGCTTGCGCAACACCGGAAAATTGCCGGCCAGCAGGCCTTCGACATTGTTGAAGAACAGTTCGCGATAGATCTTCAGTCGGCGGTCTTCGATGCCCGACGGTGGCGGCACGTTGTCGGGGTCGCGGATGTGCGCGGCCAACGCATTCTGCTGGGCTGCGAGGGTCTCGTTCATGTCACGCGGCGCGACTTTGTACATGCGCGGGCGCGTCGGCGATGCGGCGGCGCACCTGGCCGAGTTCGTCAAGCAGATCGGCGAACGGCGGCAGATTGAAATCGCGCTCCAGCAGCGTCGGCCGTGGCCCGAACAGACCATACGCTTCTTCAAGCAGCGCCCAGACCTGCGCATTGACCGCGCTGCCGTGGGTGTCGACCTTGAGGTCTTCGGCTTCGTCGTAGTGACCGGCAACGTGGATGTATGCGACACGCTCGCCGGGCAGTGCGGCGAGAAATTCGGATGGATCGTAGCGATGGTTGGTGGCGTTGACGATGATGTTGTTCACATCCAGCAGCAGCATGCAGTCCGCTTCGGCGAGCACTGCGTTGATGAAGTCGATCTCGGGCATCTGTTGGAATGGCGCGGCGTAGTAGGAGATGTTTTCGACCGCGATGCGCTGGCCGAGAATGTCCTGGGTGCGACGGATGCGTGCGGCGACGTGATGCACGGAGGCTTCACTGAACGGCAGCGGCAGCAGATCGTAGAGTTGGCCGCGGCTGTCGCCGCAGGCGCTGAGGTGCTCGCTGTACAGCGGACAGCGGTGCGTCTCCATGAATTTGCGCACCTTAAACAAAAACGTTTCGTCCAGCGGTGCGGGACCGCCGATCGACAACGACAGGCCGTGACAGACCACCGGATAGCGCGATGCGAGATCAGCGAAACCTTCGCCCAGAGGGCCGCCGACGCCAATCCAGTTTTCCGGCGCGGTTTCGAGGAAATCGAAACTGCCCGTAGCAGCGCTGCGCATTGCCGCCATCAGCGGGCGGCGCAGGCCGAGACCGGCTGCGTTATCGGGGAGTGAAAGAGTCGTCATCGAGATTAAAAAAAGTGTGCTGTCTGGATGATGTGCCCATACATGCAATTGCCAGAAACAAAAGGCGGCCGCAGTGCGGCCGCCCTGGAATATGGCCCGTCGTCAGCGACGACGGCAGCAGCATTACATCGCGCCGCCGCATTTGCCCTCGCCGCACTTGCCTTCAGCGGCTTTCTTTTCGGCAGCAGGAGCAGCAGCAGGCTTGTCGCCGCCACACTTGCCTTCGCCGCATTTGCCTTCAGCGCCTTTCTTGTCGGCGCCGCAGCTGCCTTCACCGGCGGCCTTGTCGCCGCCGCATTTGCCTTCGTGTGCTGCCTTCATTTCTTCGGCGGAAATCGAGCCATCTTTGTTGCCGTCATGCGAAGCGAACTTGTCGTCTTTGCCGTCGTGAGCAGCAGCAAACTCGGCGCGCGAGAGTTTGCCGTCTTTGTCGGTATCCATCTTGTCCATGCCGCATTTTGCTTCGCCGCACTTCGCTTCGGCGGCTTTGTCGCCGCCACAGCTGCCTTCAACAGCTTTTGCGCCGGCATCGGCACCGAGCAGATAGCCCTGGGTGAGGTGGGTGGACGCGAACGCGGAGGCGGACAGCAGCAGGCCGCCTGCAAGCGCGGCGGATACGGCAATAGCAACGGGTTTTTTGATGGTGGACATAGCGATAGTGCTCCTGTGTGGTGGGGTCGGGACGTGCGGAATCGTAATGTGAGGCGGGTGGAATCCTAGCGTGGAACCGCAAGGACTTGCACCTGCGCGGCGGGCTGTGCTGTGAGGTATTGTCGGGCCAAGCTGCGGGCACGATGCAGTCGCGCCTTGGCGGCTTCCGGGTGCAGCGAAAGCGCCGAGGCGATTTCGGCGATGGTATGGCCTTCCAGATCGCGCAGCAGAATGATCTCGCGGTAATGGACGGGAAGGGACGCAAGCGCATTGGCAACATCCCGGACCAGTCCAGTCGGT
The DNA here is from genome assembly GCA_031419075.1 of Lysobacterales bacterium. Taxonomy (GTDB): domain Bacteria; phylum Pseudomonadota; class Gammaproteobacteria; order Xanthomonadales; family Xanthomonadaceae; genus Lysobacter_I. The sequence continues at coordinate 87,769 of JANOKD010000092.1, forward strand.
GCAGGGTAGTGCGGGCCCTCGATCTCTTCGAGATCGGACGGCTGCATCAGCAGATAGCGGGTGGCGCGCTTCATGCGGTTGCATTCGCGCTTCACGATACGGAACAGCCATGAGCTGTAGGCATCGATTTCGCGCAGTGCGGACAGCTTTCGCGAGACCAGCAGCAGGCTTTCCTGGACGGCATCCTCGATGTCGTTCACCGCGCAGTGGTATTCGGCATAACGCCGCAGATCCTGGCGTGAACTGATCAGCACCCGCTGAAGTGCGGCAACATCTCCGCCGCGCGCAGCAGCGAGTGATTCCTGGAATTGGGGGTTCTGATGCATCTGTATCTCCTGTTGCGGTCAGCAATCTACGCGTTGAAGCGTTTGCGATTGTGCATAAAGAGTTAGGGCAGGCCGGAGCCGGTGCCTACAGAGCGCAATTGCGGCTGTGCGGTTCAGTTTTTGTTTATGAAACCGGGTGATTGCGCGATGCGATATCGATGCGCACGCCCTTGGCTGCATGCCCCTGGCTGAATAACATTCACTCGGCACCGGATAAAGCACTGCATACTTGCGGACCAAGATTTCAACCATTCCGGAACCGTAGATCAATGGAACTCAAGCAGGCGACGGCAGCGCTCGCAGCCCTGGGACAGTCGACGCGGTTGTCGGTGTTCCGCGATCTGGTTCAAGCCGGCCCGGAAGGGCGGATGCCCGGCGAAATTGCCGAGTCCCTGTCGCTTGCAGGCGCCACCCTGTCTTTCCATCTCAAGGAACTGGCTGCGGCGGGCTTGATTCAAGCCGAACCTCGCGGCCGGTTCATCTGCTACCGCGCCGACTTCGATGCCGTGCGCACGTTATTGGCTTTCCTCACCGAAAACTGCTGCGGGGGCGATGCGGCCGCCTGTCCACCACTGTCCTGCGGTCCGGTATCGTCCGATAACAGCACCTGACCGGGCTGGGCCGGGCATCGTCAGCCGGGATCCCGGCCAGCCATCGCATGGTGATGATGTGCGTTTGCCCCGACCCGCCGCATCGCCAGAACGACAAACGCCGCCCTGCGGCGGCCTCTGTCCAACACAGCGCTGCGATCAGACCGCAGAGCTGGTTTCGTCGCGTTTCACGCGGGGCGGCATCTGGCCTTCGCCGTATTCCTGGAACCAGATGTTCTCGGCGATATTGGTTGCGTGATCGCCCACGCGCTCCAGATTTTTGGCCATGAACAACAGATGCGTACACGGTGTGATCACGCGCGGATCTTCCATCATGTAGGTCAGCAGTTCACGAAACAGTCCGGTGTACTGGGCATCGACCTCGGCATCCTCGGCGCGGACTTCCTGTGCGGCATTGGCGTCGCTGTCACGGTATGCGACCAGGACTTTGCGGACCTGACGCAGCACCAGACGTCCGAGGCTGCCCAAGCCACGGGTGTGCGGCAGCGGCGGCGACAGATTGAGCGCCATCGAGCGTTTGGCGATGTTCGAGGCATAGTCGCCGATACGTTCGATATCCGACGCGATACGCAGCGCCGACAGTATTTCGCGCAGGTCGCGCGCCAGCGGCCCACGCAGGGCGAGCTTCATGGCGTCGTGGCTGACCCGTAGCTCCAGCGCGTCGATGGCTTCATCGTTGGCGATGATGCGCTCGGCAGCCTTGGCGTCGCGGCGGTCGATCACATCCAGCGCGGCTTCCAGCTGCGCCGCAGCCATTTCGCCCATCCGCAGGATTTCATCCAGCATGATCCGGCGTTCGTCATCGTGACTTTTCAGAATGTGATCGTGGGGTTGGGTGTTCATGGGGTGCTCGGAAATGTCCTGAGGTTGGATGTGTCGATGGCCCGCCGATGCCATCCGTGGCGTGGCGCGATCGGCTCCGGAAAGTCCGGCCCGGCCATCCGTGGCCGAGCGCTCGGCAGGCCGCGCGGCAGTGCCGCGCAAGCGGCCTGCCTCACCCGAACCGGCCGGTGATGTAGTCCTCGGTCTGCTGCTTCGAGGGTTTCGAGAAAATCTTTTCGGTCACGTCATGTTCGATCAAGTCGCCCAGATACATGAATGCGGTGTAGTCGGAGACACGCGCCGCCTGCTGCATGTTGTGGGTGACGATGGCGATGGTGTAATTCTTTTTCAAATCTTCGATCAGCTGTTCGATGCGGCTCGTTGATATCGGATCCAATGCCGATGTGGGTTCGTCGAGCAACAGCACATCCGGGCGAAGCGCAACCGCACGCGCGATGCACAGGCGCTGCTGCTGTCCGCCGGACAGGCCCAGCGCGCTCTGGCCCAGTTTGTCCTTCACTTCGTCCCAAAGCGCCGCTTGGCGAAGCGCTTCTTCGACGCGAACCGCCATTTCCGCTTTCGAGGGGCTTTCGTGGTGGCGGATGCCGTAAGCGACGTTCTCGAAGATCGTCATCGGAAACGGCACTGGCTTTTGAAACACCATGCCGACCTTGCTGCGCAGGCGATTCATCGGATACTTCGGATCAAGGATATTCTCGCCGTCCAGCAACACCTCTCCGACCGCGGTCATTTTCGGATACAGGGCGTAGATGCGATTGAAGATGCGCAGCAGCGTGGATTTGCCGCAGCCGGACGGACCGATCAGCGCGGTCACGCGCTTCTCCGGGATATCCAAGTCGATCTTCTTAAGCGCAAGGAATTTGTCGTAGTAGAAATCCAGACCTTTCGCGCTGAGTTTGACCAACGCGGTAGCGGACGCGGCTTCGCGATGCGCGGCGACGATTCGGGGCGTGCCGTTGTGCTGGGCGGATGAAGTGCTGCTGTTCGCGAGGAGGGCGTCGGCGTTGATGGCAGTAGTCATTGGTGTGTCCCGGGCGAATTCAGTCATGGGAAATTTTGTTGCGGAGCAGGATGGCGCGCGCGATGAGGCTGATCGCGAGCACGAACATGGTCAGGATGAATGCGCCTGCCCATGCCAGTGTGTGCCAATTCTCGAACGGGCTCATCGCGAACTGGAAGATCACCACCGGCACATTCGCCATCGGCGATAGCAGATCGGTGCTCCAATACTGATTGTTGAGCGCGGTGAACAACAGCGGCGCGGTTTCGCCGGAGATCCGTGCCAACGCCAACAGGATACCGGTGACGATGCCTGCGGATGCACTGCGATACAACACTTGCACTGTGACTTTCCACTGCGGCACGCCCAGCGATAGAGCGGCTTCACGCATCTGCGCCGGCACTAGTCGCAGCATTTCGTCGGTGGTGCGCACAACCACCGGCAGCACGATGAAGGCGAGCGCGATCGCGCCGGCCAGCGCGGAAAAGTGACCCATCTGCGCGACCACCAGGGTGTACACGAACAAGCCCAGCACGATCGATGGCGCCGATAGCAAAATGTCGTTGACAAAGCGCACCGTTTCGCCGAGCCGCGACGCCCATGTGCTGCGCGAGTACTCTGCGAGGAAGGTTCCGGCGAGCACCCCGACTGGCGCACCGATGGCGATGCCGAGCAGGCTCATGATCACACTGCCCATGAACGCGTTGGCCATGCCGCCGCTGTCGCCGGGTGGCGGCGTCATTTCAGTAAATAGCGCAATATTGAGCGAGGTGATGCCTTTGCTCAACGTCGTCCACATGATCCAACCCAGCCAAAACAGACCGAACAGGGTGGCCAGGATCGCAAGGGTCTGAGCAGCGATGTTCTTGATCCGGCGCTTCAGATAAAGCAACTTCTGTGCTGCCGGAATCGTACGTGCGGTAGCGGCTGGATTGATACGGGCAGTGGACATTTAGTTGCCCTCGCGCTTTTTCAGTTGGCGCAACATCAGTCGCGCGATGGTCAGCACCACGAAGGTGACGAGGAACAGCACGAAGCCCAGTGCGATCAGCGACGACAGGTACATCGGCGAATCTGCTTCGGCAAATTCATTGGCGATGCTGGCGGCGATGGAGTTGCCGGGTTCCAGCAGCGAGAAGTTCAGCCGGTGCGCGTTGCCCAGCACGAAGGTTACCGCCATGGTTTCCCCCAGTGCGCGCCCCAGCCCCAGAAAAATGCCGCCGATGACTGCGGAGCGGGTATAGGGCAACACAATGTCCCAGAGCACTTCCCAGCGCGTGGAGCCCAGCGCGTAAGCCGATTCCTTGAGTCGGTTGGGCACGGTCAGGAATACTTCGCGCATGACCGAACTGATGAATGGAATTACCATGATCGCCAGCACCAGACCGGCGGTTCCCATGCCAAGGCCGAGCGGCGGGCCTGCAAACAATGTACCGATGAAAGGTAGCTGACCCAGGTTCGTGTCGACCCATGGATAGACGTGCAACGACAGGAAGGGCACCAGCACGAAAAGGCCCCACATGCCGTAAATGATCGATGGGATGCCAGCGAGCAGCTCGATCGCGGTCCCGATTGGTGTGCGCAGCCAACGCGGTGAGATCTCGGTGAGGAACATCGCGATGCCGAAGCTGATCGGCACTGCGATCAGCAGAGCAATAAAGGCGGTGACCAGAGTCCCGAAGATCGGTACGCGCGCGCCGAAGTCTTGTTGCACCGGATCCCATGCGTCGCGCCACAAGAAAGCGATGCCGAATTTCTCGAAGGCTTCAAGGCCGCCCCACAACATCGAAAAGGCGGCGGCAGCCAGGGAAACCAGCACCACAACGCCTGCGCTTGTCACCAGCCAGCGGAAACTGCGGTCGGCGCGGGAGTCGAGAACGTCACGACTTGTTCTGGGAAGCGGATTGGAAGCGGTTGTGCTCATGTCGGAAGCTGCGTTAGCTCTGTCGATTTCGGAAAGGCCGATGCTGCAAGGGCCGATGTTGCAAAAGCTGTTCGCGAAAAAAACCACGCACCGGAGGCGCGTGGTCTTCCGAGAGCCAGCCGGGTCGCAGTGTGCGAACCGCTATCGGCTGACATCATACTCAGAACTTCAGTTCCTTGGCCCAATACGCTTGGATCTGCTGCACCAGCGCCTCAGGCAGCGGCACGTAGTCAAGGGCCTTCGCTTGGGCATCCCCGTTGGCATAGGCCCAGCGGAAGAAAGCCAGTGCTTCCTTCGAGCGAGCGACGTCTTTCGGTTTGCGTTGCATCAGGATGAAATTGGTCGCCGCGATCGGCCAAGAGTTTGCGCCCGGCGCATTGGTCATTACCAGAAAGAAATCTTTAGACTTCACCCAATCGGCGCTGGCGGCCGCGGCTTGGAAGGTCTCATCGCTTGGCAGCACGAAATTGCCGGCAGCATTCTTGACGCGTGCGTAAGCCATTTTGTTCTGCAGTGCGTAAGACAGTTCGATGTAACCAATACCGCCTTTGATCTGCTTCACGTACGCTGCTACGCCTTCATTGCCTTTGCCACCCACGCCGGTCGGCCATTTGACTGATGTGCCTTCGCCGACCGAGGTCTTCCATTCAGGACTAATCTTCGATAAGTAATTAACCCAGTTGAAGGTAGTGCCCGAACCATCCGAGCGATGCACGACAGTGATTTTCTGCGCTGGGAGGGTGATCCCGCCATTCAGTGCGACAATACGCGGATCATTCCACATTGTGATCTTGCCGAGAAAGATGTCGGCTAAAAGCGGACCGTCGAACTTCATCGCGCCGGCTTTGAGGCCCACGATATTCACTACCGGCACAACACCGCCGATTGCAGACGGAAACTGCACCAGACCCGCAGCCTTGAGTTCTTCCGGCGGAAGCGGTTTGTCGGAGGACCCGAAATCGACCGTTTTGGCTTTGATCTGCGCGATACCGCCGCCAGAGCCGATCGATTGATAATTGATTTTATTACCGGTTTGTTGCGCGTAGTCGGCAGACCATTTCGACAGCAACGGGTAAATGAATGTAGCGCCAGCACCCGTAATATCTGCGGCTTGGGCGTTGAAGAGAGCGCCGCCAGCGATAACGAACGCGGCAGCCTGCAATTTAATGGACTTGAACACGGAGGTGCTCCTGGTGTGGGGTGCGGGTTCGGGGTGTTCCGAATCCATGACATTGGATCGGAGCCGAATGACAGTCCTGTGTTTTAAAGATGACAAAAAAAAGACAGCTTCAGCTGATCGGGGCAACACATGACCACGTATGTCCCGACAGCACCAGCTTTTCCTGGAGTATATGCCCATGATTTGTGTGGTTTTGGAACAGGCATGGAGATTGCTTAGCATCCATGACGGCAGCGGTTGGCCATGGTTTAGAGTGACATCGCCAAGGCGAATCCCGGTCTGTCAGCCGAATCGGATGTCATTTAACTGAAACATTCAGCACACCCGGCTGTCATGTTCTGATCGCAAGCTTGCCGCCGAGTTTACGTTAACTTAACGACTTGTTCGGAGCTGCAGGCAGGGTTCGCAGCTGTCGATGACATCCACCTTTCACCTCCAAACCAGACTCAGGAATCCACTTATGCGCCATTCCATTCTTGCACTCGCCGTCGGTGCCGTGCTTGCGGGCACCAGCCTTTCCGCGTCCGCGCAATCCCGAGACAGCGAAATACAGGCGCTGAAGGCGCAGATCGAAGAGCTGATGACCAAGGTCGAATCGCTCGAAGAGCGCAGCGACGCGCAGTCCGGTGTCAATGTCGATACTGCGACTCAGCTAGACAATCTCGTCAATAAATCGGTCAAGGTCGACACCAAGGGTGGCGTCAAGGTGACGTCGGCCGACGGTAAATTCGAGGCCAACATCGGTGGCCGTATCCACTTCGATACCTATGCCTTCGACCGCGACATCGCCAGCACCACCGGCACCACCGAATTCCGTCGTGCGCGTCTGACCCTGTCGGGCAAAGCCCTCGGCTGGGATTACAAGATGGAGCAGGACTTCGGCGCCGGCACCAATCTCGACGGTCTGCGTGACCTGTATATCGCCAAGAGTGCGTTTGGCGGCAAGGTCACGATCGGCCACTTCAAGCCGTACCGCTCGATGGAAGAGCTGACCAGCTCCAACGAAATCCTGATGATGGAGCGCCCGTTTTCATCCGCCAGCGGCCTGTTCAACGCCCGTCAGTTCCAGCAGGGTATCGGATACAGCAAGACCGGCACTAACTACACCGCAGGTCTGTCGTTATTCAACCTGCGCAGCGCCGCAGGCGTGCGCAACGAAGGCGTCGGTGCCGCCGGTCGCGTCACCTTTGCGCCCATTAACAACGAAGACAGCACGCTTCACCTCGGCGGCTGGTTCAGCGTCGAAGATCTGAACAACGGTTCCGCCACCACGACGGCGTCGGTGTCGTACGCGGGTCGTCGCGGCCCGGCGCAGACCATCGCCACCATCAACGGCGTCGCTGGCGACAAGATCACCGCCTACGGCTTTGAAGTCGCTGGTTCGTTCGGTCCGACCTTCTTCCAGAGCGAATACGTGCAGTCCACGTTTGAGCAGCCGTTCTTCAGCGATCAGGATGTGAACACGTGGTACGTGCAGGGCAGCTGGATCCTCAACGGCGGCCACAAGGCTTACAAGCCGGCAACCGGCGTGTTCGGCTCACCGAAAGTCGGCGACAAGGGCCTGTGGGAACTCACCGCGCGCTACGACACCATCGAGAACAAGGACATCGTGAATCGCGAAGCCACCAGCTGGCTGTTGGGCGTGAATTACTACGTCAATCCGAATCTGCGCTTCATGTTCAACTACACGCAGGGCGAAAACGAAGTCAACGGCGACGAAACCGGCCAGTACGCGCTGCGCACGCAGTTCGCGTTCTGATCCCAACGCAACATGGTTTGATCGAAATACGACTCTCTCCCAGTCGATGTACCTTGAGCCCCGGTCCGCCGGGGCTTTTTTTCTTGTAGAGCGGCCTTCAGGTCGCTGCTTTTTTGCCGCAACGGCGCAGCGGGCTGAAGCCCGCTCTACGGG
>JANOKD010000093.1:0-1572 GCA_031419075.1 Lysobacterales bacterium
CGTCAACAGCAGCACGTGACGATCCGCCGCCAGCACGATCAAACGCCCGCGCAGCAGCGGGCCGTGCTCAAGATCGAACGCCGCCCGCGTTTCCTGCTCCTGCAGCGCGCTCAGCTGCGACTGCGACTGCACGTCATCCAGACCGCTCAGATCATGAATCGACAGCGCAAACGCCGTCGCCTCGCCGATCCGCTGATACGGCACGCCGTCCACCGCCTCGAACGTCGTACGCAGACTCTCGTGACGTTCCACCAGACGGTCCAGCGACCACTGCAGTGCCGCATGGTCCAGCGCGCCCGTGAGTTCAACGCCTTCTGCGATGTGATACGCGTCGCTGGACGCGCTCATCTGCGACAGGAACCACAGCCGCTGCTGCGCGAAGGAGGCAGGAATGTCGCGACCATCGCGTGGCAGACGGGAGATCACCTGCACTTTGCGGCGCAACGCCCTGAACTGCTCTGGCGTCATCTGGCTTAAATTTTCTTTGTTCAACATGTCATTCTCGTTCCATCTACACCGGCGCCAAGGCATTCAGGATCGTTGCTTGGCGTTTTCCTCTTGTTTCGGAAAAATGACTTGAGCCTCTGCTCGATCGCCGGGCACTCGACAGTTTGCAAGTGACGTTCTGCTTCCAAGCCTAGCATCCAGCGCATCCCGGGGCACCGCCGTCATATTTTCGAGTTCAACTCCAGCGGATTTTCGTCTTCCGCCTCGTCCGGAAGCAGGCTGCGCCCCATGTCTGCGATGGTCGGAGATTCAAAGACCGCTTTCAGTGCCAGACTGAGGCCGAGCGTGTCGCGCACCGCGGCCAGCAGCCGCATTGCCATCAGCGAGTGTCCTCCGAGATCGAAAAAATTGTCGTGGATGCCGATGCGTTCAACCCCCAGCAGCTCAATCCAGATCATCACCAGCACCTCTTCGATCGGCGTTCGCGGCGCGACATACGACCGCAGGCCGGCAAGCGCCGTGTCGTCCGGCGCCGGCAGGGCGCGGCGGTCCAGCTTGCCGTTGGATGTCAGCGGCCATGCGCTCACTTCCACATACGCCGTCGGCACCATGTACTCCGGCAGCGACGCCTGCAGCTGCGCACGCAGCCCCTCCATCGTGACCACGCCTTCCCGCTCGCCGTCGCGCTCGTAATACGCCACCAGACGCGACGGCTGGCCCGCCGCAGCGTCGCGCGCCAGCACCACCGCCTCGCGCACGCCCTCGCAGGCCGCCAGTCTCGATTCGATCTCACCCAGCTCGATCCGATACCCGCGGATCTTCACCTGAAAATCGTTGCGGCCCAGATACTCCAGATCACCCTCCGGCAGCCTCCGCGCCAGATCACCCGTCTTGTACAGCCGCTCACCGTCCTTGAACGGGCTGTCGATGAACCGCTCGGCGGTCAACTCCGGGCGATTCAGATACCCGCGCGCCACACCCGCACCGCCCACATACAGCTCACCGATCACGCCCATCGGACACGGCTGGCGCTGCGCATCCAGCACGTACACCGCAACATTCGGGATCGCTTTGCCAATCGGCAATATCCCCGATGTCCGCAGCGGCAGCGGGCCCACCGGATAA
>JANOKD010000094.1:0-1574 GCA_031419075.1 Lysobacterales bacterium
GGCCAGGGTCTCGCGGAGGGGGGCTTCGTCTTCGACCAGAAGAATGCGCATCGATTGCTCCAAGGCTGGCGGAGATGCCAGCGTCTTATTCAGGTACGGAGCATAGCCGTGTGCGGATGGTGTCCGGACGCTTGCGATGCGCCCTGTTCATATTTCGCTTATGCGTAACGGGCGTGCAGATCCTGCCGCGATGGGGCTCAGTCGTTGTCGCGCCGACCTGACGGGGTGTCGTCGCTGCGCTGCGGCTGCGGGCGCTTGTCGTTCCTGGACTTGGCGTCATCCATATAAATGCGGACCCGGCCTGCGTCGTCAACCACCTTGATGCGGGTGACATCGCGCCCGTCGTACTGCATGCGCTCGGCGCTCAGCACTTGGCCCCGGTTGGAACGCTCGATCCGCCGAACGGCGTCAGACACGCTGTCATCGTGCCGGGACCGCTCGGGTTCCCCTGGCGGCGGCGTGCGATCGCGTCCCTGCTGGGCAGCCGCCGGCACAGCGGCGCTGGCCAAGGCAGTGGCCAGAACGATCAACGGCAGGCGGCGGGAATGCAACATGGGCAAAGACTCTCGGAGGGGCGGGCGACAATGAAACGCATCATCGCGCCTTGGACGGGCATTCTCGAAAGAAGGCAGTGAATCCCTCCTTAACTTTTTCTTAAGACTGTTCGATGCGTTGGCCGGATTCAGCGAATTGCACATGCCCAGTCATCGGTTTCAGTAGATTTCACCCACACAGCAGCGCAGGGAACCGCCAGCGGCTTCGATGGCATCCAAGGCCACGCAGCGCACTGCAAAACCCGCTGCGGCCAGCGCATTCCGGGTCATTGGCGATAGAGCCCGCGCCGCGGTCGCGCTCATCCAGACCGTCTCCGGACCCAGTGCGATGGCGTTGCCCACGAAGGCCGCGCGCTCGGCGGGAGACAGCCGGATTGCATGCGGGGCGTAGCGGGCTGCGATGGCTTCGACCACCGCCGGGTCGGTGAATCCGTCCGCGCAGATCAGCGCAGCCCGGCCCGCGAGGACCGCGAGCACGACATTGGTGTGATATTCGCCCGCAGCGAGATCGAACATCAGCGTCGCCCGCAGGCCGAAGGCGTCGTGCATCAGCCGCGCGCCGGCCTCGTCGCAACGCTCCGACAGGCCGCAGTAGCCCAGGCCGTTGGCGCGATCGATCACCAGTGCGCCGGTGAGCTCGCAAACGTGCGGCTGCGTAGACAGGTCGATGTCGTCGTAGCCGAGCGAGTCGACAAAGAACCGGCGGATGTCGGCACGCATGGCCTCGCGCTGGCGCACCGGATGACGCATGCGGCCGACGATCAGTCGCCCTGGCGCGGTCGCGAACACGTTGTTGGGAAAAACGGCGTCGGGCGTTGTCGGATCGCCAGCGAAACAGATCACCGGCAGTTCGGTCGACAGCGCGCTCTGAAGGTCGCGATGCTGCGCAGAAGCGCGTACGGCGTCGAACGCCGAAGCTTCGGCCATATAGCGGTTGTCGCTCGCCGATTCCGCGGCCAGCCCGAAGCCGTCAGGTGCGACCAGAAACGCAGCCTTGGCGGTGGCGGGGCCGACATCAGC
>JANOKD010000095.1:0-10855 GCA_031419075.1 Lysobacterales bacterium
TTCGCGTGTGTGTGTTAATCCGGCTTTCGCGCGGCTGACGCTGGGGTATCCGTTTGCTGTGGCTGTGGTGTGCGGCGCGGCGCGCGTGACTTTTGGCGCGTTGTTTGCCGGCGCAAACGGGTGGGCGCACCACCTCAGGACCCAGGGCGTCGGCCCCGATGTGCTGGTGGCCGTGTGTATGGGGCGTTCGCCCCGCTGGATCGAATCGGTGCTTGCGGTACTCAAGGCCGGCGGTGCCTATGTGCCGCTGGATCCGGCGTATCCAGTAGAGCGGCTGGCGTTCATGGCCCAGGATGCGCGTCCGGCCGTGGTGCTGACCGATACCGCCTGCCGTCCATTGATCGGGCGCGTGCTTTCGGCGAATGATCAGACTGAAACGATCCCTGTGATCGACTGCGAAGCCGATGCGCCGCTGTGGTCGCAATCGCCAACGCATGCGCCGGAGCACACCGGCCTCGCGCCGGATCACCTCGCGTACGTGATCTACACCTCTGGATCCACCGGTCGCCCCAAGGGCGTGATGGTGACCCATCGCGGTTTGCCGAACCTGCAGCGCGTGCAGGGCGCACTGTTCGCGGTGTCGCCCGCGAGCCGCGTGCTGCAGTTCGCCTCTTCCAGCTTCGATGCCTGCGTCTTTGAATGGTCGATGGCGCTGAGTCATGGCGCGTCGCTGCATCTGGGCGCGTCCGGCGATGTGTTGGCCGGCGAGACGTTGGCTGCATTGATCGCGCGCGACGGCATTACCCATGCCACGCTGCCGCCGATCGTGCTGTCGGGTCTGACGGAGGATGCCCTCGCCTCGGTGCAGGTGCTGATCTGTGCCGGCGAAGCGCTGCCTCCGGCACTGGTGAAGCGTTGGGGCACGGGTCGGCGCATGTTCAACGCCTATGGCCCGACCGAAACCACCATCTGGTCCAGCGTGCACCTCTGCGACCCGCATGCGCAGACCGCCACGGTGCCGATCGGCCATGCCATCGACGGTCATCGTATCCATCTGCTCGACGCATCCGGCCAAGCGGTCGCCCCAGGCGATGAAGGTGAAATCCATATCGGCGGTGTCGGCGTGGCGCGCGGGTATCTGCATCGTCCAGAGCTCACGGCGCAGCGATTCATCGACAGTCCCTTCGATGCCGGCGACCGCCTCTATTGCACCGGCGATCTGGCGCGCGAACGTCACGACGGTGCGCTGGAGTATCTGGGCCGCAATGATTTTCAGGTGAAGATCCGCGGCCATCGGATCGAGTTGGGCGAGATCGAATCGGCGCTGGCCGCGCGCGATGACGTGCACGAGGCGGTGGTGATCGCGCACGACGATGTGCAGGGTCGAAAACAGCTGGTTGCGTACTACCGACAGCGCGACGACAGCGCGGCGTGCACCGCAGACACATTGCGCACGGCGCTTGCCGACGCGCTTCCTGCGTTCATGGTGCCATCGGCCTACGTGCGAATGGAGGCCTGGCCGCTCACGCCCAACGGCAAACTCGACCGCAACGCGCTGCCGGCACCGCAGGCCGATGCGTTCGCCGCGGGCGTCTACGCCGCGCCCAAGGGCGATACCGAAATCGCATTGGCCGCGATCTGGTCGGAACTGCTGGGCATCGCGCGCGTCGGTCGCGACGATGCGTTTCTGGCACTCGGTGGCGATTCGCTGAAGACCATCCAGCTTGCGCCGCGCATCCATGCGCGTCTCGGGTGCAGGGTGGCGTTGCCGGCCCTGTTCCGCGCGTCGACCCTACGCGAGATGGCTGCACTGGTCGCCGCTGAACAGGCTGATTCGCAGACCGATTCGCAGGCCGATACGGCCGAATCCGCCGGTGCGTCCTTCGACGAATGGCGAGCGCAGGACGCGATGCCGGAACGCTGCCCGCTGTCCTATCAGCAGCACGGCCTGTGGCTGCTCGAACAGCTGTCGAATACGTCGCTCGCCTACAACGCGCAGAACGTGGTCCGCGTGCGCGGCAGGCTGGATCCCGCGCAGCTTCAGCGCGCGGTGGATGCGGTGATCGCGCGCCATGAGATTTTCCGCACCAGCTTCCATGCGGACGACAGCGGCGAACCGTATCAAATGGTGCATCCGCACGCCGAAGGTGTGCTGCGCCATGAGCTGCTGCCGCCGGATACCGACGACGCCGCGCTATCGGCCATCGTCGACGCGCATGTTGCCCATCGTTTCGATCTGGCACGTCTGCCGCTGGTGCACCTCACCCTGCTGGAGCGCACCGATGGGGAATCGGTGCTGATCCACGTCGAACAGCATTACGTGCATGACGGATGGAGCGCGAATCTGTTCCTGCGCGAACTGCTTGCGGCCTACAACGCTTTTGCCGGAGGTGGCGAACCGGTACTGCCGCCGGTGCCGGCGCAATATCGCGACTATGCCCGCTGGCAGCGCAGCGAGGATGCCGAACGCCGCTATGCCGCGCATGTCGCCTACTGGACGCAGCAGTTGTCCGGCGCGCCGATGAGTCTGCCGATGCAGACCGATTACCCGCGCCGTGCGTCGCCGACCTATCGCGGCGAACAGCTGCGCTTCGAATGCACGCCCGAGCTGTCCTCGCGTCTGCGCCGCTTCTGCGAGGCCGAAGGCGTCACGCTGTACGCCGCGCTGCAGTCGGTGTTCCAGATCGTGCTGAAAACCTACACCGGCAGCGATGATTTTCTGGTCGGCTCGGCGGTGGCCAATCGTCGCGCGCAGACCTCCGAGGGCATGCTCGGCATGTTCGTCAACACCATTGCGGTGCGCTCGAACCTCTCCGGCGACCCGAGTTTCCGCGCGCTGCTGACGCGGACGATGGACACGCTGTCCACCGGCTACGAACATGAGGAGGTCCCGATCGAGCGCGTGGTTCGCGCACTGCAGCCGGAGCGCGAGATTGGCCGCAATCCGCTGTTCCAGGTCGCGTTCAGCGCGCACAACTCCGATGTGCCTTCGCTGCATGGCCCGGGCTATGAGCTGAATCTGTACGAGGCCTACAGCAACCGTTCGTCGAAATTCGATTTCGATGTGGTGATGATCCCGCGCGGTTCCGCGCATGCCGACAGCATCACGCTGCTGTGGACCTACGCGCTCGATCTGTACCGACGCGACACCATCGAGCGCCTCCGCGACACCTATCTGCTGGTGTTGGAGCAATGTCTCGCCACGCCCGACGCGCGATTGAGCGCACTGCATCTGCTGTCGGAACAGGAACGCGAGGCGATGGCCAGCGGCGACTGCTCGGTGGCCGACTACGACCTGGAACGACCGGTGCACGTGTGGTTCGAACAGCACGCGGCCCGCGCGCCGCGCGCGCTGGCGGTGGCCTGCGACAGCAACGCCGTCGACTACGGCGATCTCAACGCATCCGCGAACCGGATGGCGCATGCCCTGCGCGAACGCGGCGTCGGCTCCGGCACCTTGGTCGCTCTGTGCATGCAGCGCTCGATCGTGTGGGCCACATCGGTGCTTGCGGTGCTGAAAGCCGGCGGCGCTTATGTGCCGCTGGATCCCGCATACCCCGGCGAACGTCTGCGCGACATGCTGCTCGACGCTGCGCCCGTCGTCACGCTGGTCGACGCATTCGGTCGCGATGCCGTGCAGCGCGCCATGACCGGTGTTGAGACGCAGCAAAGGTTGATCGCTGTCGATGCCGATGTCGCGCAGTGGGCCGGCCAGTCCGTCGACGATATCCCGCATGCGCAGATCGGTCTCACCGCAGCGCATCCGGCCTATGTCATCTACACCTCCGGCTCCACCGGCAAACCCAAGGGCGTGCTGGTGCCGCATCGCGGTGTCGCCAATCTGCTGCAGGCACAGACCGATCTGTTCGATGTCGATGCCGACAGTCGGGTGCTGCAGTTCGCGTCTTTCAGTTTCGACGCCTGCGTCTTCGAGTGGCTGATGGCGCTCTGCCACGGCGCTTCGCTGCATATGCCGCCGCCAGGTGCGGTATTGGTGGGCGATGCGCTGGAAAATTTCGTCGCGCAGGCCGGCATCACCCATACGCTGCTGCCGCCGGTAGTGTTGTCCGCCATGCCTGAAACGGCACATCTGTGCAGCGTGCGCGTGCTGATCTCCGGCGGTGAAGCGATGCCGCCGGCGCTGGTCAAACGCTGGGCGCCCGGACGTCGACTCTTCAATGCATACGGGCCGACCGAGGATTCAGTGGTCTCCACCGTGCATCGCTGCGATGCCGCCGACGACAGCGCCGCGATGGTGCCGATTGGGCGCGGTATGCCCAACCATCGTGTCTACGTCCTTGATGCGCAGCGCGCGCTGCTGCCACCGGGTGTACCGGGCGAACTGTACGTGGGCGGCCCCGGCGTGGCCGACGGCTATCTCAATCGCCCCGAACTCACCGCCGAACGCTTCCTCGACAATCCGTTCGCGCCGGGCGAGCGGCTGTATCGCACCGGCGATCTGGTGCGTCGTCGCGGCGATGGTGCGCTCGACTATCTCGGCCGTAACGACTTTCAGGTCAAGATCCGCGGCTATCGGATCGAGCTGGGCGAAATCGAGGCGGCGTTGGCGGCCTGCAGCGGCGTGCGCGATGTAATCGTGATTGCGCGCGAAGAGACCCCCGGGCAGAAAAAACTCGTCGCGTATTACCGGCCGCTCGATCCGCAGCAGATACCCTCAGCCGAAACTTTGCGCAGCGCATTGTCCGATGTATTGGCCGAATACATGCTGCCTTCGGCCTATGTTGCGCTGGATGGCTGGCCGATGACGCCGAACGGCAAGGTCGACCGCAAAGCGCTGCCTGCGCCGCAGGATGATGCTTTTGTCACCCGGGAATACGTCGCGCCGCGCACGCCGATCGAGATGGCGCTTGCTGAGCTGTGGTCGGAATTGCTTGGCGTGGAAAGAGTCGGTCTGCGCGACAATTTTTTCGAGCTGGGCGGATATTCCATTCTCGGTCTGCGGCTGATGTCGGCGACGCGTGAGACATTCGGCGTTGAACTGTCGCTGCGCGAGTTGTTCGAGGGTCCGACGATCGAACAGATGCTCGAAGTGATCTATTCAAAAGCCGAAGAAGACATGATGGACAGCGCATAAGAATCCATGTATCGATCTTCAGATAATGCCATGTAGTTGATAGCGTGCATGCGCCCGCAAAGAATTACAAATAGTCGTTTTTGACTTGCCAGTTTCTGTGATCGTTTAGCGATGAGCGATTGGCTATGACCCAGTAGCTGTGATGACGTTTTGACAAGCGCATCAATTAACGCATATCGCATTGCCCATTAGTGTCGAAGTGTCGCGCGAAGCGGTGATGTCTTGTCGATAGATCGGAGTTGTAATGTGGGCAGTATGAAGCAGCGTGTGGATCATCCCGATGCGACCAGCGCCGAGCTGATTCATCGTTTGTTTGAGAGCAGTGCGTCGCGCGATCCGGATGCTTTAGCGGTGATCTGCGAAGGCGATATCGTCCGTTACGGTGAGCTGAACGCCGCGGCCAATCGCCTTGCCCATTATTTGCGTGTGCATGGCGTTGCGCCTGAACGCAATGTCGGGATTTGCATGGCCCGTGGCGCCGGAATGATTGAAGCGATTCTGGCGACACTCAAGGCCGGAGGCGCTTACGTGCCGATGGACGCCGATTATCCCGCAGCGCGGTTGCGCTACTTGGTGTCCGATGCAAAGCCTGTCGCAGTGCTTGCCGATGCGTCTGGCGCCTGCGTTCTGCGACATATGCTGGCGGGTATGGACGATGCACCGCTGGTGATCGAGATGGGTGCGGATTCATCGCGGTGGGCGCAATGCCCGGCGCAGGACATCGCGCCGGACGAGGATGCAGACGCCGCGCACCGTCGTGCGTATGTAATCTACACGTCGGGCTCGACCGGACAGCCCAAAGGTGTGGAAGTGCAGCATTCGGCGGTCGTGCATCTGTGGCGCGGACTCGACCATGTCCTCTATCCGCAGGGCGCACTGCGATTGCGCGTGGCGATGAACGCATCGCTGTCGTTCGATGTGTCGGTCCAGGGCTGGAGCCGTCTGCTCGGCGGCGACTGCGTCGTGGTGATTCCGCAGTCGGCGAAACAGGATCCCATCGAACTCATCGATCTGTTGGAGCGCGAGCGCGTCGATCTGTTCGACTGTACGCCTTCGCAGTTGACCGGAATGATCGATGCGGGTTTGCTGCGTCGACCCGGGCTTTCGTCGCTGACGGTTGTGGTGGCCGGTGAAGCGATTTCCCCCGCCATGTGGCGCGCGCTCGAATCGTCCCGGCAGATCAGGTTTTTCAATGCGTACGGCCCCACCGAAGCGACCGTATACGCGACCGCGATGCTGATCAACAGCGCCGGTGAGTCACCACGAATCGGCGTGCCGCTGCCGGATGTCCAGATTGAAATTCTCGATGCCGAGGGGCGCCATATTCCGCTAGGCGAATGTGGAGAGATCCATATCGGTGGCGCTGGCCTTGCCCGTGGTTATCTGGCGCGAGAGACGCTGACTGCGGAGCGTTTCCTGGATGCGACAGAAGCGACGCGCCAGCGGCTCTACCGGACCGGCGATCTGGGACGGTGGCTGCAGGACGGTACGATCGAATATCTCGGGCGCAGCGATTTTCAGGTGAAAATACGCGGATTCCGCATCGAACTTGGTGAAATCGAGGCGACGCTCAGCGCCGTGAACGGCGTACGCGATGCGATCGTGCTTGCCCGCGAAGATGCGCACGGTCAGAAGCAGCTCGTCGCCTACTACCGCGCACAAAAAGACGAGGCGTGCGGTGCTGCGTCGCTGCGCACGGCGCTGAGCGATTGTTTGCCCGAGTACATGGTGCCAGCCGCGTACGTCGAAGTTGAAGCGTGGCCGCAGACCGTCAACGGAAAGCTCGACCGCGCCGCACTGCCTGTCCCCTGTCTCGAGGCCTATCCCGCGGCAGCGTATGCGGCCCCGTCCACCGCGACAGAAACCGAGCTTGCAGGCCTTTGGTCGGCGCTGCTGCAGTATCCGATGATCGGCCGCAACGATCGATTTTTGCTGCTTGGCGGCGATTCGCTGCGATTGATCCAGCTGGCTTCGCGTATTCGCCTGCAGTTCGCCGTCATCCTGCCGATCGGCACGCTGTTCAAACCCTTGACGCTGGCGCAGATGGCGCAGGTGGTGGATACCGCTGTGCAGACAGCGATGGACGATGGCGCTTGCCTACCGGAGGATTCGTTCGATCAATGGCGCATACCGCACGGCGGTTTGCCGCAGCGCTCGCCGTTGTCGTACCAGCAGCAGGGACTGTGGCTGCTGGAACGGCTGGCGCCTACCGCTGCCGCCTATCATGCACAGAACGTGATCCGTATCCGTGGAGCAATCAGCCCGGAGATGTTCAGCCGCGCGCTTGATGCGCTGTCGGCGCGACACGACATTCTGCGCACCACCTTTCATGCAGGAGACGATGGCGAGCCGTATCAGATCGTGCATCCGGAGGCGTCCGGAATGTTCAGTTATCGCGAACTGGAAGGTAATTTCGATGATGCGGCGGTGGTGCAGGTCGTTGAAGCACACGTGCATGATTGCTTCAATCTGGCCGAGTTGCCGCTGATCCGTTTCAATCTGTTCAAACTTGCGCCAGACGATTATCTGTTGCTCCAAGTCGAGCAGCATTATGTGCACGATGGCTGGAGCATGAATCTGATCCTGCGCGAAGTGCTGGCGATCTACGATGCGCTGCTGCGCGGAGATGCGCCGTCGCTCCCGCCGCCGATCCGGCAGTTTCGCGAATATGCGCATTGGCAACACAGTGAGGCCGCCACCGCGCGATTCCGCAGGCAGTCGGAATACTGGGAACGCAAACTGGAAGGCGCGCCGCTGCAGCTGCCGATGCTCACCGATTTTCCGAGGCCGCCGGTGCCCAGTTTTGTCGGCGATCAAGTCCGGGTCGTGCTGCCAATCGAGTTCGCACGGAAGCTGCGCGCGTTCTGTCAGGCCGAGGGCGTCACCCTGTTCGCGACGATGCAGGCGGTCTACAGAATGACGGTTGCGCGCCATATCGGCAGCGACAATTTCGTGATGGGTTCCGCGGTTGCCAACCGCACCTCGCAGGCAAGCGAGGGATTGGTCGGCATGTTCGTCAACATGATTCCCGCACGATGCGATCTGTCCGGCGACCCCAGTTATCGCGAACTCATTGATCGGGTCATGGCCGATCTTGCCGAGGATTACGAGCACCAGGAAGTCCCGTTCGAATGGGTGGTGCGTGCCGTGCGTCCAGAGCGTGATTTTTCGCGTAATCCGCTGTTCCAGACTGCATTCAGCACCCACAATTCGCCCGGCCCGCAGTTGCGCTGGCCGACGTTCGAGATGCGGATCCACGAGGTGTACAGCAATCGCACCTCGAAGTTCGATTTCGATGTAGTGATGATTCCACGCAGTAGCGACCATGCCGATGGCATCACGATGTTCTGGGAATACAGCGTCGATCTGTTCCGGCGCGAGACCATCGAACATCTCAATGACCGCTATCTTCGGGCGCTTGCGGAGTGCATCGAGCGTCCGCACGTGCGGATGTCGCAGGCCGATACGCTTGCACCAGAAGAGCGAGAACGCCTGATCGAAGGCGGTTATCGCTCGCTTCCTGCGCAGACACAGCAGACGGTGCACGCCGGGTTCGAGCACTATGCGGCGCGCGCACCCGAGGCGATTGCATTGATGTCGGGCGACGATACGCGCAGCTATGGCGCATTGAATTCGGGCGCCAACAGGCTTGCATCGCGGCTGCGCACGTGTGGCGTTGGTCCGGAAATGCTGGTGGCGATCTGGCAGCAGAAAACATTCAGTCTGATCGAATCGGTGCTGGCGATTCTCAAAGCCGGCGGCGCGTACGTACCGCTGGATACCGCTTACCCGCTGGCGCGTCTGGTCCATGTGATCGACGACGCGAAGCCTGTTGTGATTCTGACCGATGCCGCAAGCCGGTCGTCGCTGCAAGCGGCATTGCTGCAGATGGAAGGTCCGCGGCCGCTGGTGTTGGATATCGACGAGGATGCGGTGTCGTGGGCGGAATTGTCGCAGGACAATCCGTTGCCGGCCGACACGGGTCTGCGTGCGGATCATCTGGCGTATGTGATTTACACCTCCGGCTCGACCGGAACGCCGAAAGGCGTGATGGTCGAACACCGGCAGATCGCGGCGATCTGCGCGGCTTGGGAAGCGCAGTATCGGCTTCGTCCGGGGCTGCGACATTTGCAGATGGCCAGTCCCGCGTTCGATGTCTTTACCGCGGATCTCTTCCGGGCGCTGAATTTCGGCGGCACGCTGGTGCTGTGCCCGCACGAGACGCTCCTCGACGGCGAGCGGCTGCATCGGTTGATGCGGGATGTGCGCATCGATTTCGCAGACTTTGTTCCTGTCGTGCTCGATCAACTGGTGGCGTATGTGGAGACGACGCACGCCGATCTGGCTTTCATGGAAACGATCCTTTGCGGCTCCGATGTCTGGTCGCCCGAGGCGGCAGCGCGTGCGCGTCGCGCGTGCGGCGATGACGTGCGGCTGTTCAATGCGTTTGGAATGACCGAAGCCGCTGTCGACAGCACCTGTTATGCCGTTGACACGATTCCGGTTCCTCTGCCCGCGCGCATGCCGATCGGCGTGCCGCTGCCGAACGTACGCGTGCTGTTGCTCGACGCCAACGTGCGCCTGGTGCCTGCTGGAGTGATCGGTGAAATCCATATCGGCGGCGCGGGCGTGGCGCGCGGTTATCTCAATCGTCCTGAACTGACTGCGCAGCGATTCATCGATAATCCATATGTTGCCGGCGAGCGTTTGTACAAATCGGGTGATCTTGGGCGGATGCTCCCGGGTGGAGATCTTGAATATCTGGGGCGCAATGATTTTCAGATAAAGATTCGTGGCCATCGCATTGAGCTTGGCGAAATCGAGTCCAGGTTGGCCGCCTGCGAGGGCGTGCGCGAAGCAGTGGTTGTCGTGCGCGAAGATGTGCCGGGCTTGAAGCAGCTCGTTGCATATTATCTGGCGCTGGATGCCGCGCAGACAATCGATGCCGAATATCTGCGCAGCACGCTTGCGGCCGCATTTTCCGACCACATGCTGCCTTCCGCATATGTGCGCGTGGAGCACTGGCCCATCACGCCGAATGGCAAGATTGATCGCGCTGCGTTGCCGGCTCCCTCAGGCGACGCTATCGCCAACAGCGATTATCTTGCGCCGAGCACGCCAATCGAAATTGCGCTTGCACAGCTATGGTCGGAATTGCTCGGAACGGAAAAAATAGGTTTGCGCGACAATTTTTTCGCCTTGGGCGGCCACTCCCTGCTTGCGACACGTTTGCTGGTCGCGACAAGGGACGCTCTTGGTGTTGAGATGTCCCTGCGTGATATTTTCAAGGCGCCGACCATCGAGAAAATGCTTGCACTGATTTTTGCGAAGATCGAAGAAGACGGAATCGCAGGAAACCAAATAGAGACTGCCTGACACTCGGCATCAGGCGATGGCTGAATACCGCCGTATCCAGCGTTCTCTATCGTGCGTTGAACAAATGAAACAGGGGTATTTGCGATGGTGTCCAGAGAAGCCTTGAGCCAAATGACGCCAGCGCAGTTTCGCGCGCTGCGTCGCCAAGGTCAGTCGATCCAACCGCTGCCCCGGGATGATCGTGTACTGCCCGTGTCGTTCGCGCAGCAGCGGCTGTGGTTTTTGTCGCAGATGGGTGCATCCAGCGATGCGTACCACATCGCACGTGGCGTAGCGCTGACGGGCGCGCTGGACCATGCCGCGCTGCAGTGGTCGCTGGACCGTCTGGTGGAACGTCACGAGAGTCTGCGCACGACGTTCGAGGCGGTGGACGGCGTGCCGTATCAGCGGATCGGCGAGGCGACGGCGTTTGCGCTGTCGATCCATGATCTGAGCGGTCTGGAT
>JANOKD010000096.1:0-18205 GCA_031419075.1 Lysobacterales bacterium
AGCATCCACGCCGCGTCCGCCCCCAAAGCCGTCGGCCATTACCCGCACGCGCGCCGCGTAGGTGACCTGCTGTTTCTATCCGGCATTGGCCCACGCGATGCGGCCAGCAACGGCATTCCCGGCAATGTCCACGACGCCGAAGGCCGGCTGATCACGTACGACATCGCCGCGCAGACGCATGCGGTGTTCGCCAATGTGCGCGCAGTGCTGGATGCCAGCGGCGCGCGCTGGGAAGACCTTGTCGATGTCACCGTCTATCTCACCGATATGGCCCGGGATTTCACGGTTTATAACGCGATCTGGGCCGAATATTTCCCCGATGCCGCCAGCGCACCGTGCAGAACCACGCTGGGCATCACTGCATTGCCCACGCCTATCGCCATCGAACTGAAATGCATCGCGGCGCTGCCGCATGGTGTGGGTGGCTGAGATGGAACTGCTGCTCGTCAATCTGTCGTCGCCGGTCGTGCTTGCATTCGCGCTGGGCCTGTTCGCCCGGGCGGTGCGCAGCGACCTCGAAATTCCCAACCAGATCCAGACTTATCTCTCGATCTTCCTGCTGCTGGCGATCGGCCTGAAGGGCGGCGTTGCGCTGCGCGGACAGGATCCCGCAACGCTGGCGCTGCTGCTGGGCATGACGCTTGCAGCTGGCGCGGCCACCGCCTTCAGCGCATACGCCTTGGCCAAATGGTGGCTGGGCGATATCCGCCGCGAAGCCGCGGCGATGGCCGCGCACTACGGCTCGGTGTCGGCGGTGACCTTCATCGCTGCCAGTCAGTTCGCCGAACGCAGCGGCGCGCCTGCGGAAGGCGTGTTGGTCGCACTGCTGGTCGCGCTGGAAGTGCCCGCACTGTTGATCGGACTCGCACTCGGTCGCGGTGCGCAGGCAGATGCCTCCAGCCACAATACGCTGCGCGAAGTGTTCACCGGCAAGACCTCTATTCTGCTGCTTGGCGGATTGGTCATCGGTGCGATTGCCGGACCCGACGGCATCAAGACGGTAGACGCGATGTACTTCGATCTGTTCAAAGGCGTGCTGATGCTGTTCATGCTGGACATGGGCATGACTGCAGCTGCAAGACTTTCGGAACTGCGGCGCGGCTGGATCAAGCTCGCCGTGTTCGCCACTGTGCTGCCGCTGCTGCACGGCGTGGTCGGCGTACTGCTGGCCCACGCCTGCGGGCTGTCGGTCGGTGGCGCTGCGGTGTTCGGCGCGATGCTGTCCAGCGCCTCTTACATCGCCGCGCCCGCTGCGGTCCGCGCGGGTCTACCCGATGTCGATGTCGGCCGCTGCATCACCGCCGCGCTGGGCCTGACCTTCCCGTTCAACCTGGCGATCGGCATCCCGCTGTACGCTGCACTCGCGCAACGGCTCGCAGCCTGACCGCACGCATTGATCGCACCGGAGACGCACCATGTTGCCCAACCCACTGAATCTACAGCGCTGGATCGACGAACACCGGCATCTGCTGAAACCGCCGGTCGGCAACAAATGCATCTACGACGGCGACTTCATCGTGATGGTGGTCGGCGGCCCCAACGCGCGCACCGACTATCACTACGACGAAGGCCCGGAGTGGTTCTATCAGCTGGAAGGCGAGATGATTCTTCGCATCCAAGAGGAACATGCTGTTCGCGACATCCCGATCAAAGCCGGCGATACCTTTCTGCTGCCGCCGCGTATCCCGCACTCGCCGCAGCGCATGCCCGACTCCATCGGCCTGGTGATCGAACGCAAACGACTCCCGCACGAACGCGACGGCCTGCAGTGGTACTGCGAACGCTGCAACCAAAAAATATACGAGGAATATTTTCATCTGCTGAATATCGAAACCGATTTCCCGGTCGTATTTGATCGTTTCTATCGCTCGCACGACCACCGCACCTGCAAGGCCTGCGGGCATTTCAACCCGGCGCCGGCGAAGTACGCGCCGCTGGATGACTGACGATGGGGCAAAACCACAGAGCCGCAGCCTGAGTAGGCTGGGCTGAAAAGCCCAGCAACATCATCACATTCGAACGTTCGTGCTGGGCTTGTCAGCCCAGCCTACTGACTGCAGGAATGGAGCGAACTATGACCAATATCCGCCCGATTGAAGAAGCACGGAACCCGCTGTTGTGCTCCGCGAATGCGGCGCTGCAACGCGCTGCCATCCGCGCCCGCCTCATCGCCGCGCAGACCGGCACCCATCTTGTCATCAGCCGCGACGACATCGTGGAATTTGTCGATCCGAGATCACAATCACTCGCGGATCATGTCCATGAGTCTCCAGCGCTCTACATCGCTGTGCCGTGATTGGAAAGCTCGCGGCTGAAGCCCTGCTACCGCCGGTCCCGCATTGCTTGTGGGAGGGGCTTCAGCCCCGACGCTTTTTGGATGACAACCCCACGCCGCAGCGCTATTCTCGCCCTTGGCAATTTTTGCCATCGCTATTGGGAGCCCGCCATGGCCGCCACCATGAATGTCTCGCTAACCGAGCCGCTGAAACGCTTCGTCGACGATGAAGTCCGCGAAGGCGGTTTTGCCAGCACTTCCGACTACGTGCGCGAGCTCATCCGCGAGCGTCAGCGCCGCAAATCCGAAGACGCGCTGCGCGTGCTGATCGCCGAAGGCCTGGGCTCCGGCCCCGCCGAGTTGGTCAGCGACGATTTCTTCGCCAAACAGCGTCAGCGCCTCGCCAAGGCATGAGCGCAACGTGGCCGGGCAAGCCGATTCGACAGCGGCCACAGGCGGCAGCCGATATCGCCGCAATCGCGGACTATCTATCCACAAACGCCGGCCCCGCCGTGGCCTTGCGCTTTGTTGACGCCGTCGAAGCCGCGTATGGCCTGCTCTCCGCCCATCCTGCCAGTGGCTCACCGCGCCACGCCCATGTTCTGCCGGAACTGCCGGTGCCGCTGCGGTTTCATCCGGTCAAACATTTCGAACGGGTGCTGGTCTACTACCTCGATCAGCCCGACGCCGTGGAAGTGATCCGCATCTGGGATGCCTCGCGTGGGCTGGATGCGTTGCTGGAAGAAGCGCCGACATGACCCGTGCTGTTGAATACCAACGTCATATTGCTGTCCGTCACCCCTGCGTACGCGGGGAGCCAGCGTCGTTGCCCTTTCCAGCACACCGGCAGCATTCAACTTGCCATTCAACGCCCGTATATCGCTTCTGTCCCGCCATCAGCAACACAAACCGCAACCGCAACACGACCGGACAACCATGACCGACAGCCGCACCAAAACCCTGCTTTCACGTTTGGACGACTTGAGCGCACCCGAACTGCGCCGCTTGCTGGTCGAACACCTGACCAAACGCAAGCTGGGCCTGTACTGGGAAAGCGACGCGATCGAGCGCGATCGCGCCATGAATGCGGAGATCGTGCTGCCGCGTCTGGTGCGCGAAACCAGTCACCGCCCCGAGGTCATGAGCGCACACGCACCACACCGCAATCTGATTATCGAAGGCGACAATTTCGATGCACTGCGGCTACTCAAATCAACTCACGCCGGCCGCATCCGCGTGATCTATATCGATCCGCCGTACAACACCGGCAACAAGGACTGGGTCTACAACGACCGTTTCGTGGGCGCCAACGACCGCTGGCGGCATTCGCAGTGGCTGGAATTCCTCTATCAGCGTCTGACGCTGGCGCGCGATCTGTTGACGCCGGACGGCGTGATTCTCGTATCCATCAATGATGAAAACCGGGCGAAGCTGGAGCTGTTGATGGATGACGTGTTTCCAGGCCGCCGTCTGGGCACGCTGGCATGGCGCACCAAGGACACTGGCAACGATCTGGACCAGCGCTTCAGCCACGTACATGAGCACGTATTGATCTACGCCAATCCCGCGTTCAAGTTCAATGGCCGGGCCACGGATGCGAAGAAATTCCGCAACCCGGACAAAGACCCGCGCGGGACATGGGCGCCCCGCCCCATTACCGCCAACAAATCCCTGATCGAACGCCCGAATACGTTCTATCCGATCCAGGATCCTGATACCGGATATTGGTATCCCTGCGATCCGAACAGGGTTTGGGCATTTTCTTCAGAGAAAGAAATCAGAAACCGCGATGGCATGACCGAAACGATGGCAACTGCGTTGCTTGCAGGTTTGCGCAGCGATTCGATCGAACAGTTGATCGAAAAAAAGCTGATCTACTTTCCGCCCTGCAAACCGGAAGACGTCATCTGCTTCGATAATAAAAAAGCCTTGCTCGAAGCGATACGCACCGGCAAGGGCCCGATGCTGCCGAAGAAAAAAACGCCGCTGCTGCGCGAAGACTTGCCTGATCTCGACTTCTGGATCGGCAAACCGATTTCGCCCGGCCGCCCTTCCAGCAAGGACTTCTGGGACAGCAAGCCCGAGTCGGAGCGCGTCGCGCCCCTGTCCAGTTGGATCGCCGGCCTGAATGAAGCGGTCGCATTTGATGTGGACGATGAAGACGAGGCTCCACTGGTCCTACGCAGCCCGCGCGGCGGTGTGGCCACAGAAGAAGTCAAAAACATTTTCGGCAACAAAGCCTTCCATCACCCGAAGCCGCTTGAATTGATCCGCAACCTCTTGGCGCAGTCGGCGCGGGCGAACGACATCGTGCTGGATTTCTTCGCCGGGTCGGCCACCACCGGGCAAGCGGTGTTGGAACTCAACGCCGAAGACAACGGCCAGCGCCGCTACATCCTGTGTTCCAGCACCGAGGCCACTGCGAAAGAACCGGACAAGAACCTCTGCCGAGATGTCTGCGCCGAACGCATGCGCCGCATCAGCGCGGGCCATGCCGGCAAGGCCGGGTATTCGCCCGAACAGGGCGGCGAGTTCGCCTACCTACAGTTGGACAAGATCGCACCGGCGGATTTGCCGTTCGACGCCACTGCCGAACACGCGCTGCAGCTGCTGTCGCTGCGGTTGACCCGCACTGCAGCGGCATCCGCAGGCAATGGCGTGCAGCACATCGCGCGCGCCGAAGACTGCGACATCCTGCTGTGCATGCAGCCGAATCCCGACAGCATCGAACAGCTGGCGGCATGGCCGTCGCAGCATGGCGTGGCACGCATTGCGGTGTACAGCACCCGCGCCGAATCGATGGCCGAAGCGCTGTCGGCACGCGGTATCGATGCCGCGTGCTACAGCCTGCAGGACGCATTGCGCAAAGGTCAGGCCGGAGGCACCGCATGAGCGCGCTGGATATCGTCGGCGCACAGTCGGAAACGCTGGTGCCGGCCAGCTTCCAGCGCGACATCATCGCCAACATGGCGGACGCGCTGCTACGCACGCCCTCGCCGCCCTGCCTGCTGCGTGCGCCCACCGGCTCAGGCAAAACGTTCATGCTCACCGGCATTCTGGACAAAGTGACTGCGGCCACGCCCACGCTGTGGCTGTGGTTCGTACCTTTCGTCAACCTGGTGCAGCAGACCGAAGACGCACTGTTGAGCAACGCCGCCAATCTCACCCCGGTGATGCTGGCGCGCGGGCGTAATCAGCTGCCGGCGTCGGGTATGGTCATGCTGTCCACGGCGCAGGCGGTGGCGCGCGCGAAAGACCGCAAAGCCGGCTATGCGGCAGACGGTGACGACGACCGCAAGACACTCGAAGAATTCGTGATGTTGGCAAGAAGCCAGCAGCTGCGTATCGGTCTGGTGGTGGACGAGGCCCACATCGGTTTGGACAGCGCCACCGAGTTTGGCCAATTCGCACACTGGCTGGCCCCGGACTATCTGCTGATGGCCAGCGCGACCCCCAAAGACGTGCGTCTGGATGAATTTCTCGCCAAATCCGGCAAAGGCGCGCGCGAAGCGTTTCCGGTTGGCCGCGCTGAAGTGGTCGAAGCCCGCCTCAACAAACGTTACATCGAAGCGGTGGTTTACGACCTGCGCCATACCGTGTCCAGCATCACCGATCTCAAGCGCACCGTGCTGCGCCAAGCATGGCTGCGCCACGTCTGGCTGAAAAAACAGCTTGCAGACGCAGGCGTGGAACTCACGCCGCTGCTGTTGATACAGGTGGGCAACGGCGATAAAACTGTCGAGGACGCCGAACGCCACCTGATCCAATTGTGCAAGGTGCCGCCGGGCGTAATCGGAAAGCACTCGTCCGACGCACCGGACCCGGTATTGATGGCCGCGATTGCCAACGACCATACCAAGGAAGTGCTGATCTTCAAACAATCAGCAGGCACCGGCTTCGATGCGCCGCGCGCGTTTGTACTGGCATCGACCAAACCGGTGAACGATGCGGATTTCGCGATGCAGTTCATCGGCCGGGTGATGCGGGTCGCGCCGGCTGTTCGCAAAGCGTTTCCAAAACCCATCGCTATCCCCGCAGATTTCGATACCGCCTACGTGTACCTTGCCGACGCAGAGGCGCAGCAGGGCTTCCAGTCCGCAGTCAATACCAGCCAAGCGGTGAAGACACAGCTGGAGGGCCAGACAGAGCGTATGGTCAGCCGCGAAACAGCTTCGGGCGCAAAGGTATTCACCAACCGCATCACCGCGCAGATGCCTGTGACTTATGAAGCATGGGCACCAGACGACGAACCGACTCGCGGCCCTGTCGAGTCATCCGATGAACATCGGTTCGGATCGCAGCCGGGACTGTTCTCTCCCGGTCAAACCAGCGCAGGGCAGACAGATCCGGGAACGACGCTGATGGGTTGGGACCGAGTCGTCCCGGGTCAGGTCGCACGGCATACAGACGCAAGCAAACAGAGCGCTCAACCCACAGAAGCCGAGTCTCTGGACCGCCTGCAACAGCATGGATTGAAGGCATACCACCGCGTGGTAACGCTGCAACATGCTCCGGTGTTTCTGCAGCGGGAAGCACGGCCTATTCTGGACGACATGGGAAGAATCTCGGATCACGTCGCCGCGTCGCTCTCCATCGACGAACACACACAGCGCAACGCGGTCATGGCGGCCTACAATCTTCTGGCAGAACGCGAGATCCACACCGAACTGACCGAAGGCGCTCAGCATGAAGAGCGCGTGCTGATCATCACCGATCGCAGAGCAATGTTGCGTGAGGCGGAAGAGTGTCTTCGCCGCATCCCGCAGATCGAAGACGAGGATGTGCGCATCATCATCGGCCGGCTATCGCAACGGCTGACGGCTGCAGTGAGCCAGCCTCCGGAAAGCGTTGTCACCACCGCAATGGACGAAAAACAGATCACCCGACTGGCGCGGGATGCCGCCTGCTGGGTTGTGCGTAAATGTGCGCAGACGCTGACAGAATCGATACAGGAAATGGTGTCTGCCTCCGCGACTATTCAGGATTCCGAACCGCTGCCCGATGTCATGTTGTACCCGCTGCAGGCAGGCCTGATCGCCTCCAGCAAAAATCTCTATGGCGCGTTTCCTCCCAGAGAAGACAAGATCGACAACGATCTCGACGCATTGGACATCGACGCGAAAACGATGCTTTCCAATCGAGACATCGCGTTTGTCGGCGGCCACTGGCGCGCCGGCACCTTCGACAAGAAGAGCGCGCTCAATCTTGAGGAACTGGAATTTGCAAAAGGACTCGATCGCGCCGAATTCGTGATCTGGTGGCACCGGAATCCAGACCAGAAACCGTGGTCCGTGCGGCTGGTCCGCGCCGACCACAATCATTATTTCTATCCTGATTTCGTCGTCTGTCTGGAACATGAGCCGCAACAACCACCGATGACGCGCCTGATCGAAACCAAAGAAAGCACCAAAGATGCAGCGCGCAAAGCACGACGCATCCCGAAGATCTATCAAAAGGTATTGTTCGTCACCAAGGATCAGCAGCAACTGCGTATCGTCAACGACGATGGCAGTCTCGGCGACGCATTCGATTGGGGCGACATGGCACCGGTGCAAGGATGGATGCGTGAGACAGCGGATGCGTAGGCTGGGCTGACAAGCCCAGCATGTGCGCTGATAGTGGTGATGCTGGGCTTGTCAGCCCAGCCTACTTGTCGGCCCGCCGAATTGGCGGTCTATTTCAAACATCATCTGGCGATATCAATCGTATTCACTTTACTCAAAATCAACATGCTGAAAATCGACACCCACGCCCATTACCTGCCGCGCAGCTGGCCCGATCTCGCGGCCAAGTACGGCGACATCCGTTTTCCGGTGATCCATCACGGCGACGATGGACGCGCGCGCATTTACAAGGACGGCAAGTTTTTTCGCGAAATATGGGCGAAGACCTGGGACCCGAAGCTGCGCATCGAAGAGTTCGCAGGTTTTGGCGTGCAGGTGCAGGTGTTGAGCACGGTGCCGGTGATGTTCAGCTATTGGGCGAAGCCGCATCACGCGCACGATCTGCATCAGGCGTTGAACGATCACATGGCTGAAGCGGTGCGCGACCATCCGCGCCACTACGCGGGCATCGGCACGATACCGCTGCAGTCGCCGCGACTGGCGATCCAGGAAATGGAGCGCTGCGTCGATCAACTCGGGCTGCAGGGCGTACAGATCGGTTCGCACGTCAACGACTGGAATCTCGATGCACCGGAGTTGTTCGATGTCTTCCAGGCCGCGAGTGAATTGGGTGCGGCAATCCTGGTCCATCCCTGGGACATGATGGGCAGCGAGTCGATGCCGAAATACTGGCTGCCGTGGCTGGTGGGCATGCCGGCGGAACAGTCGCGCGCCGCTTGCTGTCTGGTGTTCGGCGGCGTGCTGGAGCGTTTGCCGAATCTGAAAATCTGTCTTGCGCATGGCGGCGGCAGTTTCCCGTACACCATCGGCCGCATCGAGCACGGCTTCAACATGCGTCCGGATCTGGTCGCGACCGACAACTTCCGCAACCCGCGCGAATATCTGTCGCGGCTGTATTTCGATTCGTGGGTGGCCGATCCGCGCGCGCTGCAGTATCTCATCGACACCTGCGGCACCGAGCGCATCATGCTGGGCACCGATTATCCGTTTCCGCTTGGCGAACAGGAGCCCGGCGCCGGCATCGCCGCGCTGCAATTGTCGGAAACCGATAACGCGCGGCTGTATCACGGCACCGCGCTGGAATGGCTGGGGCTGCCGATGGCGAGGTTCACGTAATGCCGGGATTGACCATGTTTTTCATAGGGTCCGCCTGTGGCGCACCGTTTCCGAAGCCGCCGCGAAAACAATGGTGCGCCACATGCGCACCCTATGTGGGGTTTTTATGAACGACACACTGATGCGCAACGAATATGCTCGGCAGCAGGACGCGAACGATCCATTGCGCGCTTTTCGCAGCGAGTTCCATATCCCGCGATACGGCGATGCAGAGATGGCGTACTTCTGCGGCAACTCGCTGGGCCTGCAGCCGAAGGGCGCACGCGCTTGCGTCGATGAAGTCATGGACAAGTGGGCGCGCGACGCAGTGGAAGGGCATTTCCTGGAACCCGCACCGTGGATGCCGTATCACGCCCTGGTGCGCGATGCATTGGCGGATGTGGTCGGCGCGCAGCCGGCGGAAGTGGTGGCGATGAATTCGCTCACCGCCAATCTGCATCTGATGATGGTCAGCTTCTATCAGCCGACGATCGAGCGCACCGCGATTCTGATCGAAGCCGGCGCGTTTCCGTCCGACCGTCACGCGGTGGAATCACAGCTGAAATATCGCGGGCTGTCGGCCAAGCACTGCCTGATCGAAGTGGAGCCGGACCAAGCCGACGGGACCGGCTCCAATCAAACAACATCGATGGCGGCAATCGAACGCGCCATCGCCGAACACGGCAAACGTCTCGCGTTGATCGTGTGGCCCGGCGTGCAGTACCGCACCGGACAGGCGTTCGATCTGAAAGAAATTGCGCGTCTCGGCCATGCTGCTGGCGCCGTGGTCGGTTTCGATCTTGCGCATGCGGTCGGCAATCTTCCGCTGCAGCTGCACGACAGCGGCGCCGACTTCGCGGTGTGGTGCCACTATAAATACATGAATGCGGGGCCCGGTGCGGTGGGCGGATGTTTCGTGCACGAACGCCATGCGCGCACCGAGCGCCCGCGTTTCGCCGGTTGGTGGGGTCACGATGCGGCCACCCGTTTCAAGATGGGCCCGGAATTCGTGCCGACACCCGGCGCCGACGGCTGGCAATTGAGCAATCCGCCCATTCTCAGTCTTGCACCGCTGCGCGCGTCGCTGGATCTGTTCGCACGCGCCGGCATGCCTGCGCTGCGCGCGAAATCAAAGCAATTGACCGGCTATTTGGAGCAGCTGATCCGTTCGCAGTTCAACGACACGCTGCAGATCGTCACGCCAACATCACCCGAACAGCGCGGCTGCCAGCTGTCGCTGCGCGTGGTCGGCGGCCGTGAACGTGGGCGCGCGCTGTTCGCGCATCTCAGCGCACAGGGCGTGCTGGGCGACTGGCGCGAACCCGACGTGATCCGTATTTCACCCGCACCGCTCTACAACAGTTTCGCGGACGTGCTGCGCTTTGCGCACGCCGTGCAGGAATGGCAGACATGACCGAACACCCTCGCACCGCAGCAGACCCGCGCCGACTCACCTTGATCGGCGCAGGCCTCGCCGGGCCGCTGCTCGCGACGCTGCTCGCACGCGACGGATGGGAGATCGATCTGTTCGAGCGTCGCGGCGATCCGCGCCTGCACGGCTATGCCGGCGGGCGTTCGATCAATCTGGCTTTGGCCGAACGAGGGCTCAACGCGCTGCGCAGCGCCGGTGTTGACGACGACGTGCTGCAGCAGGCGGTGATGATGCGCGGGCGGATGGTGCATTTCGCCGATGGCCGCCAGCAGCTGCAGCGCTACGGCAAGGACGACAGCGAAGTGATCTGGTCGATCAGCCGCGGCGATCTGAACATTGTGCTGTTGAACGCCGCGGAGGCTGCGGGCGTGCGTCTGCATTTCGATCAGCGGCTTGAGAAGGTCGACTTCGATACGCGCGTTGCGCAATTCGTCGGTGAAGGAAACAACATCACCCACAACTTTCACGCGCTGATCGGCTGCGACGGCGCCGGCTCACAGCTGCGCGCGGCGATGAACACCGTGGTCGATCTGGGCGAACGCATCGAAGTGATGCCGCACAGCTACAAAGAACTGGAAATTCCGCCGGGCTTCGACGGTGAGTACCAGCTTGAGCCCAACGCACTGCATATCTGGCCGCGTGGCGACTACATGTGCATCGCCCTGCCGAACGACGAGCGCACGTTCACGGTGACGCTGTTCATGCCGAACGCGGGCAAGACCAGTTTTGAAACCGTTGTCAGCGGCACCGATGCTCAGGCGATGTTTGCGCGCGATTTCGCCGACGCAGTGCCGCTGATTCCAACGCTTGCGCACGATTACGAGGCCAACCCCGCCGGCATGCTGGCCACGCTGTATCTGCAGCAGTGGCGTCTCGACGGCCGCGCGGTGCTGATCGGCGACGCCGCGCACGCGATGGTTCCGTTCCACGGCCAAGGCATGAACTGCGCGTTCGAGGACTGCGTCGCATTGGCCGAACATCTGCGCCGCGATCACGACACCGACACGGCGTTCGCGGCGTTCGAGGCCGAGCGCAAACCGAACGCGGCTGCGATCCAACAAATGGCGCTCGAAAACTATCGCGAAATGAGCGACCGCGTCGACGATGCGGATTTCCTGCTGCAGCGCGAGCTGGAGCGCGCACTCGCCGAGCGTCGTCCGGATCGCTTCGTATCGCGCTATGCGATGGTCACGTTCCGTCGGCTGCCCTACGCCACCGCATTCGAGCGCGGACGCGTGCAGCGCGCGCTGCTGGTGGACGCCACCGCTGGCCGCAGCACGCTGGATGGTCTGGATTGGGCGGCCGTCGACCGCATGGTCGATGCGCGCCTCACGCCGCTGGCGACGGAGGTCTGAATGGCTGCGAGCTTTCTTTTTTATGATCTTGAAACCTTCGGCACCGATCCGCGACGGACACGGATCGCGCAGTTCGCGGCAATCCGCACCGACACGGATCTGAATCCAATCGATGACCCCTGGGATTTTTTCGTCAAGCCCGCCGACGATCTGCTGCCCTCGCCCATCGCGACGTTGATCACCGGCATCACCCCGCAGCGTGCGCGGCGTGAAGGCGTGACTGAAGCCGACGCTTTCGCTCGGATCTTCGAGGCGATGTCGACACCCGAAACCTGCACCCTGGGCTACAACTCGCTGCGGTTCGACGATGAGTTCGTCCGCTATGGCTTGTTTCGCAATTTTTATGACCCGTACGAACGCGAGTGGCGTGCGGGCAATTCGCGCTGGGATCTGCTCGACGTGATGCGGCTGGCGCATGCGGTGCGCCCCGAAGGTATTGTCTGGCCGCTGCGTGAAGACGGCGCGCCGTCGTTCAAACTGGAACATCTGGCGACTGCGAACGGCGTGCGCGAGGGCGATGCGCATGAGGCGCTGTCGGACGTGCGCGCGCTGATCGGCATGGCACGAAAACTGAAGCATGCGCAGCCAAAACTGTGGGACTACACCCTGAAACTGCGCGACAAGAAATTCGCGGGCCGCATGCTCGACACCGTGGCGATGACGCCGGTGCTGCACGTTTCGCAGCGCTTCCCGGCGGCGCGTCTGTGCGCCGCAGCGGTGGTGCCGTTGGCGCGTCATCCCAAGATCGACAACCGCATCATCGTATTCGACCTGCACGAAGCGCCCGATGCGCTGCTGGCGCTGGATGCCGACGAGATTGCAGACCGGCTATACACGCCCGCGGCCGATCTGCCGCCGGGCGAAGCACGCATTCCGCTGAAGGAAGTGCATCTCAACCGCAGCCCGATGTTGATCGAATGGGCGCATCTGCGCGACAGCGATTTCGAGCGGCTGCAGATCGACCCGGCGCTGGCCGAAGCGCGTGCCGAACAGCTGCGCGACGCGGGTCCGGCGTTGGCCGAAAAGATCCGCCGCATCTACGCCGGCCGCACGCCGCCAGAGACGCTCGATGTGGACGGCTCGCTGTACGACGGCTTTCTGCTGGACGGCGACAAACGCAAGTTCACCGACGTGCGCAGCATGCTGCCCGCAACGCTGGCGCAGCGCGACTTCGCGTTCAAGGATGCGCGCCTGCCGGAGCTGCTGTTTCGCTATCGCGCGCGCAACTGGCCGGAATCGCTGTCTGTCGATGACGCCCAGCGCTGGAACGACTACCGGCGCACACGCTTGAGCGAAGATCGCGGATGGTCTGAATTCACCTTCGAAACCCATCGCGCCGACATCACTGCGCTGCGCGCTGCGCACGCCGACGACGGCCACGCGCAGACGCTGCTGGACCAACTGCAGGCCTGGGCGCAGACCCTGGAGAGCGAACTCGCATGAGTACTCATTTTTCCGAACGCAGCTTCAAATTTCTGCGCGCACTAGGACGCAACAATGAGCGCGAATGGTTCCATGCGCACAAGCCGGATTACGAACAATACGTACGCGCACCGTTCCTGGCGCTGATCACGGATCTTGGGCCGGCGCTGCTGGAAGTTAGCGAACACTATCGCGCCGACCCGAAGACCGTCGGTGGCTCACTGTTCCGCATCCATCGCGATACGCGTTTTTCCGGCGACAAAGCCCCATACAAACTCTGGCAGGGTGCGCGGCTGTTCCATGCGCGCAGCCGCGAAGTCGAAGCACCGTCGTTTTACCTGCATCTGCAGCCCGGCCGCTGTTTCATCGGCGCCGGCCTATGGCATCCCGAACCCGAAACCCTGCGTCGCATTCGCCAGTTCATCGTCGACAACCCGGGCAGCTGGGCCGCCGCAGCGCACGGTGCGGCTTTCCGCAAACGCTTCGATCTGGACGACAGCGAGATGCTGGTGCGCACCCCGCGCGGCTTTCCGGCGGACTTCATCCACCTCGACGATTTGCGCCGCAAGAATTACGTGGCGATACGGGTGATCGATGATGCCATCGTCACCGGCCCGCGCCTGTTGAGCACACTCGCCAAAGATCTGCAGCAGCTCGGCCCGTTCATGGACTATCTGTGCGCTGCGCTGGATCTCGAATTCTGAAGGTTGTTTGGAACCCACCTGATCTTTGAAGCGCGCAACGATGGGCTGTGCGTGTTGAAGGCTTCAGCAGGGGCTGGGTCCGTGCTGCTGGGCCCGCGCATGATCTGATCGCACTTGCAGAGCGCATCGGACAACAGTGGCTCAAGGGTATCCGGCTGGCGTTGAAACTCGGATAAGCATATTGGATGCCAAGGTATCGGCCCAAGAGGGAGGACTGTCCGTGTGCGATGAATGTCTTTCATGCAATCGCGCCGAGCTGTATTTTGCGGACGAATCTATATTGAAACGTAGCGGCGTGGGTGAGAGTCGCGTCGCCTGAACGATCATCGGGAAGCCGGCGGCGCCAGACGGGGCGAACGCTGACGGACTTTCGTAGAAAGCCGAGAAGGCATCAATCGCGTCCGTTGACACTCCCTGAATACAGTGGCAGATTCAAGCGCATAGTCGTGCTTTATCAGTCACACGCTTCAAAGCTGAAGGACAAGACGTCAAGGGGAAGGACGATGGCTGTTGGCTTTTTCAGGGCACGCCCTGATGCAGAAACTGAAACACAGAAGACACAGAATTCCCCGATCGATTCAGCCCGGGCTCCGCGCCTGACGTTGAGAGTAGGCGTAACGGGGCATCGTCCAAACAAACTCGAACCAGACCAGATGACGCATCTCTCGGAGATCGCGACGACAATGCTGGGTGAGTTGTCGAAAATTACACATGGAATACTTGCGGCTCACAGCAAAGTTCTTGCCGCAGAACCCCCAAACCTGCGCCTTGTGACCTCGCTCGCGGAGGGTGCGGATACCATCGTTGCCCATGCGGCACGCGAATGCGGATATCAGCTCGACGTCATACTGCCGTTTCCGAAAGCAGCCTATGTCGAGGCGCAGCAGTTCTCGACCGATGCGAAACGCATCTTTGAGGAGTTCCTGATCGATCCTGCGCTGCTCAGTCTGCTGGAACTCGACGGCAACCCCGATGACCCTCGGCTCGCGGATAACGCCTATCTCGAAGCCGGCCGTTTGATGCTCGCGCATTCCGATATTCTGATTGCCATCTGGAACGGGGAACGAGAAGACGGTGTCGGCGGCACCGCGCAGATCCTTCGAGAAGCCATCGAACGGGGGACGCCTGTCATCTGGATCAAACCACGAGGAGAAATGCTACTCGTGACCGACGGGGCACAGCTGACGCAGGAGGCCCGGACGACCACCATCACCTCGGATCGCGGATTCGACCTTGATGATCTTTCAAGAGTTGTTTGCGCCCTGGTGGCACCACCGAATCGAGATCCGAGCACGAGCGAGCGCAACACACCTGATGCCAGGCAACGACTGGAACGATTTCTCGACGAGCCGAACCGAGGTGGCTCGTACTGGAGCGCCTACACCCTCATGCGTTACGTCCTGATCAGGCGACCCTTCAGACCCAGAGTCGACTATGCGGTCGATCAATCGACGGAAAGCGCTTGGAGTCAATTCAACCGTCGCGCAAAGGACATCGGCGGCGACGAATTCGCGTCCCGGCTGCAGAACCAGCTCGAAGCTCGCTGGCGTCGGGCCGACAACGTTGCCCTGCACTACAGCCATGTGTATCGATCTGCCTATATTGTCAACTACGTCCTGGCCAGCATCGCGGTGATCGCCGGGCTGCTGAGCGTGTTTTGGTGGAATGCCGCAGACGCCGTCTTGATCAAGGCCTCGTGTGTGCTTGTCGAAGTGATCTTGATCGGCTGCATCATGCGTTTGACAACTAAGGGCAACCAACGAAATGGCAGCTGGCACACGCGCTGGCTTGAAGCCAGATCAGCCGCTGAGCTACTGAGATCGGCGCGACTGCTGGCATTGATCGCTCACACGGCAACACCGAGGATCGACCCACATCACCGTGACGACGCGTGGGTCGAATGGTACGTTCGAAGCACATTGCGCGAGATTGGAATCCCCTCCGGAACGCTGAACAGCTTGGCTTTGGGCACCGCGATCGCATCGGCGATAGAGGACGAAATCACCGAACAGATCGCCTATAACGCCGATGCGAAGGGGGCATATCACGATATCGATCACAAGCTGCATGCCTGGGGTGTGAGGCTGTTTATCGCCACCTTGATTACTGGCGTGTCTTACCTCGTACTGGCCATTGCGTATGGCGTCATCCATCGACCTGAGATCATCGAAGTTTCTTCGCAACTGAAGGATTTCATTAAGGCATCGGTGACGTTCTTGGGAGCGGGAATGCCGGCCCTCGGCGCAGCTCTGTTCGGAATCCTGGCAACGGGCGACTTTAAAGTTGCAAGCGAACAGGCGGCACGCACATCAAGAGAACTTGCAGACTTGAAATTGCAACTCGAAAACGAAAAGCATGACCCGAAACCAGGCCGCACCTCACAGCTTCTCCTCGCGCTGACCCAGACATTGACCTCCGACCTCAGAGACTGGGCGAAGATCTACCGCATGCGCGAACTCACATTGCCGGGTTGAGAATGAAGATGTTTTCGAGCAGCGCATATCAGAAACCGGCGATTGTTCACCCTACGCCACGCGAGACAAGGATGCATATGCGAGCGATGGTTGGTGCATTGGTGGTGACTTTGGCGTCTGCGGGAGGGGCGGCGCCCGCCACAGCCCAGCAGGCGACGACGGCGACGCAGGTGTCCGCGGAGGTCCAGCGTGCCGCCCGCGGCCTGGAGGCGCAGTTCCAGGCCGCTTTGATCAAAGAGCGGCGCCTCGCCGATGACCGCGAGTTGCGCGTCATCGAAGCTGCGGAGGTGCGGTTGCGCCAGGCCCTCTCGGCGTCCGATCGCAAGATCGCCGGCGCGGAAGCCGAACTCGAGGCGGCGCGGGCCGCCTTTGCCAAGCTCGTGGCCAATGTCGCCATCAGGGACGCCACCGCCCGCGCCGAGATTGAGGCCTATCGCCAGGAGGCGCAAAACCTCGCCCGCCAGAGCAGCCCGGACCTGATCGCCGCCTACCAGCGCTTCGCCGACGGTGACCAGGAGGCCGCCTGGCCGGTGATGAAAGCCCTGACGGATGCAGAGCGGCGGGCCCGGCGCACCGCCTCGGACGCCATCTCCGCTGCCCAGACGCGCCAATTGGCCCGCGCCCGGGAGATCATGCGCCTCAATAACCGCGGCGGCGCCACCACACAGGACGTGCTGTCCATCTGGGATGAAGCCGCCGCCCTCGATCCCAATGATGTGTGGACCCATATCGAACGGGTGCGGCTGGCCTTGCCGCTTGGCCTCATTGACGCAGCGCAGGCGGCCGCAGACTTGGCTGTGCGCGTCGCCGGCAACCCACGGGAGAAAGCCGTCGCGCTTGCCGAAGTCGGCCGCATCCAGGAAACGCGCAATCCCGGCGCGGCGTTGAAGGCCTATGAAGAAAGCCTGCGCATCTTCCGCGATTTGCTGGCCAAGGAGCCGGGCAATGTGCAGCGGCTGCGCGACGTGAGCGTGAGCTTGCACAATGTCGGCCGCATCCAAGAAACGCGCGATCCCGGCGCGGCGTTGCGGGCCTATGAAGAGATGCTGAGAATTTTTCGCGATTTGCTGGCCAAGGAGCCGGGCAATGTGCAGCGGATGCGCGACGTGAGCGTGAGCTTGAACAATGTCGGCCGCATCCAAGAAACGCGCGATCCCGGCGCGGCGTTGAAGGCCTATGACGAAAGCCTGCGCATCCACCGCGAGCTGCTGGCCAAGGAGCCGGGCAATGTGGAACGGCTGCGCGACCTGAGCATCAGCCTCAATGCTGTCGGCCGCATCCAGCAAACGCGCGATCCCGGCGCGGCGTTGAAGGCCTTTGAAGAAAGCCTGCGCATCCGCCGCGATTTGATGGACAAGGAGCCGGGCAATCTGGAACGGCTGCGCGACGTGACCTTGGACTTGAACTATGTCGGCCGGATCCAGGAAACGCGCGACGCCGGCGCGGCATTGAAGACCTATGAAGAAATGCTGAGAATTCACCGCGATTTGCTGGACAAGGAACCGGGCAACCTGGAACGGCTGCGCGACATGAGCGTGAGCCTGACCAATCTCGGCCGCATACAGCTAATGCGCGATCCCGGCGCGGCGTTGAACGCCTTTGAAGACAGCCTGCGCATCCGCCGCGATTTGCTGGAAAAAGAGCCGGGCAATCTGGAGCGGCTGCGCGACGTGAGCGTGAGCTTGAACTATGTCGGCCGCATCCAGGAAACGCGCGATCCCGGCGCGGCGTTGAAGGCCTATGACGAAAGCCTGCGCATCCGAGGGCGGAAGAGGGTCGTGTAGGGAGGGAGTGTGGTCGGTCGGCGAGAGCTCTGTGGGCGCC
>JANOKD010000097.1:0-19057 GCA_031419075.1 Lysobacterales bacterium
AATCAGAACTATCAGCCCGGGTTTATCGAAGACACTGCGCCGGGCGGCATCAGCGAGGGCTACAGCTTCGATGCAGTGGGCAATCTCGAATCGCTGCGCAAAGCGGATCAGCTGGAGCCCGCGCGAAAGAAATACGGTTACGACGGCCTGAACCGGCTGACGCAGGTGCGTGACGGTGCGAGCAACGCGGTACTGCAGGCGTACGCCTACGACAAGACCGGCAACCGCACCAGCAAGACGGACGCCGGGATCGCCACCACCTACACCTACGCGCCTGCGCGTCACCAGCTGACGCAGGTCGGTGCGCAGACCCGCCAGTACGACATGGTGGGCAACACCACGCGGATCGGCGCAGGCAGCGCAAGCGGTGGCGGCAGCGGCGGAGGCGATTCTCCCGAAGAGCCGATGCCGGGCCCTGGCGATCCGGGTCCCGGAAATCCGGATCCCCCGCCCGAAACACAGGCGACCGGCGGCACGTCCACGGCCACAGTGTTCGATGCGACCTCGGTCGTACGCGCGTTCGTCTACGATGACGCCAACCGCATGCGTCAGGTGACCCATGACGGTGCGGTCGCGATGAGCTATCTGTACAACGGCAAAGGCGAGCAGGTGTACAAAACCGGCAGCGGCAAGACCGTCACCACGGTTTACGACGAAACAGGGCACTGGATCGGCGACTATGATGCGAATGGACAACCGATCCAGCAGGCGATCTGGCTCAACGATCTTCCCGTAGGCTTGCTTGTAGGTGCAGGCGTGAACCAGAAGCTGTACTACATCGAAGCCGACGCGCTGGGCACTCCACGGGTGGTGATCGACCCGGATCGCGACGTCGCGGTATGGCGCTGGGATCTGGCGGGCGAGGCGTTTGGCGGCAGTGCGCCGAGTGAAGATGTGGACGGCGATGGCACAGCGTTGGTGTTGGATATGCGGATGCCGGGCCAGCGATATGATGCGGTGACAGGCTTGAATTACAACTACTTCCGGGACTACGATCCGAGTACGGGGCGTTATGTGCAGAGTGATCCGATTGGATTAAAAGGCGGCATCAGCACCTATGGGTACGTCGGTGGAGACCCTCTCGGATCCATTGACCCCGAGGGATTAAATGGACGCAGGGCAGCACCTGTTCGGCCAATGACCACTGTCGAAGCGATTGCGTAAGTTCAAGTGCCTTACCTAATTCGCCAGATCCAACAGTATGAACCAACCTTCAAATATCAAACTATTGGCC
The DNA here is from genome assembly GCA_031419075.1 of Lysobacterales bacterium. Taxonomy (GTDB): domain Bacteria; phylum Pseudomonadota; class Gammaproteobacteria; order Xanthomonadales; family Xanthomonadaceae; genus Lysobacter_I. The sequence goes on from JANOKD010000097.1 coordinate 1,235, forward strand.
CTCGTGGCTACAGATATAACAATCAAGACACTAGTTTTCTGCAAGGTATTTTGAGTCAGCACCAAGCAAATCAAGGTCAAAGTTGCCCCGCTCCGATTACATATGGCAGAACGCCGGGCGGCATACCTTTATCGCGACATTACTCAACGGAAAGAGTTGATCGAAATATTCCGATTAGCCTTATCGACTCCATTGTGAATACAACACGCGGAACGCCTAGTCGAGGTGCAATCAGTTATTACGATCGAGTAAATGATGTGACTGTTGTCATTGGAAACAACGGCGTGATTACTTCGCATAGAGGTGAGTGATGGAAGCTATTAATTTCTATTTTGCAGGTCACGAAGTTACGCGTTTCGTCACCGATTCTTTGATAGTGGATTATGATGATGAAGAATCGATTATTGGCATTGAAATTATTGGCTACTCTTACATTTCAGGACGGCCACTGGCAGAAGCAGATTTTGTTTGGCTGAAAAATCAAGTTATATCGCTTGGGTGCGATTCGGAGTCGGACGTCTTGTCCCTTCATGTACGCTTCGGCAACAACGCTGGACAGAAAAAATTGATGGCAATTTTTGGATTCGATGTTGATGGCCGACTCCTGAGCTTGAGCATCTGATCAACATAACGGCCGTACGGCGCAATGAGTAAGGCCGTAAGGCGCATTGAGTACGGCCGTACGGCGCAATGAGTAGGGCGGCACCCAAAAACTGGGGTCAAGGCCTGTAACCCGCACAAACCGGCGTGCTGGAGCACGCCTTAAACCGATCAACAAATTCCGCTGTAGGGCGCGCCCCGGCGCGCCGGATGCGAGCGATGCAAGACTCGCCGTTGAATGACTACACACAAGAAGCCCGCGCACTGCGCGGGCTTCTTGGTTTTAGCCGCTGTTGTTAGCGGTGTTCATGTCCGCAACCCACCAAAGAGTTGCTTGGTGCGATGCTTAACGATCATGCCTTCGAGCATGGCGTTGATCGCTTATCGATCTTCGCACGGGAGTTGTCGAACGGCTTCGAACTGCAGCTTGAGTTCGTCATCAGGCCCGCGTTCTTCGGGGTCGAAAATCAGCGCATCGCCGGAGACCGCGAGTGCAAGCGCAAGTTTGCGAATGACTTCGAGCGTGGGCTGTGTTGTGCCGCTCTCGTAACGCTGAATCTGGGTCAGGTGCACGCCGACCAGATCGGCCAATGCGTGTTGGGTGTGGTTCTGAGGGTGTGGGCGAGCGACTGGGTGCCCTAATCAGCCTCCGGATTGCGAGCCCCTACGGGATACCCGCGGGCACAAAAAAAGCCGAAACCCTTGTTTTTGTTCGGGATTCCGGCCTTTCTGGGATGTCTTTGGAACTATATATGGTGGCCGAGGACGGAATCGAACCGCCGACACGGGGATTTTCAATCCCCTGCTCTACCAACTGAGCTACTCGGCCACTTGCGAGCGCGGAATGATACGGGGCCGTGGGCTTCAGGGCAAGCCGGCCATGCGCTGAATGTGGCAGCGGTGGGGCTTGCGTCCTGTGCCTGGAGGCGGATCATCCCAGAATGTCGCCCACGTTGATCTTTGACCGCTGGAGGTCCCATGAATCGTTCGATGATGTATTTGCCCGCATTACTCGCGGCGTTCGCTGTCTCGGGCTGCGCGACTAATGCGGGGCTGCGCGATGCGGAGCGCCTTACGCTGTATCGCAATCATGCCGGCGAGGCGGTCGACAGCATTCACTACAGTGGTCATTACAACGGTTGGACGCCGCTCAGCGACGGCGCGTTTGCGCTGTGGACGCGACCGAGTCAAGCGTGGTTGGTGGAGCTGTACTCCCCGTGCAGTGAGATCGATTACGCCGACACCATTGGTTTTCGCAATCACGGCGGTCGGTTGAGCGCACGCTTCGATCAGGTGTACGTGAGCAGTAACAGCCTGTTGCCGATCTCCTGCACCATCAAGGAAATACGCCCGCTGGATGTCAAAGCAATCCGCGCCGCCGAGAAAGTCGAGCGCGATAAACGTAAAGTCAATGAGTCCTCGGGCGCTCAGCTTTCGGGGACGTAACCCGCGGGCTTGTCAGCGCCACCGGAAAAAAGGAACTTCTCCATCTCGCCCTGCAGCATCTTGCGGTGCTCGGGGTTCATCGGTGAGAGGCGGTTCTCGTTGATCAGCATGGTTTGATGCGTGAGCCATTTGGCCCAGGCGGGTTTGCCGATGTGTGCGAACACGCGCTGGCCGAGTTCGCCGGGCCAGGGCGCGAAGTCGAGGCCTTCAGTTTCGTGTTGTTCGTACTCGCAGAACACGGTGCGGGGCATGGTGGTTGTCCGGATCAGGATGAGGTGGTCTGCAGCAGGCTGCGGACCGGGGCGGGGATGCCGAGCGAAACCAAGGTGTCGCCTGCGACCCAGCGCAGCGCATCATTGTCGTGGATGCGGGTGCGCAGCGCGACATCGCGCCATGCCAGCGGCTGTATCAACAGGCGATAGTGGGTAAAGCTGTGCTGGATGCGCTCAAGCACCGCACCGTCGCCGTAGTCACTATCGATATGCCGATCGAACCACGCGCGGGCTTGGTCATGGTCGGCCGCTTCGGGCAGCGACCACAGTGATGCCCAGATGCCGGTCGGCGGGCGTCGCTGCAACAGCACGCGATTGTGGCTGTCGCGGATCAACAGCATCACCGCGGTGCGTTCCGGAAGGGGTTTGCCGGGTTTCGGGGTGGGCAGTTCGGCGACGCGGCCGTCGCGAAGCGCGACACAATCATGCTGCAGGGGGCAGAGTACGCAAGCAGGATCGTGGCGGGTGCACAGGGTTGCGCCGAAATCCATCTGCGCTTGGGTGTAATCGGCGAGACGTTCGGCGGGCAAGAGCGATTCGGCGATTGCCCACAGGGTTTTTTCGTTCGCCGGTGTGCCCGGCCAGCCTGCAATGCCGAACACGCGCGCCAGCACACGTTTGACGTTGCCGTCGAGAATCGCGTGCGGATCGCCCCACGCTTGGGAAAGGATCGCAGCGGCCGTGCTGCGGCCGATGCCGGGCAGTGCGATCAGCGCTTCGATGTCGCGCGGCAGCTCGCCGTCGTGCAGCTCGACGCAGCGTTTAGCGGCAGCGTGCAGGTTGCGGGCGCGGGCGTAGTAGCCGAGTCCCGACCACAGCGCCATCACGTCGTCCTGCGGCGCTGCGGCTAACGCGCGCAGATCGGGCAGGGCAGTGATGAAGCGTTCGAAGTAGGGAATGACCACTCGCACCTGGGTTTGCTGCAGCATGATTTCCGACAGCCACACCCGATACGGTGTGCGCGGATGCTGCCACGGCAGATCGTGGCGGCCGGAGATGTCGAACCATGCAAGCAGTGCGGCTGCGTAGCGCTTGGGATCGATATGTTCGCTATCGATCATGGCGAGTCCACATCTTCGTCATCCAGCACGATATCCACGCCCTCCAACACAGCGCCGGAGATTTCCAACTGCGGTGATTGCAGCCGGCCATCCAGCGGCGGCAGCGGCGAACCACCCGCTTGATCAATCCAGCCAAGCACGTCGTACAGCCGGAAGCGGCTGTCGAAATCGGTGGTATCGCGACGCAGGCGCAGGCCGGCGACGTCCGAGAGATCCGCTTGGCCGGTGTAGCGCAGCGCGAACGGCAGCGGCGAGGTCGACTTGGAGACGGGTGCCGGCAGTGCGGGCCACGACGACGGCCACTGCGGTAGCTCGCCGTCGAGTTCGATCACCAGTCGCCGGCCCAGCGCGAGCGCGCCGTAGGCGTCGAAATTCGGTATTGGTGCATCGCCGCGCAGCGCGACGCCCACCGGCGCCAGCACCCAGGTGCCTTCATCGAAACGCAGCGGGCCGTGCAGGCCAAGCGAAAAGGGCAGTGTGGTCTCGCCGGATTCGTAGCGCGCGGAGATGCCCAGCCTTGCGGGCGATACGGTGACGTCGTCGTCGCCCAAGTGCAGCGGGCCGGAGAGTTTGATGGCTGCTGGCAGCCGCCAGTCGCCGCGTTCAATGCTGATTGAACCGACCACCGCAATGCCGGCATTATTGGCCGGCTTGGTCAGCGCGACCGCAAGATCGAACGGGATGACGGTCGGTGCATCGACATAGCGGCCTTTGATCTGCGCATCGACGGGTTGATCGGGATGCAGCGACGGCAGTTGCACCGCGATGTTTTCGATCCGCCAGCCGTCGTTGTCGATGCGGCCATTCACGACGCGCAGGCCGTCAGTCAGCGCGGGAATCTTCGTGTCTTCGCCCGGCGGACGTTTCGCCAGCCACGCCTGCAGTGCGGGCACGTCCAACACGGGCGCGTCCAGTTCGACGCGTTTGATCACCAGGTCTTTGCCGCCGCTTCGCAGACTGGACCACGGCAGCGCCAGCAGTACGCGATCAGCGCGCAAGATCGCGACTTTCGCGCCTGGTTCGCGCGCGATGAGGTTGCGCACGATCAGCTGCGGTTCGCCGCGCAGCCGTGCTTCGGCGCCCGCATCGGCGGTGATTTCCAACCCCAGGATGTTTCCGCTGCGGTCGAGGATCAGCGGCACCAGCTGTTTAGGCTGCAGCATCCAACTGGCAAACAGCGATAGCAGCAACAAAAAGATGCCGAACGCGATCAGGAATCTCAGCCAGCGCCGTCTGCGTCGCGGAGGCGTGGCTGCGCCGTTTTTTTCGACGTGTATTGCGTGTGTTTCAGCGCTCACGCGGGGCATGCTGCTTTCGACATGCTGTTTTCGACATGCTGTTTCGACATTTACACGCCGAGCGCTTCCGGCAGCAGCGCGTCGACGAAGGCTTCGGCGTCGAACACGCGCAGGTCTTCGGAACGCTCACCGATGCCGGCGAAACGGATCGGAATGCCGAACTCGCGTGCCAGCGCGAACACCACGCCGCCCTTGGCCGTGCCGTCGAGTTTGGTGACGACCAGACCGGTTACGCCCGCCGACGCGTTGAATTGACGCAGCTGCGACAGCGCGTTCTGGCCGGTGGTGCCGTCGATCACCATCAGCACTTCGTGCGGCGCGGTGTCGTCGATCTTGCCGAGCACGCGCTTGATCTTGCCCAGTTCGGCCATCAAACCCTGCTGCGTGTGCAGGCGGCCGGCGGTGTCGGCGATCAGCACTTCGGTGCCGCGCGCTTTCGCGGCCTGCAGCGCGTCGAATGCGACCGATGCAGCGTCTGCATTTTGACCCTGTGCGATGACCGCGACGTCGTTGCGCTCGCCCCACGCCTGCAGCTGCGCGACGGCGGCGGCGCGGAAGGTGTCGCCCGCTGCCAGCATCAGGGTGTGGCCTTCGGCTTTGAAGCGATGCGCCAGCTTGCCGATGGTGGTGGTCTTGCCAACACCGTTGACGCCGACGGTGAGAATCACGAAGGGTTTGGCGCTGCGGTCGATCACCAGCGGCTGTGCGACCGGCGTCAGCATCGCAATCAAGTCCGCGCGAAGTGCCCGCAGCAGGGCCTGCGCATCGGCGAACTCGCGGGCCTTCATCCGCTTGCGCAGCGATTCGATCAGCGGCGTGGTGGCGCTGACGCCGACATCGGCGGTGAGCAGCGCGGTTTCGATTTCGTCGAGCAGATCGTCGTCGAGTTTCGGGTTGCGCGAAAACAGGCCGCCGAAACTGCGCGCGAAGCTGCTGTTGCGCAGACGGTCGCGCCAGCCGGGTTTGCCTTCAGCTGCAGGGGCTGCTTCAACATAAGCGGCTTCATCTTGCTGAGCGATAGTTGCTTCAACGACGGTCTCCACCATCGCTTCCGCAGGCGTCGTCTCGACCTGCGCCTCAGACGGCGTGGTGTCGATGACAGCGTCGGGCTGCGGTGCTTCGACGACGGGCGTCGTGTCAGCGGTGGCGGCAGGCGGTTTTTTTCGGCGGAAAAAGGGGATCATCGATAGTCGAAGAAAAGGCGATGCGAATCGCGGACAATGGGCCGCATGTTATCACCCGACCTCCGGCACTTCCGATGAACCGCAGCGCGGTGAAGCCGGCATCGGCCCGGCCAGTGGGTGCGGTCCGCATCATCGGCGGCGAGTGGCGCGGCACCCGGCTGCCGGTGGCGGATCGCGCCGGCCTGCGACCCAGCGCCGACCGCGTCCGCGAAACTCTGTTCAACTGGCTGCAGCCGATGCTGCCCGGCGCGCGGGTGCTCGATCTGTTCGCCGGCACCGGCGCATTGGGGTTGGAGGCAGTCTCGCGCGGCGCCCGCGAGGCGGTGCTGGTGGAGCGCGACCCGCAGCTTGCCGAAGGGCTGCGCCAGCTCGCGGCCAAGCTGCCGGGCGGCGAGCGTATACAGGTGGTGTGTGCCGATGCCTTGGCATGGCTGCAGGCGGCGCGGGGCGGGTTCGATCTTGTCTTCGTCGATCCGCCGTTTGCGGGCGACCTGTGGGCGCCTGCGCTGGCGGGATTGGACGGCCGTCTTGCCGATCAGGCCTGGCTGTATGTCGAATCGCCCGTGTCCTCGCCTGCCGTACCCGGCCCCGCATGGCGACCGCACCGGGAAGGGCAGACCCGCGAAGTCCGCTACGCCCTGTATCGGCGCGGGCGGGCTTGAGCCGCTGTTACACTGGCGCCTGTCTTCGCCAGCGCTGATTCCCACGACGCCATGACCACGGCCGCCTCCCGAATTCCCGCTGCAAGAACAGCGGTCTATCCCGGCACCTTCGACCCGATCACCAACGGTCATCTTGATCTGGTTGAACGCGCCGCGCCGCTGTTCGAGCGCCTGATCGTTGGCATCGCCGAAAGCCCGGGCAAGCGCCCGGCGCTGCCGCTTGCGATGCGCGTTGATCTGGCCCGCGATTCGCTGTCGCGGTTTCCCAACGTCGAAGTGCGCGGTTTCGATTCGCTGCTGGCGCATTTCGTCAGCGGTGTCGGCGCCGGCGTGCTGTTGCGCGGCCTGCGCGCAGTGTCCGACTTCGAATACGAGTTCCAACTGGCCAGCATGAACCGGCATCTGATCCCCGATGTGGAAACGCTGTTCCTCACGCCGGCCGAACAATACGGCTTTATTTCCTCATCGCTGGTTCGCGAAGTGTCCCGCCTCGGCGGCGATGTCTCCGGCTTCGTACCGCCCGCAGTGAATGCGGCGCTGCAGGCCGAGTGGCGACGCATCCGCGACTGACGCCGGCTTTTGTCATGCCGTCCTTCCGTTTTACGCTAACAACAGGAATTCTCGACTTATGAACATCATCGCCCGTCTACTGCTGATCGTCGCCCTCACCGTGCCGTTCGCGGCCTGCAACAAAGAAGCCGATGCGCCGAAGTCCGCCGACAAGGCGCCGCTGACAGCGCCGACCAACGAAGATTCCGATGCCTGGAAGGCCTATGTGATCGATGTTGTCGGCCGGAACATGGAAGGCGTGACCAACCAGCCGTTCCTCTATCTGTTGCCAGCCGAAAGCTCCACTGACTTCCAGGGCAGCTATGACCGTCTGCTCGATAAGGCCAAATCCGACATTTCGCGCGGCATCATGGGTGGAAATCTGCTGGCATATTCCTCTGCTTCCCTTTCTTCGGCCAAGGCCGCCGATATGGTGGTCGCAGCATTTGAAGGCCTGAAGCCGGGCAAGCTCAAGGGTGTGAAACTGCTGTTCATTGGCAAGGCTGAAGACAATGAGCGGGTGAAGGCCGCGGTCGCGCCCTCCGGCGTGAACTACGTCTTCGTCGAGACCAAGTGACTCGCCGCAAGGCGAGTCATCCCGAACCGCAGGTGAGGGATCTGCTTGAACAGGCAACTCAAGGCGAGTCATCCCGAACCGCAGGTGAGGGATCTGCTTTTTCTTCTGGATATGGCGGTACTCCGAATCCAGACTTCAATCGCTGCGGCGCTTATGCCGCGGCCATGACCTGAGCCGCGCATGTCGCTCAAGATCAACGCGCTCTGCGTCAACTGCGATGTCTGCGAGCCGGCGTGCCCGAATCAGGCCATTGCACAGGGCGAGACGATTTATGTGATCGACCCGGCGCGCTGTACCGAATGCGTCGGCCACTACGACGAACCGCAGTGCGTGGTGGTCTGCCCGGTCGAATGTATCGATCCGGATCCCGCCTATCTGGAATCGAACGAAGCGCTGCTTGCGAAACTCATGCGGCTGCAAAAGGAACACTGATGAAGACCGCAAACACGTTCGCACTCGCCGTTGCCTATGCGCTGCTGTGTGCATTACCCGCACACGCGGCGGACACCGCGCCCGCAGCGCATCCGCCCGGCGCTGCCGTTGCCAGCGCGCACGCGCTTGCCAGCGAAGCCGGCATCGACATGCTGCGTCAGGGCGGCAACGCGTTCGATGCCGCGGTTGCGGTGTCGGCGGTGCTGTCGGTGGTCGAACCGATTTCCTCCGGGCTCGGCGGTGGCGGGTTTTTCCTGCTGCACGACGCGAAGACCGGAAAAGACATCTTTATCGATGCGCGCGAGACCGCACCGGCGTCCGCCACGCCTGAGGTTTACTTGGACGAGAAAGGCGAATTCAACCGCGATCGCGCCACCAATGGGCCGTGGTCGGCGGGGATTCCCGGACTGCCGGCGGGGTTGGTGCATGTGGCGTCGAACTACGGGCGACTGCCGCTGAAGACTTCACTGGCGCCGGCGATCCGCATCGCCCGCGAAGGTTTTCCGGTCTACGAACGTCTGATCAAAGGCTACGCCAACCGGCGCGATGTGATGGAGCGCTACAAGGGCACCCGCGCGGTGTTTCTTGCCGACGGCGATACAGTGGAAGCCGGCGAGTTGCTGCTTCAGCCCGACTTGGCCCGCACGCTGGAACTACTTGCAGAGAAAGGTTTCGACGGCTTCTATCGTGGCCCGCTGGCGAAAAAACTGCTGGCCGGGGTGAAGGCCGAAGGCGGACGTTGGACCGCCGATGAACTCGCGGGTTACCGCGTGCGCGAACGCGAGCCGCTGCGCTTCGAATACGACGGTTGGAATGTCGTTACTTCACCGCCACCGTCGTCCGGCGGCGTGGCGCTCGCGCAGATGCTGCAGATGCTGGAGCCGTGGGATCTGGCGAAACTTTCGCAGACCGAACGCGTGCATCTCACTGTTGAAGCGATGCGCCGCGCGTTTCGCGACCGCACGTTCTATCTGGGCGATCCTGATTTCGTACAGGTGCCGGTGCGCACGCTGACCAGCGCCGATTACGCCGCCGGCCAGCGCTCCACCATCAACCCGCGCAAAGCGACCCCCAGCGACATGCTGTCGGGCGTGCAGACGCCGATGGAAGACGACGAAACCACGCATTTCTCCATCATCGATGCAGAAGGCAATCTGGTTGCCGGTACGCAGACAGTGAATCTGCTGTTCGGCTCCGGCTTGATTCCGCCCGGCACCGGCGTGCTGCTCAACAACGAGATGGACGACTTCGCGCTGAAGCCCGGCACGCCGAACGCGTTCGGGGTGATGGGCTACGACGCCAACGCGCCGAAGCCGGGCAAACGCATGCTCAGCTCGATGACGCCGACCTTCATGACCTCGCCCGATCGTGTCGCCGTGCTGGGCACGCCCGGCGGCAGCCGCATCATCACGATGGTGCTGCTGGGCGCCTTGGGTTATGCGGACGGGCTTGATGCACAGGCCGTTGCCGCACTGCCGCGTTATCACCACCAGTGGATGCCCGACGGCATCGGCACCGAGCGCGACGCGCTGCCCGACGATGTGATTGCCGCGCTGCGCGCGATGGGCCACACCGTGGTCACGCCCAAAGACGCGACCGACGGTCGCCGTTCCAGCGATGCGTGGGGCAATCTGCAGACCGTGGAATGGGACAAGCGCGCCAACGTGCTGCGCGGCGGCAGCGACCCACGCAATCCGGTGGGCCGCGCGATCATATTGCCAGAGGGGACAACGGGGGCGCCATGACTGAGAAAGAAGCCAAAAAACATATCGTCGCCACCGTGCCGGCGATTCTGACTGGAACCGCAGCGCTTATCGCCGCATTGACCACGACTTACATGAGTGTCCGCGGCGATGCATCGCCGGTTTCCGTCAAGCCGCAGATTGCCGCCATCGCGCCGGCGGTCGCGAATCCGCCGGATGTGGCGATGCCCGTCGGCACGCCGCCTGTCGTCGCACAGCCTGTTGTGGCTTCAGCCGAACGGCCGATGCTGTTGAAAGTCGAGCGGATCGCGGTGCACAGCGACGGCACTGCCGGCACGACTGACTGGCGTTTCGCGGTTGAAGTGGACGGCGAGCCGCGCTTCACTTTCGAACAGGATCGTCTGACCGACGAGGGCGGGCTGAATATCGCCATGCCGGAAGCCGCGTTTACGACGCTGCAACTTGCGGCGGGGATGCCGGCGAAGATCACGGTCAAGGGTTGGCGCCGCAGCAAGCTGCGTGCCGCACCGCCGTTGCCCGATGCGCAGGGCGAAGGCAGACTCGGTGCAGACGGAAAACCCGAGCCGATCCAAGTTTCGGGGTCGGAGCAAAGTCTCGGTGCGTTCACGTTTTATTTTTCGGCGATACCGGCAGAGGGCTGAGCACGGCATGAGTCTGTTCGAACACCTGCCGCACGTCTGCGAACGCATTCGCTTGCGCAAGCTGCGCGCCTCCGATTTTCTGGCCTTTCACGCCTATCGAAGCGATCCCGACGTTGCGCGCTATCAAAGCTGGCTGCCGATGTCTGAAACTGAAGCGTCGGATTATCTGCGCGAATACGCAAGGAACAACGGCCTTGAGCCCGGTGAATGGGCGCAGATCGGCATCGCAGCGCTCGAAAGCGACCAGCTCATTGGCGATCTTGGCGTATGGCTGGCTCCCGACGAGCGCCTGGCCGAATTCGGCGTGTCGCTGCATCCGCAGTTCCAGGGTGTCGGGATGGGCCGTGAGTCGGCAGCGGCACTCACGGAACTGCTGTTCGCGCACACTGCGGCGCAGCGGGTGGTCGCCGTCACCGACACGCGTAATCTTGCCTGTATGGCTCTGCTGCAGGGCCTCGGCATGCGTCTGGTCGACACCGCCGAGGTGGAATGCAAAGGTGAAGTCTGCAGCGAGCACGTGTTCGCCATCGAGCGTGGCAGAGCAGCGCTGTGAAACGCTGGTTCATGCTCTGCAGTGTGCCGTGAATATATGGGCCCGATTGCCTTGCAGTGCGGGCACAATCCGCCTGCGTGCGCTGCGTGATGATGACCTTGCGGCCTTCCTTGGCTATCGCAGCGATGCGCAGGTTGCGCGTTACCAAGGCTGGTGGCCGATGGACGAGGCGAAGGCGCGCACGTTCCTGCGTGAACACGGCCCAAGTGCCCATGTGGATTTCGCCGGCGGTTGGCTGCAGCTCGCGATCGCGGATGCGTTCACCGATACGCTGGTTGGTGACCTTGGCGTGTGGATGTTGAATGACGGCACCGAGGCCGAGCTGGGAATCACGATTGCCCCGGCGTCCCAAGGGATGGGCGTCGGCCGCAGCGCGATGCGCGCGGCGCTGGCCCTGCTGTTCGCCGACCCCGCAGTGACGCGGGTCCGCGCCAACGCCGACGCGCGCAATACGTCCAGCAGGCGCATGCTGGTGGCGGCGGGATTCCGGCAGACCGGCACCGCCGATGTGTTCGTGAAGGAAGCGGCCTGCGTCGAACATCAGTACATCGTGGAGCGCGGTCAGACCCTATCGATATCGGAAGGAGACATCCCATGAAACTCTGGTCCATTCTCGGCAATTCACAGAAACTCGACGGCGGCGCGATGTTCGGCAACGCACCGCGCGCGGTGTGGTCGCGCTGGCTGCCGCCCGACGAACAGAATCGCGTACCGCTGGCCTGCCGCGCGCTGTTGGCCAGCCCGCTCGACGGCAAGACCGTACTGTTCGAAACCGGCATCGGCGCGTTCTTCGACCCGAAGATGCGCGAGCGCTACGGCGTGGTCGAAGACCGTCACGTGCTGCTCGATTCGCTCAGTACCGCTGGTTTCGCGCACGAAGATATCGATGTCGTGGTGTTGTCGCATCTGCATTTCGATCATGCCGGCGGCCTGCTGGCGCCGTGGCGCGAAGGCCATGCGCCGGAGCTGCTGTTTCCAAATGCGACGTTTCTGGTCAGCGCCGCGTGCTGGGATCGCGCGCGCGATCCGCATCCGCGCGACCGCGCCAGTTTCATTGCGGAACTGCCCGCGCTTTTGGAAGCCAGCGGCCGGCTGGAAATCGTCGACAGCACCCATTCGCGTGCGCTCGGAGACACGGTGCGATTCCACTACAGCGATGGGCATACGCCGGGACTGATGCTGGCCGAGATTGTCGGCCCCGAACATGTGCACGGCGAAGATCACGGCGGCGTGGTGTTTTGCGCCGACCTCATCCCGGGCCGCCCGTGGGTGCATGTGCCGATCACGATGGGCTACGACCGCAACGCCGAACTGCTGATCGACGAGAAACGCGAATTCCTCGAAGACAAACTCGCGCGTAATGTGCACCTATTCTTTACCCACGACCCGGACTGCGCGCTTGCGCAGGTGGTGCGCGACGACAAGGGCAAGTTCGCCACTACCCACGAAATACCTGCACTGCAGGCGCGGTCGCTGGTTGCCTGATTATTCTTCCTTTTTTGCCAAGAAGCCCTCAACGATGCCCAGGATCACTCTGCTGTTCGCCTCGCTTCACGTTGTATTGATGTTGATACTTGCCGTGCGCGTGGTGCTTCACCGCCGTGCGCAGCAAATCGGTATTGGCGACGGCGGCGACAAGCGACTGACACGCAAGATTCGCGTGCACGCCAATTTCATCGAAAACGTGCCGACAGCGCTGCTGTTGTTGGCGCTGTTGGAACTTGCAGGTCTCGCTGAATCATGGCTGTGGGCGCTGGGCGGCACGCTGTTGCTTGCGCGGATGCTGCACGCGGCCGGTTTTTCAAGGCGCTCCGGCTATTCGTTCGGCCGGTTCTGGGGCACGGTGCTGACCTGGGGCGTGTTGATGGTGATGGCCGCTGCCGGATTGTGGCTGAGTCTTGTCGTGCGTTGATGGGCCTTTGTTGATTTGCCTTTGTAGGAGCGACGGAAGTCGCGAAGCCGGCCCGTTTGCAGTGGCCGCTTCAATCGCCATCACGCCGTGCTGAATCCACCGGCCTTCGTCTGATTGCTGAAACTGCTGGGAAGCATGCGCTGCAGGCTTCGCGACTTCCGTCGCTCCCACAAAAGCACATCAGCGGATGGATAAATTCACCCATTGCGTGGAAGCGACTAGCAACCACCACACTCCATGTCTGGTGATCTGGAGTGCCTGCAGGTTGCCTGCGTCGCTTTTGTGGGAGCGACGGAAGTCGCGAAGCCGGCCAGTTTGCAGCGGTGGATTCAATCGCCATCATGCCGTGCTAAGTCGCCGGCATTTGTCTGATGGCCTGAACCACTGTGGGCCATGCGCTGCATGGCTTCGCGACTTCCGTCGCTCCTACGAACAGCGAGCCAACTAACCTGCAGGCGTACCGAAAATCCGGTCGCCGGCGTCGCCGAGGCCGGGCAGGATATAGCCGTGATCGTTCAAGCGCTCGTCGATGGCGGCGACGAAGACTTCTGTGTCCGGATGCGCAGCTTCCAGCGCACGTAAGCCTTCCGGCGCCGCAACTAAAAAGATCGCCTTGATCCGCGCGATGCCGGCCGCTTTCAGCGTATCGATGGCGGCGATGGCGCTGCCGCCGGTGGCCAGCATCGGGTCGATCAGCAGTGCGGTGCGGCCGGCGATGTCGTGCGCCAGGCGTTCGTAATACGCCTCTGGCTGCAGAGTCGCTTCATTGCGACGCAGCCCGATCACGCTCACCGTCGCCGACGGCAGCAGCACCTGCACGCCCGGCAAAAAACCCAGCCCCGCGCGCAGGATCGGCACCAGCGTGATCTGCGATTGATCGCAGTGACCAACGGTCAGCGGCCCAGCCCACGTATCGATGCTGGCATCGTTCAACGCCAGATCGGCGGTGGCTTCGTAAGCGAGCAGGGTGGCGACTTCGCCCACAATTTGGCGGAACAGCGCTGGGCCGGTGGCGGTATCACGCAGGATCCCGAGTTTGTGGCGGACCAGCGGATGGCGGACTTCGACGATCTTCATGGGCATGTCTGATGAGAACAGGGTTATGTCATGGCGCGATGCTGTGACCAATCGAGTTTGTAGCCCATCCCGTAGATCGACACAATCGGATCGATGCCGTGGCCGGCATCGGCAATTTTACGGCGCAGATTCTTGATATGACTGTCGACAGTGCGGTCACTGACCACGCGGTGGTCGAGATACAGGGCGTCGATCAGATTCGATCGCGACATCACCCGCCCCGGACGCAACTGCAGCGCGTGCAGCAGCCGGAATTCCACCGGGGTAAGCGGCAACACGATGCCGAAAAGACGCGCTTCGAATGTGTCTTCGTCCAGCAGCAGCGGTGGCGCAGTTGCAGTCGCAGTCGCAGTCGCAGACGGATCGACATGTGTACCGGGTGCATGCGCGCGGCGCAGCACTGCTTTCACCCGCGCCACCACTTCGCGCGGACTGAAGGGTTTGCAGATGTAGTCGTCAGCGCCGAGTTCCAGCCCCAGCAGGCGGTCCATTTCCTCCGCCCGCGCAGTCATCATCAGGATCGGAACCTGCGAGAACGCGCGGACTTCGCGGCAGATGGCCATGCCGTCTTTGCCGGGCAGCATCATGTCCAGCAGCACAGCATCCGGCGCATGTTCGCGAATCCACGACACCGCATGCCACCCCTCGTCGAGCACCGCCACGCGGTAGCCGGCGGCAGTCAGATAGTCGGACATCAGTGCGGCTAGTTTGGGTTCGTCTTCGACGATGAGCACCGAGCCGGCGTCTGTGGCAACTGTCATGTCTGGTTCCCCAAGACCGTCCCCGAGACCGGAAGCGCGATGTCGATCCGCAGACCGCCTTCCGGCGATGGGGATGCGTCAATTCGCCCGCCGTGCGCTTCAACGATATTTCGGCAGATCGCCAGGCCGAGGCCGGCGCCGCCGAACTGGCGGCTGCGCGAAGGCTCCACCCGATACATGCGCTCGAACAGATGCGGCTGCGCCGACGGCGGTACGCCGGGTGCGGTGTCGTCGATGCGCAGACGCCAAGTCTCGCCTTCGCGTGCGATTCCAAGCTGCACATGGCCTGCCGGGTCGGTGTAGCGCATCGCGTTGCTCAGCAGATTGTCCAGCAGTTGCCGCAGCCTTGCTTTGTCGGCGCGCGCCAGCGGGCAGGCGTCGGGCAGCGGCAGCAGACGCAGTTCCAGCTCGGCGACCTGCATTGCGCCGATGTACGCCTGCACGGCCTCGCTGACCACCACGACCAGATCGACCGGTTCGAACCGGTAGGACAGTGCGCCAGCATCGGACAGCGATAGTTGATAAAGGTCTTCGACAAGATGCAGCAGTCGCGCGCATTCGGCCTGCAGCGACCCGAGGGTTGCGGGGCCAACGCTGCGGATACCGTCCTGCAGCGCCTGGATTTCGCCGCTGAGCACGCTGATCGGGGTACGCAATTCATGCGCGATATCGGCGCCCCACTGTCGGCGTGCATCGCGGTGGCGTTCGAGGGTTTCCGCCAGCGCATTGAAGTCTTTGGCTAATGCGCCCAGCTCGTCGCTGCGGGTGCCGGGAATCCGCGTCGAGAAATCGCCGGACGACAGGGCATGGGTGCCGGCCGCCAGTGCGCGCACTGGACGCAGCAGCCAGCGCGACAGCGCCCAGGCCAGCGCCAGCGCGGCCAGCAGCACGATCAATGCGATGATCGCCATGTGTTGCCGCTGTTCGCGGGCGAATGCGAGATCCATATCCGAATGCAGACGCGGTAGTGGCGCCAACAGCAGACGGCCGATGATCTGGTTGTTGTAGAGGATGTTGATCGACTGCACATCCCGGGCCAAGCGCGGATTGCCGGCCACGGTTCCGCCAGCGGCATCCAGCAGCAGCAGACGCGGCTGCAGATCGTGCGCAGGTCGCCGTGGTCGTGTGCCGCCGTCCTGCTCAGATGGCGGTGGCTCCCGTTCCGGCGGAGGCGGGCGGCCATTCCGGGGCTGCCACGGGTGATCCGGTGGCGGTTCCCGACCCAAAGCGGACGTTGTGTAGGGCGGAACCGCCGAAGGCGATTCCGCCAATGTGCATTCGGCCGGCATCTGCAATCGGCGGAAACCGCTTCGCGGGTTCCGCACTACGAGTTACGCCTTACGACACTCCAACCCATTTGGTGATGTAGGATTTGTCCGTGGGACGAGTTGCTACGATGAACAACAAGCACATAGAAGGGGCTTAGCTTGCGATGACAAGGACACGACAGTTCGTCAAGGTATTTCTTGCTTCCCCAGGCGATCTCGCTGAAGAACGAAAGACTGCCAAAGTTGTCGTTGACGATTTCAATAGCCAACTGGCCAAAGCGCTCGGATATCAGGTCGAACTGGTCGGCTGGGAAGACACATTGCCCGGCATTGGCCGGCCGCAAGCGATCATCAATCGTGATCTTGATGAATGTGATCTCTTTGTTGGCATGCTTTGGAAGCGTTGGGGCACGCCTCCTGGGACTGAGCCATACACGTCCGGTTTTGAGGAAGAATTCAAGCGGTCGATGGCGCGAAACGCGAAAGACGCTCGACCTGAGATTCAGCTTCTGCTGAAGGACCTTGACGTCGCTTCTCTCGCCGACCCGGGGGAACACCTCAAGAAGGTCATCGCATTCAAAGAAGAAGTGTTTTCCGAGAGGAAGCTGTTGGCAGGGACCTTCGGGGACATGCGGGACTTCGAAGTTAAGTTCCGCAAGTGCATTCAAGGTTACGTCATCGCACTTGTAGAAAAGGACAAAGCGTCGCAGTCCGAAAAGGACCAAGCACCCGCTGCCGAGGCGCAAGACACGCTGACGAACGAGCCAGACCCTACAACGCCACTGTCCGTCGAGGGCGCAAGATTCCTGCGCGCTTTCTTGGAAACCGCCGAAAAGGCGACCGATGAGCATCCCATCGCACCCGACGACGTTGCGCGGCTTAGACTGATCTCAATTATCGCTGCGGCCCACGGTAACGATCAACAATCGCTGGGATCGCACGACGCGAATCTCCTCTTCAAAGCGAGGACGAAGTTTAAGTTCGGTAGGCGCGAACTCAGCGGGTTGCTTGACGGCGCCTTGGCAAACTACAAACACGATAACGTGCCGCTCTGGCACTGGGTTGCAGCCGTCGATGGTTTCAGGAATAGCATGCTGCCCCTTCGCTCTATGTTCGGCATAGCCGACCAACGTGTCGGCGCGCTGAGAGCCATGCAGCTGATTGCGCATCCGATCGCTGATGAGGATTTCTTTGGACGCAGTGAGATTGTTCTAAGCTGGTTCGAAAAGAATGTTGAACCGTATGTGCGCGTGGCCGCTTTGGAGTACCTGAGCGAATTTGGTCAACCGTCTGACCTTTCCGTGATAAATGCAGAGTTCGGTCGAAACGACACACAGACAACGAGCGCGGCAACCAACGCGATCATCCGCATCAGGCTGCGTGAAGATCGCCGCTCGGCCTTGGAGGCGCTTTACACGTTGCAGCCCAGCAAGGTGAGGCAGGATCTACTTGACGCACTATTTAGCCATGAATCCGAGTTTGACGATGAAGTTTTGATGCGCGGACTCAGTCATCGCAACGAGTTAGTAAGAACCACAGTGGTCAAGTTGTTGCATAAGCGATATGCGCTCGTCGCGAGCATCGCCGAACCGTTGCTTAGTGATAGCGAGGCGGAGGTGCGCCTTGAAGCGCTGCAGGCCCTTGTCACAAATGGCCGGAGTTACTCCCTAGCAGGCTGCTGAAATACCTAGCCCAGCAGTAAAATGAAGTTCTGATTTCGACAGGCAACCCCGATGCGCGGCGCAGATCACTTCACCGAGTCCCTGTTCATCATGCGCAAGCTTGAGGACTACGTGCCTGCGGATC
>JANOKD010000098.1:0-15025 GCA_031419075.1 Lysobacterales bacterium
GTCTGCAGATTGAGAAACGCCTGATCGGACTTGAGATTCGGGTAATTCTCGGTGATGACCAGCAGCCGCGACAGTGCGCTGGACAGCTCGCCCTGTGCCTGCTGGAACTGCTGCAGCGACGCGGCGTTATCGGGATTCACGTTGATCTGACCGACTTTCGACCGCGCTTCGGTCACACCGATCAAAATCCGCTCTTCCTGCTGGGCGTATCCCTTCACAGTGGCAACCAGACTGGGGATGAGATCGGCACGGCGCTTGTAGACGTTCAGCACCTGCGCCCAGGACGCTTTGACCGCCTCGTCCTTGCGCTGGATCTCGTTGTAGCCGCAGCCGGACAGCAGCAGGGCCATCATCAGAACGACGAATACACGCATGGCGGCGCTCCGCGGGGGAATCGGCCCGCATTGCAACACCCCAGGGGTCGCGGCGCAATGTGGGTGACCCGTGACCCATCCATAGGGTGCGCCTTTGGCGCACCGTTGTTTGCGATCCCGCAGCGCGCGCCGGTACGCCGAGGCGCACCCTATGAAGAGCGGTTACTCGGGCAGCAGCCGCTGCTGGGAGCGTTTCTTCGCCCAGAGGTTCAGGGTTTCGACCATCGCGGAGAAGCCCATCGCGAAATAGATATAACCCTTGGGCACGTGCGCGCCGAAACCCTCCGCGACCAGAAACGCGCCGACCAGCACGATGAAGGCAAGCGCCAGCATCTTCACCGTCGGATTGCTGTCGATGAACTTGCCCAGCGGCGTCGCGGCCAGCAGCATCACCGCCACCGCCAGCAGAATCGCCGCCACCATCACCGGGGTCTGGTTGGCCATCCCAACCGCAGCGATCACCGAGTCGAGCGAGAACACGATATCGATGACCGCAATCTGCGCGATCACGCTCCAGAACGCATTCATCGGCTTGGTATTGATGTCTTCGCTTTCGGGCTCGCCCTTGACGATATCCCGGATCTCACCGACGCCCTTTACCAGCAGAAACGCACCGCCGAGAATCAGCACCAGGTCGCGGATCGAAACCCCAAGGCCGAACAGGGTGAACAGATCTTCGGTCAACCCCGCGAGCCAGGCCAGCGTCAGCAGCAGCCCGATGCGGCTGATGCACGCCACCGCGATGCCGAACTTGCGCGCTTTCTCGCGCTGTTCGTAGGGCAGTTTGGACACCGCGATCGAGATGAACACCAGATTGTCGATACCCAGCACGATCTCGATCGCGCTCAGGGTGATGAGGGTGATCCACGTCTGCGGATCGGAAATCAGTTCCAGCATTGCATCGGTTCCAGTATGTGCGGCGAAGGCGTCGGTGCGACGCCCGGGTTGCAGCGGTCGATCAGAGGTAGCGGTCGCCCAGAATCAGGCCCCACACCATCAGCACGTTCATCATCAGCACAAACACCGCTGCCGAGCCCATGTCCTTGGCGCGGCCGGCCAATTCGTGGAACTCGGGGCCGTAGCGTTCGATCACCGCCTCGACTGCGGAATTCAGCAGTTCTGCACTGAGCACCAGCAGGCAGCTGCCGATCATCAGCGCGCGCTCGACCGCGTTCTCGCCCAACCAGCAGGCCAGCGGCGCTAGCACAGCCAGCAGATAGACTTCGAGGCGGAAGGAGGATTCATGCAGCCAAGCCGCGCGCAAACCCTGCAGCGACCATTGGGTCGCCTTCAGGATGCGGCCAGGAGTGCGAGGCAAATGTCCGGTGCTGTCGGCCATGTCAGCGCGCGCCGAAACGACATTGAACAGAAACGAGTGAGGCGGAAGCCGGCATTGGAGCACTGACGAGGAATGGTGGCCGGCGATTTTGCCACAAGCCCCCTCGCCCCGCCCGGCCATTGTGGTTCAGGCGGGACGGACGCGAAGACGAAGCACCGCTTCAAAACCGCCACCCGCTCGATTGCTCAGCTGCAATCCGCCGCGATGCAGGGCCGCGACCCGGGCGACGCTCGCCAGCCCCAGCCCGCTGCCGGACGTGCTGCGGGCACGATCGACCCGGTGGAACGGTCGGCCCAGTGCGCCCAGCGCGGTGTCGGGCACCCCCGATCCGCGGTCGCGAACGGTCACTCGCCAATCATCACCGTCGGCGACGAGTTCGGCCTCGAACGGCGCAGCGCCGTGCCGGGCGGCGTTGTCGAACAGATTCGCCAGCCCCCGGCGCAGCGCCAGCGGCCGGCCCCGCAGGGTCGCGACGTCAGGCAGCACAAGCCGCCATGCACGGCCTTGACGGGCTTCGTCATCGGCCAGCGCACGCAGCATCGCGTTCAGATCGACCGTTTCCTGGGGCTCGTCGCGGCCATCGCGGACGTAATCGATAAACTGGCCGATGATGCCGTCCAGCTCGTCGATATCGCGGTCCATGCCGGCGCGCATGGCCGGATCGGCGCCTTGGTCTTCCAGCGCCAACGCGTAACGAAGTCGCGCCAATGGGGTGCGCATATCGTGCGAAATACCGGCCAGCATCAGTTCGCGATCACGGGCCGCTGCGTGAGTCCTTTCGGCGGCATCAGCCAACGCACGCTGCAGTTCGAGGATTTCCTCACTTGCGAAGCGCAGCGCTGGCGGCGGCTCGCCGGCGACGATTCCGGGCGCGGCGTCGGCCAACCGCCGCAGCGGGCGGGTTAGGCTGCGTGCGAACAGACCGGCTGCCAGCAACACCAAGCTGCCGATCACGGCCAGCATCAACAGTAGACCGCGCTTCACCGGCTCAGCCTCGCCCAACACCGGAATGCCGATCCAGCCTTGCAGAGGCGGCCGCGCCTGTACCCACAACTGCGCCGGCGTGCCCGAAAGCCGCAATGGACGCGCGGGCAAGCGCGCGCCGAGCCGCGCTTCGGTACGAACCAGCAGCGGTAGCGCCGGGCGCTCCCCCGGAGGCAGTTCAGACTTCAGAACGATATCAATCTCGCGCAAGCTGATGATCGCAGCATCGCGATCCGGCAACGCCAGCAGCGCATCGGCGGCAACTACCTGTGCATGCAGCGCGCGTGCGATCCGCTCGACATTGCTGTTACGCATGGACAAACCGAAGGCGACGGCGGCCGCGACCAATGACGCGATCACCACCACCGCCAGCAGCAGCAACAGGCGTGTATGCAGATGTCGGATGCTCATGTGTCGTTACCTGGAACACCATCCGGGACAAACACATAACCCGTGCCCCACACCGTCTGCACCCAGCGCGGCTGTTTGGGATCGTCTTCGATCAATTTACGCAGGCGGCTGATCATCACGTCCATGCTGCGATCGAAGGCGTCGTGTTCACGGCCGCGCGCCGCACTCATCAGCTGGTCGCGGGTCAACGCCTGACGCGGACGCTGTACCAACGCCGCGAGCACCGCGAATTCGCCAGTGGTCATGCGCAGTTCGCGATTATCGCGACGCAGCGTGCGCGCACTCAGATCAAGCAAGCACGTACCGAACGCAACCGTGCCGCCATCTTCTTTCGGTGCGCCCGGTGCAGTGCGACCGCGACGCAGCACCGCACGGATGCGCGCGACCAGTTCGCGAGGATTGCCCGGTTTCGACAAATAATCATCGGCGCCGATCACCAGCCCGACGATGCGGTCGATCTCGTCGCCTTTCGCGGTCAGCATCACGATCGGCGTGTCCACGCCTTGGCCGCGTAGACGCCGGCAGATCGACAGGCCGTCTTCGCCCGGCAGCATCAGATCCAGCACGATCAGATCGATATGGTTGCGCGACAGCTGGCGGTCCAGTTCACGGCCGTCACCGGCCGCAAGTGTCTCGAAACCCTGCTGCGCGAGATAGCGCACCAGCAGCTCGCGCATGCGCTCGTCGTCATCGACCACCAGCAGTCGGGGGCCAGGTGGTGCGGCGGCGGGCAATGCGTGTGTTTCGGTCATGTCGCCATTGTCGCTGCTGAGGCGCGTGCGGCAAGCAGGGGACAGCAGGCGCGGCGGCGGAACGTGGCCGGAGTTGTAAACAGATATGTCCAGTTGCGCATCCGGACATCTCCGTTCGCATTCGGATGCGTTCGCGAAACGCCTTACGCACGGGTGCGGCGCAATCTGGCGCCGTGACATCCCACCCCTCTCAACGGAGCACCCCCATGAAAACGAAACACATGTTGTTCCTCGCCGCTGGTTTGACCATCGCCCTTGCTGCCACCACCGCCATCTCGGCACCGCGGGTGGCGCGCGGCGAGGCGATGCTGCCGCCCACCGCCGCTGAACTAGGTATTTCCAGCACGCATGCCCGGCAGTGGGACGCGCTGCGCGCCGACGCCGTGGCTCTGCGTCAGGTCGGCCGTGACGATCTCATTGGCGGCATCAGTGAATTCCGCAGCTTGCTCGATCAGTCCTCGCCCGACCTGCGCGCCTTCTCCAGGGAATCACAGCGCATGGTCGACGCGCACATGGCCGAAGCGCGCGCACTGCGCGACCGTCAGCTGGATCTCTACGAATCGCTGTCCCCCGACGAGCAGGCCCGCGTCCGCGCCGCGATGGCCCAGCGCCTCGATCGTCTGTCCAAACTACGCGAACGCCTCGCCGGTTTCATTGCAACAAGAGCGTAAGAGGCCTTCAGGCCCGATCCAAGCGCGAGTCCATCGCCATCGTTCTTTAGCCCACCAGTTCAACCACTTCCGGAGATTTTCATGAACAAGACCCTCATCGCCGTGTGCACCCTCGCCGCTGCGTTCGCCCTTGCAGCCCCGAACTCCGATGCCGCCGGCCGCGTCAAAGCGCGCGGCGGCGTGCAGAACGCCGAAGGCGGCATCACCGGCGGCAGCGCTTCCGCCGCACGCGGCCCGAATGGCGGCGCAGCCGCGCGCGGTCGCGCCGTCAAAACCGATGGCCAGGGCAACGGTCAGGCTGCCAGCGGCGGTGCCTATCGCGGCCCGAATGGCGGCACCGGCGCACGCGCCGGCAGCACCACCTGGAACGCTGATGGCAGCGCCCAGCACCAATCCGGCGCGCAGTGGAGCGGAGCCAACAGCAGCGGCAGCACCCAGGGCACCGCGACCCGCAATGCCGACGGCACATACAGTGGTGGTCGCCAGACCAACGCGACCGGTACGCAGGGCGGCAGCTACAGCGCCGACACCACCTATGTCGACGGCAGTCTCAACCGCAATGTCGATGCCACCGGCCGCAGCGGAAACAGCTACGAAGCCACAGTGACCGGCACCAAGGGCGAGGGCGGCACCCGCACCGCGACCTGTTACGACCCGAACGGTGCAGTGATTCCCTGCACGCGATAAGTGTCAAGCGCGGCGGAGTTGCGAGGCTCCGTCGCGATTTATCCGAACACCTTCCCCGCCGTCGATGACGGCACGCATCGGCACCTACGCATTGAAGCTCGCAGGGAGATTCCCATGAAGGGTTGGCCCATCGCACTCGTTGCGCCCGTCTTTCTCGGCACGCCCGCACGTGTCGGCACACTCGCTGCCGCGCAATCGTTGCAACAGCCCCCACCGAATCCCTATGCCGCCGACTCGCCGTGGCCGCAGTCGATGGCCATGAAAAGAATCGCCTCGTTGCATTCTGGCGCGATGCGATCCCACCGGATTGGAAAGGACTTCCTGGCTACGACCTGCGCGTCGCGGCGATCGTGCCGTTACCGTACGCGACCTCGGCCGGCGATGGGTTCACCGTGGAAAATTCGCCACCGGCATGGAATGGCGACATCGTGATCGCGCAGTACGCGGGTTTCGATCCGAAATGCGATGCGCCGCGCGGCGTGCAGAAACTGCATTGGGATGCGGGAAACAATACGTTCCAGATGGACTGGACCCGTGCCGATGTGCAGTTCAACAATGTGATGACGATCAGCGCCGGCAGTGGCCTGGTTTACGGTGTCGGTTTGGGCGCGGGCTGTCGGCATATCTATCGCGGGCTCGATCTGGGGAGCGGCGGAACGCGCGTGGAGCTCCCGCTTGGCATCGGCCGCAGCTGTTTGGACCAAGGCAATTCCCACGCATTGCTGGACGATCGCAGTATCGTGTTCGGCACGACGAATGGGATGGTGAGGATACGTCCGCATTGATACAGGCTGGATCGAACCAACGCGCCTGAACGACGGCCTGGACACCAGACATGGGCATGGCACGGCAGCTGGAAGTCTTCGCGCATTG
Organism: Lysobacterales bacterium; assembly: GCA_031419075.1. Taxonomy (GTDB): domain Bacteria; phylum Pseudomonadota; class Gammaproteobacteria; order Xanthomonadales; family Xanthomonadaceae; genus Lysobacter_I. The sequence goes on from JANOKD010000098.1 coordinate 6,092, forward strand.
GTGCCGCTGTGCAGCATGGCCGTCGCAACCACAGCGGTATACTCAAGCGGCGGCGATCAACAGAACGGCATGTCACGCACCTCTCGTGCGCACACGATGCCTGCGTCAAATCTCCGGCGTGTATCGTCTCCCTGCTGCACTCCCGCAGCGACAGTGCGGAATGATCGATCAAACCGTCACTGCTTTATCCAACCTGCATACTCGGAATGACACATCTGCCGCTGCTGCGTCTTTTTACAGGCCTCTTTTTGCTTCTGAGCGTACTGGCAGCGGGTACGCTTGCGCGTTCGCCCTGGGTGATCGCGCCGTTGGCTGCGACCTTTACCGTCGCATTCATTGTCGGGCGCTGGCGGTCATGGCGGCTGGCGTTCAAAACACATTCGCTGACGCGCATCCTGAGCGAGCTGTTGGCGACTTCAGTGATACAGACCGTGATGGTTGCCATGCTGTATCTGATCGGGCGCGGAGTCGCAGCTGTCGTAGGACGCCCAAGCGCGGGCGCGTTCTCGCAGTGGGACATCGGGTATTGCCTGGTGATTGCCATGATCGGACTGACGCTGGGCGTTATCGCGGTCTGGCGCGAGCGCAACCATGCCTCAGAACCGTTCGCATCTTTTGGGCAGACTTCGCTTGAGGACACTACAACACCGGCATTGTCGCAGCAGGATGAGATCCGGCTGTTGCCAGGTCCGGTCACGCTGCAAAGCTTTTTTTCCGGCATTCACTACACACACGGGCGCTATGAAGGTCCGGAAAATACCTACATCGGCACGCCCAATGTTGACTCCGCCGGTTCCGATGAAAAAATATCGACCGCCGAAACGCGGCTTGGCGTCACCCTGCCCGAGGGCTTACGTGCCCTGTATCGCACACAAAACGGCGGCTCGGTCAAAGATCTGTGCATCCCAAAACCGGGCGTGGAAGCGCCGCGGCTCTACGACGATATCGTCGCCCCGTTCAGCGGCTATGACGACCTGCTGCCCTGTGAATCTTTGCGGACACTGTTCGCGTCGGCCACCGACTATGCCGATCCAGAGCAGCCCGACCAATTCGACATGTTCCCCGACGGCTGCGCGAAGATGATTATTCTGGCCCAGTGGTATCGGCACACACTTTTTTTGGACTACGGTGCTGGCAATGTGCCCAGCGTCGGTTTTGTCGATTTTGAAGATGCCGACTGGCAGATTCACTGCGTGCGCTGGCCCAGCTTCGAGGTTTTTTATTCGTCGCTCAGACATTACGAAACTGTGTAGGTAAACGCTTGGAAACGTAGGGAGCCTGCAGGCCCGATTTTTTAGATCTTCATGCAGGAACCGCTGCAGAGAGAAACAGCTCGGGGCTGAAGCCCCTCCTACGTTCGCAAACCATCGTATTGAGACAGCGCCGCAGAATCACTTCCTGCGCGGCGCACCCTGCGGCTGATACAGGCTCAGCATGTTGCGATCCGGGTCGACGAAATCGATGGCCAGCCCTCCGTCCGGCGCTTCGCTCACCGGCACCACAATCTCGACGCCCTTCGCGGCCAGCGCTTCAGCGTAATCGTCGATACCGCCGTCGAGGTTGAAGACGACCACCGGGCTGTCGCCGGCCTTCGCCGGGCGCTGGATGAACACCAGGGTCAATTCGCCGAGTTCGGCGAGTGCGAACGGGCCGTCGTGGCCGTCGATTTCGTTGACCGGCAGCCCCAGCGTGTCGCGGTAAAACGCGACCGAACGATCAAGCACGCTGACGAAAAACACGATGGCACCGACTTTGGCATTGGCGAGCATGAAAACCTCCTGCGGATGAGTGAGCTTATGGGTTGCCGGAGGCTGTCGAAGTGTGAGCACCTCCGCGCGCGGCAGTGCGCAGCACGATCAGATGACCGTCGGCATCGTGGGTGCCGATGCCGTCGACACCGCGCAGCGCTGCTTTCAGCGCACGGCGGATCAAACCAAACTGCAGCTCGACGCTGCGTGCGGGATCGCGCACATAGGCCAACGCCATCGCTTCGGCGCGCTGGCTTGGCGGCAGCGCGCCCAGCGTTTTGCGGATCGAAGTCAGGCGCTGGCGGAACGCGGTTGCGCTGATCGCCAGAACCCAGCGGATCTCATCTGCATTCAAACCGTGCAGCGCCAGCACGGCCACGCGGCGCGCTGCGGGCGGCAACCTTTCAAGCAATGCGGTGGCTGATGGTGCTATGTCTTCGCGCACCGGCCTGATGTCGTCTTCGACCACCACGGCTTCACGCCGGCGACGCCGGATCGCGCTGCGCGCCTGCATGGTGGCTTGATTGCGAATCACGCCGGCCAACCATGCACTGTCGTCCTGTCGCCCCTGCTCAAGCGCGATCAGCAGCGCGTCCTGCACCAGATCGTCGGCATCGGCCGCTCTGCGCGTATTGCGCCGCGCTTGGGCACGCAGGCGAAGGTAGGCGTCGAGATTCATGCGCGATGATGCGGAGATGCTGTGGCTATTTACTGTCGTCGTCGCGAAACACCGCGGTGCCGCGACTGCCGTCGGGGTGGATCCAGCCGCGATACATGCCGCTGGTGTTGAAGGGCATGGCGATGTTGCCGTCGCGGTCCAGCGCGATCGCACCACCGTCGCCGCCGAGCGCCGGCACGATACGGTTCACCACTTCTTCTGCCGCAACGGCCAGCGTATCGCCGCGATACGCCACGCGCGCGCAGATGTCGTGCGCGACCGCGGCGCGAAGATAAAACTCGCCCCAACCTGTGCCCGAGACGCCGCAGCGGTCGTCGGCCCAGGTGCCGGCGCCGATGATCGGCGAGTCACCGATGCGGTTCCAGCGTTTGTTGCTCATACCGCCGGTGGAAGTACCGGCCGCGATGTGTCCGTCGCGATCCAGCGCGACCGCACCGACGGTGCCGAAATACGTGCCCGGCACCGTATGCATGGCGTTGGCTTTTTCTTTGGCTTTGGCATCGTCCAACTGGCGACGGCGATGGTCGGTATCGAACCAAGTGTTCGGCACGCGCTCGATATCTTTCAACGTGTCGGCAAAAGCTTCGGCGCCCTCGCCGGCCAGCATCACGTGCGGGCTGCGCTCCATCACCGCGCGCGCCAATGCGATCGGATTGCGGACGGTCTTGATGCCAGCCACCGCGCCGGCGCGGCGGGTGTGGCCTTCCATCACCGAGGCATCAAGCTGGTGGTGGCCATCGGCATCGAACACCGCGCCCTTGCCTGCGTTGAAGTGCGGAGACTCCTCAAGCACCAGGATCACGGCTTCCACCGCGTCGAGCGCCTTGCCGCCGCCCGCGAGCACGGCGTGTCCGGCATCAAGCGCCCGGTCCAGATCAGCGCGGATCACAGCCTCATCCTCAATGCTGAGCTTGTCGCGATCAATCACACCGGCACCGCCATGGATGACCAACGCGACCGGCGGCGGCGGCGATGAAGCGGCGTCTTGAGCGTATGCGGTCATGGCGGCCATCGCGAAGAGGAGTGGAATGAACGGGCGCATCGGCGTGTCCGTTGGGCGTGGAACACCAGCATAAACCCGATGTCTGTCATCCCGAACGCTCGCGTAGCGGGCGGAGGGACCTGTTGTTGTGCGCACCGACCACAAGCAGACCCCTCGCTGCGGCTCGGGATGACATCGCTTGGTTCCATGACGTTTGCGGAAACGAGGCAGCAGCGCTGCGCCCTATCAACATTACTGCTGCCGCAGCGCCTCAATCGGATCGAGCTTCGCCACCTTGCTCGCCGGGTAATAACCGAAGAAAACATCTGTCATCCCGAACGCTCGCGCAGCGGGCGGAGGGATCTATTGTTGTGACACAAGTGGCCACAAGCAGGTCCCTCGCTGCGGCTCGGGATGACATCGCTTGGTTCCATGACGTTTGCGGAAACGAAACAGCAGCGGTGCGCACTATCAACATCACTGCTGCCGCAGCGCCTCGATCGGATCAAGCTTCGCGGCCTTGCTCGCCGGGTAATAGCCAAAGAACAAACCGGTGGCGATGGAGAAACCCGCCGCGAGGCCGATCACCTGGCCGTTGAGCGCCACCGGCAGTGCGCCGATTTTGCTGACCAGCAGCGCGCCGATCACGCCCAGCGCGATGCCGATAGTGCCGCCGATCAGCGAGATCAGCATCGCTTCGGCGAGAAACTGACGGCGGATATCGCGCGGGCCAGCACCCACAGCCATGCGCAGACCGATTTCGCGGATCCGCTCCGTCACCGACACCAGCATGATGTTCATGATGCCGATGCCGCCGACGATCAACGAAATGCCGGCCACTGCGCCCAGCAGCCACGACATCAGTTTCGTGGTTTGCGTGCGCGTGGCGACGATCTCGGCGAGGTTGCGCACGTTGAAGTCGTCGTCTTCGCCGGGCTGGATTTTGTGGCGCTGGCGGAGCAGCGCTTCGATCTCGGCCTGCGCATCGGACAGGCCATCGGGGTCGGCGACGCCTACCGAAATCTGCTGCACCGCGCCGGGCGGCAATGACGCGTTGCTGGACATGCGTCTGCGCGCGGTGTTCAGCGGGATCACGACCACATCATCCTGATCCTGGCCAAAACCGCCCTGTCCTTTCGATTTCAGCGTGCCCGTGATGGTGAAGGGCACGCGGCCGAGACGGATGGTTTGGCCGACCGCTTCTTCTTCGCCGAACAGTTCACGGCGCACGCTTTCACCGAGGATCGCCGACTTGGCGGCGCTGGTGTAATCGCGCGATTCGAAGCCCGGACCACTGGCCAGTTCCCAGCCGTTGATCTCGAACCAGTCGGCCTGCACGCCCTGCCACGAACTGGACCAGTTGTTCTCGGCGTACACCGCCTGGGTGTTGCCGCGCAGCTGCGCGCTGGTGTATTGGATGCCCGGCACTTCGCGACGGATCGCTTCGGCATCGTCTTCGGTCAACGTGAAAAAACTGCTGGCGCTGACGCGCGCGCCGCCGGGGCCGCGACCGGCACCGGGGCCGATGTCGAGCCGCTGCGAACCAAGGCCAGACACCAGTTTCTCGATCTCGGCCTGAGTGCCCTGCCCCACCGACACCATCACGATCACCGCGGCTATTCCGATGATGACGCCCAGCGATGTCAGCGCACTGCGCAGCCAATTGCCGCGCAGCGCGAACAGTGCGGTGCGCAGCACTTCGACCAGGCCCATGCCGCCAGCTGCGGGCGTGTGCGGGCCGTGTTTTTCAGTGCTCATGCCACAGTCGCCATCGCATGCAGCTCGCCGTCGCGCATCACGCAGGTGCGATCCGCGTGCGCCGCCACTTCGCCGTCGTGGGTGATGAGAATAATGGTGTGGCCCTCGCTGCGCAGACGTTCGAACAGCGCCAGAATCTCTTGACCGGTGCGCGAATCCAGCGCGCCGGTAGGTTCGTCGGCCATCAGGATTGCCGGGCGATGGATCAGCGCGCGCGCGATCGCCACGCGCTGCTGCTGGCCGCCGGACAGTTCACTGGGGCGATGCCGCATGCGTTCGCCCAGACCCACCGCGGTCAAGGCTTCGGCGGCGAGGCGACGGCGTTCGGCCGGCGGCACGCGCGCGTAGCTGAGCGGCATCGCCACATTGTCCAGCGCGCTCATCCGCGACAGCAGATTGAAGCCCTGAAAGATGAAACCGATCTTGTCGCGGCGCAGCGCAGCACGCTCCTCGGCATCGAGGGTTGCGACATCGACGCCATCGCACAGATACATGCCGGAGGTTGGCGTATCCAGACAGCCGATCAGATTCATCAGCGTAGATTTTCCGGAGCCCGACGGCCCCATGATCGCGACGAATTCGCCGTGCTCGATGTTCAGGTTGACGTCTTTCAGCGCGATCACTTCCGCCTCGCTGCCGGCGGCGTAAATTTTGCTCAATGCACGCGTTTCGATGACGGCGTGTGCAGGCCGAGCGCGAAGCGTCGCATTCACTTCTTCGGCTCCGCCGTCTGCACGCCGACGATCACCTCGTCACCCGCTTTCAGTTCGCCGTTGACCTCGGTGCTGCTGCCGTCGGACGCACCCACGCGCACCATCATTTGTTTGGGCTTGCCGTCGGCCAGCACGTAAACCGGTGCGCGACGCGCGCCGACCAGCGCGTTGATCGCCGCATCCCACTGCTGACGCTGCGGGTCGCGCAGCGCAGTGCGGAACCCGCCGAACTGCTGGTTCACGCGTTCGAGCATGCGCTGGCGCATCGCGCCGCTGGCGTTGCCGCCACCGCCGGACGACGCGTTGCCGCCGCCACCGGGCGGACGACCACCGAACAGCGCACTGCCGCCGCTTTGTCCCTGCGGCGGCGCTGCTGTGCGCGCGGCGATACGTTCGCGCATCTTCGCCAGCGCTTCGTCGAACACGGCCTGCTGCGCCGCGTCCAACTGCAGCGATGCGGCGATCTTCGGCAATTCATCGCTCATCCCGCCGCGCTGCTGCGACGCCTGCGGCTGGGTCGGGTCTTCAACCGGCGGCTTGAAGCGCATCGCCGCATTCGGCACTTTCAGAATGTTGTCGCGACGGCTGACTTCGATTTCGGCGTTGGTGGTCATGCCGGGCAACAGCACTTCGTCGCTGTTGTCTACCGACACCACCACCGGGTAGGTGATGACATTGTTGGTATTGGTGGCCGACAGACGCACCTGACTGACTTCGCCGCGGAACTGGCGGTCGGGAAACGCGTCCACAGTGAAACTCACCGCCTGACGTTGCTTGACCTGACCGATGTCGGATTCGTCCACCGCCAACACGATTTCCATCCGCACCAGATCTTCCGCAATCTTGAACAACACTGGCGCCTGCAGGCTGGCGGCAACGGTCTGCCCCGGTTCCACCGAACGATTCAGCACCACGCCGTCGACCGGCGAAATGATCACGGTGCGGCCCAGATTCAGCCGGAAATTCTGGGTAGACGCCTGCTGCTGACGGATCTGGGCATCGGCGGCCGTCACCTGCGCCCGCGCCTGATCGCGCACGGCCTGCGCCTGATCCACATCACCGCGAGCCACCAGCTTCTGCTGCACCAGCGCGGCTTTGCGCGTGTAGTCGAGTTCGGCGTTGCGCAACCCGGCCTGCGCCGTCTGCAGGTTCGCACGGGCGCTGGCGATGCTGGCGTCGCCCTGCGCGATCTGCGCTTCGAAAGTGCTGGGATCGATGCGGGCGATCACCTGCCCTTTGCGCACCCGGTCATTGAAATCCACCAGCACTTCGGTGACTTTGCCGGACACCTCGCTGCCCACATCGACGGTGGACAGCGCGCTGAGCGTGCCAGTGGCCGAGATCGCGACGCGGATGTCGCCCTGCTCCACCTGCGCGGTGCGGAAGCGCTGTACATCGCTGCCACCGCGGCCTTTCCAGAACCAAATCGCAGCGGCCAATGCGGCGAGTCCGATAACCGCGATGACGGGGCGGCGCGAAAAGAAGGAACGCTTGCGGGATGGGGGCATGGGGAGGTCTGGGAGTGAGGTCGGTGGCGGCAGGCCAAGGGCACGTAATGCACAACAAAGTATCCGATTGACCTTGCGCAGACAGGGATGTTCCCGTCCAGCGACTGGCAATCTGGCGGATCAACGTGCTGAACCGCATCATCGCATGATCCTTATCAGTCGCTGAAGTGGAGCCACTGTGCGGGATCCGCATTGATCGCGGTAGCGGCACGGCTGATTTTCTGGAGTGATGCTGTGGCTTCTGTAGGAGCGGCGGAAGCCGCGAAGCCCGCAATATGTCCGCGGCGGATACAGACCGCGACCCCGGGATCAAGCATCTGATTGCATGGGTGGCAGCAGCGAGAATGCCGTCGGCTTCGCGGCTCCCGCCGCTCCTACGAAAATCAAACGCGTTGGCTGTGGGTCAGAACCTGATCCGTGCGATCAGAGTGTCCTTGTAGTGATTTTTCTGGAGTGATGCTGTGGCTTCTGTAGGAGCGGCGGAAGCCGCGAAGCCCGCAATATGTCCGCGGGGGATACAAACCGCGAACCCGCGCAGCAGCGGGAATGCCGTCGGCTTCGCGGCTCCCACCGCCCCCACGAAAATCAAACGCGTTGGGTGTGAGTCAGAACTTGATTTTGCCGATCAGAATATCCCTGTACATCGCCCAATCCCCTAAAAACGAATAAAAAGGATGCTTGAACGTCGCCGGGCGATTTTTCTCGAAGAAAAAATGCCCGGCCCACGCAAAGGCATACCCGCAGAGCAGCGCCCCCAGCAGCCACCACGGGTTGCGATGCACGAGAGCCGCAACGATGCAGCCCAGCGCCGCCGATGTACCGACGAAATGCAGGCGCCGGCAGATGATGTTTTGATGCTCGCCGAGGTAAAACGGATAAAACTCGCGGAAGCTTGAATAACCGGACATGGGTCTCTCCAATCAAGGCTTTGACGCGGAGCGATGATGGGCGACGCGCTGCAGCAGCAGGACCACGCCGTAGCAGAGAAACAGCATCCCCAGCAGATTCGGCACGCTCATCGTCCATTCGGAATACAGATAACCGTAATACAGCAGCGCGGCGCCGATAACGACCAACAGCGTCGACCACACCCAACCCACCGATGCGTCGCCGCGCGGTTCGCGTTGTTGCAGACGTTTCGCACATGCTTCATCGCAGTGAAGTCCGAACGCGCCGTCGTGCGCGCATGTCTGTGCGCACAGCGCCTTGCTGCAGGCGCCGCAGACACCGACCGCATCGTGGTCGCGATGGCGATAACACTTCATGCGTCGACGGCCGTTGCGGTTCTTTCGGCAGCCTTGGCGCGATTCCAGTACGCATCCTGCGCGTCCAACCCCAAGTCGGCAAGACGCACGCCATCGGCAGCGGCCATGATTTCCATCGCACGGAACCGACGCTCGAATTTATGATTCGCACGACGCATCGCCGCGCCGGGATCGACTTTCGCATGACGGGCAAGATTGGCGGCGACGAACAGCAGGTCGCCGAGTTCGTCCTCCAGCCGATCACGCACTTCGGCGCTGTGCGGGGCAGCGGCAAGCGCATC
>JANOKD010000099.1:0-35444 GCA_031419075.1 Lysobacterales bacterium
ATCCGGGGTGACCGAATCTTTCGCTTCCAGCGTGGCGATGATCGCGTTGCGCAGGCGCGTGGCGTTGTCTGGCTGACCGACGTGATCAAGCATTTGCACGATCGCAAGCAGCAGCGCACACGGATTAGCGATGCCTTTGCCGGCGATGTCCGGCGCCGAGCCGTGCACGGCCTCGAAGATCGCGGCTTCGGTGCCGATATTGGCGCCGGGGGCGAGACCCAAGCCGCCAACGAGACCGGCGCAGAGGTCGGAGAGAATGTCACCGAACAGATTGGTGGTGACGATGATGTCGAACTGCTCCGGACGCATCACCAGCTGCATGCAGGTGTTGTCGACAATCATCTCGTTGCAGGTGATGTCCGGGTATTCGGCAGCGACGACGCGCGCGGTGCGCAAAAACAGACCCGACGTTGATTTCAGGATATTGGCCTTGTGGACCACGGTGACTTTCTTTCGGCCGGTCCTGCGCGCCAGCTCGAACGCGTAGCGGACGATGCGCTCGGAGCCGCGGCGGGTGACGCGTTGAGTCAGCAGCGCGGTTTCGCCGTCTTCGGAGAGCGTCTGGCCTTCGCCGATATAAGCGCCTTCCGTATTTTCACGAACGATCACTAAATCAACACCGCTCGGAAAGCGCGATTTAGTATTTGGGAACGACTTCGCTGGGCGCACATTGGCGTAGAGATCGAAGCGTTTGCGCAGTTCCACGTTGATCGAACTGAAGCCTTCGCCCACCGGCGTGGTCAGTGGGCTTTTAAGCGCGATACGGTTGCGGTGAATCGAGTCCAGCGTTGTCTGCGGCAGCAGCTCGCCGTGCTTCTCCAGTGCGACCAAGCCGGCGTCGGCGTCTTCGTACTGCAGTCCAGTGTTCATGGTGTCCAGCACGAACAGCGCAGCCTCCATGATTTCGGGGCCGATGCCATCGCCGCGGATGACGGTAATCGTTTGGGTCATGGTGTGTTCCAAGGTCTTTTTATGTGGATCCAGCGCGGCGCGTGGAGATCCGGATTGTCGTTGGGAATATCTTCGGAATAGCTGTCCGAAGCATCTTCGAAACCAAGCTGGGATTCGCATCCATCAGCGCAAATCCGGCGCAGTCAACCCAAGAATTATGCCGGATCAATCGCCCGCTTGCTGAAAATCGCGTTCAGAAGATGACCAACCGCGCCTTCAAACGTGGGCGTCGTGCGGTCAGCTGTGATCGTGCGCCGGCGTAGCCTTAGCCTCGCCCTGTTCAAGCTGATCGAGAAAATCCACGGCACGGCGCAGATGCGGAATGACGATGGAACCGCCGACCACCAGCCCGACCGAGAAGGTCTCGAACATTTCATCGCGACTGACGCCGGCTTCTTTGCACTGAGCGACGTGATAGCTGATGCAGTCGTCGCAGCGCAGCACCAGTGAGGCGACCAGCCCCAACAGCTCCTTGGTCTTCACGTCGAGCGCACCGGCCTGATAGGTCTGGGTGTCCAGCGCGAAGAAGCGGCGCACGACCTGGTTGGGCTCGGCGAGAATGCGTTCGTTCATGCGCTTCCGGAAGTCGGTGAATTCGGTCAAGCGATCTGGTTTGCCGCCGTCTTCTCCGGACGTCCCGCTCATGCGCCCACCCCCGACACCAGCGGTTCAAATTTGCCGGCGCGATGCAGCGCCATCATGTCGTCGAAGCCGCCGACATGCACATCGCCGACGAAGATCTGCGGCACGCTGGTGCGCTTGGCGCGCGCCATCATGTTTTCGCGCTCGGCCGGGTCGGTATCGATTCTGATCTCGGTCCAGCTCAGACCTTTGCTTTTCAGGAAGTTTTTGGCCGCAACGCAATACGGACAAATCGCGGAGCTGTAGAGGGTGATCGGCGAGGTGGCCGATGGAATCGGGGGGGCGGTGTCGCTCAAAGCGGTCTCCTTGATGCGTAGGACGTCTGGAAAGTCTTAGCCCACCATGATGAGGGCCACACCGGGTGTTTTCCACCCGCATCGCGAAACGCTGCGATGCGTGGAACGACCGACATTGGTCGAGGTCGAAGGCGAAGAAGCGGAAAGGTTAACAACGCATTCACGCCCCCTCCGTCCATAAGCGGCATGCTGTCCCACGAAACCGTTCCGAGAATCCCGCCATGCGTTTGCCGGTCGTCATCGCCGCCTTCACCTTCTCCCTCGCGGCGATCTGCGCCCCGGCCCAGGACAACCGATTGCCGGATATCGGCTCCTCGGCCAACGAGCTCCTCAACCCGACCCGACAGGCCGAATACGGCGGCATGATGCTCAGCCAGCTGCGGCATTACGGCTATGTGCTTGACGATCCGTTGATCGACGGCTGGCTGCAGTCGGTGGGGCATCGGCTCGCGGCAGCCAGCGACAAACCGCAGCATCCGTTCACGTTCTTCATGCTGAAAGACCGGCAGTTCAACGCCTTCGCCACCCTTGGCGGCTACATCGGGGCCAATGCCGGCCTGGTGCTGGCGGCCGAAACCGAGGACGAAGTGGCCGGGGTGCTGTCGCACGAAGTCGCCCACGTCACCCAGACCCATGTGCTGCGCAGCGTCGAACGGGCGCAGAAAGACAGCGTGCCGATTTTGCTGGCGATGCTGGGCGCCATCGCCATCGCACAGTCCTCGGGCGGCAACTCGTCCGATGACGCCTCGATGGCCGCACTGGCCTCGGCGCAGGCGCTGATGGCACAGCGGCAGATCGATTACACCCGGTCTAACGAATCCGAAGCCGACCGTCTCGGTATTCAGACCCTCGCGCGCGGTCAGTATGATCCGCACGCGATGGCGAGCATGTTCACCCGCATGCAGACGATCTCGCGGGTGAACCAGGGCGGCGAGCGCGAACGGGCGCCGGACTATCTGCGCACCCATCCGGTCAACACCACCCGCATCAGCGAAGCCAAACAGCGCGCAGACGAACTGGCAGCCAAGCCGGCGGCGTTCGACCCCGGCAGCACCATCACAAGCGAAAATCCGCTGATTCCCTTCGGCCTGCGCGTCACCGGGCCCGCGCCGGTGAACGACAACGTGCAGTTCGGCTGGGCACGCGAGCGCATCCGGGTGTTCAGCGCGAACACCCCAAGCGCAGCGATCCAGGAATACGAACGCCAGCGCAAGTCCAACCCGATCAACGATGCCCAGCGCTATGGCTTGGCAGTCGCGCGTGAGCGCAACGGCGATTACGCCGTCGCGGCGAAAGAACTGATGCCGCTGCTGGCCAAGTATCCCAACGACCCGTGGATCGTGATCGCGATGGCTGAAACGCAGGCCCGCGGCGGCGATCTCGCCGGTGCCGATAAACGGCTTGAAGCGCTGCTGGCGCGGATGCCCAATCACCGCGCGGCGGCCCTCAGCTACGCCCAGCTCCTGGCCGAGCGCAACGACGCCGGCGCGGGCAAGCGCGGCCAGGCGGTGCTGCGCCCGCTGCTGATCGGCGGCCAAGAGGATCCCGTCCTGCAGCGCACCTTTGCCCGCACCAGCGAAGTCGCCGGCGATCCGGTCCGCGCAGGCGAGGCCTATGCCGAGGCCGAATTTCTCAACGGCCGCCCGGAGCGCGCACTGATCCAACTCAATACGCTGCTGAAGCGCGCGGAGCTGGACTACTACGCCCGCGCCCGGGTCGAGGCACGCATCGCCGCAATCACCCCGGCAGTGCTGGAACTGCGCCGTTTGGGTGTACGCGATGAGGAGCTGGAGCGTCGCTGACTTGTTCGATTGACATCATTGCATCAACACATCACGATGTATTGATGAGAACCACTATTGACCTCCCCGACGATCTGCATCGCATTGTCACCAGCCTCGCTCGCCACACCGGGCGCAGCCTCAGCCACACCGTGGCCGAACTCATGCGCCGCGGCTTGGATACTGCCGAACAAACCAATCGCGTCGGTGAAGCCGCTGCGGCTTACCAACTGCATCCACTGACAGGCTTGCCCGTTGTGGCCTCCCGCCAGCCGGTGACTGAGGACGACGTCAAGGCCTTGGACGACGAGCCGTGACTCACCTGCTCGATGGCAATGTGCTGGTGGCCTTGGTCGACCGTTCGCATGTGCATCACCCCGCAGCGGTCGATTGGTTCGCCTCACATACCGGCGGTTTCGCCACCTGCCCGATCACCCAAGGCACGCTCATCCGCCTGCTGCTGCGTTTCGGAGCAGCCCCAGATGCAGGCACGGCTGTCACTGTGCTGAAACAGCTGACCCAACATCCGCGTCACGCCTTCTGGGGCGATGACATCAGCTACACGGGCATTTCGTGGGCCGGCGTGCTGGGTCATCGTCAAGTGACAGACAGCTATCTGGCGGGTCTGGCGCGGCATCACGGCGGGCGTCTGGCCACGTTCGATCGCGGGCTTGCCGCACTGCATACCGATATCGCCGACGCGATCAGCGCCTGAATCGTGTGCCGTTTGCGGCGATGTTTGCGGCGATGGCCGCACATGTCCGCCGTCACGATTCAGTCATAAAAATGTCGTTTACTGTGGCCCGTACCGGAGTGCGGCCCAGATTTTTTGCGGCGCATGCCAGATCGCCCAACAGAGCACGTCATGCAAAAACGCATCCTGATTGTCGATGACGAACCTGCGATCCGCGACATGGTCGCCTTTGCCCTGCGCAAGGGCGAGTACGACCCGGTGCACGCCGGCGACGCCCGCGAAGCACAGGCAGCTATCGCCGAACGTGTCCCGGATCTGATCCTGCTCGACTGGATGCTGCCAGGCACCAGCGGCCTTGAGCTGGCGCGACGCTGGCGTCGCGATGCGCTGACCCGCGACATCCCGATCATCATGCTGACCGCCCGCGGCGAAGAAAATGATCGCGTCGGCGGCCTCGAAGCAGGCGTCGACGATTACGTGGTCAAGCCCTTCTCGGCGCGCGAACTGCTGGCCCGCATCCGCGCGGTGCTGCGTCGTTCACGCGAGGACGACGAGGACGGCAGCGTCCAGGTCGGCGGTCTGCGTATTGATGGCGCCTCGCACCGGGTCTATGCCGGAGACGCGCAGATCCAGATCGGGCCAACCGAGTATCGCCTGCTGCATTTCTTCATGACCCACGCCGAGCGCGTCTACAGCCGCAACCAGCTGCTGGATCACGTCTGGGGCGGCAACACCTATGTCGAAGAACGCACGGTCGACGTGCATATCCGCCGGCTGCGGCGCGCGTTGGAGCCGGTGGTGCTCGACAACATGGTGCAGACCGTGCGCGGCGCAGGCTATCGCTTTTCGGCTACGCTCTGAGCATCGCGCTCACTGCGCGGGCACTGCTTCGACGATTCCCATAGACTCGACAGGATGCCGAACGACGCCCGCTCCGCATGGCAAAAGACCATCGGCCAACTGCTGTTGGTGCTGATCGTCGCGCTTGCGCTGGGCTTTGCGATCGGTCGCCCGTGGCCGGTCCTCACCTGCGCCGCACTGGGCCTCGTGGCTTGGCATTACTGGAAACTGCGGCATGTGCTGCTCCGCCTCACCGCGCGACAACGGCTCACACCGCCCGCGGGACCGGGCGTGTGGAACGAACTCGATCGCCTGCTCTACCGCAGCCAGAACGAAATGCGCACGCGCAAACGGCGGCTGATCGACATGCTGCGCGCCTATCGTGCCGCCGCTGCCGCGCTGCCTGACGCCATCGTGGTGGTCGAACGCAACAGCCAGCGGATCCAGTGGTTCAACGAAGCCGCGACAGGGCTGCTGGGCCTGCGCTACCCGCGCGACATCGGCGCCGCACTCAGCGACCGCCTGCAGCCGCTGCCAATCGCGCATTGGCTGAGCAGTGGGCGCCACGCCGAGCCGTTGCTGGACACGCCTTCGCCGGTGCAGCCCGATCTGCGCCTGAGTGTGCGCCTTATTCCGTATTCGGACGAACTGTGGCTGCTGGTTGCGCGCGATGTCAGCAAACTGATGCGTCTTGAGCAGATGCGACGCGACTTCGTCGCCAACGTCTCGCACGAACTGCGTACGCCGTTGACCGTGGTGCACGGCTATCTGGACATGCTCGATCACGCCGAAAAGCCCGACTGGGCCCCCATGCTCACCGAGATGCAGCGTCAATCGCAGCGCATGACCCAACTGGTCGAAGACCTGCTGATGCTGTCCCGACTGGAGGCGCAGGAAGCGCTGTCTGAGGAGATAGTAGCCATGACGCCGATGCTGACCACGCTCAAACGCGAAGCCGAAGCGCTGAGCCAGCGCCGGCATACCATCACCATCGAAGACAACGCTGGCGTGGATCTGTGGGGCTCGACCAAGGAGCTGCACAGCGCATTTTCGAACCTGGTCGGCAATGCGATCCGCTACACCCCGGCCGGTGGCAGCATCAAGATCCGGTTCTCTATCGAGGACGATGGCGGCACGCGTCTTTCGGTACAAGACACCGGCTACGGCATCCCCGCCGCGCATCTGCCGCGAATCACTGAACGGTTCTACCGCGTGTCCACCAGCCGTTCGCGCGAAAGCGGCGGCACCGGCCTCGGCCTCTCGATCGTCAAACATGTGCTGAATCTGCATCAAGGCCGGCTGGAGATCGAAAGCGAGGTCGGCCGCGGCAGCCGCTTCTCCTGCCGCTTCGGTCGCGAACGCGTCCGCACGCGCGACGCCCACTTATTTTCTGAAGATTCCGCATGAGCCCACGCACATCAGCACGCCAGCCCGTACGTACACCGGCAAAGAGCCTGCCTGCAAAGAGCCTGTCGATGCCTGAGCTGCATCAGGACACCGACCCCCTGCGCGATCCCGCGCTGTATCTCAATCGCGAACTGTCGCAGCTCGACTTCAATTTCCGGGTGCTGGCGCAGGCGCAGGACCACACAGTGCCGATGCTGGAACGGCTGAAGTATCTGTGCATCTCCTGCACCAATCTGGACGAATTCTTCGAGATCCGCGCCGCGACCGTGCGCCAGGCGCAGGACTTCGGCATTCCGCTGGCGGCCGACGGTGTGCCGCATGCGATGCTGCTCAAGCGCATCCACGACCGCGCCGCTGAACTGGTGGATGCGCAGTACCGATGCTGGAATGAAGTGCTGCGTCCAGCGCTGAGCGAAACCGGCGTGCGCGTCCTGCACCGTCAAGACTGGAACGCACGCCAGACCCGCTGGCTGCGCGCGTATTTCCGCGACGAAATCATGCCGGTGCTGTCGCCGCTGGGGCTTGACCCGGCGCATCCGTTCCCGAAAATCCTCAATAAATCGCTGAATATCGTAGTGGTACTGAAAGGCAAGGATGCGTTCGGCCGCGCCGGCCATCTTGCCGTGGTTCGCGCACCGCGTTCGCTGCCGCGGATCATCCAGCTGCCTCAACGCGCCTCCGGCGGCGAACACGATTTTGTTTTTCTATCCGCAGTGCTGTCGGCATTCGTCGACGAGCTGTTTCCCGGCATGGACGTGAAAGGCGCCTATCAGTTCCGGGTGACGCGCAATTCCGAACTGATCGTCGACGAAGAGGAAGTCGAGAATCTCGCACTGGCGCTGCGCGACGAACTGATCGGACGCGGCTATCTGCGCGCGATGCGGCTGGAGATCGCGTCGGACTGTCCGAAACCGATCGTGCATACCCTGCTGCAGAATTTCGAACTACCCGAGAACGCCGTCTACCGCATCCAAGGCCCGGTCAATCTCAACCGCGCCGTCGAGATCTACGATCTGGTGCAGCGCCCCGACCTCAAGTTTCCGCCGTATCAGCAGCGGCAATTAGAAGATGTGGACACCATCTTCGAGTGCGCCGCCGAGGGGGATGTGCTGATGCATCATCCATTCGATGCGTTCACGCCGGTGCTGGAGTTGATCAAACAGGCGGCGGAAGATCAGAACGTGCTGGCGATCAAGCAGACGCTGTACCGCGCCGGCAAGGATTCGCCGATTGTCGAGCATCTGATTCAAGCCGCGCGCAACGGCAAAGACGTGACCGTGGTGATCGAACTGCGCGCGCGCTTCGACGAAGAAGCCAACCTGCGTTTAGCCGATCGCCTCCAGGATGCGGGCGTGCAGGTGGTCTACGGCGTGGTCGGCTACAAGACCCACGCCAAGATGCTGCTGATCGTGCGTCGCGAAGGCCGCAAGCTGGTTCGCTATACCCACTTGGGCACCGGCAATTATCACGCCGGCACCTCACGCGCTTACACCGATTTCGGACTGATCACCGCAGATCCCGAGATCGGCAGCGACGTGCATCAGATTTTCCAGCAGATCTCAGGCCTTGCGCCGGCGATCAAACTCAAGCGCCTGCTGCAGTCGCCGTTCACGCTGCACGCCGGCGTGCTGAAGCGGATCGAACGCGAAACCACGCTTGCGAACGCGGGCAAGCCCGGACGCATCATCGCCAAGATGAATGCGCTCAATGAACCGCAGGTCATTCGCGCGCTGTACCAGGCTTCGCAGGCCGGCGTGCGCATCGATCTGATCGTGCGCGGTGCCTGCACGCTGCGCCCGGGCATGCCTGGCGTGTCGGACAACATCCGCGTGCGTTCGATCGTCGGTCGGTTTCTGGAACACAGCCGCGTCTGGTGGTTCGGCAACGACGGCGAACCCGACCTGTTCTGCTCCAGCGCCGACTGGCTGGAGCGCAACCTGCTGCGTCGGGTCGAGATCGGGTTCCCGATCCTCGATCCGGAACTGGCCGCGCGGGTTAAAGAAGAATCACTCGACAACTACCTGCTCGACAACCTCAACGCCTGGGAACTGCAGGCCGACGGCAGCTACCAGCGACTGCTGCCTGAAGCCGATGCGATGCCGCATTCGGCGCAGTCGATGCTGCTCGCCAAGCTTTGCAGTTGAGAGCCAGGGGTACATCGCCGGCGGCAAAGCGGCCTTCAGGCCGCCGGCTATGCGTGAAAACGATCAGCGGGCTGGTTTTCAACAGCCGAATGGCTGGTCAGCCCGCTCTACCGATGCGATGGCGTTCAAAGACTGGATGACGCCCAATCGCATCCCAGAACGCTGCGCAAGCGGTTCCGTTCGCAGGGGCATGTTGGTAGGCTGCGCGGGCGTTAGCACTGCCCCGACCCGCTACAGGCCTGCCGCTTGAATCGATCCATCATCCAAGACCGTGCGCTCTCGGCCCCGCTGCAGGACGGCGATGCCTTGGCCGCGGTTGACCTGGGCTCGAACAGCTTTCATATGGTCGTGGCGCGCAACGTGTTGGGGCAACTGCGAATCATCGACCGCCTGCGCGAAACCGTGCGCCTCGCCGACGGCCTCGATGGCAAAGGTGGCCTGAGTGCCGAAGCGCGACTGCGTGCGCTCGATTGCCTCTCTCGTTTCGGGCAGCGCATCCGCGACCTGCCGCAGCAGCGCGTGCGCGCCATCGCCACCAACACCGTGCGTGCGCTGCGGGAACCCCAGGCATTCCTTTCCGCCGCCGAAGAAGCGCTTGGACACGGCATCGAAGTGGTGTCCGGCCGCGAAGAAGCGCGGCTGATCTACCTCGGTGTCGCCCATGCGCAGCCACCCAAGCCGATGCAGCGACGGCTGGTGATCGACATCGGCGGCGGCTCCACCGAATGCATCATCGGCTCGGGTTTCGACACGATCGAGCGCGAAAGCCTGCAGATCGGCTGCGTCACCAGCACCAAGCGTTTTTTTCCCGGCGGAAAGCTGTCGAAAAAACGCTGGAAAGAAGCGTTGACCGAAATCGAAGCCGAATTCCAGCAGTTCGCCGGTCTCTACCGCGGGGTTGGCTGGGAAGAAACGCTGGGTTCGTCCGGCACCATCAAAGCCATTGGCGACATCTGCGCGGCGATGAAGTTGACCAAGGGCGCGGTGACGGCAGAGGCATTGCCGCTGGTGCGCGACCGCCTGCTCACCGCAGACCACATCGATGCGATCGACCTGCCCGGGCTGCCCGATGATCGCAGACAGATCATCGCCGGCGGCATCCTGGTGCTGGAAGCTGCGTTTGAAACGCTCGGACTCAAACGGATGATGGTCAGCAAGGCGGCGATGCGTGAAGGCGTGCTCTACGACATGCTCGGTCGCGGCGGCGTGGCCGACCAGCGCGACACATCCATCGACGCGCTGATGCAGCGTTACGGCGTCGACCGCGTGCAGGCGAAACTTGTGGAGGACACCGTGCTGCGGATGTTAGGCCAGGTCGGCGCGCGCTGGGGTCTGGGCGACGACGAACGCAGGATGCTGATCTGGGCCGCGCGCGTGCACGAACTTGGCCTGGCCATCGCGCACAGTCAATATCATGTCCACGGCGCCTACGTGTTGGAGCACTCGGATATCGCCGGTTTTTCCCGCCAGGAACAGCTTTTTCTGGCGGCGCTGGTGCGCAATCATCGCCGCAATATCTCCAACAAGTCGCTGGACGCCCTGCCCGATCGCATGCAGGCCCCGGCGCGACGCTGCGCCGCGCTGTTACGGTTGGCGGTGTTGTTGCACCGTTCGCATGAAGCCGGCGCAATCCCCAAACTCAACCTCAGCGTCGACGCGACCACGCTCACGCTGCAGCTGTCGCGGCGCTGGTACGACGCCCGCCCGCTGCTGCGCTCCGATCTGGAGCATGAACATGAAGGCATGGTGGGTCTGGGTATCGAGATTTTGATCGACGCCTGACGACAGCGCTCTGCGTACGTCATCCCGCTGTCACCGTCGCGCCATCGCGGTTTCATCCCGCCGCGTCAAGCTTCTTCAAACGAGGGGCCGTGAATGCGCTACACGATCATCACCGAAACCTACCCACCGGAGATCAACGGCGTCGCGTTGACGGTTCAAAGTCTTGAACACGGCCTGCGCGAGCGCGGGCACAGTGTCGGCGTGATCCGGCCCCGACAGACGCGAGACAGTATTCCAGTACCTCACGAGCGGTTACTCCCGAGTATCCCGCTGCCCCGTTATCCCGGTTTACGCTTCGGTCTGCCGGCGACCCGAAGACTGATCTCCCTGTGGAACCTGCACCGCCCGGATGCGATTTATGTGGCCACGGAAGGCCCATTGGGGTGGTCGGCACTGCGCGCAGCGCGCGCACTGCGCATTCCCGCTGCGACCGGCTTCCACACCCGCTTCGACCGCTACATGCGCGACTACGGCGTACCCTTTCTGCAGCCGATCGCCTTGCGCTGGATGCGTCGCTTCCATAACGGTGCGCAGGCCACATTGGTACCGACCATGGCCCTGCAGGACGAGCTGCGCGCGATGGGCTTCCTGCACCCGCTGCGGCTGCCGCGCGCGGTCGACAGCGTGCAGTTCCATCCGGCGCACCGCGACGACGCGCTGCGGGCGTCCTGGGGCCTGCGTGCAGAATCACTGGCGGTGATCCATCTTGGACGGATCGCACCGGAAAAAAATCTCGGCCTCGCAGTGCGCGCATTCCGCGAGATCCAGAAAGAAACGACCGACGCGCGTTTCATCTGGGTCGGCGATGGCCCTGCGCGCGAACAGCTGCAGAAAGACAATCCAGACTTCATCTTCTGCGGCATGCAGCGCGGCGAAGCCCTGTCGCGACATTTCGCCAGCAGCGATTTGTTTCTGTTTCCCAGCCGCAGCGAAACCTACGGCAACGTCACGCTTGAAGCGATGGCCAGCGGCGTACCCACCGTGGCCTTCGACTACGGTGCGGCACACGAATGTCTGCGCGATGGCGAGCATGGTGCAGCTGTCACGAACGACAGCGCGGACGGCGACGATCATTTCGTTCGCGCTGCGGTGCGCATCGCCGCGGATCCAAGCTTGCGCGCGCAGATGCGTCTGGCCGCACGCGACGCTGTGTCGGAACTGCGTCCGCAGCAGGTCGCCGCGGATTTCGACACGATTCTCCAACGTCTGGTCCAAGCGGGAAAACGCCATGAACAGCGGTTTATTGCGTCGCCGGCTGCGCACGAATGAGGCCGCGTGGTGCCTGCGCGCGAACGCACTGTGCGGACGCGTCGCGACGCGTCGGTTTTTCTCACTGATCAGCCGGCTCGGCGACGGCGTCTTTTGGTATGCGCTGATGGCCGGCTTGGCGATGCTGGGCGGCGACCAGGGCATCAGCGCCGCACTGCATCTGGCCGCAATCGGTCTGGTCTCGCTGGTCCTGTACAAAGCACTGAAACGCTGGACGAAACGGCCGCGCCCCTGCGCTTCCGACCTGCGCATACGTGCGTGGGTGGCCCCGCTCGATGAATTCAGCTTTCCATCCGGCCACACCCTGCACGCAGTCGCGTTTACCATCGTGGCGCTGTCGTATTTTCCGGCGCTGGCATGGCTGCTGATTCCATTCGCCGCCAGCGTCGCCGTTTCGCGGGTCATGCTGGGCCTGCACTATCCCAGCGATGTGCTCGCTGCCACTGGTATCGGCAGTGCGCTTGCGCTTGGGTCGATCTGGCTGCGCGACAACGCAGTGGGCACCCTGCTCCCGTAGGGCGGACTCAAGCCCGCCGCTCTACGATCCGAAGCGAGTCTGAAATAATCGAATCAACGCCGACCCCTGAGCGAAATTCGTGGGGAGACCTCAGGCCTGGGCCCGCCCTACCGGCAAATCTCGGCCTTTGCGTTTCGCAACGTCGGCATCAACTGTCCCGACCAATCGCGATCGTTCGCCACCTGTGCATTTACACGCGTATCAGCAAGCGTTTCGACATCAATCTCGGCATACGTCCACCCCGTCTTCTCACCGCTCGCAGACATGATGCCGTCCGCTGGCAAGCCCACGTCCATCGGCGCGTACACCGTCGCTTCGCCAGTGTTGATGTCCAACGCGGGGCTCCATGCCGCGTTCCCCGCAGTCACTGCCTGGGCAACGAAACAGCGATTTTCCAGCGCCCGCGCAAGACAGCCCACGCGCACGCGGGTCGCGCCGGCGGCAGTATCGGTACAGCTCGGCACCAGCAACAGCTGCGCACCCGCCTCGCACTGCGCACGCACCGTCAGCGGGAATTCGATGTCGTAGCAGATCGCGATGCCCGCGCGCAGTCCATCGAAGTCGAATACCTTCAGCGCATCGCCGGCCTCAATGATCCCTACCTTCTTCTCGAAACCGGTGAGCTGCAGTTTGTCCTGCCAGACGTGGCTGCCATTGCGCGAAAACAGATCAGCACGGTTACGGTAACGACCCCCGCCAACATCCAGCAGAAACGTGCCGGCGACGATGGACATCCCGGTCTCGCGCGCCAACTCCGCATAAAGCGCCAGCCAGGCGGCGCGGTAAGTCTGGATCGCTGCGAGTGAGGCATTCAGATCCTTGCGGATCGCGGGCACGAAGGTCGCTCCCAGCTCCAGCGACAGGTACTCCGGCAACACCGCGATGTCGCCATTCATGGCGGCGGCTTCATGCAGCCACACTGTATTTTTTTCTGCGAAATCGTCGAAATTCCGCGGCGCATCGATCAGATACTTCGCGACCGCGATCTTCATGTATTCATCTCCCTGTCGAGTGGCCGCGTCCAGAACGTCAGCGTATGCGCGGTCTCGCCGCATTCAATCTCGTTCCAGCGCAGATGCATCGTCATCTCCGGTTGACGGGCATAGCCGCGTTTCGACCAGAACGCTTCATTGCCGCGCTGGTCCATTGGTCGACGCGGATCCTCCGCATCGCGGTCCACCGCGCAGAACGCAGCAAGATCAAAACGGGCGAGCGAACGCGCGTGCGCTTCACGATGATCGAAAAACGCATGGCCGATGCCGCGGCCGCGATACGCCGGCATCAGCACCGATTCGCCGAAGTAAAACACGCTGGCGACATCATGCCCCTGCGCTGAAAACGGTGCGCTGAACTCGGCGGAGTTGTCCATCAAGGGCAGCCCGGTGGACGCACCGATCACGGCGTCATCGTCGAATGCCAGCACGCAGACGCTGTCTGCTGAATCGGCATAGGCAGCGAGATAATCGCGTTCGTACGCGCGATCGCCTTCGTAGAGATACGGCCAGTCGCGGAAGACCGCAATGCGCAGCGCTGCGAGCTCATCGAGATAAGGGCGGATCTCGCCGCCGACGATACGACGGATCTGGATGCGGACGCGGTCGGCTGCTGTGGAAGTCATGCGTCGATTCTATGCCAAAGAAAACGCCGCGGGCACGAAGCCCGCGGCGCATGCAGCACAGACGAACGATCAGCTGCGCGGCAGCGGCGGCGGCAAAGCGGCACCCACGCTGTACCAGTCGATCTTGCGGGTAATGATCATGATCGCGGCCAGAATCAGGAACAGCAGACCCGCACCCAGCACCATCGCGTTGTTCTCGGAAATCAGCAGGCCATACAGTGCGCCATACAGGGTGGACAGCATCGCAGCGAAGCCAAGACCGCGCAGCCACGACTGCAGCACATGGCTCACGTAGTAAGCGAGCAGACCGATGCAGGCAACGCTTGCGGCCAGATACGCAAGGCCAAACTCGATATGCTCCGACAGTGCGACCAGCAGCAGGAAGAAAATCGCCAGCGCCAAGCCGACCAGACCGTACTGGATCGGGTGGATCCGCAGCTGTTTGATCAGCTCGAACATGAAGAAGCCGACGAAGGTCAGCAGCACGAACAGGATGCCGTATTTGCTGGCGCGATCAGCCTGCGAATAGATGTTGACCGGCTCGACCAGCGACACGCCGATCGCATCCAGACCCGATACGGTTTCGGCGCCGCTCTCGGCATCCATCGAACCGGCGGGCGCCATGCCCGGCACCCGCGCGCCGCCCAGATACTGCGCCTGCGCATTGCTCGCCAGCGAGGAGATTTCCCACTCTGCGCGGAAGCCTTTATCGTCAATGGTGCGCTTGCGCGGCAGAAAATCACCGTTGAACAAGGGATGCGGCCACGGCGAATCGATGATGATGGTGTTGCGTTTGGCCAGCGGCGCAATCGCCAGCGATTCAGTGCCTTCAAGGACGAAATCCAGCTGCGTGTCGAGCACGATCACGGCTCCCGCCACCGCTGCCGGAATACGCGCATGCAGGCCGCCGCCGTCGCCGCTGCCCGGACCCTGCAGCAGCTCGGTCTCGTTGCCGTTGACTTTCAGCTTCTGCAGACCGACGACGCCGCGGACATCGCCGATTGCATAGCTCAGATACGGCTGACCGATTTTGCGTGGCGCCAGCGAGTTGGCATCGCTGGGCACAGTTGCCTTGAATTCTGCATGCAGTTTGGTATCGAACTCGTACTTGCGCACTTCGTGCAAACCGATCTTGCGGATAATCGGTTTCATCGTACCTTTGGCCTCCAGCGTTTCCGGAAAGAAAATCCAAAGCCCGCTTTCCTCACGCCGAATCTTCCGGGTGATCCCCTGACTGTCTTTCTCTTCCACTTCGACCAGCTCAGAGTACGGCACCATCAGCGCCGGCCCCGAGAGCGCCTGCGCGCCCGCCGAGCTGCGCGCAACCGTCTGCACGGCCTCTCTGCGGTACATCTGCCGCTCTTTGATCGTACCGTTGATCATCAGCAGCGGAACAAGGATCGCGATGGTCAAGCCAATCACGATGAGGATTTTCAAAAACAAGCGCATGACGTTCTCCGGCGTTGTGGACGGCGCCAGTGTCGAGAAGGCCTGCGTGGCGGCGATGGCGGCTGTGTGAAGTCGGGGTGAAGCGTGCCCTACACCACCGTTGTGTGGGAGCGGTGCCGATCAACTCACAGGCAACACCAGACTCGCCACCGCCCCGCCGCCCTCGCGATTGACCAATGCGACGCGGCCGCTGTGCAGCTCCATGACCTGGGCAACGAAACACAGCCCCAACCCGCTGCTGCGGCTGCGTCCATCCGGTCGCGGCAGTGAATAGAATCGCTCAAACGTGCGATCAAGCGCGTAGTCCGGCACACCCGGGCCGCGATCCAGCACCTCAACAATCAGGTTGGCGGCATCACGTCTCAACCGCAGCTCCACCTCGCTGCCGCTTGGCGCGAAATCAGCGGCGTTTTCGAGCAGATTCAGCAGCGATTGCCGCAGCAAAAACGGGTCGCCCAACACATGTCTACCGCGCACCGCGTCGCCTTCAACCATATTCAGGCGCAACCCATGCTGCGCAAACTTCGGTGCGATGCGCTCGGCGGCTTCATCGGCGATAACGCGCAGATCCACCGGCTGCGGCTGTTCGATCCGCTGCCTGTGCTCCACCGCCGCCAGCGCCAGCAGTTTGTCGATCATCTCCGACATGCGTTCGCTCTGGGCGCGGATGGTCGCAACGAAGCGCGCGCGGTCCGCCGCGGACATCGGCGCGGCATCGCCGTCCTCGGTCTGCAGCAGCTCGGCGCTGCCGCGGATTGCCGCAAGCGGACTTTTCAGTTCGTGAGTCAGCGCGTGCACGTAGTGCTCGACATACTGTTTGCCTTCAAGCTTGTCGCGCATGGTTTCAAGCGCACGTCCAAGATCGCCGAACTCGCCCGCGCTGTCGGGCGGCGCAACGCGCTCACCAGCGGTCACGGCATCGGCATACCGGCGCAGCGCGCCGAGCTGACGCGACAGCCACCATGCCGCCAGCAGGCCTATCACCAGCGCTGCGCCCAGCAGCACGAAACCCCAGCGCAGGATCACGCTCTGGCTGCGCGCGATGAACGGGGCGATGGTCTGGTTGGCTTTGGCGACAGTGAGTACACCGACGATCCGCGATGCATCGCCGTCGCGCACAATGATCGGCGCGGCCACGTGCATCACCGAGCTGGCTTCATCGTTGGGATCGCTGCGCGAAGAGCGCGCGCCGTAGCGCCCGCGCAGGGTGAGATAGACATCGTTCCAGCGCGAGTAATCCTGGCCGACATCATCACCGCTGGAATCGAACACCACGATGCCGCGCGCGTCGGTAACGTAGATGCGGGTGCTGACTTTGCGCTTGGTGAAACCCCAGATTTCGGCACCGAGATCGCGATCGGTCAATGCGCGCACATGTTCGGCGAAACGGCCGTCAGCAATGCGCCCGGTCAGAAAATCGTCTTTGGCCTGCTCAGCCAGCAGATTGGCGGTATCGACCAGGGTGTCCTCCATCGCCTGACGCACGCCCGGCTTCACTTCCTGCAGGAACACGCGGCCCAGCAGCAGCGCGGCCAGCGCCACGATCAGAAAATAACCGAGCAGAATGCGCAGGCCGATTTTCATGTAGAGAGCTTCATGCAGGAATCTTCACGCTGGGATCTTCATGCCAGGACGACGGCTACCCTGCAATCTCAAGCGAATAACCGAGACCACGATGGGTGCGGATCGGGTCATCGTTCTCATCCATGATGCGCAGCTTTGCACGCAGTGTCTTGATATGCGTGTCGACGGTCCGGTCGCTGCTGTCCAGCGCATCGGCCCACACCCGATCCATCAACTGGGTGCGCGACAGCACCGCGCCGGGCCGCTGCATCAGCACATCGAGCAGACCATATTCGTAGCGAGTCAGATCAAGCGCATGGCCACGGTAACGGATGCGCTTGCCTTCTCGATCGATCTCGAACGTGCCGTGCGCCTGCCAGCTCGCGGTCTCGGTCTGGGTGCGTCGACGCAGCCGTGCGCGCACCCGCGCCACCAGTTCGCGCGGTGAAAACGGCTTCACCACATAATCGTCGGCACCGAGCTCCAGCCCGACCACGCGGTCGATCTCGCTGTCGCGCGCGGTCAGGAAAATCACCGGCACTTCACTGAAAGTACGCAGGGTGCGGCAGACCTCGAAGCCGGTGATGTCGGGCAGTCCGACGTCCAACACCAGCAGATCCACACCGCCCGCACGCACCTTTGGGATCACTTCACTGCCCAGCAGTACGTGCTCGGCTGCGAAGCCCTCGCTGCGCAGCGCATACAGCACGGTCTCGGCGATCGCGGTTTCGTCTTCGGCGATAAGAATGGTCGGTGTGGCGGCCATAGTGGGCGTCAGAAAGGCGGCGTTGGGCATTGTAGGCGGTCCACGGCCGGGGATTCGCATACCATGACGCTCCCGCGCCTGCGACGCCGAATGAACGACGCTGTATGAACTATCGTCATGCCTTCCACGCCGGCAACCACGCCGATGTGCTCAAGCACGTCGCGCTGCTGGCCCTGTGCGATGCGCTGACCGCGAAGCCGGCGCCGCTGTTCGCGCTGGATACCCACGCTGGCGCCGGGGTGTATCTGCTCGACGGCGAAGAAGCGCTGAAGACCGATGAAGCCGCTGGCGGCATCAGCCGACTGCTGACGGCACCGTCGCGGGATCCCGCGATCGCCCGTTATCTCACCGCCGTTGCCACCTGCCGCGCGGAGACCGGACAAACGCTGGCCTACCCCGGCTCGCCGTGGCTGCTCGCGCATGCGCTGCGCGACCAGGATCGTATCGCCTGCTGTGAACTGCGCGACGAGGAAGCGGCGCGGCTGAAGCTCAACCTCGGCCGCGACATGCGCATCGCCACGCATGTCCGCGACGGCTATGCGGCGATGCATGCGCTGTTGCCGCCGAAGATCGGCGACACCAAGTTTGCGCGCGGACTGGTGCTGATCGATCCGCCCTACGAGGCGCAGCTCGACGAGTTCGACACCGCGTTGGGCGCACTGCGCGATGCCCTTGCCCGCTGGCCGCTGGCCACCTACGTGCTGTGGTATCCGATCAAACGCCGCAGTGCGCTGATGCCGTTCTATCGCAGGATCGAACGCCTGCCTGCGAAGTCCGTATTGATCTGCGAACTGCTGGTGCGCGCCGACGATTCGCCGCTGCGCATGAACGGCAGCGGCCTTTTGATCCTCAATGCACCGTGGCAGTTCGACGCCCGCCTGCGCAACAGCGTGGCCGCGCTGCGCGAAGCCCTGGGCGAACGCGGAGCCTCATCGCGGGTGGAATGGCTGCGCCTGGCCTCCTGAACACGATCTCTGGGGCAGATTCAAACCGATATTTTGAAACCGCCACCGCCGCGGTGTGTATGCGAAAATCCGCCACCCTAACTTTTCGACCCTTGCCATGGCCGGTTCCAGCCTCTTTGCCCTGATCGACGATATCGCCACGCTGCTCGACGACGTGTCGGTAATGACCAAAGTCGCGGCCAAAAAAACCGCTGGCGTGCTCGGCGACGATCTGGCGCTCAATGCGCAGCAGGTTTCTGGTGTCAACGCCGATCGCGAGCTGCCGGTGGTGTGGGCGGTGGCGAAAGGCTCAGCGATCAATAAGGTGATCCTGGTGCCCGCCGCACTCGCGATCAGTGCGCTGGAGCACTGGCTGCATTCGCGCGGAATCAACATCCCGCTGATCACGCCGCTGCTGATGCTGGGCGGCGCGTTTCTCTGCTACGAAGGCGTGGAAAAACTGGCGCACAAGTTTCTGCACAGCAAGGACGAGGACGACAAGCATCACGTCGAACTGGTCAAAGCCGTCACCGACGAACAGGTCGACATGGTTGCGTTCGAGAAGGACAAGATCAAAGGCGCGATACGCACCGATTTCATTCTGTCGGCCGAAATCATCGTCATTTCGCTGGGCACGGTCGCACAGGAAGCGTTCACGAGACAGTTGACTGTGCTGGTGGCGATCTCGGTCATCATGACCGTCGGCGTCTATGGGCTGGTCGGTGGCATCGTCAAGCTGGATGACTTGGGCCTGCTGCTCAATCGCGACACGCGCGACAGCGCGTTGGCGAAGCTCAAGCGCGGCATCGGCAGCGCGATCCTGCGCGGCGCGCCGTGGCTGATGAAGTTTCTGTCGGTCGCCGGCACGGCAGCGATGTTTCTGGTTGGCGGCAGCATCCTGGTCCACGGCATCGCGCCGCTGCATCACTTCATCGAACCATTCAAGAATGGCAACTTCGGCTGGCTGATCGGGATGTTGTTCGACGCGGCGGTGGGCATCGTCGCAGGCACCGTCGTGGTCGCGGTCGTGACTCTCATCGCAAAACTACGCAAGCCCAGATCGCCAACGCCGACCTGAATTCTGCACACGTTCGGGCATTCGCGCCGACCGATCATGCCGGATGCAATGCCGGCATGACCTAGAGCAAATCTTCACCATCCCCATGCCAAGATGCGGCCGTGAAATCCCCCGACCGACTCCCTCAGTGGCACGAACACAAACGGCTGCTCAACGGTCGTGAGGTACTCATCCGCCCCATCCACCCGGAAGACGCTGAGCCGCTACGTCATGGCTTCAGCTTATTGCGACCCGACGAGATCCGTCATCGTTTCCTGTATGCAATCAAGGAACTGACGCCTGAGGCCGCAGCCAAACTCACCCGTCCCGATCCCGAACATGAATTCGCGTTGGTGGTCTCCGAACCGATGTCGCCCGGCGAAGCATTGATCGGAGCGGTCGCACGCGTTGCGATCACCCCGGGCACCCGCGAAGCGGAGTTCGCGATTCTGGTCAGCCATTTCATCAGCGGCATGGGCCTTGGCCGTCATCTGATGCTGCGCCTGGTGCGCTGGGCGCGCCGAAAAAAGCTCACGCGACTCTACGGCGAAGTGCTTGAACACAACACCGCGATGCTGGCGCTGGCACAGTCGCTGGGCTTTCGGCGCGAGTCTTCGGATTCACCCGGCCTGGTGCGGGTCACACTGGATCTGACAAAGACGGCGGAATCATGATGAACGGCGATGCCGGCACACCGCCAGCATCGCCGCAAGGTCACCCTGCTTGTGATCCTACTTGTGCTCCTACTTGTGGTCCTACTTGTGGTCCTACTTAAAACGGCAGCTCGCCGTCGCAGTCGTAAACCTGCGTGTCTGGATTACCGGATTGCTGGCCCCATGAACCCATCGAGCAGTCGCCCCAGCTGGTGTAACCGACCATCTGTCCATTGTTGTCGTAGTACTGTGTTATCCACACATAACGCGGCCAATAGGCTTGCGCTGCAACCGACGCCAGCATCGCGACGAGCAACGTTGAAACAAGAATTGTTTTGCGGGAAAACGTCGAGAATTTGATGCTTTTCATTTTGATATTCCTGTCAGTGGGAAACTGGGCATTGTTTTCAGCGAACACTGGACTTCCGACGCCATTGCGTGGATTCGCCCCGGCTGTAGCGTGAAGCCGGATCTGGCCTACATCCCAGCATCCGGGGCAAGCGCGATACCAGGGCGATGTCCCAGCAAAAACGTCGATATTCAGTTCGCCGCACGGTCAGAAGGGCATTTCTATCTCGTTGAGTTGATCGCAGCGATACGCCTGCTGGGTGGAACTGGCGGTTCTTTCACCAACCAGTGAGAAACCGCAGGCACCGACCGCTTCGACGCCAACCTGTCCACCGTTCGCATCGTAATAACTGGTGACGTATATCGTTTCCCAAGGCCAATAGGCCCAAGCCGACAGAGAGACGGCGGTAGCGGCCAGGAAAGTAGCCGCCAACATGCAGCGGCGGAACATCAATGTGCGCATGGGGTGAGTCATGGTCTTCCTCCATAAAGTAAACATCAGGGCAAATCAGGAACAGGAGAGTCTCGATCTCCGGGGCCGCTATCCGGCGGCCAGGACACACGATCGGAGCACGACCGTCAGAGCGGGACGGTCGAAGCTGGGTTGAACCGCGCCGACCCGTTGCATCATAGCCACCGCTTTAGGCAGGAACCGCGACACCCGTCCAGACCTGTGCCAAATGACGGATGACGCCACGATCCACCGGGGCTAATCTAGCGGCCCGCTGTAGATCTCCACGACCCGTGCCCTCATCTCCAATCACATCCAATGCTCTTCCCGGCCTGCTGCCCAAAGCAGGCCAGCAGCGTGCATGGTGGCGCGCACCCGCAAGCATGAGTGCACTGGCATGGGCGCTGCTGCGCGTCGCACGCACGCACGATGGCCCGCTGTTGGTGATCGTCCGCGACAACCAGTCGGCACATCAGCTTGAACACGACCTACGCACGCTGATCGGCGCGGATGATGCGCTTCCGGTGATGCACTTCCCGGATTGGGAAACCCTGCCCTACGACCAGTTCAGCCCGCATCCGGACATCGTGTCGCAGCGGCTTGCCGCATTGCACCGATTGCCGACCCTGCAGCGCGGCGTGGTGGTAGTGCCGGTGCAGACGCTGATGCAGCGCCTCGCACCACTGTCGCATCTGGTCGGCGGCAGTTTCGACGTGCACGTTGGACAGCGGCTGGACATGGATTCGGAAAAGCGTCGGCTCGAAGGCGCGGGTTATCGCAACGTGCCGCAGGTGTTCGATCCCGGCGATTTCGCGGTGCGCGGCGGGTTGCTCGATATCTATCCGATGGGCGCTGAAGAACCCTATCGCATCGAATTGCTCGACGACGAGATCGACACCATCCGCGCGTTCGATCCCGAATCGCAGCGCTCGCTCGAAAAATACCAGTCGGTGCAGATGCTGCCCGGCCGTGAAGTGCCGATGGAGGGCGACGCGCTTCAGCGTGCGATGGACATATTGCGCAACCGCTTCGACATCGACACCCGCCGCAGCGGTCTGTTCCAGGATCTGAAAGCCGGGCTGACCCCAGCCGGCATCGAATATTATCTGCCGCTGTTTTTCGAACGCACCGCGACGCTGTTCGATTACCTCACCGAACACGCGCTTCCGATCCTCGGCGAAGGCGTCAACGAGGCGGCCGATCATTTCTGGCGCACCACCAGCGAACGCTACGAACAGCGGCGTCACGACATCGAACGGCCGCTGCTGCCGCCGGCCGAACTGTATTTACCGCCGGACACGCTGCGCGAGACCCTCAACCTCAGCCGTCGCATCGAACTGTGCGGCGAAGGCCATCCGCGCCGTGATGAAGCCCTGAACACCGGCACCCAGCCCGCCCCGGATCTGCCGCTGGTCACGAAGGACGCCGCACCCGCTGCGGCACTGAACGCGTTCCTGTCGGCATATCCGGGGCGGCTGTTGATCGCTGCGGATTCGGCCGGCCGCCGCGAAGCCATGCTCGAAGTGCTGCAGGTCGCCGAACTGCGCCCGCGTGTGGTCGCAAACTTTCAGGCCTTCATCGAAGCCGTCAACAGCAACGCACCGGACAAGGCATTCATCGCGGTTGCGCCGCTGGACAACGGATTCGCCGTCGACACTGCCAAACCGTGGGTCGTGGTCACCGAACGTCAGCTGTTTCCGGATCGCGCCGCGCAGCCGCGCCGACGCAAACGCGCCGGCCGCGAGCCCGAAGCGATCATTCGCGATCTCGGTGAATTGAGCGAAGGCGCGCCGGTGGTACACGAAGATCACGGCGTCGGTCGTTATCGCGGTCTGATCACGCTGGAAGCCGGCGGCCAACTCGGCGAATACCTCGATATCGAATACGCCAAAGGCGATCGTCTGTACGTGCCCGTCACTCAGCTGCATCTGGTCAGTCGCTATTCCGGCGCATCGCCGGACAGCGCGCCGCTGCATTCGCTGGGTGGCGAAGCCTGGGCCAAGGCCAAGAAAAAAGCCGCGGAGAAAGTGCGCGACGTGGCCGCTGAACTGCTTGAAATCCAGGCCAAGCGGTTTGCGCGTGTCGGTCTGGCGCTGGACGTGGATCGCGCCAGCTACGAGCCGTTCGCCGCGAGCTTTCCGTTCGAGGAAACGCCTGACCAGCTGGCCTCGATCGAAGCCGTACTGCAGGACCTGGCTTCGTCGCGACCGATGGATCGTGTGGTCTGTGGCGATGTCGGTTTCGGCAAGACCGAAGTTGCCGTACGCGCTGCGTTCGCGGCCGCGATCGGCGGCAAGCAGGTAGCGGTGCTGGTGCCGACCACGCTGCTTGCAGAACAGCATTACCGAACGATGCGCGACCGCTTCGCCGATTGGCCGCTCAAGGTCGAAGTGTTGTCGCGCTTCAAGTCGACCAAAGAAATCAAGGCCGAAATCGAAAAGCTGGCCGACGGCCGGATCGACGTGATCGTCGGCACGCATCGTCTTCTGCAGGGCGATGTGAAGTTCAAGGATCTGGGTCTGGTCATCGTCGATGAAGAACAGCGCTTCGGCGTACGCCAGAAGGAAGCGCTGAAGGCACTGCGCGCCGATGTGCATCTGCTCACCCTGACCGCAACGCCAATTCCACGCACGCTCAACATGGCGATGACCGGGCTGCGCGATCTGTCGATCATCGCCACCCCGCCCGCGCATCGCCTCGCGGTGCAGACCTTCGTCGTGTCTTGGGACGATACCCAATTGCGCGAAGCCTTTCAGCGCGAGCTATCGCGAGGGGGGCAAGTCTATTTTCTGCACAACGATGTCGAAAGCATCGGCCGCATGCAGAACGAACTCGAAGCGCTGGTGCCGGAGGCGCGGATCGGTATCGCGCACGGTCAGATGCCAGAACGCGAGCTTGAGCGGGTGATGCTCGACTTCCACAAACAGCGCTTCAACGTGCTGCTGTGTTCGACCATCATTGAATCGGGTATCGATATCCCGAACGCCAACACCATCGTGATCAACCGCGCGGATAAATTCGGCCTTGCGCAGCTGCATCAGCTGCGCGGCCGCGTCGGCCGTTCGCACCATCGCGCCTATGCCTATCTGGTCATTCCCGATGGCCGCACCATCACTGCGGATGCGCGCAAGCGGCTGGAGGCGATCGCCTCGATGGATGAGCTGGGGGCCGGCTTCACACTGTCCACGCACGATCTGGAAATCCGCGGCGCCGGCGAACTGCTCGGCGAAGATCAGAGCGGGCAAATGGCGGAGATTGGCTTCTCGCTATACACCGAACTGCTGGCGCGCGCGGTGCAGAGCATCAAACAGGGCAAACTGCCCGGCGTAGATGCGCTGGGTGTCGATCTCTATGATCATCGCGGCGCGGACGTCGAACTGCATATCCCGGCGCTGATTCCAGACGAATATCTGCCCGATGTGCACACCCGGCTCACGCTGTACAAGCGCGTGAGCAGTGCGCGCGACATCGATGATCTGCGTGAACTTCAGGTGGAAATGATTGACCGTTTCGGCCTGCTGCCGGATCCGGCGAAACATCTGTTCATCACCGCTGAACTCAAACTGGAAGCCACCGCACTGGGTATCCGCAAACTCGATCTTGGTGCGACCGGCGGCCGCATCCAGTTCGTGGAAAAACCCAACGTCGATCCGATGTCGGTGATCCGTTTGATCCAAGGCCAACCCAAGCATTATCAAATGGACGGGCCGGACAAACTGCGGATCAAACTCGATCTCCCAGACGCGACGGCGCGAGTGCAGGCAGCGCGCGGGCTCTTCGCCATGCTGAAAACTACGCCGTGATCCCTCACTATTTTTACAGACCGTACGCAATCGTCGCGCTGTTGGCCGTCATCAGCTGCGGCGGATGTATGACCAAGGCCCCCGGCGGTGCATCCATCGCAGACGCGACCGTATTTGTGATCGTCAGGCACGCCGAAAAAGCCAGCAACGACCCTAAAGATCCCACGTTGAGCGAAACAGGCCACGCGCGCGCGAAACGATTGGCTGAGCGCCTGGCCATTCAGCGCATGACCGCCGTCTATGCAACCGGCTACCGCCGCACACAGCAGACCGCTGCGCCAATCGCCCGGGCGCATGGGCTTGAAGTGCAGACTTACGACGCGGCGATACCAGCGGCAGACTTCGCCGCGCAGCTGCGCAGCAGGCACGTCTCAGGATCGGTTTTGGTGGTCGGTCACAGCAACACCGTCGCAGCGATCGCGAGCGCCTTGTGCGCATGCGCGGTGTCGCCTTTGGCTGAAGACGAATACGACCGCTGGATCACGGTCAACATCCTCCAGAACGGCGCAATCAAACTGGAAGATGCAAGGTATTGAAGCGCAGTAGATACCAATCGAGCATCCGCTTTGAATGCGGAGAAAACCAGCGGATCAGACGCCCAACATCCGTTTCGGGTCGTAGTCGATGCCGGTGATATAGCGTCGTCCGGCATGCGCTTTGATGTGCACGACGATATCGATCGTCATCATCAGAAGCCGCTTGATGACTTCAAACTCAAGGCCTGAGCCTTCATTCGAGGCCTTTACCATCAGCGCGAGCTGGTCCCAGGTCTGCGATGTGCTACCCGCGTGGCAGCTGGTGATCGAACCCGGATGACCGGATGCGCAGTTACGAATGAAGTAGAAGGCCTCGTCGCCGCGAAGCTCGGCGAGGATGATCCGATCCGGCTTCATGCGCAGACAGGCCTCCATGCAGGTCTTTGCAGTGACGTTGCTGGCACTCTGGCCGCCTTTGGAATACAACAGATGTACGATATTAGGCTGTTCGATGAACAGCTCGCGGGCGTCTTCAATCGTGACCAGCCGCTCCTCGTGCGGAATATGACCGACCAGCGATTTCATAAACGTGGTCTTGCCGCTGCCGGTTGCGCCGGCAACGACTACATTCTTCTTGTACATCACCGATTTCTTGAAGAATTCGGCGTAGTTACGCTCTGCGCGCAGTTCAAGCAGCTCACGGTCGTGGTCGCTGATCTCCGGGGCGCCTTCAAGAATCTGCTTGAAGAAACCGCTTTCTTCGTAGCTCTGCAGCGTGAAATTCCGTTTTGCGGGCAAACGGATGGTGATCGAAGTTTTACCAACATCACAGGCAGGCGGAATCACGAACTGGGCGCGTTGACCCGTCGGGAAGGTCAGCGATACCACCGGATCGACGTCGGTGATGCGCTGGCCGGTGTTGCTCTCATTGACCACCGCAGTACAGAACTGCCGCGCCCGCTCGAAGGTGAGCGACGGCACTTCGATATGTTGCCAACCTTTACTCGTCTCCAGATAGAGCTCACCGGGCCGATTAATGCAGATTTCGGTGACTTCCGGTGAACTCATGAACTCCAGAATGCCGAGCACACTGTACTGATACTCCAGAAACTCGTTGGAAACATTAGCGATCGGTGAGTTGTCGATATCCATGATGTTTGATCGGTACTGCTGATGATCGGGTCAGTTATCGCATCAACGACGCGAAATGACGCCGGAAAAATCAACGTCACCTGCAACGTAGATATTCAGCACTACACCCTGGTTGATTGTAACGGTCGCCGGGCGTGACAGTGATTTACCCAACGCCTGGTTCGCCAGGCGCTCCATCGTCTTGGCCGTATTGCTTTCGAATGGCTGACTGACAATAGCGCCACCGGAGGTCAACGTATCGGTTTGAGGGCCATTTTTGGCCGCCGCGTATTTGAATGCGTCGCTGACCAAACTGATCATCAGCGCCGAACTCATCTTGCTGAACCAATGCCCGTTGTAGTCGCCCGGATGGCCGGCACCACCCAGGTTGTCGACGCCCGGACCGACCAGCGTCAGGTCGAGACCGTTCGGCGTGGTGATTCGATCCCAGATGACTGCAACGCGCGGACCGGTAGGTTCGCCTTCATAACGACCAAGCGCCTTCGAGCCTTTTGGCAGCAGCAGCTTGCGGCCATTGATCGAATAAACCGGCTCGGTGACGATGCAGGAGGTGTAGCCCGGATAATCGGTGATGATCCGTGTCTCAAGCACGCAGCGGATATAGGTGCCGCGAACCAGCAGCGTATCCGGATTACGCTGATATTGGGCCATGCTGACTTTGCCGCCCCCATCCCGCGGCGTAGCTGCCGCCTGGGCTGCACCACCGTTTGCCTGCTGCTGACTAGCCTGGAGACTGTCAAGCATGGCATTCATCACCGGATCGTTCGGCTGACCCGGTGCAGTGCCACCACCGCCACCACGGGAGCCTTCGCTGTAGCCCATGCGTCGTTCTGCCAAGGTCGGGCCTTGAGGCTCCGATGGGCCGGTGTCACGGTCATCATCGCCTCGCGATTGCGACGCGCGGTTGGCAGAACTGCGTGTCGGCTCTTCTGGCGGCAACGGCGGCAGCTCCTGCACAGGCACAGGCTGTGGTTCCTGCTGCAATTCGGCGAAATCAGGCCCCCCGGTCGAGCCCGTGCCTTTCGGCAAATCGGGGATAACCACTTTTTCTTCGCGCGGTTTTTCGACCACCTCTTCCTTGTCGGACGACGCGTTTTTGATCACAACGATCGTCATCAGCACCAGCAGCACCACGATGCCGGCCAGGAACATCAGTGCCTTGCGGTTGACGCGCGCTGATTCGACCGATTTGAGCTGCGGAGCGCCAGCGTCCAGATCGGGCTGTCCCTGCGATGACTGTTGTTGGGCGCTGTAATAAGGATTACTGCCCTGATCGTCGGAGGTGTATTCACCGGACTGACCCGGCGGGTTCGGCGGAAGATTCTGGTTCACTTTTGCTTGTTCCTTCGCAGACCGACTACGTTCTTCCCGTGACGGATAACCAGGAAGGGATAGGTACCATGAACGACAAGGGTGCTTTCCTCGACAGTAGTGTTGACCAGGAAATCCTCTCCGCCTTCACGTTCACGGCCGTACACGGCCGGGAAGTCACCGGACGGGAAACGGTTTATGTTGGCGAGATTGATGTATGTGAACTGGCCGTCATCATAGACGTTGATCGGCACGATCCACTTGTTCTTGGTGCGGGTCGAGTACGCGTAGTCGAAATAATACGCGCGGCCCTTGTCCAGTGATGTCTCGATCTCGCTGCCGCGCGGCTTCGGCACACCCTTGCTCGTCGCCAATTGCTCGGCCGAGAACGCCGTATTGTTGGGATAGCTGAATGTGATTTTGTAGTGCACACCTGCGCGCTTTGCCTGTTCGAGAGCCGTCCAGTCAGTCGCTACGACTTTCAGTTCGAACAGGTAGGAATGAGTCGCTGTACGCACCATCATGTTGGTATCGACGTCAACATTTTTGGGCTTGAGGTAGAACACGTTCTCGCGGCGATTCAACTCCCAGCCCGAATTGAAACCGGTGCTGTAGTCGAGGATATCCTCACTCGGGCTGAGCTCGATCTGGGTTGTGATACCCAAGCCCGTTCTCACCTCGTAAATTCGATCCGGCTCGTATTCGTACTCAACGATAACCTGCGCAAATGCCGGCACCACCAGCGTCATCGACGCCAGGATGCTGAGCAATACGGCATAACAAGAGCGATGCAAGCGACTCATCTGTTGCCTACTCCATTGACTTGATTGGGGGCCTGCACGGCCGGAGCCTGCTGCTGCGGTACCGGCACTGTGCCGGCGGAGACGGGAGCTGCTGGATTCTGCGGCAGCGGTGGGGAGACTGAACCTTCGCCGAAATCAGGCGTAGAGGGATAGCCCGGAGGCTGCGGCTGACCCGGGACGCCTTGGACAGGCTGACCCGGTACTTGCCCCGGGTAGGGCTGAACTCCTGGTTGCGCTGGGTAAGCGGGAGCAGGCTGTTGCGGTGCCGCAGGTATTTCAACGGCTGGCGACTCCGCAAAATCACTGTCAATGGTGTACTCGGTCACCTGAAATCCAAGCGGATTGAGATAGCGATCCTTCTCGTCCATCGCCAGATTGCCCTTGTAAGTGAACTCGAGCCTGGCGATCTTGCTGTCTAACGGCTCCGTGACGCCGGTTTTCTTGTTGTAGACCCTACGCTGGAAACGCACGGTGGCGCTCTTGCGGGCATTCTCACCAGTACCTCGCGGCGGCGGAAGCTGGATACTTAGAATTTCCACCCGTATCGACCGGTCTTTACCATAGATCTTGTAAGGGCTCTCAGCATTCGCCGTGGCGTGAATGGCTTCGTAGCCGGCACGCACATTCGACGAAGACATGCTGCTGATCAGCCGCCAGTCCCGCATCACCATCATCGCCGAATCGAATGATTCGCGACCGATGATGTACTGCGCAACGTTGCTGCGATTAAGCGCTTCACTCTGGGTAATGCTGTTCGGGCTGCTGAAATCACCCTTTAGCGTTGCCACTGTGGCTTGGCCGGTAAACGCGTCCGCCATGATCAGGTAAGGGACTTCCTTTTTGAGCGGTAACACATAGATGAGTCCCCCAAGCATGACAATCACAATAAAGACCGCGATCGAGGCAACCGTCCAAGCGCGCTTTTCGCTGCGCTTGGCAATATCCGCGATGCTGACTTCGAAGTTCATACCTTTGGCAGCGGTATTTTCGATTGATGGCGTATTTTTTTGCTTGCCGAACATTCTGAAGCCTGTAGCCGGAAGTGGATGAGATAAATGGAAAACAGCACGTGCCGGAACTGTTGAAAGGTCAGCGACTGGCGATATCGCCAATACGTCGCGGCGCTTTACGTTACGGTGCGGAAACTCCACTCGCGTCGCCAGATGAAATGCGGACCACAATCTCGCTGCCGCTCACACCAACAGAGACCTGCTGCGAAGCATACGCAGCGTTGATCTGCGACACCGCTTCCTGAAGACTCGGTGTGCGGATATCGGCAACCGCGGCATACAGGGTGTAATCCATCGGATGACGATAGGTAAGCACCATGTCAGAGTCCTTCGCCCATCGCTCGAGCATTTTCTTGAGCGTGCCGTCCATCGGAGAGGCATAGAAAAGATATGCATCCTGCAGCGGAATCGCCTGGGTCTCTTCCGAGAAACGGTTGACGTTCTTCCAGCGGCCGCCAAAATCGGGCGCCGGACGGTTGGCGCAGCTGGAAAGCGCAACGATCATCGCAGCGCTGATCAGGAACTTGCAAAGGTTCGAGTTGGAAAGCTTCGAGATTGAATATTTCACACGCCACCCGGAAAAAAATCGATGAAATTGAATGAATCGAACGCTGCTCCGCAACCAGGCGGAACATACGCATGGTCTGTACAACTGCAGCCCAGCAGGGCACCAGGATCGCCATACGTCCCCGACATGGACTGTACAAGTAGACCGCACCCGACACGGTATGGCCGCACGCGGCCGCAAGAAGTCCTTGTTGTCACGACAGATCAGGCCCCCTTATTGCACCGATCGTCGCCTTGGCCGTTCATTCAACAATGAACTGCCAAGACGTCCTTATTACGCCTCATCCCAGTCAACTTCCCCGGCACCCGCGCTTACGGTAACCCGGAAGGTTTGCGGAACCTGCAGCCGGGACTGGTGTCAGGCCGCACAAACGGAACATATCCCGATCAACCATGAATGGTCAAGAAATCATCGACAGAAAATCGCAATCAAAGATCATTTTCAGCGAACGGACCACGTAAACACAACTGCCGCATTCAGAATCATCCAACAACGGTAGCGATTGTCACCTTGACTGGAGGATTACCTTTGAACGGAATCAACCTTGTTCTGACGCCTATTGGAGCGGGCGCAGACACCCGTCATGCAGCTCCAGTACCCGATCCAATCTGCGCGCCAACCCGTGATCATGAGTAACCAACACAAGACTGGTACGGTGGTCACGATTCAAGTCCAGCATCAGGTCGAAGACGGTTTTCGCCGTCTTTTCATCCAGATTCCCGGTAGGTTCGTCGCCCAGTATGCAGGTCGGGCGATTGACCAGCGCGCGTGCCACCGCTGCGCGCTGACGTTCTCCACCCGACAGCTCGCCTGGCTTGTGCTCCAGCCGATGACCCAATCCCACCGCCTCCAGCAAGGCACGGGCGCGGGTCGAAGCGTCTTTGACCGCGGCGCCATTCAGCAACACCGGCAGCATCACGTTCTCGAGCGCGGTGAATTCGGGGAGCAGGTGATGGAACTGGTAGACGAAGCCCAAGGCGCGATTTCGAAGACGGCCGCGATCGGCGTCGGAGAGCGCGCTCATTTTTTTGCCGGCGACATAGACTTCGCCGGCCGTCGGCATGTCCAGACCGCCCAACAGATGCAGCAGCGTGCTCTTGCCTGAGCCGGACGCGCCGACGATGGCAACCGTTTCTCCGGCCTGTACCGCTAAATTCAGGTCTTTGAACACCGGGGTACGCAGCTTGCCCTCGGCGTAGGTCATCGCCAGCCCTTCGGCGCGCAGGACCACGCCGCCTTCTTCACCGGCGGATACGCGCGGATCATTCATAGCGCAAAGCCTCCGCTGGCGCGGTACGCGCGGCACGGTATGCGGGATAGAGCGTGGCGACAAACGCCATCGCCAATGCCACCAGCGCGATCACCGTTACGTCGAAGGCTTTGAGTTCGGTGGGCAGCCCCGTGATGTAGTAAACGTCCTCTGGCATCAGCACCACATCGAAGATACGTTCGATCACCTGCAGGATGTTTTCGAGATTGAGCGTCAACAGAATGCCGCCGATCACGCCGGCAAGCGTGCCGATGGTGCCGATCATCGACCCCTGCACCATGAACACCTGCATGACGCCACGCGGGGTCAATCCAAGCGTCCGCAGAATCGCGATGTCGGCCTGCTTGTCGGTGACCAGCATCACCTGCGAGTTCACCAGCGTGAACGCGCCCATCAGGATAATCAGCGACAGCAGGATCGCCATCATGGTTTTTTCAAGCTTCAGCGCTCGAAACATATTGGCATTCTCGCTGGTCCAGTCGCTGACCCGGTAGGCGCCGCGGAGGCGCAGCGCGAGATCACGCGCGACCTGCCAGGCCAGATCCATGTCGTGCAGCTTCAGGCGCACACCCGTAACGCCCTCGCCCATCCGCAGCAGACGCTGGGCGTCCGCAATGTGGATCACCGCAAGATTGCGGTCGAATTCCTGATGCCCCGCTTCAAAAATACCGCTGACCTTGAAGCGTTTGAACTGCGGCACGAGCCCCATCGGCGTGCTGCGCGACTCCGGGGTGATGACGACGACCGTATCGCCGACACCCACCCCCAGCCAAAGCGCCAGTTCGCGGCCAAGCACGATGTTGAACTCGCCGGGGACCAGCGATTTCAGCGACGTGCCGTCGACCATCTTCTCGGCAATCACCGACACGCTACCCTCACGGGTGGGATCGACTCCGCGCAGCAGCGCGCCCTCTTCGCGTGGGCCCTGCAGCATCACCGGGCGTTCGATGTACGGCGCGGCCCCTGCAACACGGGGATCCTTGCGCGCTTCGTCGATGGCATGCGGCCAATCGTACAGGGGCTCGCCGTCGGCGCTGACCGTGGCATGGGCCGCCATCTGCAGCATGCGGTCGCGGATCTCGCGTTGGAAACCGCTCATCACCGCCAGCGTGGTGATGAGCGCGGCCACGCCCAACGCGATACCCAGCATCGACGCCAGCGAAATGAAGGAGATGAAACTGTTGCGGCGCTTGGCGCGGAGATAGCGCAGGCCGATAGCGACAGGAATGGGTTTGAACATGACAGCTCAAGCGGCGAATGCCCGCTATGGTGCCACCGATGACCGAGTCTGCCCATCGCTGCCCGCACGAACGGCCAGTCGCAGCTCACGCCTTGTCGCTGAAGAAAGGGTATCGGGCCACAGACTGCGGCGGCAGCGGCGGCCATCGGCGTCGTGCCAGGCGATGAACGCGAGTGGGCCTCGCCAATCGACGCGGAAGGTATCGACAGGCGAACCGCCAATGGTCGCCCTGCCCTCCGCATCCGCATCCACCACAACCTCAAGGATCGGCTGGGCGCTTTCGCGCCATGCCATGCGCAGCCCGATGACAACCGCGAGCATGGCCAGTGGCCACGCGGCCCAGCGCGGCATCGCCGAAGCCAGCACGGCGATCGGCACCAACACGGACAACGCCAGCATTGCGCCGATCAGCCAGCGCGACGGACGCAGCTCAAATCGGCAGGGCACGGATGCGTTCGACCATGGCATGCAGTTCGGCGTCTTCTGAGACTTCATAACCGAGAAACCAGCGCCACAGCCGGTCGTCCTCGCAGGCGAGCAGACCCTCGAACACCGCGCGCTCTTCGACGGATGCGGTCACCCAGGCACGGTCCAGGTAGCGGGTGAACAATTGGTCCAGTTCACGCATGCCGCGCCGGCACCGCCAGCGCAGCCGCTGCAGTTCAACGACATTGAAGGCCGGTTGGCTCATGCCGCGATCAGGCCATACCCAAGCACACCCCACAACGCAACCAGCACGAACACACTCAGCGCATAGGCGCGGAAGCGGTGCATCACTTTGTTGTAGCTGCAGTGGATCGCGCTGTGCAGAACCCGCGCAAACACGTAACCCCAAGCCAACACCAGCACGGATGTCGTGACCTGATCGGTCATCGCCGC
The DNA here is from genome assembly GCA_031419075.1 of Lysobacterales bacterium. Taxonomy (GTDB): domain Bacteria; phylum Pseudomonadota; class Gammaproteobacteria; order Xanthomonadales; family Xanthomonadaceae; genus Lysobacter_I. The sequence continues at coordinate 33,685 of JANOKD010000099.1, forward strand.
GACCAGGACTGCCAGATAAAACAGCACCGGCATCTCGAACAGATTGCGGAAGTTGTCGGCGGGCGCGACATCAGTAAACAGCACCGCGGCCTGCTGCGATGTCGCCACTGCCTGCGGATGGACGCGATCGCGCTTCATCTGCGCAACGCGACGACGGAACATCACCGCGAACACAATGAACGTCAGTGCGACCATAGCGAAAGCAGGCAGAAAGATCGCGTGATTCGACATCACATCTGCCGTGCCAGCATCATTTTCTTGATTTCACCGATGGCCTGGGCCGGATTCAGACCTTTTGGGCAGGTACGCGCGCAGTTCATGATGGTGTGACAGCGGTAGAGCTTGAACGGATCTTCGAGATCATCCAGACGGGCACCGGTATCTTCGTCACGGCTGTCGATCAGCCAGCGATAGGCCTGCAGCAGCACCGCGGGGCCGAGATAGCGATCACCATTCCACCAATAGCTGGGGCAACTGGTGCTGCAGCAGGCGCACAGGATGCATTCGTACAGGCCGTCAAGTTTGGCGCGGTCTTCTTTCGACTGCAGCCGCTCTTTGTCCGGCGGCGCAGGCGTCTGGGTGCGGATCCACGGTTTGATCGAGGCGTACTGCGCGTAGAAATGCGTGAGGTCCGGCACCAGATCCTTGATCACCGGCATATGCGGCAGCGGATAGATCGGCACTTCTTTCTTGCCGCTGCACTCCGATATCGCTTTGGTGCAGGCCAGCGTATTGGTGCCGTCGATATTCATCGCGCAGCTCCCACAGATGCCTTCACGACAGGAGCGGCGGAAGGTCAGCGTCGGATCGATTTCATTCTTGATCTTGATCAGCGCGTCCAACACCATCGGACCGCAGGTATCCAGATCGACTTCGTACGTGTCCGTCCGCGGATTCTCGTCGTCGTCCGGGCTCCAGCGATACACCTTGAATTCGCGCGTACGCTTGGCCCCGGCTGGCGCGGAGAAGCGCTTGCCTGCGTGGACTTTGGAATTTTTTGGAAGCGAAAACTCAGCCATCGTTACAGTCCGTCAGAGGCAATCAGTTAATACACGCGCAGTTGATACACACGCAATTAATAAACACGGGCTTTTGCGGGAACGACTTCGACATCGTCCGTCAGCGTGTACATATGCACCGGGCGGTAGTCGATACGGGTATTGCCGGCATCATCTACCCAGCACAGGCTGTGTTTCTGCCACTCGTGGTCGTTTCGATCCGGGAAGTCCTCGTGCGCATGCGCACCGCGCGATTCCTTGCGGTTTTCGGCAGATACAATCGTCGTCAGTGCTTGGCCCAGCAGATTCTGCAGTTCCATCGTCTCAATCAGATCCGAGTTCCAGATCAACGAACGGTCGCTGACCTTCACGTCGGCGAATGATGCGTTGATCTCACGGATTTTGTTCAGACCTTCGGTGAGCGTTTTGCTGGTGCGAAATACCGCGGCATCGTTCTGCATCGTGCGCTGCATCTTGTCGCGGATCACCGATGTCGGCGTGCTGCCGCTGGCATTGCGAAGTTTGTCGAGATTCGCCAATGACTTGTCGCAGGCATCGCCGGCCAGCGTCTTGTGCGACGCCCCCGGCTTGATGGTTTCGGCACAGCGGTTGGCCACCGCGCGACCGAAGACGACCAAGTCGAGCAGCGAATTGGAGCCCAGACGATTCGCGCCGTGCACCGATACGCAGGCCGCTTCGCCGATGGCGTACAGACCCGGCACCACTGCATCGGGATCGCCGTTCTTCAGCTGCACCACTTCG
>JANOKD010000100.1:0-31216 GCA_031419075.1 Lysobacterales bacterium
GCCGGCAAACCGACGATCAGCCACAGCATCGGATTGCGCCAAAGCGAAGCGCGGGATGCGGTCATGCGTCGGGCCCGAAGAAACTGGTGGGAACCACTTCACGTCCCTGACCGTCGACGGTTTCGACCACGAACCGGACGGCATGTCGGCCTTTCAGATCGTCCTCCGGCACGCGCAGTGTGACCGGCAGCGACAACACTTCTTCGGCCTGTGCGGTGTGCTCCGCATCGCCGCGCAGCACGAGCCCGCGCGGGCCCTCGATGCGGAGACGGTATGTCTGCGGGACAACAGTTTTGTTGATGATTTTCAGGGTGTAGTGATTTTCGACGAAATCACGGTCTTCTTCGTCTTCTTCACCATTCCCATCAGCGCCGCGCTCATGCACTTCGCTGTACAGCGCGTTGCGATCGCGCAGCACTTCGACGATCAGCGGGCTGCGGTGGGTGACGCCCCAGCTCCAGCCTATCAGCAGCGCCAGGAGCAGAATCCCATAGACGATGATGCGCGGCCGCAGCACCTGCGGAGGTTTTCCGTCGATCGCGTTCTGGGTGGCGTAGCGGATCAGTCCGCGCGGATAGTTCAGCTTGTCCATCACGCCGTTGCAGGCGTCGATACAGGCGCCGCAGGCAATGCATTCGTATTGCAGGCCGTTGCGGATATCGATGCCGGTCGGGCAGACCTGCACGCAGATGGTGCAGTCGATGCAGTCGCCCAGCGCTTCGGTGTCGAACTTCGGCAGCGGCTCCGCTTCGAGTTTGTGATCGAGGATCGATGTGTTGCCGCGCGCAGCAACAAGGTTGTCGGCGGCAGTGTGATGACGCGCCGCGCGGAACACGTAATCGTAGGCGGTGGTGGTGTCCAGCAGACCGCGCGCGCGTTCAAGCACGCTGCCCAATGCGCCCTTCCTGCGCGGGCCGCGCGGTTCGCCGCGCATCGGGTCGTAGGCGATGATCAGCGTATTGCGGTCGAACATCGCGCTCTGGAAGCGCGCATAGGGACACATGTATTTGCAGACCTGCTCGCGCAGAAAACCGGCGTTGCCCCAGGTCGCCAGCGCGTAGAACAGCACCCAGAACGTTTCCCAGCCGCTCCACGCGAACGGCACCATGCGATCAGTCAGTTCGCGGATCGGGGTGAAGAAGCCGACGAAAGTGAAGCCCGTCCACAGCGCCAATATCAGCCACAGCGCATGCTTGGTGCCGCGGCGGCGGAGTTTGTTAGCACTCCAGGGCGCAGCGTCAAGTTTGATGCGTTTGTTGCGATCGCCTTCGGCCCACTGCTCGATCCAGATGAAGACCTCGGTCCACACCGTTTGCGGACAGGCGTAGCCGCACCACAGCCGACCCGCCAGCGCGGTGAAAAAAAACAGGGTCATGCCCGCGATCACCAGCAGCATCGCCAGGAAAATAAAATCCTGAGGCCAGAAATTCAGCCAGAACACATAGAACTTGCGGCCCGGCAGATCGAACAACACCGACTGTCTTCCGTCCCAGTTCAACCACGGAAAAACGTAGTACATGCCCAACAGCGCAAACACCGCGATGATGCGCAGCCGCTGGAAGCGACCATCGACATCGCGTGGATGGATTTTCTGCTCACTGACGTACATCGATTGGCCGTCGTCATCGGGCCCGTCGTCAGTCAGCTGCAGCGGAATTTGTTTCGCCATGATCGGTGTGGATCAATCGCGCTTCAGCGCGCGGTTGAAGCGGCTGGCGGGTCGCAGCAGGATCCAGGTGAACAGGCTCGATGCCGACGTGGCCGCCCAGAATGCGAAGAACCCGAGCGCATAGCCCGTTTCGCGGCTGATTTCGATATCCGGGAACGTGATGTCGCGCAGCTGCAGCGGATCGACCAGCGCAAAACAGATCATCGTCGCCACGCCCGCAGCGAAGAAACTCGGCCACAGGATCGCACCGAGCCGCTGCGTCAGCGGACGCGGCGGATGGTCGAACGGTTGAGGCCTGCTCTCGTTGCGCATGCTCTCGTTGCGCATGCTCTCGTTATGCGTGGTCTCGGGGGTCATTGCGTCGCCTTGGCGCCTTCGGCTTTCGCGGTCTGTCGCTGCGACAGCGACCAGACATACGCAGCAGCCAGACGCACGCGGGTTTCGCCGATGATCGGCGTATGCGCCGGCATCACCCCATTGCGGCCCTGGCCGATGCTGGTCTTCACCGCCAGCGCATCATCGCCGTACAGCCAGTAGTCGTCGGTGAGGTCCGGTGCGCCCAACGCCTGCATGCCCTTGCCGTCCGGGCCGTGGCAGCTGATGCAGATCATCTCGTACTTGGTCTTGCCGATGCCGGCGAGGCTGCTGTCGACTCTTTCGCCGCGCATCGACTGCAAATACACCGCGACTTCGGTGACGCCCTGCGGGCCGCCCAGCACGTTTTCCCATCCGGGCATCGCGGCCTGACGACCGTTGAGCACGGTGTCCAGAATCTGATCGGGACTGCCGCCCCAATGCCAGATGTCGTCGGTCAGATTGGGATAACCCACCGCGCCCTGGGCCGATGATCCGTGGCAGGCGGCGCAGTGGTTGGCGAAGATTGCTTTGCCCAGCTTCAGAGCCCTCGGGTCGCGCGCGATCGTATCAATCGACTTGCCCGCGTACGGCGCAAAAGCAACGGCGAGTTTTTTATCTTCGGCGACTTTATCGGCATGGTGTTCCTTCACCGACGTCCAGCCGCTGGTGCCGGCGAACGCGCCGAAGCCGGGATACCAGACCAGATAACCGATGCTGAAAACGATGGTCAGATAAAACATGTTGATCCACCAGCGCGGCATCGGTTTGTTGTATTCGGTCAGATCGCCGTCCCAGATGTGGCTGGTGTCGGTGGCGCCGGGATCGCCGGGGCGACGCCGCCCGGTCCACCAGATCAACCAGACGCAGCCGGCGATGTTCAACACCACCAGCGCGATCACGTACCACGACCAGGCAGTGCTCATCAAACGATCTCCTCTTCACTGTTTGCCGGCTTGCTGTCGTCGCCCAGCGGCAGCATCGCCGCCGAGTCGAACTCGCGTTGGCGCTTGGGTTGATACGCCCAGACACAGCCGAACACGAACAGCGCCAGCAGGATCGCGGTGACGATTCCGGACAACATCTCAACCTCCTCGCGGTGCGTGTTTGCCGAGGCCCTGCAGATATGCAATCAGGGCATCGAGTTCAGTCTTGCCATCCACTGCGGCGCTGGCGCCGTCGATATCGGCTTTGCTGTAGGGGTCGCCCAGCGTCTGCAGCGCGGTCATTTTCTTTTTCAGCAGCGCACCATCGATGTCGTTCCGCGCCAACCACGGAAAACCCGGCATGTTCGATTCGGGCACCAGGTCGCGCGGATTGTTCAGATGCACGCGCTGCCAGTCGTCGGAGTAACGGCCGCCGACGCGGGCGAGATCCGGGCCGGTGCGTTTGCTGCCCCACTGGAACGGGCGGTCGTACACCGATTCACCCGCCAGCGAATAGTGGCCGTAGCGCTCGGTCTCGAAGCGCAGCGTGCGCACCATCTGCGAATGGCAGTTGTAGCAACCTTCGCGGATGTAGATTTCGCGGCCCGCGAGTTCAAGCGCCGGATAGGGCTTGACGCCGGGCAGCGGCTGGATGGCTTCGGCCTGATACATCAGCGGTACGATCTCGGCCAAACCGCCGAACGACACCGCCACCGCGATCAGGATCGCCATCAGGCTGATGTTCTTTTCGACTTTCTCGTGCGAATGACTCATCGCTTCGCCTCGCTCAATGCTTGCTCGTTCAATGCGTGTGTGCGGTTCATGCGCGCGCCTCAGCGGCGTCCGGCGTCAACACCGCGTGCTGGACCGGCCCCTTCGCGAGCTGCCAGGTGCGGATCACGTTCAACGCCATGACCAACATGCCGCTGAGCACCAGCAGGCCGCCGATCAGCCGCCCCAGGTAGTAGGGATACGTCGCGTTCAACGCCTCTACAAAGCTGTATGTCAAGGTGCCGTCGGCATTGGTCGCGCGCCACATCAGGCCCTGCATTACGCCGGCGATCCACATCGACGCGATATAAAACACCACGCCGATCGTGTGGATCCAAAAATGCGTATCGATCAGTTTGATCGACCACATTTCCTTCAGCCCGAGCAACCGCGGCAGCAGTGCGTAGATCGCGCCGATCGTAATCATCGCCACCCAGCCCAGCGCACCGGAGTGCACGTGGCCGATGGTCCAGTCGGTGTAGTGCGACAGCGCGTTGACGGTCTTGATCGACATCATCGGCCCCTCGAACGTGCTCATCATGTAGAACGAGAGCGAGACGATGAGGAACTTGAGGATGGGGTCGGTGCGCAGTTTGTGCCACACGCCCGAGAGCGTCATCACCCCGTTGATCGCGCCGCCCCAGCTGGGCGCCAGCAGGATCAGCGAAAACACCATGCCCAGACTCTGCGCCCAGTCCGGCAGCGCGGTGTACTGCAGATGGTGCGGACCGGCCCACATGTAGATGGCGATCAGCGCCCAGAAATGCACGATCGACAGCCGGTACGAATAAATCGGGCGTCCGCACTGCTTGGGCACGAAGTAATACATCATCCCAAGGAAGCCGGCGGTGAGAAAAAAGCCTACCGCGTTGTGCCCGTACCACCACTGCACCATCGCATCGACTGCGCCGCTGTAGATCGGGAACGAGCTGGTCAGGCTCACCGGAATCTGCAGACTGTTGACGATATGCAGCAGCGCCACCGTGATGATGAACGCACCGTAGAACCAGTTCGCCACATAGATGTGTTTGACCCGGCGCTTGGCGATGGTGCCGAAAAACAGCACTCCGTACGCCACCCATACCACCGTGATCAGGATGTCGATCGGCCAGATCAGCTCGGCGTACTCTTTGCCCTGGGTCAGACCCATCGGCAGAGTGATCGCGGCCAGCACGATCACCAGTTGCCAGCCCCAGAACACGAACGCGGCCAGCTTGTCGGACAGCAGCGGCACGTGGCAGGTGCGCTGCACCACGTAAAGACTGGTCCCGAACAGCGCGCAGCCGCCGAACGCGAAGATCACCGCATTGGTGTGCAGCGGCCGCAGCCGGCCGTACGACAGCCACGCCAAATCAAAGTTGAGCGCGGGCCAGTAGAGCTGCGCTGCGATCAGCACGCCCACCAACATTCCGACGATGCCCCAGACCACGGTCATCACCGAGAACTGCAGGACGACTTTATCGCTATAGGTACCGTCGCTACGCATGGATGACTCCTCCGGTTGCCACGCAGTCTATGAACGGAGGCGCTCAGTCGTTTTGATCCGGATCAAGTCGCGGCGGATTGGTCCTTGCGCTGTCGCCCAAACGCATACGGCCCGCAGTTGCGGGCCGTATGCGTTTGGGCCTGATGCGCGCGTCGCGCGATGCGGCTACACGTCCGCGTCGGTGGGCCAGCCTTCCCCGGTGCCGCGATGGAACACGGCATCGGTATCCAGCACCGCCCCCGCTGGCACCGGATCCTGCGCCCCCAGGCGCGCGTAGATCGAGGTGAAATCGGGGCGGGTGGCGTCCATCAGCTGTGCGTAACTGTCGATGACGAAATAAGTCTTCTGGTAGCTGTCGATGCGATACCGGGTGCGCATGATCCGCTCCAGATCGAAGCCGATCCGGTTGGGCGCGGCGCTGTCGAGGCTGTGAATGCTTTCGCCTTTGGAGCTGAGGATGCCCGCGCCGTAGATGCGCAGACCCTCGGCCTCGCGGATCAGGCCGAATTCGACCGTGTACCAGTACAGCCGGGTCAGATTGGCCAACGCCTCCGTGCCGATCGCGTGCGCCTTCACGCCGCCGCGGCCATAAGCGGCCATGTAATCGGCGAACACCGGAATCATCAGCAGCGGCACGTGGCCGAACAGATCGTGGAACAGGTCCGGCTCGGCGAGGTAGTCCATCTGCTCCGGTGTGCGGATCCACCAGGTCACCGGGAAACGGCGGTTGGCGAGATGCTCGAAAAACACCAGCTCCGGCAGCAGACCCTCGACGCCGATGATCTCCCAGCCGGTGGCCGCGCGCAGCAGACGGTTGAGGTCGTCGAACTTGGGGATCTGATCCGCACACATGCCCATGTCGCGCTGACTGCGCAGGAACTCGGTGCTGGCGCGGCCGACCAGCAGCTGCTGCTGGCGCTGGAACAGCGTGGCCCACACCTCGTGATCGGTCCGGGTGTAGCTGCTCCACGGCTGCTCGACCACGCCCGTGGCGTAGAGCGGCACGTAGCCCTTGTCGGTCATCTGGTGTTCGACGCGCTGGGGTGCGACGTTGGTGGCAACGACAGTCATGGCAGGTCCGGTGCAGACGATGGGTTTGCACACTGTAGGCGGGTTTACGCGCAACGGGCTTGCAAAGTTGCGGACATCGCCGCTTGATCCGCAATAAAATTGCGCTGATAAGCCAAACGGAGCAATTGCATGCCTGCCTCCCAGCTCGACCGCACCGACCTGTTGCTGCTGGCCGAACTGCAGCAAAGCGGCCGTCAGACCAATGCCGAACTGGCCGAACGCGTGCACCTGTCGGCCTCGGCCTGCCTGCGCCGGGTCCAGCGGCTGGAGCGCGAGGGCGTGATTGCCGGCTACCGCGCCGAGGTCGACCCCGACCGCATCGGCCTGGGCCTGCACGCCTTCGTCCGCGTACAGCTGACCCGCCACGACGCCGAGGCGGTGGCCGCGTTCGCCGGGTTCGTCAACGACTGGGACGAGGTGGTCGCCTGCCACGCCCTCACCGGCGACATGGACTATCTGCTGCAGGTGGTGGTGCGCGACCTTGAACATTTCTCGCGTTTTCTGCTGGACAGGCTGCTGAATCAAACCGGCGTGGCCGACGTGAATTCCAGCTTCGTGCTGCGCACGGTGAAGGCGTTTCGGGGGTTGCCGTTGGGGCGGTGAGTCGCCCTGCACCGTTCTGTCTTCCCTCTCCCCGCGCATCGTGCGGGGAGAGGGTGGCCGCAGGCCGGGTGAGGGGCGCTCTTCGGGACGCATTGCGGCTGCGTTGGCCCCCATCCGGCGCTGCGCGCCACTCCGGATCAATTCTGGGGCAGGCTCTTCTCCCTCGCTGTGCGGAGAGAAGGAAAATCTCATCAATGCTGTAAGAGCGCCGGTTTACAACAGTCGAAGGCTGGTCGAGGTGCGGCACTCTTCCCCCGGGACAAATCACATTTGATGGGATGATTTTCGGCGGAAGCTTGGAACCTTTTTCGCGCTGGGGCGCGAGTTACTTTCTTTGGCGCACTGCGCCGCTTGCGGCGCGAACGACGAAGTCGATCCGAAGGGCCTGCCCTGAACAACTGCAGAGCTTCCGCGCTGATGCGCGGGTAACTTTCTTTGGCGTAAAGAAAGTAACCACTGCGCCGCTTGCGACGCGAACGGCGAAGCCGGCCCGAAGGGCGAGCGCTGAAGGCGCGAGTCAAGAAAACATTCAAGTCCAAGTCGAAACTGCCAACTGAGATATGGCCGGGATTTTTCGATGAAGCATCCTGCCTCGTCGAAAAACGGCGCACTTCCTGTGCGCCGCCCTTTGGGTCTCCTGATGAATCTGGCTACACCGCAAGCGTCCGCCCACCCCATCTATCATCTTCTGTTTCGTTAGCCGACGGTCGCAGCCTTTCCAGGCTGGAGAGGCCAGAAATGGTGCCCTTCGGGTCAGGTTGATTTACCCCAGCACCCGACACCATGCCAAAGAAAACTGTGCGCCAAGGCAGCATCCTATGGAATGGACAATGCGGTGAACGTCCGATCAAGGGTCGAGTTGGACGCAGCGCATGTACCTGCTCTGCTGCACAATGCGGCGTCTTGAACAGCTCTGGACGAATCATGGATATCGAAGCCCTTATGAGTGCGGCCTTGCGCGAAGCAGGTTACGGGCCGGACGTCATAGGCTCGGCAATGCCAAGGATCCTGCGCATTCTCGAGGCTGAGGAGGTGCGTATCGAGATCGGTCGCAGCCTATCGCGCAAGGAGCGCGAATACGTGCGCGTTCAGCTCGAACTGGGCCTCGGCGTGTCGGAAATCGTCGCAGGCTTGAAGAAGTAGGCTGGGCTGAAAAGCCCAGCATCTTCGTCAAGCATCATGCTGGGCTTTTCAGCCCAGCCTACTTGCTGCCGGCGCTGTGATTGCAGCACGACACGAAACAAAGATACGCGCGATCAGCCGGCCGCCACCCGCTGCCACAGCCACACCACTGCCATCAGCGCAATGGCGGACGACAGCAGCGGCATCACGCGCTGCGAATACCAGGGTTTTTCGCGCACCAGAAACAGCAGCGGCAGGGTCACGCACACCACGGCAAGCTGACCGAGTTCCACGCCAAGATTGAATCCCAACAGCGACAGCAGTCGTCCGTTCTGCGGCAGCCCAAGTTCGCTCAGCGCGCCTGCAAACCCGAAACCGTGGATCAGGCCGAACGCGAAACCTATCACCCACAGGCGTTGCGTGACCTGCGGCCAGATATTGTTCAATGCCGCCAACAGTACGCTGGCGGCGATCACCGGTTCGATCCATTGCGATGCCGGCACCACCCAGCCCAAGGCGGACAGGCTGAGGGTGATCGAATGCGCCGCGGTGAATGCGGTGACGATGCCGAAAATATGGATCGCACTCTGCCGCGAATCCTGCACTGGCGACCATGCGCCGCGCAGGCGCACGAGCGCCGCAGGCAGCAGCAGCGACAGCAGAAAAGCCAGATGATCGTAGCCGCCGAGAATATGGCGGACCCCTTCGACCAGAAAATCCGAAAACGGCTGGTGGGCAGCAGTCGAGAATGCGATGTCGCGTCGCATGTTGTCCACCACCACGGTCCGGGTCGCAGCGTTGTCGCGCAGCGTAACGATCGCGCGATGCTCGGGATCGCCATCGAACAACAGGTCGTAGCGAAACCGCAGCCCCAAGCGGCTCGGGCAGCGCGCATCCATCCCAAGCACCGCATACGCGCCGCTGTCGTAGCGCCGCACCGCAAGCGTGCGCGGCTGCAGTGCGCATGCGCCGACCGATGACGACAGCGACAAGCCTGCAGCCGCCATCGTCTGCAGCGATGGCTGCGCCTGCTGCAATTCGCCCCATGTGACCTGCGCATTGCGATCGACATCCAGCGGTAGCGCCAGCGCGATATCGCGCAGCGACAGCTCCAGTTCAAGACGCACCAACGCCGGAGGAGCAAGCCCTGGGCGCGCTGCACCGACATCTTCGCCAGCATCGATCGCGACATGGGCGATCGACAGTTCATGCGCCTGCAGCGGACGCACCGCCAGCCCCGACAGGGTCAGGGCCAGGATCAGCATCAACATCAACGCCCGCATCAGCCCCCGGGTCATCGGCGCGGCTCCATAGCAGTCAGCGTGGGCAATGGCACGCGCTGTGCAGCGGCCCATGCGCGCACCGGCTGCAGCGCTTCCGGCTGTCGCGCCGCTGCTGCGGCGCGATACAGAAGATCGACATCCTCTTCATCGCGCTGATCGCGGAAATTGCGCTGCGCAAGCGCCAATGCCCGCCGTGGATCGCGACGAAAGCTCAGCATCAGTTCGGCTTCATCGCGCAATTCAGGCGTACGGCCGAGTTTGCGCGTCAGCGCGTAATTGCGCGACAGCGATTCAGCGATATTCGCAGCCCGATCCGGTGCACGGCCGCGCAGCGCCAGAGCGCGCTGAAGCTGCAGGCCATCGTGTCCCATGTGTCCACGCAGCAAGACTTCGACTTCATGCTGGCGTCCGGCGCCGCGCAGAAAACGCGCATAGGCGCCGAGTGTGCGCACATCGTCCGGCGCCAGCTGCAGCGCACGTCTGAAAAAACCTTCCGCCTCCGTTTCACGGGCACGTGCGGCAATCTCTCCACGCAGGGTCAATGCGTATCGACGCCCTTCGCGATCGCCGCCCGCGTTCTGCTCAAGCCAACGATCCACCGCGACAGCCGCAGCTGGATACTGACCTTTTCGCAGCGACAGCATCGCCGTGCACAGCATGCCATCGCCGGCATCCACACCCAGCACCAGCGCGACGCAGTCAGCGCGCGCGGCATCCAATCGCCCCGCAACAAGGTGAATCTGCGCTCTGGCCAAACGCGCATCGCCAGCGCGCGGATCGCGGGCGATCAAACGGTCGAGCAAGCGCTCGGCTGCGGCAAAATCATGGCGGTGCTGCGCGCTGAACGCACGCATCCGCAGCACGTCCGGTCGACGGTCGTCTGCGGGGAATCGCGACAGCACCGCATCGGCGCGGTTGGCCAGACGCGCATCGCCGGTTTGCGCGGCGGCGGTCAGCAGGCTGCGCGCCTGTTCGAGCGCACGCACGGATGACGATATCGGTACTGTTTCCGATGTTTTATTTAGCGTCGGCTTCGGTGCCGCCAACACGGCCGAATAACCGCGCGGAAGCCGCTCGATCACCGTGTCTGGATGCGTTGGCACAAACGCCACGGGTCGCTGCGCCAGCGTTTTATATGTGAAGAACAGCGTGAACAGCAACATCGTCAATCGCAATACCGATACGCGCAACATGCATCTTTCTCCTGCTCCCTCCGACGGAAATCACCGTCGGAGGGAGGCAACGTGTTCAAACGTGATACGCGATCAATCGTTGGTCGATCCCGGCAGCGGCGTGTTGAGATACGGGAAACTCGAGCGGAAATCGCTTGCCTTCAGTGCGGCGCCGTCGGTGTAAGGCAACTGCCCGGACGGTGCGACATTCGCGGGCAACAGCGCGCCCATCGCGACGCGAAGTTCGATGTCCACCACGTCGTCGCCCGGACGACGGCCGTTCGGAAAACCAGCCGTATCGCCGGCCAGTACAGCGTAGGTCAGCTGTTCTTTTGCAGGCTTCGGCGCAATCGAGGTATTCAAGCGCATCATCTCCGCAGGCTTGACCTTGGCCGGCTTGTTCAGACCCTCCACGCCGGTGAGAAATGCCGCCACCAGGTCGCTGCGCGGATAGAAATTCGGCGCCTGTACGCTGGGAAACAGCGTTTGCAGCAGAATCGGCAGGGTCGGATTGGTCACGTATCTGGCGAACGTCGCATCGTTGGAAGGATGCGAGGCGTTGAAGCGGTCTTTGTCCGGCAATCCGATGATCACTTCATTGATCAGCGGCGCGGACAGCCTTGAGCGCTGGCGGTAGTGGCCGTTGGACAGCGTATACGCCGCGGTCCACGCGCCGATGATTGGCCCGTCGCCAATCAGGCATTCAATCGGCAGTTCCATCGCCAGCGTGGTGATATTTGCATCGTCCAGCGTGTTGCGTTCCCCGTTGGCCGGGCCGACCGGATTGGTGTTGACCAGATCGAACACTTCGCCGAGATTCACCGCGAAACCTTCCTTGCGCTGTCCAGCGAATACCCGTCCTTCACCTGCGCATTTATTCAACCCGATCCGCGCAATATGCCGGTCGGCGTAGGCTGCATAACCGGCGATCGACTTGGTGCCGATATTGTCGGAGGGCTTGTCGAACAGCACACCGCCTTTGCCGAGATTTCTGGCGACGCTCACCTTGCCATTGACGATGCTGACAACGCTATATTTTTCGATCACGTTGCGATTCGCATCCTGCGCGTCGTCGGCGCCGAACGAACCGATATTGCTCAGCGGCACCGGGACATCAACGCCGTTCACCGGGACGGTGAGATTCTTGAATGTGTTGTAGAACTTGAAGTAATAGGAAATGTCTTCTTTCGCATCGCCATCGTTGTCGATATGGATGGCATACAGCGCATTCGGGTCCATCAGGAAATAATTCGGGCCGCCGTACGGCGCCTGCAGCGGCTGGTAATTGGCCAGAAATGTGACATATCCCGACCGTTCTGCCTCATAACTGCGAAACATGTAGAAATCGGTGCCGTCGACTTTCGGAGTCTGGGTAATCAACGGCGCCTCACGGTGACTGGATGCAAACGCCAAACCTGCAGACAACGCAGCGGTAACGGCCAGTACGAACAGCGTGGGCCTGGGGCTCAACCGACGCGCGGAAAAGGGTTTGACACTGGATGGGACTGCGGTTTTTTTCATGACTCGCTCCTTGCAATGGCGCGTAACAGGGATGCGCCGGTGGTGGGGCAGGCATCGAAGTGGATGCCTGTTGTTGATGGTCCTTTACGCACGCGTCCAACGTAATGACGCGACCGTTCGTCGGAAACAAGTCAATGCGTTGATGTCATGCGTGCCGACACCGCGTTGCTGGCGCGATTTGAAAAAAATGCCGAGTCATCGCATCCGGATCAACTTTGCATGCGTATTGCTTTGCATCGAATGTGGCCGCTGTCTGCGGTCAGGCACCGATATCACCCTCCGCTGCACAGGCGTCATCGATGTCAGAGTTATCCTTTACATCAGAAGTTGAAGACGTCGACTCAGCGGCGGTATTGTTGGCGGATATTGCCAACGGCAGTCGCACCGCGTTCGATGCACTGTATCGATCAACCTCGGCAAAATTGTTCGGAATTTGTCTGCATTTTTTGCCGGATCGGGGCGAAGCCGAAGATCTGCTGCAGGAGGTCTATACGAATATCTGGCGCAAGGCCGCGCAGTTTGACGCCGAGCGCGCCAGTGCCGGCGCATGGCTTGCGATGATTGCCCGCAACAAAGCCATTGATCGTCTGCGCGCATCACCGACGAAGCGCCGCCATCGGCCGATGGAAGAGGCTGCGGAAATACCGGATACAGAACCTTCACCGCAGCAGTTCGCGGAGGCCAGCGCAGACCGCGCCATGCTTGATGCGTGCATGGGCAAGCTCGACGATCGACGCCGCGAATTGATCCGCACCGCTTTTTTTGAGGGCGTGACCTACGAAACATTGGCTGAGCGCAACGGCTCACCGTTGAGCACGATGAAAAGCTGGATCCGCCGTGGCTTGATGCAACTCCGGGAGTGCCTTGAACAATGAACACCCGCAACCCCCGCTTCGATCAAGACCCAGGCGACTCACCACCGACAGCCGATGTGTTTGCTGGCGAGTACGTGCTGGGCGTGCTGGATGCGGCGCAACGTCGACGCGCACAGGCGCGGATCGAAAGCGACAGCGCATTCGCACGGCTGGTATCCGGATGGGAGCAACGTCTGGCGACGCTGATCGATGAAATCGCGCCGATCACACCGCCGCATTTCATCTGGCCGCGTATCCGCACGCGGCTGGGCTGGTCGCCGCTGGGCAACGCTGTCGCACAGCGATCGTGGCAGCGTATCGGCTTCTGGCAGGCAGCGACGGGTCTTGCGACCGCCGCTGCGTTGGCGATGGTCTTCATCGGTCAGCGCGTGCCGCCAACGCCGCTACCGACCATCGTCGTTACACCCACGCAACAGCCGCGTGCAGTCACGACGCTGACGCGCGACGACGGCACGCCAGGTTGGCTCGCATCGGTCGACTCCGCTCGCGGTACGCTGCTGTTGATGCCGGTGCCGGCACCTGCCGATATTGATGGCCGGGTCAGCGAACTGTGGCTGATTCCTGCCGGCGAAGCACCGCGGTCATTGGGTCTATTGCCTGCGGGCGAAACCCGCGAAGTCCTGATCCCTGACGATCTGCGCCGCGCATTGATTGAAGGCAGCACGTTGGCCGTTTCTCTCGAACCTGCGAATGGCCCGCCACACGACGCACCGACCGGGCCGATCATTGCGAAAGGCAGTCTAACGTTGATATGAAAGCGAAGTAGGCTGGGCTGAAAAGCCCAGCGCCCGTGTTCGCGAACCATCACCCGGCAGTCTGGGCTGAAAAGCTCAGCATGATTTTTGCGCCATCATGATTGGACGAAGATGCTGGGCTTTTCAGCCCAGCCTACTTCAGGCCAACCCAGCCTACTTCCGGCCAGCCCAGCCTATCGCGCTATGGCTATTTTTCTTTGCGCCAATTCACCGAGCCGCGATTCTCGATGGTGCTCGATTCGATTTCGATATCGAAGCCTTTGCGCAATAGATACTTCAGCGTGATGACCTGACCGGTGCCGAGCAGCGATACGCCGTAGCTCACGTACAGTCGCGGCGACAGATATTTGCCGATGCCGACCACGCTGCCGCCGAGTGTGCGCGATTCGCTGACGCCAGCGTCATCAAGGCCAATTTTCGCACCGAGCTGCGACGCCAGCAGTGAAGTAGGCTGGGCTGAAAAGCCCAGCATCTTTGCCATATCATCATGATGGTAAATCATGCTGGGCTTTTCAGCCCAGCCTACTTCAGGCCAACCCAGCCTACTTCCGGTCAGTCCAGCCTATCGCGCTATGGCTATTTTTCTTTTCGCCAATTCACCGAGCCGCGATTCTCGACGCTGCTCGATTCGATTTCGATATCGAAGCCTTTGCGCAGCAGATACTTCAGCGTGATGACCTGGCCGGTGCCGAGCAGCGACACGCCGTAGCTCACGTACAGTCGCGGCGACAGATATTTGCCGATGCCGACCACGCTGCCGCCGAGCGCGCGCGATTCACTGACGCCGGCATCGTCGAGGCCGATTTTCGCGCCCAGCTGCGAGGCCAGCAGGTTGCCGGCGGACAGCGCGGCGGTGGCGGCGCTGAGTTGACGGTTTTCGTCGGCGCTTGCGCTGGACAGCGGTCGGCCCAGGGTGAGGTAGGCCAACGCTTCGGATTCGCTGGTGGCGGGGTCGCTCCACACTTCGGCAATCGGCGCGGATGCGCGGCCGCGTACATCGATGCCGGCGGTGACGCTGCCCACTTCGCGCTCGGCGCGGATGTCGATCAACGGGTCGCCGAATGCGGTGTTCGACCACACCAATCGGCCGCGGGTGATCTGCAGTTTCTGTCCGTAGGCGCGGTAGCGGCCGTCGACATCGAGTGAACCTGTCGCAACCGTTTCGCGGCCGGGGCGCGCACGCATGCGTACGCTGCCGCCCAGCGTGCCATCCAGGCCAAAGCCCTGCAGCTGCACGTCATCGCCCATCGTCAGCGCAAGATCCAGATCGAGTGGAGCGCTGCCGGTACGTTCGGGGTTGGCTGGATCCAGCACGATCACGTCTTCAGACGCCGACACGCCGGAATCCAGCTTTTCCAGATCGATCTTGGCGCTGGCGATGCGCACGCTGCCGGCGACCGCGATGGGTTGCCCGACGGCGTAGCGCACAATCACATTCGGATCGATCACCGCGCGCAGTTCGCGCGTGTCGGAGATCAAGACGTTCTCGCCGATCAGCGCGAGCCGCAGCGGCGTGTCGTCGCTCTGCCAACCCAAGGTGCCGTCGAGCCGCAGTGTTCCTTCGCCGCTGCGTACGCTGCCAACGATGCGCGCGCTGCCGTCGGCCTGCGCGTCCATGCGTACGTCGCCGTCGCGCAGACTCAAGGCCAGCGACGGCAACTCGGCGCGGAAGTTGGTCAGCTGCGCGTGTCCGCCCAGCGTCGGCTGCACGCGCGTGCCGCCCAGTGCGATGCGCCCACTCAAGCGTCCGGTGGGGTCGACGATGTCCGGCGAAAACAGCTCCAGCCAGGTCAATGCTTCGGTATCGATCTCGATCTCGCCGCGCAGCGGCGCATATGCGTCCCAACCCGTGGCAATGCGTCCAGCCACGCGGCCGTTGGGCGTGAGCGCGCTTTTGATATCGGCTTCGATCCGCTGCGGGTCGAAGCGCGCGTCGATGTCCAGATTCGCGTAGCCGAGAATATCGCGCTGGCTGCGCGCATCCAGCGCAAGTCCTCCGTCGGTCGACCGCACGCGTGCGGTGCCCTGCCACGTCCCGCCGCGTGGGCGCACCTGCGCCTCGACATCGACTGGTCCGCGCAGCTTCCACGCGCGGCCATCGTCGCGTTGCGGCAAGTAGGGTTCAAGCAATGCCAGCGGCAGTGATGTGCCGCGCACGTCGGCGCGGGTGGGCCAATCGATATCGGCGCACAGCGAACCGGCGCGGTCGGCGATGGCGAAGCAACTCGACGCGATCTGCAGCCGCGTGCCGCGCGGCGACGGCGTCGCGCTGAAACGCGCGGGCGACTGCAGTGCCCACGCAGGGCCGGTGGTCGGCGAGAAGCGCAGCGCGCTGAGGGCGCCGGCCCACTGCGTGCCGCGCTTGTTGAGATCGCCGGTGAGCGCGAGCGCCCCGAATGCGGTGTCGGCATCGCCGTCGATGCGCAGCGCTTCAACCGCGCCGCGCGCGTCGAGACGCAGGCGCGAGAACAGAAGCCCCGCTTCGACATTCTCGCCGTTGATGCTCAGCGCGCCGTCCGCGCCCGCACGCCACGGCAAACGGCCGTTCGCGCGCAGCGAGCCGGCTTTCCAAGCGTCCCAACGCAGCGACTGGCCGACAAGAGCGACATCGATATTCGGCTGGGTGCGCGCGCCGCTGAGTTTAAGCGTGCCGCGCAGCACGCCATCGCCGGTCGGCAGCAGGTCGTTCAACTGCAGCGGTGACAATATCGCCGCAACGTCCAGCGTATCGGCGACGCGGCCCTTGGCCTCGATGCGGCTGCTGCCCAGACCCAATGCGATCTCGCCTTCACCATCAATGCGGGCGCCCTCGCGTGCAGGCAGTTGCGCGAGCACGTTCGCGCGACCGCTCAGCGCGCGGCCGCGCAGCCGACCGCCGAGATCATTGGCGTCCACGCGCACATCCAAGCCACCGTCGCGACGCGTTGCGCCGGTCGCACGCAGTCGGCCGTTCACCGCGCCGCGCCAATCGGGCAACACATAGCCGGGGTCGAAACCCACAAGCCGCGCATCCGCCTGCCAGCGCAGCGTCGGTATCCATGCGAGTTCGCCGCTGCCGTCGAGTCGTCCCGTCGGCATCGTCGCGCGCAGCGTCTCGACACGCGCAGTCTTGTCGTCGCCGCGCACTTTGAGCGACACCGCTGCACGCTCGGTGCCGCGCACCAGCGCTGCATCACCCGCTGCGGTCCACGCGCGCAGATGTCCGGCGACTTTGAAATCAGCATCAGCGATCACCGCGACCGCATCTTTCGTATCGCCCTGCCAGCGCAGCTTGCGCGCGCGCAGCGTGCCGTCGAAGCGCGCATCGGAGGGCACGTTGAAATCGGCGCGACCGTTCGCAGCGATGGTGCCGCCCAGGTATTCGATCGACAGCGGCGACAGCACCAGCACCTGACCATCAATGGAGATTTTCGACGGCAGCACCTTGGCCGAAAATTCCGCCTGTTCGATGCGACCCTGCACATTCGCCTGGCCGCCGATGCCATCCGCGCGCAGATCGAACGCAAACGGCGCGGTCTCGTCGTTATTGCCCAGCAGCGCGGCCAGCGTCAGTGCGTCGCTGTTCGCCTCGAAACGCCAGCGCGGCTGCGTCTCGCCCTGCACGTGCAGCTTCGCTTTGAGCGGCGCCGGTGCGTTGCCCGCCAATGCGATATCGAGCTGGCGCAGATCGCCGCGTGCGACCAATCCCAAGTGCGCCGGCGTGCGTCCCACTGCGGCCGGCAACACCGCGCTTGCAGTGAGGTCCATGCGATAACGGTCGCGCGGCGCGTAGTCGCCGTGGATCCTGAAACTGCCGCGGTCGGTCTGGGCGACGATGCGTTCGAGATGCAGTCGGCCGTCTTCAGCGAGCATGCCGCCGCGCAGGCGACGCAGATCGATGATGGGCTCATCGGCCTGTATTACTTTGAGACCATCGATCTCGATCGTATCGGCTTCCAGCGCCAGCGGCGGCGCGATCGCCGGCAACGATTCCGGCCAGCGCGGCAGCTCGAACGGCTCGTCGCTCTCGGGCAACGACAGGGTCGCATCGGTGATGTTCAAGGCTTCCAGACGCAGACGCCGACCGAGCAGCGGCCGCAGCATGGGATCCAGCATCGCGCGCTTGGCGGTGAACGTAGTGATCAGCGCGGCCTTGCAGTCGGGCCACGCAACAGGCTTGCCGTCGCGATCGGGGCAGCCGCGATGCACGTAGCGCAGATCGTGCAGGATCATCGGCCCCGACGCCGGGCCCTCGGCGCGCGACCAGGTGAGCGTATCGCCCTCCGGCAGGCGGTCGACAATCTGGCCCAGCAGCACATCGCGGCCGCGCAGTGTGTTGAACAAAAAATACAGCAGCAGTGCGGCCAGTACGCTCAGCGCCACTATCGTCAACACGCTGCGTGTCGCGAGCCAGCGCGCACGTGCCATACGACGCGCGCGCAATTCGCTGATGCGTGCGTCGCGCTCGGTTTGTGTGGGCGCTTCTGCAGACATACGGTTACAGATCCGCGCCAAGATTGATGTGCAGCGTCAACGACGAATCCGGATCATCCAGACCGCGCGCGATATCCACACGCAGCGGCCCGACCGGCGATTTCCAGCGCAGTCCCAGGCCGACGCCTTTACGCAGGCGGTCGAGCTGGCCGTCGAACGCATTGCCGGCATCGACGAACGCAGCGACACCCCAGGTGTCGTTGAGATATTGCTCGTACTCGATGTTCGCGGTGATCACGTTCTTCGCGCCCAGCGCGAAATCATCGCGATCCGGAACTGCGGCGATGCGCGGGCCGATCTCGCGCCATTCGTAGCCGCGCACGCTGCGGTCGCCGCCGGCATAGAAGCGCAGGCTTGGCGGGATCTCCACCAGCGCATCGGTGAAGGTCGCGCCCACTTCACCGCGCACAATCAAACGACTGCGCGCGCCCAGGCCCTTGAACCAGCTTCCGCGCACGTGCAGCTGCAGAAAATTCGCGTCGGATCCCGCGCCCTCCAGCCCACCGCGCACGGTGGCGGTGGCGCCGAGACCGTTACGCGGCTGGATACGCTCATCGGCTTTGATGTATTCGGCCACGATCGACGGATAGAAATAGGTCGACTGCCGGTACAGCGTCACCGGATGCAGGCGGGTGTCGTAGTCGTAGGCCCAGCGTTCGCGCAACGCGTGCACCGATGCGACCAGATTGAAATCGCGGTTGTATTGACCGCTGCGGCTGAACACCGCTTCATAGCGACGGCTGTCGATGTAATCGGTCTGTTCGTCGGCGGCCTGCACACTGGTGGTGTACCAGCCGTCGCGCCATGCGAAGGCGGGAATGCGGTGCTGCAGCGTCAGCGTCTTGCGGTTCTGCGCGTAATCCAGCTGTGCCAGCGCTTTGTGCCCGCGCGAATTCAGATAGCGACGCTCCAGCCCCAGCGACACGCCCGCGCCGCTGTCGGTGCCGTAGCTCACACCAGCGCTGTAGATGCTGCGCTTGGCCGGCGTCAACCGCACGATCACCGGGACGCGTCCGTCGACAGCGTTCTCGGGCTGCGGTTCGATATCGATACGGCTGAAATAATCCAGACCGCCCAGCGATTTGCGCAGCCGGTCCAGTCGGCCCTGATGGTAATAATCGCCCTCTTCCCAATAAATGAACTCACGCAGCAGCGCATCGCGGATCGCCGGTTTCGGGGTCTGCTCGAAGGTGATGTCACCCATCTCATAGCGGTCGCCGCTGTTCCAGCGCAAATCAATGTCAGCGGCTTGCGCCGCGCGCGTCACTTCGACCTGCCGCGCGGCGAAGTCGGCGTCGAAATAACCGCGCTCGGCGAGACGGCGGGTGATGAAGGCTTTGCTCTGTTCGTATTTGGCGTGTTCGAACACATCGCCGACCTTCGGCGAAAAGGCGTCGAGTTCTTCTTTCAGATAACGGTCGTCATCGCCGCCGCCTTCGATCGCGACGGTCGCACTGCGCACCCGCACCGGTTCGCCGGCACGCACCGCGATGGTCACGCTCACGGACGCATCGTCCGCGAGCGCGGCACCGGCACTGGTTTCACTGATATCGATCTGCGGCGAGTAATAACCGAATGGTTCCAGGGCCTCGCGGGTTTCATCCGCGGCCACACGCAGCAGGTAATCCAGACGCGCATCGGAGACGCGCTTGCCTATCGCGTCCTCCAGCGACAGCGCAGCGCGCACGTTGTTGGTCATCGCCTCATCAAGGCCGTCGATGCGCACCCCAGCGACCTGCGCCGCCTGCACCGCTCCGCAGAGCATCAACAACACTGCGGCAATGGCGGGGCGCGAGGTAAAAGGCATGGCGGAAGGATAACCGCAGCCGACCGACGGTCGGTGAATACGGGCAGACCTGCAGCCCATGCACGCTGAGGTCGTGCAGAACGCCATGCCGTGTCGAAAGGGCGGAAGTGCCGGCACGGGGGTACCGGCACTTCCGGGTGCGCGATGCGGCGAATGCCGCGGTCGCGTTACGGCAGAAGAATGTCCTGCTGGGTGCACAGGGCCGGCACCCACTCTGTGGTGGTCAAGAGGTTGAAGTTGCCGTCGTACACCAGCAGCCGTGCGAGCAGCGGCCCGGGATACCGCCGGCAGTAGAACGTGCAGGCATTCTGGTTGGTGCAGTCCTCAGGGAAGATCGCGTCCACACCGTTGTAATCGAACTGATACATGAATGTGATCGGGCCAGAGTCGCTGGCGGCATCGCCGAAACAGGCGTTGCTTTGCAGCGAACAATCGATAGTGGCGCTGGTGGCGGCAAAGGCGAGGCCGGGTGCGGCCAGCGCCAGCAGCAGTGCCGAAAGTTTGACGGCGACGGCAGTCCGAAGAATGCGCTTCATGAGTATCTCTCCTTGAAAAGTCGGGTCTGTCTCCGCGGCCATGTCCGTGGCATTGGATCACCCCGCAACAGGGCGCGCGAAGCGCCGCATCAGCGATGCGGCACATCCGATCCTATCAAACCGCCCGTAATCCGAGCCGGCTCTGCGTCACAGCACGTTGTTCAGGGCGCCGCGTCCGCCACGGACTGAATCTCGCCGTATTTTTTGACGCAGGCTTTGATCGGAGTTTCCGATTTCACCGCAACCTGCCATGAGCGATCCGCGCCGGGCTGCGCATAGCTGGCGACCAGTTGGTAGCGGATGCAGGGCTTCATCTCAAGCGCGAAGGGCAAGGTCGCCAATTCGCCGTACTTGCCGCGCTTCATGCTGGCGACTTTGAGCCGCTGCATGCCCGGCGGCAGTTTGTAGAGCATGGTGGTGTCGATGTCCATCTCTCCATTGATCGACACCAGCATCACATCGTATTCGCCCAGATCGTCATCGGCGACATCGTCGACGCGGATCTCCGCCCAAGGCTGATCTTTGCCGACTACCGTTGACGTGGCTGTCATCATGGCAAGGAGGACCGCTGCCAACAGCGGCCGGGACAGGCAGTTTGACATGGCGGCGGCGTCATGGATTCAGAGACCCGCACGATATCCGGCCGATGTGACAGAACGCCGGGTGTTGGATGTCATTGCGGCGACGTGGCGACCCCTCACCCTCGCTCGCTGCGCTCGCTTTCCCTCTCCCGCTTGCGGGAGAGGGTGCCCGACAGGGCCTGAGGGGCGCTCTAAGCGGACAAATGCTCGATCGCAGCGACGCTTGCGCTTGAATAGGGTGCGCCTGGGCGCATTGGCTTTTTTGCGATCGGCCCTCGGTGCGCCGAAGGCACACCCTATATGGATAAATGCTCAATCGCCGCGACACTGCCCAATCGATCCGCAAGACGCTGCAGCAGGGCGAGGCGGTTGCCGCGTACGGCCGGGTCGTCGGCGTTGACCATGACCTTTTCGAAGAAGGTGTCGACCATCGGGCGCAGACGCGCGAGGCGTCCGAGCACGGCGACATAGTCGCGGGTCTTCAGCGCATCATCGGTGTCGGCGATGGCTTGTTCCACCGCCGCGTGCAGATCGTGCTCGGCGTCTTCGGCAAACAGCGCCGGATTCACCGTGTCGGAGATGCCGCCTTCGGATTTTTTCAGGATGTTGCGGATGCGTTTGTTCGCGGCGGCGAGCGCTTCTGCTTCGGGCAGTTTGGCGAATTCGCCGATGGCTTTGAGGCGGCGGTCGAAGTCGAGGAGGGATCCGGCCCCCGACAAAGACGAGGCCCCGGAAGATGTGGGCCGCGCCTGCGGCTGGGAGTCTTCCGGCGCCGGAGCAATCGCGGCTTCCGCCGCTCCCACAGCTACAGCGGCTGCCGACGCCGCTCCTGTGGGAGCGACGGGAGTCGCGATAGGACGCATCAGCGCCGCCACAGCCTCAAACTGCTGAGGGGTGACGCCTTGGTCGGCGTAGTAGCTGCGGAGGCGATCGAGGATGAAGTCTGTGATTGGCCAAAGATAGAGATTCTTCTTTTGCTCCCATCTGTCACTCGCATATGGGCTATTGAATTGGATTTCTGCAAAAGCCTGATCGGGAATTCCACCAATCGCATCAGGAATAAAACGACCCATGACGGGATCGACTTCACCTTCAATTACAACTCTCGCCAATCCCAACGCATTCCTGCGCAACGCAAACGGATCCTTATTCCCCGTAGGCTTCAACCCAGCAGCAAACCCACCCGCCAAAGTATCCAACCGCTCCGCAATCGCCAGCACCTGCCCCAACTTGCTCGGCGCAATTGCATCACCCGCAAACCTCGGCATATACGCTTCATCTATAGCAGCAGCCACCTCCGCCGATTCACCAGCAGCCGCAGCGTAATAACGCCCCGCAATCCCCTGCAATTCCGGAAACTCATTGACCATTCGCGACTGCAGATCGGCCTTCGCCAATTCCGCCGCACGACGCGCCAACTTAGGATCAACACCCACTTCTGCGGCGATGCTTTCCGCCAACGCAGCCACACGCTGCACCTTGTCGTGCACGCTGCCCAGCTTCGCCTGATACATCACCGTCTTCAGTCCCTCATTCATCGATTCGAGGCCCTGCTTCATATCTTCATCAAAGAAGAACTTGGCATCGGCGAAGCGCGGGCGGATCACGCGCTCATAGCCTTTGCGGACTTCGCTTTCGTCTTTCGATTCGATGTTGGCGATGCCGATGAAGTGCTCGGTGAGCCTGCCATCGGCGTCCAGCACCGGGAAGAATTTCTGATTCGCTTCCATCGTCGCGATCAAGGCTTCCTGCGGCACCGCAAGAAATTCGCGTTCGAACGCGCACAGCACGGCTTTCGGCCATTCGACCAGACACTGCACTTGTTCGAGGTTGTCGTCGGTGATGCGCGGTATGCCGCCCACTTTCAGTGCGGCGCCTTCCACTTCGGCGACGACGCGGGCGCGGCGTTCTTCGGGGTCGACCAGCACTTTCGCGGCGCGCAGGGCGTCGACGTAATCGTTCGGGGTGCCGATCCACACGGATTTTTCGTGATGGAAGCGATGGCCGCGGCTCATGCGGTCGGCTTGAATCCCGAAGACTTCGGCATCGACGACCTGATCGCCCAGCAGCAGCACCAGCCAGTGCGCGGGACGCGCGAAGCCGTAGTCGTGGTCGCCCCAGCGCATCGGTTTGGGGATGGGCATGGCGGCCAGCGCTTCTTTTAGAATTTCCGGCAGCAGTTCGGCGGTACGTGCGCCGGGTTTCACTGCGCGGTGGACGAAGCGTTCGCCTTTCTGGTCGGAGGTTTTCTGCAGCGTGGTCCAGTCGATGCCGGCCTTCGCGGCGAAGCCCTCCAGCGCCTTGGTGGGTTTGCCTTCGGCGTCGAGCGCGATGTTGAGATACGGGCCCAGCACTTCGCTGCGCTGTTCGGGCTGCTCCACCGCGACGCCGGGCAGCAGCACCGCGAGCCGGCGCGGGGTGTACAGCGGCTTCGCGCCTTCACGGTCGAAAGCGATGCCGCGCTTGTGCAGCGCGTCGATGACGCCGTCGAACAAGGCCTGCGCGAGTCCGGGCAATGCCTTGACCGGCAATTCTTCGGTGCCGAGTTCGATCAGGAGGGGTTTCATGTCACTCATACAATGTCCTTGCGCGTCGCCAGCAAATCACTGCGTCCGGCGTCGTTCAATCTGGGGGGCGCGGAATGGGCTTTGCCGTTCTTCCACAGCAACACAACGCCTGCGATTGGCGTCAGCACCAAACCGAAGAAGAACCACAGCCATGGATTGCGCTGGGTCTGTTGCGCCCAATAGGCGCTGAAAAAAGCGAATACCGCCGGCGCTGTGTAGCCGAAAAAAAACAGGAGGACTGTATTGAGCTTGAGAAATTCGGAGTTTTCCATTACGCGGCAGCCTTGCTCTGTTTCAGACCAGGGAATCCCAACTTCTCGCGTTGCGCGAAATAACTTTCGGCGACGCCGCGCGACAGATTGCGCACGCGCAAAATGTAGCGCTGGCGTTCGGTCACCGAAATCGCGCGACGGGCGTCCAGCAGGTTGAAGCAGTGGCTGGCTTTGCAGACCTGGTCGTAGGCTGGCAGCGGCAGGCCAAGCTCCACCAGCTTCGAGGCTTCCGCTTCGCAGGCGTCGAAGCGGTGAAAGAGTTCTTCGACGTTGGCGTGCTCGAAGTTGTAGGCGCTCTGCTCGCGTTCGTTCTGCAGGAAGACATCGCCGTAGGTGACGGTTCCCTGCGGGCCGACGGTCCAGATCAGGTCGTAGACGTTGTCGCAGTTCTGCAGGTACATGCACAGGCGTTCAAGGCCATACGTGATCTCGCCCAGCACCGGCTTGCACTCGATGCCGCCGGCCTGCTGGAAGTAGGTGAACTGGGTCACTTCCATGCCGTTCAACCACACTTCCCAGCCGAGGCCCCAGGCGCCGAGGGTGGGCGATTCCCAGTTGTCTTCGACCAGCCGCAGGTCGTGCACCAGCGGGTCGACGCCCAGCGCTTTCAGCGAATCGAAGTACAGTTCGACGATGTTGTCGGGGTTGGGCTTCATCGCCACTTGATATTGGTAGTAATGCTGTAGACGGTTGGGGTTTTCGCCATAGCGACCGTCGGTTGGGCGGCGACTGGGTTGCACGTAGGCGGCATTCCACGGCTCCGGGCCCAATGCGCGCAGGAAGGTGGCCGGGTGGAACGTGCCCGCACCGACTTCGAGGTCGAGCGGCTGGATCAGCACGCAGCCCTGGGCCGCCCAATAGGCGTTGAGGCGCTGGATGAGTTCCTGGAAGGTCGGTCCCTGCATAAAGGCGGCTACAGCTGGTGTGGGGACTGGGTAGTATAAGCGGCCGCCCCACCCGCCCATGCCGCGCGATGCCGCGCCCCACTGCGAATACACCGTGAACCTGAAACTCGACCTGAAATCCGGCCTAAAGCCCGACCCGCAGTTCCTGATCATCGAAACCGGCCAGCCGGTCGCCAGCCTGCGTCGGCACGGGCGGTTTCCGCACTGGATCCGGGTCGCCGCGGGCCTGCGCTCGCATCAGGCGACGTTCGTGAATGTCGAAGCCGGCGAAACGCTGCCGGATCATCGGCATTTCACCGGCGTGTTGATCACCGGCTCCAGCGCGATGGTCACCGACCGCCACACTTGGAGCGAGCGCAGCGCCGATTGGCTGCGCGAGGCAGTGGGGGCGGAGATGCCGACCCTGGGGATTTGCTACGGCCATCAGCTGTTGGCGCATGCGCTGGGCGGCGAGGTGGATTACAACCCCAGTGGCCGCGAAATGGGCACGGTGGCGGTGGATCTGCATCCGCCTGCCGGCGACGACCCGCTGTTCGCGCCGCTGCCGGCGCGTTTCGCGGTGCAGGTCAGCCATCTGCAGAGTGTTCTGCAGCCGCCCAGCGGGGCAACGGTGCTGGCGCGTTCCGATCAAGACAACTGCCAGGCCTTCCGCTGGCGCAATCACGTCTGGGGCCTGCAGTTCCATCCGGAATTCAGCGTTGGCCATATGCGCGGTTACGTGCATGCGCGCCGCGATGCGCTGCAGCGCGAAGGCCAGTGCCATCGGCGACTGAGCAATGCCATCAAACCCACACCGCTTGCGCGCGGCGTGCTGCGGCGCTTCGTGCGCCACGCCGCTACACTGCGCGGCCACTGATACCCACGACAACAGCGAGGACGATGATGGAAATTCGCAAGATACCCGCCTCCGCCGGCGCGGAATGGCTGCTCGGCGCATTCGGACTGCTGCGCAAGTCGCCGCTTGGGCTCGGGCTGTTGGGGCTGATCTACGCAGGCCTGTCGCTGATCGTCGTGCTGACGGCGCAGTCGGTGCCGGCATTGGGCGGAGCGCTGCAGCTGGTCTTTTTACTCATCGGCCCACTGCTGCTCGCCGGGATGATATTCGCCGCGCATGAAGTGGATGAAGGGCGCAAGGCATCGCCGGGGCATCTGTTGGCGGCGATCCGTACCGGCAAAGCCTGGCGCGTGATCACCACGCTGGCGCCGCAGATCGCATTGGCACTGGTATGCCTTGTGCTGCTGTATGTCATTGTCGGTCAGGCGAATATCGAAAAGCTGATGGAGTTTTCGGTCAAGCTGCAGGCCCAGGCGCAGGCGCAGGGAAAGATCGATCCGGACTTCATGGCCGAGATGATGCGCGAACTGCCGATGAGTCGCCTGGGCCTGTGGTTCATCGCGGTGGCCGCGATCGCCTTCGGCGCGATCTTCTTCACCCTGACCATCGTCCCGGACATCATGTTCAGCGACGTGCGGCTGGTGGCGGCGATGCGGCGGAGTTATCGCGCGTGCACGCAGAATTTTCTGGCGCTGCTGGTGTTTCTGCTGCTGGGCTTTGTGGTGATGATAGCTTATGGGTTAGGCCTGGGCATTCTGGGCGGATTGGCTGGACTGATCGGTGGCGATATCGCCATGCTGCTGCTCAACGGCGTCGGCAACGGCGTGTTCGTGGTGTTCATCGCCAGCACGATGTATTTCGCCTGGAAGCAGATGCTGGGTGATGGCGACACTGCGCCGACGGTGGCGTCGACCGGCATTGCGCTTTGATCGGTGTGATCAGCAACGCTGCGGACTGGTGTTTAACAGCCGGATGGCTGGTCAGTCCGCTCTACCCGCCCATCAAGCCAGGACTTTGAACAGCGCGTTAGAGCCTGTTTAAAATATTCCCCGGCCGCGAACAGATAAATCCTCTGTCATCCCTAACGCCCGAGTAGCGGGCGGATGGATCTGCTGTTGTGCGCACCGGCCACAAGCAGATCCCTCCTCGGGCTTCGCCCTCGTTCGGGATGACATGTTTTTTCTAATCAGAGATTTTGAACAGGTTCTTAAACACGCATTATTTGGCCTGCGGCGGCGCCGCAAGCTCTTTGGCATCCAGCGCATCGTCGCGGTTGCGGTCCTGGCGTTTGAACATCTCGGCAAGACGGGTGCGATGCGCGTCGCGGGTCAGGGGTTTGCCGCGCCCGCCGGGCTGTTCTTCGGGCGCAAGCAGGCCGTCGCGGTTGCGGTCCATGTTGTCGAAGGCGTAACTCAGCCAGTCCTGATATTCGACCAGCGACACTTTGCCGTTGGCGTCCACATCCATGCGCTGCAGATAGTCGCCGGTACCGCGGACCTGCGCGGACAGCGCGGGCGGCAGCAGGCACGACAGCATCGCCAAAGTTGCCGCGGTGCGTGCGTTGAACATGCGACGTGACATGTCGTTACGCACGCGCCGGCTGCAGTGCATAACCCTTCATCCGCAGCGAAAATTCTTCCAGCGCCTGGATGCCGCTGGCCTCGGCTTCGCGACACCAGGCCTGCAGCTGCTGCAGGGTGTCGTTGGCGCTCTGGCTGCGGGTTTCCAGCACTGCCGCAAGCCGCGCGCGGTACTCGACCAGGGTATGGATGCGCGGACGCTGTGCGACCCACTGCTGCAGCTGTTCGCGGGCGTCGGGCTTCAGCCAGCGGCCGTCGTCGGCGAGACCTTTCTGCAGTTTGCGCGGCAACAGCGCACGCAGCTTGGCGCCGGCGATCCGCGCTTCCTCGCGCAGCGCGGGCTTCAGCACGCTGTGCTGGTAATCGGTCATCGCCTGGAAACGATGGGTCAACAGTGCTTTCAGCGTATCGGTGTCCGGCATCGGGATATTCGGGCGGATATCGAGGCTGGGCGCGACCCGCAGCACTTTCGCCAGGCCCACGGCCTGCAGCGCGCGGATCGCGGCCCAGCCGATGTCGAATTCCCAGCGGCGCAGCGCGAATTTCGCCGAACTCGGAAAGGCGTGGTGATTGTTGTGCAGCTCTTCGCCGCCGATCCATACGCCCCACGGGGTGAGGTTGGTGGCGGTGTCGGTGGTCTCGAAGTTGCGATAACCCCACCAGTGGCCCAGACCATTGACCACGCCCGCGGCCCAGAACGGAATCCACGCCATCTGGATCGCCCACACCGCAACGCCCATGAACCCGAACAGGGCAAAGCTGACGAACAGCAGCAGCGTAGGGCCGACCAGCGGATGACGGGTATAGACGTGGCGTTCGATCCAGTCGTTGGGCGCGCCCTTGCCGTATTGCTCGATCGAGACGCGATCGCCGCGGGCTTCGCGATACAGCTCGACGCCGCGCCAGAACACATTGCCGATCCCTTTGACCATCGGGCTGTGCGGATCTTCTTCGGTCTCGCATTTCGCGTGATGCTTGCGATGGATCGCGACCCACTCCTTGGTGATCATCGAGGTGGTGATCCAGACCCAGAAACGGAAAAAGTGCGCGATGACCGGATGGAAATCGACGCCGCGATGCGCCTGACTGCGGTGCAGATACAGGGTCACCGCGAAGATGGTGATCTGGGTCACGACCAGCAGATAGATCAGCAGCGCGCCCCATCCCATCTGAAGCAGGCCACCGGCAAGAAAGTCGATCAGGGACGAAGACATGGCAGGGTCGCTCGGAATGGACAGCCAAATCATGGGGGCAGCGGATGACGATTGCCATCCGTGCGAAACCGTATGTTCAGAGGCCAAGCGATATGGCCATCCCAGTTCTGCACGTTGGACACGATTCGCTTCGGCGCTGCGGTCTGTGGAATCATGTCGCCGCCATGTCGATCTATGCCCTCAAACCCAAGTTCCAGGCGCTGCTGCGCCCGGTCGTGCGCGGTCTGCACGCACTCGGCGTCACCGCCAATCAGGTGACGCTGGCCGCATGCGCGGTGTCGATTGCGCTTGGCGTCTGGCTGTACGCCGCAGCGCCGGGCACGCAATGGTTCCTGCTGGTGCCGCTGTGGATGTTCCTGCGGATGGCGTTCAACGCGATCGACGGCATGCTGGCGCGCGAGTTCGGCCAGCAGTCGAAGCTCGGCGCATATCTGAACGAACTCACCGATGTGATCGCCGATGCCGCCTTGGTGCTGCCGTTCGCAGCGGTCGCTCCGTTTTCTGCGGGTCATGCGCCGGTGTGGGTGGCGACGTTCGTGGTGCTGGCCGGACTGAGCGAATTCGCCGGCGCGCTGGGGCCGACGGTCGGCGCGACCCGTCGCTATGACGGCCCGATGGGCAAAAGCGACCGCGCCTTCGTGCTTGGCGCCATCGCGCTGTGGGTCGGCATCGCAGGTCTGCTGCCGACGTGGGCCGCGTGGCTGTTTCCCGCGCTGTGCGCGCTGACCGTCTGGACCATCGTGCGCCGCGTGCGCAACGGGCTGCGCGAAGCGCGTTAGGCCTGTGCCGGTGGCTGTCCAGTTCACTCCAGTCTGGTTCAGTTCATTTCAGCCGAAGGTATCGAAGTTCGATACTCCACGATTGCCGCGCACCAACGCGTCCGCCGCGCCCCCGACACTGCGTGCTTGGTGGTCGGACACCACCCTTCTCCGCGAGGATCGCTCAGCCCCATGTCTGACCCACGACGCTGCACCGAACACACGTTCGCCACCCACGACGACGTTGCGCTCTTCTACCGGCACTGGCCGGCCGCCGCCGAAGCGCGCGGCGCTATTATTTTGATTCATCGTGGACATGAGCACTCGGGCCGGATGGCGCATCTGGCCGACGAACTCGGCCTGCCGGATTTCGATGTCTTCGCCTACGACATGCGCGGCCACGGACGTTCGCCCGGCGCGCGCGGCGACAGCCCCAGCGTGTCGCATTCGGTGCGCGATGTGCAGACCTTCGTCGATAACATCGCCGCCACGCACGGCGTCAACGTCGCCGATGTGGTGATCGTCGCGCAGAGCGTGGGCGCGGTGCTGGCCAGCGCCTGGGCGCACGACTACGCGCCGAAGATCCGCGGGCTGGTGCTGGCCTCGCCGGCGTTCAAGGTCAAACTGTATGTGCCGTTCGCGCGCCCGGGACTGGCGCTGATGCGCAGGCTGCGCGGCAATTTTTTCGTCAACAGCTACGTCAAGGCGAAGTTCCTCACCCACGACCCGGCGCGCATCGCCAGCTACAGCACCGACCCGCTGATTTCGCGGCCGATCTCGGTGAATGTTCTGCTGGGACTGTACGAAGCCGCCGACCGCGTGGTCGCCGACGCCGCCGCGATCACCCTGCCGGTGCAGCTGCTGATCTCCGGCAGCGACTGGGTGGTGCACCACGCGCCGCAGCATCGTTTTTTCGAACGGCTGACCAACCCGCGCAAGGAACAGCATGTGCTGCCGGGTTTCTTCCACGACACGCTTGGCGAACGCGACCGCAAACTCGCTACCGATAACATCCGCAGCTTCGTGCGCGGGTTGTTCGACAATCCGCCTGCACCGATATCGCTGCGCGACGCGCATCGCATCGGGTTCACTGCGGACGAATCGCGCGCGCTGGGTAAGCCGCTGCCGTGGTACACGCCGCGCGGCGCGTACTGGGCGATCACGCGCGCATCGCTGAAATTGGGCGGACTGCTGTCGCGCGGCATTGCATTGGGCCACAGCACCGGATTCGATTCGGGCAGCACGCTCGACTACGTCTATCGCAATAAAGCGAAGGGCGTGCCGCTGGTCGGCACGATGATCGACCGCACGTATCTCGATTCCATCGGCTGGCGCGGTATCCGCGTTCGCAAAACTCACGTCGAGGAACTGCTGCGCAAGGCTTTCGCGCGGGTCCACGCACACGGGCTGCCGCTGCGGGTGATGGACGTGGCCGCGGGCCACGGCCGCTACGTGCTGGACGCGATTGCAGCCAGCGACATCAAACCCGAATCGATCCTGCTGCGCGATTACAGCGAGATCAATGTGCGCGACGGTCGCGCACTGATCGCCGAGCGCGGTTTGTACAGCATCGCGCAGTTCGTGCGCGGCGATGCGTTCGATCGCGACGATCTGGCGAGCGTGTCGCCGCCGCCGACCGTGGCGGTGGTGTCGGGGCTGTACGAACTGTTTCCAGACAACGATCAAGTCAGTGCATCGCTTGCCGGGATCGCCGCCGCGGTGCCGCCGGGCGGCTGTCTGGTCTACACCGGCCAACCGTGGCACCCACAGCTGGAGTTGATCGCACGCGCCTTGACCAGCCATCGCCAGGGGCAGGCGTGGGTGATGCGTCGACGTACGCAGGCGGAAATGGATCAACTGGTCGAGGCCGCAGGCTTTCGCAAGATCGATCAGCGCATCGACGTATTCGGTATTTTCACGGTGTCATTGGCGGTGCGTGAGGGATGAACGAATCAAAAGCCAAATCCCCCCGCTGCCAGCTTCGCTGGCAGCGACCCCCATTTTCAAAGGGGGCTGGGCACGGTTCGTCTTGGCCGATGATCCGGCCTCCGAATGCGATCTCGCGGCCACGTGGATCGCG
>JANOKD010000101.1:0-26719 GCA_031419075.1 Lysobacterales bacterium
GCGGAAGGAATCACTCGAAAAGCGTTGGTTTCTGGCTAAAAAATGATCACTTTCGCTCTCGCGGCTGGGAATGCATGAATTCAAGCCGCGAAGTGAAGGGCGAACACTTTGAAACGGTAGGTATTTCAGCAGCCTGCTAGAGCAGGCGCGAGACGTCCTTGTGCGCAAGCGTCCGAAGACGGGGTTTTCATTTGTTCAGACAGATGCTGAAGGTGAGGCCGTCTGGGAACGTTACGCCGAGCAGTTCATTGATAGTTTGACCGTCGCGAAGCTTGAGGAAGAAGCCAAATCTGAGATCTTCAACCAGAGAGCCTACTTCGCGCTGATCCGTCGCAACTTTAAGATACGCGGCGATGACCTGCGTAAAGCCATTGCCAATCAGTTCGTCGATCGTTTTGAGTCGTTGCTAGAGGAAATGGGCAGACAGTATGGAGCGCATAGCGCTCAAATCGAGAGGGCGCGCTCACTTGAAAAGTACTTGCGCAGCAGATTTACGCGCGAAGGCTTGGACATGATCAGCACTAATCTCAACGTGGTCGACTTGCCGCTGGTTCGATCAACGCTTGAGAGCGGAAATGTCGATTACTCAGCGGCAGATCTTCGGTATCTCGCGAAGTTCGGTCAGTGGCGCGACATTCCGTTGGTGATCGCATCGCTCGATCGCCCTGAATACGGCCGCGAATACTCATCGGTGCTCTGGTTTGCGAGTAGCGCCAAGTACGAGGATGCGGCGCGTACGCTCTATGCCCTCGGCAAGCACAGGCTCAAGGACCTCCTTGCCACAACGATGCCAGGGCCAGTTTTGGCGCGTGTCATTCCATTGATATCCGACAAGACCTTTCAGGAGCTTGGAGACGCCGTCATCATTCCGCTCATGCATTCGGAGGGTGATGACGTGCGGAAGTCGGTGTCGCTCAAGTATGTCCGCGCGTTTCCGCGTCGCCGAGTGGTGCAATTCCTTGATAAGTACATGGCGAGCGACCACTTCTATTACAACGTCATCCATTGGTTCGACTTCGGCTTGTCCGTCCCTAGAGACAGAATGCTGCGCGCCGCCGAAAAAGCGTCGGCAAGACCGCAAGGCGGATTTGAACTGTAGGACCGTAGGCTGGGTCATCGACCTAGCTTTATCGGCACATATTTCCAAAGCTGGGTGCAAAGCACCCAGCCTACGAAATCCAAATGTCCGCTTTTGGCCGAAAGGGGCCACATGTGTTGCCGAGTCATGGGGTTGTCGCCAGGAACGGAAGCAGCGTAGCCCGGGTAGAGCGCAGCGACACCCGGGGTTCTTCACGGCATGTCAACAACACAATATCTGTTTGCAATCCTTTGATGGCTCAAAATTTCTCGCGAAATCCCAGTATTTGCCGGCTATGCCGTTAAAAACCGCTGCGCTCTACCCGGGATACACACTGGATGTCTTCGGCATCCTGATTGCGATACTGGCCGCGAAACGCGCTACCGCCTCAGCGCATGGGTCCGTTCGCGTCTGCAGCAGCAGGTGTGGGCCATCCAGCGCGACCTGCCGCACATTCACGATGTTTTCGAGGAGTTCACGGCCTGCGCCAGGGCGTAGCAGACGGTCTTGATTCGCCTTCAACAACAGCGTGGGCACTGCAATGTGCGCAAGCCGATCCGACACATCAATACGCATCGCGGCCGCAGCGCGGGCGCGTTGGACTGCCGGGGTCACATCATCCAGCGCGGCGTGCAGTCTGCTTCGTAATGCGGGCGTGCTCCAGCGGCCCAACAGCACGGCCGACAGCAGCGGCGTCGGCAGCGCATGGGTCGGCGCGAAACGGGTCAATGATGCAAACGGCCCCAGCAGCGGCACCGGCGCGCGCGCAAATGTCGTCGACAGCACCAGACCGATCAGATTCGGCGGCGGGTCCGCAGCGATCAAAATCGCCACCGGGCCCGAAAACGATTCGCCGATCAGCACGAACGGTGCATCGCGTGGCAACGTGGCGCGTGCGAAGGTTTCGAGTTCGCGATAGCCGAGAACGACGTCGGTCGGATAGGCGATGGCCTCAACCGCCGCAAACGACGGCCGCGCGGCGGCGATGAAGTCGTGCAGCATCCGCGTGGTGCCGTCGAGTCCGGGCAGGATGTACAGATCGGTCATGCTGGGTTGCTGGCGTTCGACGCTCAAAAAGAAAGCCGGACAGCGCCGGCTTTCTTCGCAAGCATCATCGTGTAGAGGTTCAGGCCGCTGCGGCCTGCTGCTGACGCGGGCCTTCCAGCAGTGCGCGTTTGACCATGCCGACCAGCAGATCGAGCTCTTCGGACGTCACCGCGAACGTGGGGGTGAAGCGCAGCGAGTTCTCGCCGCCGTGGATCACGCCGATGCCGCGTTCGCGCATCCATTCTTCGGTGGAGCCGATTCCGTAGCCCTTGAACTCCGGCGACAGTTCGCAGGAAAACAGCAGACCGGTGCCCTGGACTTTGGTGATCAGGCCCGGCAGTTCGGCTTTCAGTGCTTCGAGTTTGGCGACCGCTTCCTGGCCCCTGTCGCGGATATTCGTGCGCAGTGCCGGTGTGAGCAGTTCCAGCACGGCGCAGGACACGTCCAGTGCGCGCGGGTTGGTGGTCATGGTGTTGCCGTAGATGCCCTTGCGGTACAGGCCGGCGGCGCGTTCGTTAACGGCCAGCACCGACAGCGGATACTGCGCGGCGTTGAGCGCTTTGGAATAGGTTTCCATGTCCGGCGCCTCGATGCCCTCAAAGCCCGGGTAATCGACGATCGACAGCGTGCCGT
Source organism: Lysobacterales bacterium (assembly GCA_031419075.1). GTDB lineage: Bacteria > Pseudomonadota > Gammaproteobacteria > Xanthomonadales > Xanthomonadaceae > Lysobacter_I. Next base: position 2,759 of record JANOKD010000101.1, read on the forward strand.
GGGCGCGGATGCCGGCCTGGATCGAGTCGACCAGCAGCAGCGTGCCGTGTTCGCGGGTCAGGCGGCGGGCGGCATCGTAGAACGCGCGCGGTACGGCCCGGCCCGGGTCGCCTTCGCCCATCACCGGCTCCAGGAACATCGCTTCGATATGCCAGCCTTCGCGCTCGGCGTCGGCGAACGCCTGCTCCAGCTGCTCGATGCTATAGGGATCGATGGTGATGGCCTGACCGACGTGATGCGGGTAACTGCCGAGGTGCGCGGCATAGGTCTTGCGCGACGAGTCCGAGTACAGCGCCGGCAGTTCGGTACGGCCGTGGAAGCTGCCCTTGACCGAGATGCGCTTGACCCGGCGGCCGGCGTGCGGCGCGCCCGGATCGGTCATCAGTTTGTTGTTGACGTCGGCGATACGGCCGGCGAGCGACACCGATTCAGAACCGGAATTCAGGCACAGGAACTTCGCGTACGGGCAGTGACCAAGGCTGTGGCCGACTTCAGCGCGGATCGCCCGGTCGAAGCGCAGCTGCGACAGGCTGGGGGTCATGATGTTGGCCATCGCCTGCGGCTTGGCCATCGCGTCGATGACGGTCTGCGGCGCGTGACCGAAACCCAACATGCCGTAGCCGCCGGAGTCGTGCATCACCGCGCCCTTGAGCGTCACGATCCACGCACCGCGTGCGGACAGCGCAACGTAAGGGTTGATGGTGTCGGTCGAATAGAAATTGACGAAACCGGCCTGGACAGCCAGGATCTGGGCGTCTTCGTCGAGGTCGAGCAGCTCGGCGAATTCTTCGCGGATGGCGGCGTAGTCCAAAGCTGCGGCATGGATGGCATCGACCAGATCCGGATGCGATGCGGCGAAGCGCAGGATGGTGGCATCGTCCAGGCCATGTGTGCGGCGTTTGCCGCCGTGGGCGCGAAGCGGGGCGAGCGTGTCGAGCAAAGCCATGATGGCCTCCAGCAGGTAGCGTCGAAACGACTATTATCGCGATAAATCCGTCATTTGACAGTTGCGATCTGTGCGGATTTCGATGATATTTCGTCGAATCGACGAATGAATCGGCAAACCAGCGAGATCATGAAGCTCACCGACACCGACCAGCAGCTGCTCTCGCTCTTGCGCGAGAACGCCCGTGCGTCCACCGCGGAGATTGCGCGGCGGCTGGGCCTGTCGCGGACCACCATCCAGAGCCGCATCGAGCGGCTGGAGCGGGACGGGGTGATCAGCGGCTACACCGTTCGCATCCACGACGAATACGAGCGCGGGTTGGTCCGCGCCCACATCATGATCGCCGTGCATCCCAAACAAATGACCTCGGTGGTGACGGCGCTGCGCGCGATGCCCGAGCTGCGGTCGCTGCATTCGGTCAGCGGCGGCTACGACCTGATCGCCATCGGCGCGGTGTCGGCGGTCAGCGAGATGGACGTGTTGACCGACCGCATCGGCGCCATCGAGGGCGTGGCCCGCACCACCTCGTCAATCGTGCTGTCGACCAAGTTCGAGCGCTAACAGGCTGTTCAAAACGCCGGGTCTGAAACAACGCGGTCATCCCGAACATCCGCGCAGCGGGTGGAGGGACCTGCTGTTCTGACATCCGCGCCCACAAGCAGGTCCCTCCTCAGGCTTCGCCTTCGTTCGGGATGACAGCTTGCTTTCTGGCCCGAGGTTTGTTCGACAGGTTCAAAACTGGATATGGAGAGGCCATCGCTGTGGACGGCTACAATGCGCCGCCCACATATCTGCCGCTGATGAAGAAATCCGACTTCCATTTCGAACTGCCGACGGACCTGGTCGCGCAGACACCGCTGCCCGAGCGCTCCGCCAGCCGTCTGCTGGTGGTGCCGCCGGGCGCCGCGCCGCTTGAGGATCGGGGCGTTCGCGATCTGCCGGCGCTGCTGCAGCCGGGCGATCTGCTGATCTTCAACGACACCCGGGTCATTCCGGCGCGGCTGTTCGGCCAGAAGGCCAGCGGCGGACGGGTCGAGATCCTGATCGAGCGTCTGCTGCCGGACAACGAGGCGCGGGCGCAGGTCGGCGCCAGCAAATCGCCGAAAGCGGGCAGCCGGATCACGCTGGATGCGGGTGGTGAGGCCGAGGTGCTGGGCCGCGAGGGCGAGTTTTACCGCCTCCGTTTCCACGTCGGCGAAGGTCTGGAAAGCTGGCTGCTGCACGCCGGCCGGCTGCCGCTGCCGCCGTACATCCGCCGCGAGCCCGGGCAGGACGATCAGGAGCGCTACCAGACGGTGTTCGCGAAGGAAATCGGTGCGGTGGCTGCACCCACCGCCGGTCTGCATTTCGATGCGACCCTGCTGGAAGCGCTGCGCGCGCGCGGCGTCGAATTCGGGCATGTGACCCTGCACGTCGGCGCCGGTACATTTCAGCCGATGCGTGCCGATGACGTGCGCGAGCACCGCATGCACAGCGAGTGGCTGAATGTCGGCGCGGAGCTGATCGCACAAGTGCGCCGCACCCGTGAACGCGGCGGCCGGGTAATCGCGGTGGGCACCACAGTGGTGCGCGCGCTTGAAAGTGCTATGCGCGACGGCGAACTGCAGCCGTTCGCGGGCGAAACCCAAATTTTTATTTTTCCCGGGTATCGCATCCGCAGCGTCGACGCACTGCTCACCAATTTCCATCTGCCGGAAAGCACGCTGCTGATGCTGGTATCTGCCTTTGCGGGAAAAGAGCGTGTATTCGCCGCTTACGCGCACGCGGTGACCGAGCGCTATCGCTTCTTCAGTTATGGCGACGCGATGCTGCTCTTCCCTGACCCCTTGTGGGAGCGGCGGGAGCCGCGATGACGCGTCGATCATCTGCCGGAAAAATGCTGTTGTTCTCTTGCAATGACCTGTGGATAGGCCGCAGGCCGCTCATCGCGGCTCCCGCCGCTCCCACAAAAAACAAACACTCACAAAAACAGATGTCGCCCCAATGAGTCGAATGAGTTTCCAACTGCTCGGCACAGACGGCGTCGCCCGCCGTGGCCGCCTGACCTTTCCGCGCGGTACTGTGGAAACCCCGGCGTTCATGCCGGTGGGCACCTACGGTTCGGTCAAGGGTGTCCTGCCCGAGCAGATCCGCGCGCTCGGTGCCGAGATCATTCTGGGCAATACCTTTCATCTGTATCTGCGTCCGGGTCTGGACGTGATCGCCGATCACGGCGGCCTGCACGGATTCACCCGCTGGGACGGGCCGATCCTCACCGATTCGGGCGGCTTCCAGGTGTTCTCGCTGGCGCACAAACGCAAGATCACCGAGGCCGGCGTGACCTTTGCCGCGCCCACCGACGGGCGCAAGGTGTTCCTTGGCCCCGAGGAGAGCATGCGGATCCAGAAAGTGTTGGATTCCGACATCGTGATGATCTTCGACGAGTGCACGCCTTATCCAGCGACCGAGGACGTAGCGCGCACATCAATGGAACTGTCGCTGCGCTGGGCCGAGCGCTCGCGCAGGGCGCATGAGGGCAACGATGCGGCGCTGTTCGGGATCGTGCAGGGCGGCGTGCATCACGACCTGCGCACCCGCTCGGTCGATGGGCTGAAGCAGATCGGCTTCGACGGTTACGCCGTCGGCGGGCTTGCGGTGGGTGAGCCCGAGGCCGAGCGCAACGCCATGCTGGAACACACGTGCCCGCAGCTGCCGACCGACCGGCCGCGCTATCTGATGGGCGTGGGGCGGCCGGAGGACCTGGTGGAGTCGGTGTCGCGCGGCATCGACATGTTCGACTGTGTGATGCCGACCCGCAACGCCCGCAACGGCCACTATTTCACCAGTTTCGGCACCGTCCGCATCCGCAACAGCCAGTACGAGCGCGATCTGCGCCCGATCGAGGAGGGCTGCGGCTGCTATGCCTGCAGCAATGGCTACACCCGGTCCTACCTGCGCCACCTCGACCGCTGCAATGAAATGCTGGCGCCGATCCTCGGCACCCTGCATAACCTCTGGTACTACCAGTCGCTGATGGCGGGCATCCGTGCGGCCATCGACGCCGGCCGGTTTGCCGAGTTCCGCGCCGGCTTCTACGCGGCGCGGGCGAAATCTTCAGCCGAACCGGGCTGAACTTTCCGCCGGGGATCTGGTCTTGGCAGGGGGCCCTGGAAGGGGCTGATGACCGGCCGGTTCGGGTTGAAAGCCAGCCGGCCGGCCCGCATGGCATAATCGCCAGCTATTTTGCGACACGGAACCCAGATGAACCTGCTCGATCTGCTGATTTCTCCCGCTTATGCCCAAGCCGCTGCGCCTGCCGCTGCCGGCCCCGCCGGCATGATGTCGACCCTGCTGCTGCCCGTTCTGCTGCTGGTGGTCATGTACTTCATCATGATCCGGCCGCAGATGAAGCGCACCAAAGAACACCGCGCCATGCTCGAAAAACTGTCCAAGGGCGACGAAGTCATTACCAGCAGCGGCATCGCCGGCGTGGTTCGCGACATCGGCGACAGTTTTGTCAGCCTCGAAGTGTCCGACAGCGTGACCCTGCGCGTACAGCGCGGCGCCATCGGTCATGTGCTGCCCAAGGGCACGCTCAAATCGCTGTGATGACTGCCGTCGCAATTATGTCCCTCTGATCTTCCGATCCACCTCGAATGCGGCCGGTCATGATGACCGGACGCGGTGCTTGTCATGCTTGAATATTCCCGTTGGAAATATGTCCTCATCCTGGTCGTGGTGCTGCTCAGCGCGCTGTATGCGCTGCCCAACATCTATCCGCAGGATCCGTCCGTGCAGATCACCGCCAGCCGTGGCGCGAAGATCGACGATGCGCTGAAACAGCGCGTATCGAAGGCTTTGACCCAGGCGGGCGTCAAGCCCAAAGCGGTCGAGATGCAGGGCAGCAACCTGCTGGTGCGGGCGGCCGATTCGGACAGCCAGACCAAGACTTACGATACGTTGCGCGAATCGCTGGGCAGCAATTACGTGGTCGCGCTGAATCTCGCATCCAATGTGCCGACCTGGCTCGAAGCGATCGGCGCAAAACCGATGGCGCTGGGTCTGGATCTGCAGGGCGGCGTGCACTTCTTGATGGAAGTGGACAAGCAGGCTGCCGTCGAGAAGCGCTTCGAAGCGTATCTCTCCGACATCCGCGGCTCGCTGCGTGACGAGGGCATCGGTTACCAGTCCGTGGAGCGCGACGGAGAGCAGACGATGGTCGTCACGCTCATCCAGGCTGCCGATGCCACCAAGGCACAGGGCCTGATCCAGAAGAATCTCAGCGCGAACGCGCTGGAGACCGGCGCCGCGGCGTCGGCCAATGCTTTCAGCTACAGCACGGTGGGCAATACGCTGCGGATCGATGTGTCCGATGAGATGGTGCGGCAGATGACGCTCAACGCAATCGAGCAGAATCTCGGCACGCTCCGCAACCGCGTCAACTCGCTCGGCGTGGCCGAACCTGTGATGCAGCGTCAGGGCGCTGACCGCATCGTCGTGCAGCTCCCCGGCGTGCAGGACACCGCAGCGGCCAAGCGCGTACTCGGCGCCACCGCGACGCTCGAATACCGCGCTGTCTATGAAGGCAACGCCGCCGATGCGCGCGACACCGGCAACGTACCGCCCGGTGCGCGGCTGTACGCCAGTCGCGATATCGGTCCGGACGGCAAGCCGCTGCCGGTGTTGCTCAATAAACGCATCATCGTCGCTGGCGAAGACATGGTCGATGCGCGCACCTCGGTCGACCAGAACGGTCTGCCTGCGGTCTCGGTCACGCTCAACGCCGCTGGCGGCCAGCGCATGCTGCAGTTCACCACCGAAAACGTGAACAAGCCGATGGCGGTGGTGTACATCGAACGCGTGCCGCAGGTGCGCGTTGTCGATGGAAAAGAAATCAAAAGTTTCCAGGTGCGTGAGGAAGTGATCTCCATCGCCAACGTCAACGAGCCGTTCGGCAAACAGTTTCAGACCTCCGGTTTGGAGCGCAAAGAAGCCGATGATCTGTCCAAACTGCTCAAGGCCGGCGCACTCGCCGCGCCGATGGACTTCGTCGAAGAACGCACCGTTGGCCCGAGCCTGGGCAAGCAGAACGTCGAACGCGGCATGAGCGCGGTTGCGTTCTCTTTCATTTTCGCACTGGTGTTTTTCCTGTTTTATTACCGCATGTTCGGCGTCGTCACCTGTATTGCGCTGCTGCTCAATCTGCTGATGGTGTTTGCACTGATGTCGTTTTTCGGCGCGACCATGAGCCTGCCCGGTTTGGCCGGTATCGCACTCACGGTCGGCATGTCGGTGGACGCCAACGTGCTGATCAACGAGCGCATACGCGAAGAGTTACGCATGGGACTACCGCCGCAAACGGCAATTTCCACCGGCTACGACCGCGCCTCCGGCACCATCCTGGACGCCAACATCACCGCTTTCCTCGCCGGTCTGGCGATGGCGGTGTTCGGCACCGGCCCGCTGCGCGGTTTCGGCATCACGACGATGCTGGGCATCGCCACATCGGCCTACACCGCGGTCTCGGTCTCGCGCGGCATTGCCACGCTGATCTACGGCCGTCGCCGTAAACTGCAATCGATCGCGATCTAAGGGAGCGCATCCATGAAGCCTTTCAACGTGTTCCCCTACGACAGCAACTTCGACTTCATGCGCCTGCGCATGGCGTCGCTCATCGTCGCCGCACTGATCATGTTCGTTGGCGTTGGCGCGATGTTCGCCAAAGGGTTCAACTTCGCCCTGGATTTCACCGGCGGCGTCGGTATCGAGCTGGCGTACGACAAACCTGTCGATGTCGACAGCGTGCGCAAACGTCTCGCCGATGCTGGCTACGAGCGCGCACAGGTGCAGACCTTCGGCAGCGGTAAAGAGCTGCTCATCCGCCTGCGCGATGAGTCCAAGCAGGCAGGCGCCGACCCGACCGCCAGCATCGCCGAAAGCGTGCGTGTGGCCGCATCCGAACCGGGCAACGCAGCGAAGACGCTGCGCAGCGCGGAGATCAGTCCGCAGGTCGGCCGCGAACTGGCCGAGAACGGGGTCTTCGCGCTGCTGTTCGTGGTGTTGGGTTTCCTCATCTATATCTCGTTCCGCTTCGAGTGGAAATTTGCGGTGGCGGCGATCGTCACCACCCTGCACGACGTGGTAGTGGTGGCAGGCTGGTTCGCGCTGTCTGGACACGAGTTCGACCTGACAGTGTTGGCTGGTTTGTTGTCGGTGATGGGCTATTCGATCAACGACACCATCGTGGTCTTCGACCGCGTCCGCGAGAATTTCCGCGGCATGCGCACCAGTCCGGCCGAAGTGTTGAACAAGTCGATCAATCAGACGCTGTCGCGTACGGTCATCACTTCGTTCGTCGCGTTCCTGACTGTATTCGCGCTGTATCTCTACGGCGGCGGCTCGCTGCGCGGCATGGCCGAAGCGCAGATTCTCGGCATCATCATCGGCACCCTGTCCTCAATGTTTGTGGCCTGCCCGCTGCTGCTGTGGCTGGGTGTGAGCAAACAGGATCTGATGCCCAAGGCCCGCGATGAAGCGGCCCTTGCGCGACGCCCCTGATCGCAGCGGTTGTTCCAAACAAAAGGCCGCGCAACCGCGCGGCCTTTTGCGTTAGGCCCGGTGCAGCGGCCGCGACCTCAATAGGGTGCGCCTAGGCGCACCGGATTTCGCATGAACCACACACAGCCGGTGCGCCAAGGCGCACCCTATGACCGCTTTTATTTTAGAAGATTGCTGGGGAAGCAATTTCCATCCGTTCGAACTTCGACAAAAAAACGCTGTGATGGCGGGCCCGGGCCCGCCCTACGATTTGGTATCAATCGAAGGTTTTGGCGTAGCCGGTGTTGACCAGCGTCTTCTGCAGCGGTTCGATGATGCGGACATTGGCGGCGACCACCTGACGCGATCCCGTGTCGATGTGCATCGGGCCCAGTGCCGCACCGCGGAAGTCGCAGACCCGGCCGCCGGCTTCGCGGACCAGCAGAACGCCGGCTGCGATGTCCCAGGCTTTCACGCCGGCTTCGAAATAGCCGTCGAAGCGGCTTGCCGCCACGTAGGCCAGATCCAAAGCCGCCGAACCGCCGCGACGGATATCCTCGGCGTGGACCAGCAGCGATTTGATGCAGTCGAGCTGTGCTTCGACGCGCGGGCGTTCACGCGGAGCGAAGCCGGTGCCAAGCATCGCGCCTTCCAGTGTTTTGCGTTCGGAGACGCGGATGCGGTGGCCATTCAGCTGTGCGCCGCCGCCGCGGCTTGCGGTGAACAGTTCGTTGCGCAGCGGGTCGTAGATCACCGCATGCACCGGCTCTGCCGCTTCGCACAGCGCGATGGACACGCACCAGTGCGGGATACCGTGCAGATAATTGCTGGTGCCGTCGAGCGGATCGATGACCCAGGTGAAGCGGCTGGCGCCGCGATTGCCCTTCTGCTGTCCGCCTTCTTCGCCAAGCACCGTGTAATCGGGATGCGCGCGGCGCAGCTCTTTGATGATCGCCACCTCGGCCAAGCCGTCGATTTCGCTGGCGTAGTCCATGCGGTCTTTCTCGACCACCTCGATCGCCTCCAACCGGGACAGATGCCGCAGCAGAATGTTGGCGCCGGCGCGAGCGGCCTTGATCATGACGTTGACAGCAGGCTGATGCATCGCAAACGACTCCGGACGCGGCCCTTGCGGGCGCGTGAAAAAGCGGGTGACAGGGCGGGGAAAAGAGCAGTGCGGTTCTGGACCGCGCGACAGTTTAACATTGCCGCCATGTCCATCGCTTCCGTCTCTTTGCCCGCCGAAAGGCTTCTGATCGTACTTGTCGGCACCCAGCACCCGGGCAACATCGGTTCTGCGGCGCGGGCGATGAAGACGATGGGCCTGTCGCGCCTTGTTCTGGTGGCCCCACTGCAGTTTCCGCACCCCGAGGCGTATGCGCTGGCGGCCGGCGCGAACGATGTGCTGGAGGCAGCAGTCCGCGTCGACACCTTGGCCGAAGCGATCGCCGACTGCCGGCTGGTGCTGGGATGTACCGCCCGTAGCCGCCGGGTCGCGCTGGAGGAACTGCATCCGCGACAGGCCGCCGCCCGCGCGCTGACGGCTGTCGAAACCGGCGCTGACGTGGCGATTGTGTTCGGCCGTGAGCGGACTGGCCTTGAGAATGACGAACTCCAGCTGTGCCATGCGGCGGTGCATATTCCGGCGAACCCCGAGTACAGTTCGCTGAATCTGGCCGCCGCGGTCCAGATCCTGGCATACGAATTGCGTGTAGCTTGGTCCACGGATGAGGCACCGCCCGCGGCTTTGGCCGCTGGCGTACCCCGGGTGAATGAGGTTCGGAGCGAACCGCCTGCGACCCACGCTCAGATCGAAGGCTTTTTTTCGCAATTGGCAGAGACCCTGGATGCAATCGATTTTCACAAAGGGCGCACCCCCGCGACCGCCATGCGCAAGTTCAGGCGCCTGTTCCTGCGTGCGGACCTCGACGCCCGCGATGTCCGGCTGCTGCGTGGTTTGCTGGCCGATGCCAAGCGCATGGCGGACATCGCCCAAGTTCGCTTGTCGCCGCCGGATGCCCCGTAGTGCTGTTCCCGCGTGCGCCGGTGCCGCGCACTTGGGCATGATCCGGGATAGAGACGCCGCAGCGTTGATCGGCGCCAGCGCCGGGCGGTTGACGCATTGATCTTGGCCCGTTTGATTGGAGTGCTCGCGGCTTTGCTGACGTTCGCCGGGCTGTTGCCAAACGCGGCAGCGGCTGACGGTCAGCGTCATACCCTGGTTCTGGGGCGTATCAGCGATGACCCCAGAACGCACTATGAACAGCTGAAACCGCTGCTGGATTATGTGGTGCCGCGCATGGCCGATGTCGGCATCCGCGAGGGGCGGGTATTGATGGCCCGCGACGCCCAGCAAATGGCCAGTTATCTCCGCCGCGGTCAGGTCGACTGGGTGACCGAGACCGCCGGCACCGCCATGCTCCTGCAGCAGCGCGGCAACGCCCAGCCTCTGCTGTTGACCGAGCGCGACGGCGCCAGCCGCTACCGCAGCGTGCTGTTCGTGCGTCGAGACAGTGGCCTGGAAGCGCTTGAAGACCTGCGCGGCCACAGCGTTGCTTTCCAGAACAACGCATCGACCAGCGCCTATTTTCTGCCGACCATCGAACTGCTGCGCCGCAAACTGTCGTTGAATCTGCTGCTGTCGCCGATGGACAAGCCTTCCGGCCAGACCGTCGGCTATGTCTTTGCGCGCTCCGAACTCAACGTGGGTGTCTGGGTGCACAAACGCTTGGTCGATGCCGGCACGATGAGCGATATCGACTGGGACAACCCGGCGCGGATGCCGCCGTCTTTTCGCAAGGATCTTGAAGTGATCCATATCACCGAGCCGGTGCCGCGCGCGCTGGAGATGGTCCGCGCCGATCTCGATCCGAAAGTGCAGGCGCGGCTGCGCGAGGTGTTGATCGATGCCGCCTCCGACCCGCAGGCCCGCGAGGCGCTGCAGCATTTTTTCCGCACCACCCGATTCATGCCCATCGACGGTGAAACCCGACAGGTGTTGGAACGCCTGCGCAGCGGCGTCGTCAAGGTCAGGGCGGATGTGGAATGAAGTGGTTCACGTGAGCGCTGCCAAATGAACCTCTTCGAAGGCCTGCATGCCAAATTCATGCTGGTGATCGGGCTGGCGATGGTGGTCATGCTCGCGGTGGTCGTGCTGATCTGGCAGCGCCAGACCACGACCCAGAATGAGGTGCTGCGACTGAGCCAGGATGCGACCCGAACACTGGTATTCGACCGCTTGCGCCAGCGCGGCGAGGCCCAGGTGGGGCAGACGGCGGATCTGCTGATCAATCCGACTTATTACTTTGACCTCGATGCCATCGGCGCCACCACCCGCAGCATCCTGCATCAGTCCGACGTCAGCTACGTGCTGGTCTATGACGCCAAAGGCAGCATCATCCACGACGGCTCCGGGGACCTTCCGACCTTCGGCCAGCAGATGCGCGACCCGCTCGCGCAGCAGATCGTGTCTTCCGATGCGCTGTTGGTGCTCAGCACCACCGATGTCATGGATGTCTCCACGCCGATCCTGATCGGCGATCAGCGACTCGGCGGCGTGCGCGTGGGCTATTCGCTGGTCAAGATCCGCGCCGAAGAAGCGCAGGTGAATCGCGAGATGACCGATCGTCTGCGCGAGATCGGCAATCGCCATCTGACCTGGATCGGTTTGCTGCTGCTGATGCTGGTGTCGCTGGCGGCGCTGGTCGGCATCGTGCTGCAGCGGGCGCTGGTGCGTCCGATCCGTCAACTGTCGCAGGCTGCGCGCGCAATCGAAGCGGGCAATTTTTCCACTGCATTGCCGGTCAACGCCCGCAGGGATGAGGTGGGCACGCTGGTGCGCGCGTTTGCACGGATGGCCGACAGCATCGAGCGTCACGACCGCGACATGCGCCGCATGGCCTATACCGATTCCTTGACCGGGCTGGCCAACCGTCTGGCGTTTCGCGAAACGCTTGATCACCGGCTGATGCAGCTGCGCGGCGTCGGCCGTCAGCTTGCGCTGCTGTTTGCGGATATCGACGACTTCAAACGGGTCAACGATACCCTGGGTCACGATGTCGGCGACGAAGTATTGATCCAGTTCGCCAATCGCATCCGCGACGCGGTGGAACGCGCCGGCGGCAGCGCCAGCGAACTTGCGCGCTTCGGCGGCGATGAATTCGTGATCCTGCTGCATGGCGAAGGCGCGCATGCCGACATCCGCAGCAGTGCGGCGCATCTTGCCGAAACCCTGGTTGCCGAGTTGAGCCGCCCGATCGTGGTGCAGGACCGCCAGGTGTTTCTCGGGACCTCAATTGGCGTGACCCTGTTTCCGGAGGATGCCTCCGGCGCGACCATGCTGATGAAGAACGGCGATATCGCGATGTATCAGGCGAAATTCGCCGGGAAAAACGGCTATCGCTTCTACAGCCGTGCGATGGATCAAGCGGTCACCCGCCGCGTTCGCATCGAACAGGACCTGCGCGGCGCGTGGGAGCGCGGTGAACTGACCTTGATGTATCAGCCGATTTATCGCGTCTCCGACAAGATGCTGATCGGCGCCGAAGCCCTGCTGCGCTGGCAGCATCCGGTGCACGGACAGGTGGCCCCGTCGGTGTTCATCGATGTCGCGGAGCAGAGTGGTTTGATCGATACCATTGGCCCAGCCGTCATTCGTGCCGCGTGCAAGGATGTGATGGATTGGCGCCGCGTGTCCGCCAACGCCGACGAGCTGTTCGTATCTGTCAATGTCTCAGCGCGGCAACTGCGCAGCGGCGATTTCAGCGCGCATGTGCTGGACGCACTTGCCCAAAGCGGTCTGCCGCCGCGGCTGATGCATATCGAACTCACCGAGACTGCGGTGCTCGGCGATGAAGAGCAGGCGCGTCGGATTCTGTCCGGTTTACGCGACAGTGGGATCAAGATCTGGCTGGACGATTTCGGCACCGGGTTTTCCGGGCTCAGCCATTTGCGCCGCGTCCCGGTGGACGGGGTCAAGATTGATCGCAGTTTCATCGCCGATATGCTGCGTGACCCCGATGACCTGGCCCTGACCACCGCAATCATCGCGATGGCGCATTCGCTGGGCATGATCGTGGTCGCCGAAGGCGTCGAGAAGGAAGGCCAATACGATCTGCTGCGCGCGCGCGGCTGCGATCTCGCCCAGGGGTACTGGCTCGGCTATCCGATGAACATGCCTGATTTCATGGCGCTGGTAGGCTGAATCGCCAGCGGTGTGGGCTTATCCCAGACTGGCGGCCCACGCCCAGAGCATCGCCGCGAGATTGCCGGACACCGCACCAAAGACGTAGATTGCCGCCACGCCCGCCGCCCAAGAGATCAGCATCAGTGCGCCGTCGCGCTCCAGCAGCGCCAGTGCGTACAGCAGCAGCAGACCGCCGAACATGAAATTGGTGAACGGGATCGGCAGCGCCAGCAGTACGCCCAGCAGCACCAGCTGCAGGCCGGTGAAAATCGTGGCCACCGGATGATCGATCACCAATGTCAGCCGCGGCTGCACCAGTTTTTCGAGCCAGCGCAGCCAGCGGTCGCCGACGCGGTCGAAGCGGATCAGGGTGCTGCGCTGTGGGCCGCGGCGGGCGATGAAATCCGGTAGCCACGGCTTGCGCAGCAAGATCAGCAGATGCAGACCGATCAAGACGACTAGAGGGCCACTCAGGGCACCGGCCACGCCGGGGATCGGAATGAATGCGGGCATGGTGGCAATGAACAGCAGAACGCCGAACGTGCTGCGACCGAGCCCGCCGACGAGATCGCGCAGCGCCAGGTGGTCGCCTGGATCGCCGTCGCACAGGGTGTCGAGGACCGCGCGCATGCCGTGCGGCACAGCGCTGTCGTCGTCCCGAGTCTCGGGCTCAGGCGTCATCGTCCACACCCGCGCTTTCGATCCGTGTGAGCAGGAGTTTGTCGATCCTCGGGCCGTCGAGATCTATGACTTCGATACGCCAGCCGGACCAGTCGAAGTACTCGCCGGTGTTGGGGATGCGGCCGAAGTGCGCGATCGCCATGCCGGCAGCGGTGTGATAGTCGTGATCGTCGAGATGCGGCAGGCGCTGGCCAATGATCTCGCGCAGTTCGTCCACCGGCAGCGAGCCGTCGACCAGCAGCGAACCGTCGGCGCGTTCGATCACCAGCGCTTCTGAATCCGGGGTCTCGCCGGACTGCAGTCGACCCAGCACCGCGCCCATCAGATCGTTGACGGTGACCATGCCTGTGATTTCGCCGTACTCGTCCACCACCAGCGCCAGCGATTGTTGCTCTTCGCGGAAGATTTCCAGCAGCTTCAGCGCATGGGTGGATTCGGACACGAACAGCGCCGCGCGCAGCGTTACGAACAGGTCCGGCTCGCGTTCCTGCAGGCGGTCGAGCAGCGACTTCACTTCCAGCAGTCCCAGCACCTCGGCGTCGCTGCCGCGATACACCGGATAGCGCGAATAGGGGGTTTCCCGCATCTCGGCCAGGTTGTCCTGGAAGGACGCGTTCGCGTCCAGCCACACGATCCGCGTACGCGGGGTCATGATGCTTTCGACGGTGCGGCCGCCCAGGCGCATCACCCTTTGCATCATGTTGCGTTCGTCGTCGTCGATCGCGCCCTGCTCGTGCCCCTCGCTCACCAGCAGTTGGATCTCTTCCTGGGTGATCGCACTGCGGGCGTCGTCGCGGATGCCGAGGATGCGCAGCACGCCGCGGTTGATCGCGCCGAGCGTGAACACCACGGGCTTGGCAAAACGCGACAGCAAGTCGAGTGGAATCGCCACCTTGCTGGCGATGATTTCAGGATTGGTCAGCGCCAGCCGCTTGGGCACCAGTTCGCCGAAGATCACCGAGCCGGCGGTGATGAGCGTGACTGCCGTGCCGATGCCGACCGGCCGGGCATATTCCTGCAGATTCGGGAGCAGCTCACCGAACCAGCTGGCCACGGCCAAGCCGATCGCTTCGCCGCCAAACACACCGGTCAGCACGCCGATCGAGGTGATCCCGATCTGCACCGTGGACAGCAGATTGTCCGGGTGTTCCGCCAGCGCCAGCGCCTTGCGTGCCCCCCGGCTGTGTTCGCCCATCTGCTTCAGGCGCATCTTGCGCGAGGTCATCAGCGCCATTTCCGACAGCGCGAAAAAGCCGTTCAACAGCACCAGCGCCGCCACGATCGACAGTTCAAGCACGGCGTCGGCCTCCGCTGCGAAGTGGCATGCTGCGGACGAAGTTGAAGGTCGCGAAGCGTTTCCGACGGCTTGCGGGGGGCTCCGGCGTCGGGCGGGGCATCGGCAGGAAGGTCACGGGGGAGGGAATCGGGAGGTGTACGGATCATAGCAGGCAGTCATGACCGCCTTGCCCAACGCCGTTCAGCTGCAAAGATGTTCAAGCGCATAGCTGTAGGCCCATCAAAGCCAACGCTTCGGCCCTGATCGCGACCGATGTGGGGGGGCCGTGGGTTGGATGTCTAATTACGGGAAGCGACGGCCTGAAAGCAGTGCCGCGCTGCCGTCAGAGTAAATCCCCATCCGCAGACAGTGCCCGCTCCAGCTGATCGCCGGTGCCGCCGATCTCAAGAATCAGACGGTCGACTTCGCCCGGGCTCAGGCTTTCATAGGGGCGGTTCTCGCACAGCTGCAGGTACGGCACTTGGTCGAGTTCACCGATGGCCAGATATCCGACCCGGTTTTCCCAGTTGAAGGCCAGCGCGCGGCGGCAGTCGATGCCGGTGGTTGGTGCGATGACGGTGCTCACGCGCAGAAAAGTACGGCCGTCATCGTCCTCCAGTTCGGAGAGGAAGATCGCCTGATGGCGGCGGCCCTGGTCGAGCGAAAGTTCGACGCACAGCACATAGGGCTCCTGCATCGTGATCCGGAAATCGCCGGACGTGAGGTGACTGCGGATCTGTTCGAAGTTCTGCATGTGGCGGATGGCTCGGGGGAAAAGCGTTGCTTTATGCTAACCGCCAATGGACACACTGTCTGCTGCCGAACGTATCCTCGCCGTGATCCGCGCGATTCGGATCGGTGAAACAGCCGCTTACGGCATCGTCGCACAGCGCGCAGGCCTGCCCGGACGCGCACGTATGGTTGCGCGCCTGCTCTCGCAGAACAACGACCCGGCGCTGCCGTGGCATCGCGTGCTGCGCTCCGACGGGCGCAGCGCTTTCCCGCCGGGTTCGCCGCATCAGCAGGAACAGCTCACGCGTCTGCGTCGTGAAGGTGTGCAAATCGACAAACACGGACGTGTGCGTCCTGCGAAATGCGTGAAATCGCTCGACGAGGAAATCTGGGGCTGAGGGTCGCAACTGCGCGCCATAGCTGGAGCTTTTTCACAAAACATGAACAGTGGTGCCTGTAGGTGCGGCTTCAGTTCCGACAGGACTCAAGCCAAAGGATGCGGCGCTTTTCGAAACCAGCCCGCAATACTCAGCCGTTCGCGTCGTGCCGGCAGCACTTCGTGCTCCAGTTCGCTCAGAAAACAGAGGCTGCCGCCGAAGGGCGATTGATCCACCATATTGCTGTCGGCATCGTCGCTGTCGATGTGCAGCCGCAGTGCGCCGCCGTCATCGCGGCCCCAGTCGGCGTTGAGATACGTCACCCAGGAGACCACGCGCGTATCGCTGTCGCGGAAACGGTCGCGATGCCGCGCGTAGCCGCCACCGGGCGGGTAGGCGGCATAGTGCGCTTCGCATTCGGCCAGGCCGAGAAACAGGCTGCGGTTGAGCGTGGTGCGGATTGCCTCCAGCCGTGCGAGAAACATGCGCGCCGGTTCGCCGCAGCGCGGGTCGTCGAGCCAGCAGGTGGTGTCGCTGCGGATCTCGCTGCGCAGCGCGCGGCTGTCGCTGCGACCGACGGCTGCCGGTGAGAGCGCATCGCACGACTGCAGCTGCTGCAGGTCGCCGCGCAGCGCATCGCGCAGCGTGACATCGGGCCAATCGGCGATCCAGCAGGCGCTGCGGTCGCGCAGCGCGTCTGCGAGTAGAGAGGGCTCGCGCGAAAAATCGTCTGCGCCCAGCGCGGGGAGTGCGGTCATCCCGGTATCATAGCCACCGCGTCGAGTACTCGATGATTCCGATTCCTCTCCCCCCAAGGATCACGGATGTTTTCCAGATTGCCCCAGGTCACCAAGGTTTTGTTGATCGTCAACATTGCGATTTTTCTGCTGCAGCAAGTGTATGCCTCGGCTCTGGAGCAGACGTTCGCTTTGTGGCCATTGGTGCCTGATGCCGGATCCTTCGGAATTGGTCCCTCTTTCATGCCGTGGCAGTTGGTGAGCTACGCATTTCTGCATGGCGACCTGATGCATCTTTTGTTCAATATGCTGGCATTGGTGATGTTCGGCGCGCAGTTGGAACAGCTTTGGGGCACGCGTCGTTATCTGATTTATTTCAGCGTGTGTGTGATCGGCGCGGGTCTTTGCCAGCTTGTGTTTGCAAGTGCGTCGGTGTCGCAGGGTGGGCCTGTCTATTCGACGCTCGGCGCGTCGGGCGGCGTGTTCGGGCTGCTGCTGGGTTACGGTATGTTGTTCCCGAATCAGCGGGTGATGCTGCTGATTCCACCGATCCCGATGAAAGCGCGGACCCTGGTCATCGTCTATGGCGCGCTCCAACTGTTGCTCGGTTTCACCGGGCTGCAGCCGGGAGTGGCCCATTTCGCGCATCTTGGCGGCATGTTGTTCGGCTGGCTGCTGATCCTGTATTGGCGCCGTTCGCGGAAACCGCCATCGTCCTCTGGGCGAGGGCCACGCCACCTGCGCGTGGTCAAATGAGACGCCCGGCTGCGCTTGCAGCCTGTCCGGTGCGCGGTTTGGGCCACCAAACGGTTGCGGTGGCTGTGGTATGTTCCCGCTCGACGTATGGAGTCCGAGGTCAGCGAGCGGTGGAGCCAGCATGAAGTGGGACCCCTTTCTTGTCCTGGAACAGATCCTGATCCTGCTGGTGATCACCAGCCAGATCTGGATCTCGGTCAAGGTCATCATGAATGCGGAAGGCGCCGAACAATACGTTCGCATCATGTCGTTTTCGACCGGCTTTCTGGCGTTCCTGATCACCCGCGCACTTGGTGTGACCTTCGCTGATCTGATGCTGGCGACCCACGCCGCCGACAGCTCGGTCGGTATTGTGGTCATTGGCGTTGCGTTTCCCTTCCTGGTCGGCGTACTGATTTCGGAAGGGACGATCATCGCGCTGAAAGTAGGAATGCCGGTGCCGATCCGGATGGTGCTGTTGATCGCGGCGTTCACGCTGTCGCAGGCCGCCTATACCAACTACGTCGCGCTGTATTCCAAGGTCACCTCGTTGGACAAGGCGTTTATTCCGAATTTGTCCTATTCGATCGCAGTCGGTCTGTGGCTGACGTTTCGCTATCGCGACAAACCGCCGCCCGGCAGCACGAAATAGCGCATGTACGGTGCGCACGCAAAAACGGCGACCAATACAGTCGCCGTTTTTGCTTATAGCCAATACGAAAACAGGGGCTAAATCACCACCAGCCCCACCATGGCCACGGCGCCGGACGTGTGATCACGTTGACACGTTCGCGCACCGGCCATAGATACACCACGTCGGCGGCGAGTCGCGGGAATCGATAGTCGTAGTCGCCGATCTTGCGGTTTTCGTAGCCATCAACCCGGCCGGTGAAGGTCACTTCGCGGGTGTCGGTGAACAGCGCCGGATCGTAGAAGCCGCTGCGGCAGGCGATGAAGCGGCCGCGGGTGTCGTCGGCGGCCCAGTACGGCCGGCCGGAGGCGTCCAGGCGGGTCGACAGCACTTCAAAACAGGTGCGGTCGGCCAATGGTTCGGTGCGGACGATGCGACCGCCCCAGCGCACCACGGCGCCAGTGCTCTCCTGTTCGACCGCCTCGTGCGGCGAGACTGCGGCAAACTCGCCGCGCAGGGGTTTGGTCTGGGTGACGCAGCCGCCGAGGGCGGCGGCCAGCGCGGCGATGACGAGCGTGCGTGCCTGCATTGAAGAAATCTCCGGTGAATTTGCAATAGGTGCCGTCAAGATCAGTGCTTTCAACAAATGTTGCGGTTAGGGCCGGTGCTTGCGCAGATCGCGAATCAAGCCGTCCGCGCTTGTAATACCACCACAGCCGCGAGCGTACCGCCAATTGACGAAACGTGCGCTGAGCCCGCGCAGTGATTCCGCCTGCGCCCGCGCCGCGATCACCCGCTCAACCCATCGTCCTGCCGGCTCATGCAGCGCGCGTCCAAGTCCAAGCCGACGATAGCGCTTTTCCAGCCGGCGCCAGGCGCGCAGCATCGGGTCGCGTTCGCGCTCCTGGCGGGTGGTCAGCCAGAGCATGCCGGCCATCGCCAGTACGGTCGCGATGACGAACAGCTGGATCAGCCTGGCGGAATCCAGATCGGGCACGCCGAAGGATTCCAGCAGGCGGCGCTGTTGTGTGGCGTTGTAACCGAGCACGAAATCGTTCCAGCCGCGGCGCATCCAGTCGCCGACGTTGAACACCGAGGTCAGTCCGGCGAACCCGCCCAGCGCGCCCGGTCTTCGGTCGGCGATGGTGTCGTAGATGCGCTCCGGCGCGACCGCCGCAGTCGGGTCCACGCGCACCCAGCCGCGGCCCTGCAGCCAGACTTCGGCCCAGGCATGCGCATCGGAACGACGCACCAGCCAGTAATCGCCAACAGGATTGAGATACCCGCCGGTGTAGCCGGTGACCACCCGCGCCGGAATGCCCGCCGAACGCATCAGCACCACGAACGCGCCGCTGAAGTGCTCGCAGAACCCGGCTTTCTCGTCGAACAGGAATTCGTCGACGGTGTGGCGGCCCAGCAGCGGGGTGTCGAGGGTGTAGGCGAACTCGGCGCGGATCCAGCCGATCGCGCGCTTGACGATGGCGCTGTCGCTGGCCGCGCTGGACGGCCCGGCCTCGCGCCGCCAGGTGTTGGCCAGTGCTTTTGTGCGCGGGTTGTAGCCGGCGGGCAGGCGCAGGGCGAGGCGACGCAGGGCAGGGTGGAGATCGGTTTCGAGCGTGGCCTGCGGCGCCGAGCGCATGCGCCAGCGGGTGATGCCATTCAGCAGCGTATCGCTGCGCAGGCTGAAATCCTTGCTGAGCTGCGCGCCGGGCGGGGCGGACAGCGGCAACTCCAGCGCGACCAGTTGGTTGGTTTCGGTCGGTTCGATTTCCAGTTCGTACTCGTAGCGCTTCGGGCCCGGCGTGGCCTCCGCGCGGCCCACCGATCGCGACCATTCCACCGCGGTCCAGCTGCGGCCGTCGAAATCCCACAGCACCGGGCCGCGCCAGTACATCTGCGACTGCGGCGGCGCCTCACCGATGAAGGTCGCGCGCAGTGCGGGGCTGTCGTCGGCGATCAGATCGATCCAGTCGCCCGGCGTCATCTTGTCCGACAGCCCGGGGCGGGTCAGGGCGCGCTCCGGCACGCCCCACAGCGGTGCGCTGAAGCGTGGAAACAGCCAGAACACCACCAGCGCCAGCGGCAGCCCGATGCCGATCATCCGCGCCACGGTGCCAAAGCGCCGCCAAGGTGTGCCCTCCGGTGTGGTCTCGCCGGTTTCGGTTTCGGTCAGCTTTAGCATTGCCGCCAGCACTGCAACTGCAGCGATCAGCCCCAGGGTCAGCGGCAGCGGCCCCTGATCAAGCAAAAAAGTGGCGAACGGCGCGAACAGCGCAAACCCGAGCAGACTGCGGGCATCGCGCAGCGTGTGCATTTCCACCGGTTTCAGCGCCAGCATCGTCGCCAGCAGCGCGCAGCCGGTATCGCGGCCGAAGCGGAATTCGTAGCGGGTCATCACCGTGCCCAGCAGGGCCGCAATCAGCAGAAAGCGCAGCCAGCCCGGCGCACGACCCTCGCGCGCCAGCAGCGGGATGGCGACTGCAACCGCGCCAATCCCCACGGCCAACACCGGCGGCACCTGCAGCAACAGCGGCAGCAGGCACGCGGCTGCCGCGGCCAGCGTCCAGCGTCGGGCGATGGGATCCAGCGGCGGCGCGTTGCTGTCAGCCACGGCCGACCATCTCCGGCATCAGCGCCAAGGCCTTGAGACAGGCATGCCGATGCGCATTGCCCTGTGCCGGGCCCAGCGGCGGTTGTCCGGGCAGCATCAGTCGATAACGGCGGCCGTCGCGCTCGGCGTCGTCGACCCAGCGCGCGAGGCGGCGGATCCGCGCTTCGTAGGGCAGTGCGTTCAATGTGCGCCAGTCCAGATCGATATCGGCGCCGAGCGGCTGTTCGTACTCGCGCACCAGCAGTTCATCGCGCCGCGCTGAAGGTTTCCAGGCGATGGCGCGACGCGAATCGCCGCGCCGATAGGGGCGCAGGTGATGCACGTCGTCGCCGCTGGGATGCATCCGGGCGATGGCCTGATCGCCGCCGCCGTCCGGCAGCGGCGGGCCGTGCGCTTCGGGCGCGGGATAGACCAGCAGCGGCGCTTCCGGCCAGACGTAGCTCCAGGCCACCGCAACGCCGAGCGGCCGCGTCGTGGAGATGCGCAGACGCCCGGGCTCCAGCCAGCCGCGACGCTCGGTGGGCAGTTCGATCAGCGCTTCGCCGGCGCCCTGCTGCAGCGATAGAAACGCGGCGTGATCGCCGGACACCATGCGCAGACCGCGACGTTCACGGCCCGGTTCGGCACGCGCATGCACGCGCAGCTGCAGCGGCTTGCCGGCGCTGACCGGCTCGGCGCCGATCGCGGTGATCGTCAAACCCGACAACTGCAGATGCGCGGCGAACAATCCGGTGTGCGCCGCGCCACCCAGCATCAGCGCCAGCATCAGCGCCGGATTGTTGTTGTAGTTCAGCGCGCCCAGCAGCATCGCCACCAGCAGCGCGCTGAAAAACAGTCCGAAGCCGGTAGG
The DNA here is from genome assembly GCA_031419075.1 of Lysobacterales bacterium. Taxonomy (GTDB): domain Bacteria; phylum Pseudomonadota; class Gammaproteobacteria; order Xanthomonadales; family Xanthomonadaceae; genus Lysobacter_I. The sequence goes on from JANOKD010000101.1 coordinate 24,036, forward strand.
CAGTACGTAGATGCGCCGACGGTCGAAGCGCACCGGCAGCGATTCCGGCGCGCGCGGTTTGGTCCACTTCGCGGCGCGGCGTTCGATCCAAGTGCGGAAACTGGTATCGGTCATGGCCCGCTACTTACCCGGCTCGGGATTGGGGCTGGTTCTTTGGCCAACCCCCTCACCCTCGCTCGCTCCGCTCGCTCTCCCCTCTCCCGCTTGCGGGTGAGGGTGGCCGAAGGCCGGGTGAGGGTCATCAATCCACCGCCACCGCATGCAAAATCGACTTCGCCAACGCTGCACCATCGCCGCCGTCGGCGTCCGCGACCAGACGATGCGCCGCGACCGAAATAAATAATGTCTGCACGTCTTCAGGCAGCGCGTGCGCGCGACCGAGCAGCAGCGCGTGCGCGCGCGACGCACGCAGCAGCGCCAGACCCGCGCGTGGCGATAAACCGACGCGCACGCCGGGGTGGTGGCGACTGCGCGCAAGCAGCTTCTGCACGTAGACGATCAGCGCCTCGCTGGCGTGCACCTCACGCACCGCACCGCGCAGTGCGCGCACGCTTTCGGTATCCAGCACCGGCGTGCTCTGCGCGATCAGATCGCGGCGGTCGGTGCCGGACAGCAGCGCGCGTTCGGCGTCTTCCGGCGGATAGCCCAGATGCAGGCGCAGCAGAAAGCGGTCGAGCTGCGAGTCGGGCAGGGGATAGGTGCCGGCCAGATCCACCGGATTCTGCGTCGCGATCACGAAAAACGGGTCGGGCAGCGGATGGGTCACGCCATCGACGGTGACCTGATGTTCTGCCATCGCTTCCAACAACGCGCTCTGGGTGCGCGGTGGCGCGCGATTGATTTCATCGGCCAGCAGCACCTGCGCGAACACCGGGCCGGGGTGGAACTGGAAACTGCGCGCCTGCGCGTCGAACACCGACACGCCGACGATATCCGACGGCAGCAGGTCGGAGGTGAACTGCACGCGCTGGAAGCCCAAGCCCAGACTCGCCGCCAGCGCATGCGCCAGCGTGGTTTTACCCAGGCCGGGCAAATCTTCGATCAATACATGGCCGTCGGACAGCAGCGCGACGAACGCAAGACGCACCTCGTGAGGCTTGCCAAGCACCAGCTGATTGACCTGTGCCTGTGCGCGTTTGAGGGCATCAAGCTGCGCGTCGTTTAGCATGTGCGAACTTCGAGGGCTGGCGTCACAGGGTTCTCCGAAAGGCGTTGCGAACATTTTTGGCAGTGTACCGAGACTACGCATTGGAACAGCAGACGGATTCGACAAAGCGGATGTTCATCGCGATCTGGGCAGCGGCGACGCTGTTCAAGTGCGTGCTGGCCGTGCATTTGCCGCTGTTCGTGGATGAAGCATTTTATTGGCAGGAAGGCCGGCACCCGGCTTGGGCGTATTCGGATCTGCCTGCGCTCACCGCATGGCTGACGCGTGTGGGTGTTGAACTCGGCGGTCACAGTCTGCTCGGGCTGCGCTGGCCATTCCTGCTCATCGCAGCGCTGCTGCCCTGGTGGATCGTGGTGATCGCGCGTCGCGAAGTCGGCGCGCATCACGCTTGGCATGCGGGCATGCTGGCGGTGCTGCTGCCGTTGATCGGCACGCTGGGTGTGCTCGCAATGCCTGATGTGCCGCTGGCATTGGCGACGGTGCTGTGCCTCGACGCAGGCAGCCGGTTGATGCGAGGTGCGCATTGGACGGCAGTGTGTTTGCTCGCTGCCGGATTGGTCATCGGCGGACTCACACACTATCGCTTCGTCGCAGTGATCGGCGTTGGTTTTTCAGTGATGTTGCTGTTGCCCGAAGGCCGCCGCGCGCTGCGCGATGTGCGGGTGTGGCTGGCGGTCGCGCTTGGCGCACTCGCATGGCTGCCCCTGCTGCTGTGGAATCTCGATAACGCCGACGCCGGCCTGCGTTTCCAGCTCGTCGACCGCCATCCGTGGGCGTTCCATCCCGATGGCCTGCTGTTCATCGCGGTGCAGGCGCTGCTGGTCACGCCGCTGCTGCTGTTTGCGATGTTGCGGGCAGGCTTCGCGCAACAAGCTTCAACGCAGGCCGCCGGCGCGCGTTATCTCGCGTGGTCCGGGCTGCTGGTGCTGCTGGGTTTTTTCGCGCTGGGGTTTTTCGCAGACAGCGAACGCGTGAGTTTTCACTGGCCGCTGCCGGCGTACCTCGCGCTGCTGCCGTTGGTGCCGCTGACGTTGTCGCGATGGCCGACCGTCTTGCGCCGTCTCACTTGGGCGTTCGCGGCGCTGGGGCTGATTGCTGGCCTGGGCTATTACGCCGCGGTGTCGTCGCCAGAACTTCGCGAACGCAGCGCGGCCAGTAAGTGGTATCCGTCGAATTTCGCCGGTTGGAATGTCTTGGCGCGCGAAGTCGACGCGATGCGTGCGCGGATGCCGGCAAACACGCGCCTGGTTGCCGACAACTTCAAGATCGGCGCCGAACTCGGCTTCGCGCTGAACGATCCGGAGATCGCGGTGCTCGATCATCCGCTCAACCAACATCACGGCCGCGCGCCGCAGCTGCTGCTGTGGGGCTTGCTGCATCGCGATCGCAAATTGTTGAGCGATACGCCGCTGCTGCTGGTGGTGGGTGCTACCGATGTGAGTTATCGCGAACAGCTGCAGCGTTACCACGACCTGTGCGCGATGGTCGGGCCGCTGCCGCCGCCGAAGGTGCTCAA
>JANOKD010000102.1:0-3096 GCA_031419075.1 Lysobacterales bacterium
GACCCTACATCCACGAGCACGGGCACAAGTGGGTTCGGGGCTTACGCCTTAAGCGGCGAGAGCGTAGTTGTCGTCGTTGGCAACTAAGTTTTGCAGCTGGATTAACGAGGAAAGCTACCCCCTCGGCATGCACCAGTGGACGTTGCTACTCCCGTCGAAGCCTGTGCACCCCCGGGGAAGTCGATACCACTGACCGGCGCAGTATGGGGGCGGGGAAGGGTGGCAGCAAGGGCCAAAGCAGGCTTGCCCGGCGGTGCGCGCTTTACTCTCCCGCAGCGCGGGAGACGACTAAATCATGCGTCGCGGTTGTGGCGGCGCATGGTGCGCTGCTTTTCGCGGGCCCAGTCGCGGTCTTTGGCGGCGTCGCGCTTGTCGTGGTCCTGTTTACCCTTGGCGAGGGCGATTTCCAGTTTCACTTTATTGCCTTTCCAGTACATGGCGGTCGGCACGATGGTGTAGCCGTCGCGCTGGACTTTACCGATCAGTTGATCGATCTCGCGTCTGTGCAGCAGCAGCTTGCGGGTGCGGCGGTCGTTGGCGATGACGTGGGTCGACGCCTGGATCAGCGGGGTGAACTGGGCACCGATCAGGAACAGCTCGCCGTGCTGGATCAGGGCGTAGCCATCGGTGATGTTGGCGCGGCCGGCGCGGATCGATTTCAGCTCCCAGCCCTGCAGGGAGAGACCGGCTTCGTGGCGCTGTTCCAGGTGATATTCGAATTTTGCGCGTTTGTTCAGGGCAATGGTTTTGACGGCCGGCGCGGATTTGCCCGCCTTGTCGTTCCCCTTTGCCTTATCCTTGCCGGCGTTCTGCTTGCTCATTTGTCATATTGTCCCCGAAGCGGGGCGTTCTAGCGAGTCATTCACGTCATGCCCGTCATCCAACGCTCTGCTCTGGTCGAACACTCCGCCGCGAAAATGTTCGCGCTGGTCAACGATATCGCCTCATATCCGCGCCGTTTCGACTGGTGCGAGGCAGCGGACGTGCTGGAGGCCGACGCGGCGCGCGTCGTCGCGCGGCTGGATCTGGGCTTGGGTGCGCTGAGCACTTGGTTCACCACCGAGAACACGCTGTCGCCGCCGCATCACATCGACATGGTGCTGCGCGAAGGGCCGTTCCGGAAGCTGACCGGACGCTGGCAGTTCCATGCGCTGGACGAATCCGCCTGCAAGGTCACCCTGAGTCTGGATTTCGAGCCGAACAATAAATTGCTGGGGCCGGCCTTTGCGCTAGGGTTTCAGACGCTTGCAGACCGGATGGTCGATGATTTCGTGCGTGTCGCCGACAGCGGGGAAGATTGAGCGGTGTCTGGACAGATCCGCGTGGAGGTCATTCAAGCGTGGCCGCGACGGTATGAGTCAGCGCACGTGAACTTGCCTGAGGGCGCGACGGTAGCGCAAGCTATCGCGGCAGCCGGTCTGACGCCTACAGACCACGTCGGCGTCGCTGTTCACGGCGAAATGGCAACCAACGACCGACCGCTGCGTGATGGTGATCGGGTTGAGCTGCTGCGTCCGCTGACAATCGATCCGAAAGAAGCCCGACGCCGACGCGCCGGGACATAAGTCGCTTTAGCGGCGTTTCTTTTTCTTGTCGTCTTTAGCCAGATTGGGCCCGAACTGACGGCCTGCATTTCTGGCGAGGGCGTCGTCCTGTTCGGCGAAATATTCGCCTTCCCATTTGCTGACCACGCCGCCGTCGAAATACACGGTGAAGTTCTTCACTTCGGTGGTGCCGCGACGGTCGATACGCTGTGTCGCGGTGTAATCCCAGCGATTCTCGTTGTTCGGGTCGGAGATCGACGGCGTGCCCAGCAGCCCCATGACATCCTGCTTGCTCATCCCGGCCTGTAACTGCTCGACTGCAGTCTTGTCGATCAGATTGCCCTGATAAATCGGCTGTTTGTAGAGAATGCCGCAGCCGCTGGTCGCAATCGCGACGGCGAGGACAAGTAAAGGAGTACGGAACGAGCGACGGGCGATGGTGAGCATGAGGAGGCCGGAATAGGAGGAGGCTAAAGCGCCCCCGATGATACACTGGCGCCCGACGCTGCCGTCAGTCCGGTTGTGCGTCATCGTTCATCGCGGGTTGGATGCCGCCCCCCGTTCGAATCTACGGACCGCACGCATGGAATCCAAAGACCTCCGCAAACTTGGCCTCAAGGTCACCCATCCGCGGATGCGGGTGTTGGAACTGCTGGAACAGACCCGGCCGCGGCATATGACCGCCGAAGACATCTATCGCAAGCTTGTGGACGACGGCGATGAGATCGGACTGGCCACGGTCTATCGGGTGCTGACCCAATTCGAAACCGCCGGACTGGTGCTGAAGCACAATTTCGAGGGCGGACATGCGGTCTATGAGTTGGATCGTGGTGAGCATCACGACCACATGGTCGATATCGAGACCGGCAAGATCATCGAATTCGAAAGCCCCGAGATCGAAGCGCTGCAGCACAGGATTGCGGCCGAATACGGCTACGAAATCGAAGACCACGCGCTGGTGCTTTATGTCAGAAAGAAGAGCAAGTAGGACCGGCGCCTGTATTGATCGGCCGGGCTGCTCGAATGACGATGGCTCCGCCGGCTGAAATCAACCGATACCGCGCAAGGTGACACTCATCGTCGCCATATGGTCGAACCCTTCGCCACGGGTGATATCGGTGAACGACCAGCGTTTGCGTTGATTCGGCTGCCGCAGAAAAGGCGATGGCTCCGCCGGCTGACCTCGGCACCCGCATCAACCGATACCGTTGCTGCCTTCCGGCCCTGGCGGAGTTTTCGATCTAGCGTCGCGAGGGGCCGACGGAGCCACCATAGACGTTGCGTCTGCGACGCTTGAAACTGGCGGAGAGAGGGGGACACGGTATCCCCAGCCCTAACCTCCTGAAATCACTAGCAAGACACCGACCAGCATGTGTCCTAGATTGTGTCCCGACATCTTAGCAGGGCAAAGAGGCGATTGGCCATGTGGAATGGGGCCCAAGCGGGAGGGGAAGGGGGCCAAGCTTCAGTTGCCTATGAAGCGAGCGCGCTTCTCGCGGCGACCATTGAGTGATGAGAAGCGGCTACTCTTTTGCAATTCCAAGCACGCTCG
>JANOKD010000103.1:0-16541 GCA_031419075.1 Lysobacterales bacterium
CCGAGGGGGTAGCTTTCCTCGTTAATCCAGCTGCAAAACTTAGTTGCCAACGACGACAACTACGCTCTCGCCGCTTAAGGCGTAAGCCCCGAACCCACTTGTGCCCGTGCTCGTGGATGTAGGGTCATTATCACGGAACAGGCATCGGCGGCGACCCGTCAACCGATGTTTAAACAAAGCGGGTGTGTCTGACGGTGTGCTTCGCACGTCGTGTTGCCGTCAGCCGAAAACGAACGTCGTGCTAAGCATGTAGTACCAGAGATCGCGCGCTTTCGGACGGGGGTTCGATTCCCCCCACCTCCACCATTTCAAGCTCCAAAGCAGTCCCAGAAAGGCCGGAATCCCCAATAAAAACAAGGGTTTCGGCTTTTTTTATGCCCGAAGACATCCCATAGGGGCTCGCAATCCGGGGATAAGTGGGGGCAACAATGGGGGCAACAGGTCCGCCCCGGGTTGGAGCTGCCCCCAATATTGTTTACCCACACCACCGGCCGCAATGTAAACCTATCAAACTCGGATCACAGACCGGATCGTCTATGGATCGCTTGATTCAGGGCAGATTACCGGCAGCGTCATCAAGCTCGAATTCCTCGCTAGTGCGCCGGGTGCCGCGAGGATCCTTTTTGATGTAGTCAAAGCGTTTTGCAAAGCTAACAGAGACGGCGACATGAAGAATTGCAGTTCTTTCCTGCTGTGTTGTTTCGGTATTTTCGCGACAATCGGCGATGTGTTTGCGCAGCAATACAACCCGCAGCCAGGATGGAAAGACAGTTACGCCGTTGGCGGCAAATGCTATTGCGACTCGAACGGTTTCGATCACGGACTGGATACCAAAACCGCGCCGACCCCCTTCGGCAGCAAAAACGTCGTCGCCATCTGCGCCGACATCACCAGGGCGCTCGGCGTCGGCCCTCTCGATGGACGCATTCCGTACAACGACATCCAATGCGGTAACGGACCGGCGAACGACGCCGCCGACGAATCAGGCTGTCCTGGCCGCGTCGACATCGGCCCGGAAGGCTGCAACCAGATCGGGCCGACGTGGGATCTGATGAGCGTTTACGGCAATGCGCCGAATACCCAGCTCGATCGCAGCCAATGGACGCTGAGCGCTTCGTCGAACACTGCGCTATTGCAGAATGCCATCGATGCCAGCACCGACTCGCGGTGGTCGACCGGCGCAACACAGGCCTCGGGGCAATTTTTCCAGATCGATCTTGGAGCGCTGCGTCCCTTCAATCGGATCGTGATCGATGCTGCACTCAATCCTGAAGACTATCCGCGCGCCTTCCGCGTGCTTGTTTCAGACGATGGCCTCTATTGGCGCAGCCCGATCTTTTCCGGCCAGGGCTTTCGCTCGCTGACCGATCTGTATTTCGATACACAGGCAGCACGTTACGTGCGCATCGAACTGAGCGGAGCATCGCCGAATCGCTGGTGGTCGATCCACGACATCGCCGTGTATCAGACCGAAGATCCAACGGTATACCGCCCGGTGCTCGATTCGAATGGCTGGGTTTTAAGCGCGTCATCGAGCGTATCGGATGCACCGCTGGCGATCGATGGATCAGACGCCACACGCTGGACGGCCAGGACATCGCAGAAGCCGGGTCAGGTGTTCCAGATCGACCTGCAGCGCCTCGAATCTTTCGACGGCATCCAGTTGGATACGCGCGCAAATCCCAACGACTATCCGCGCGGATATCGTGTCCTGGTTTCCGACGATGGCGTGCTGTGGCGCGGCCCAGCGGCTTCCGGCGCCGGCGATGGGCCGGTCACCGGCATCCGTTTCCCCATGCAAAAAGCGCGTCATCTTCGGATCGAACAAACCGGCAGCGACGCGACGCACTGGTGGTCGATCCATGAGATCTTCGTCGAGAAAACCTTCAAGCGAAACCTGCTTTCCAAACCGCTTCCGCCAAATACCGCGAGTAGCGCTGTCGTGCCGCAAAGATCGATCCCGGTCATAACGCAAGGGCGAACAGCAGCCCGAACGAGCACTCCACCAGAAGACGGCGCAATAGAGGGGACTCAACGCGAACCCGAGCGATAAACCCGGAGGACGTACGATGTTCGTGCCCACGACTGGGGCATGACGGGTGTAACGGCATAACGCCACCGAGCCTTTGTGCGACATCCAACCCCTGAATGAATCGCGTTCCTGAAGCGCCGTTGGCAAAAATTCCACCCGCCGTCTGGGCGCTTGGCTTCGTCAGCATGCTGATGGATATCTCATCCGAGATGGTCCACAGCCTGCTGCCGCTTTTCATGGTGGGAACGCTCGGTGCGAGTGCGCTTACGGTGGGACTAATCGAAGGCATCGCCGAATCGACCGCGCTGACCGTCAAGATCTTCTCCGGCGTCCTCAGCGACTATCTTGGCAAGCGCAAGGCGCTGGCCGTGTTCGGTTACGCGCTGGGCGCGTTCACGAAGCCGCTGTTCGCGCTCGCACCCTCCATCGGGATCGTACTGACGGCACGTTTTCTGGACCGTGTAGGCAAAGGCATTCGCGGCGCGCCGCGCGACGCACTGCTGGCCGATATCGTGCCGGCGGAGATCCGGGGGGCTGCGTTCGGCCTGCGCCAAGCGCTCGACAGCGTAGGCGCTTTCCTCGGCCCACTGCTTGCCGTCGGATTGATGTTGCTGTGGGCCAATGATTTCCGGGCCGTGTTCTGGGTCGCGGTCATTCCCGGACTGTTGGCGGTGGCGCTGCTGATTTTCGGGGTTCGCGAACCCGAACGGCACGGAGGAGAGAAAAAAATCAATCCGATCCGTCGCGAGAACCTGAAGCGGCTCAGCGCGTCGTATTGGTGGGTGGTGGGGATCGGTGCGGTGTTCACACTCGCACGGTTCAGCGAAGCGTTTCTGGTGCTGCGGGCCTGGCAATCCGGCATCCCGATGGCGCTGGTGCCGCTGGTGATGGTTGCGATGAATCTTGTCTATGCAGGATCAGCCTATCCGTTCGGCAAACTGTCCGACCGCATCAGTCACAAGACGCTGTTGGCGTGGGGACTCGTCGTACTGGTTGCCGCTGACATGGTGTTGGCCAGCGGCGACCACTGGATGACCGTGCTCGCTGGCGTGGCGCTGTGGGGCATTCACATGGGGATGACCCAAGGGCTGCTGGCGGCGATGGTAGCCGATACAGCCGAGCCCGATCTTCGCGGCACGGCCTTCGGTTTCTTCAATCTGGTCAGCGGCCTCTCCATGCTGGTCGCCAGCGTCGTGGCAGGACTTCTGTGGGACCGGCTCGGCGCGTCATTCACCTTCTACGCGGGCGCCGGATTCAGTGTCATCGCACTGCTGGGGTTGGCTCGCACAATGCCATCACATCCTGCGCATACACGATGATGCCCGAAGCGATGTCCATCCTCTGTCGGCATACCGTGTGTTCTTTCGGGTCGCGCATGTCGGTGGAATGAGCGTTCCGATCCTTCTTTACTCGAAGCTCCCCATCGAATCGAACGCAAGATTATCGAAGCGCGTGTATTCGCCGAAGAATTTCAGCTTGAAGGAGCCGGTCGGGCCGTTACGCTGTTTGCCGATGATGATTTCGGCAAGGCCTTTATCCGGGGAGTTTTCCTTGTTGTAGTAATCGTCGCGATAGATGAAGACGATCATGTCGGCGTCCTGCTCGATGGCGCCGGATTCGCGCAGGTCGGCCATCACCGGGCGTTTGTCGGCGCGCGTTTCCAGCGATCGGTTGAGCTGCGAGAGCGCGATCACCGGGACGTTGAGTTCTTTCGCCAGACCTTTGAGCGAGCGCGAGATTTCGGAGATTTCGGTGGCGCGGTTCTCGCTGTTGCCGGGCACCGCCATCAGCTGCAGGTAGTCGATGACGATCAGGCCCAGACCGTGCTCGCGTTTGAGGCGACGCGCCTTCGCGCGCAGGCTTTCGGGCGACAGGCCCGGGGTGTCGTCGATGAAAATCTTGGTTTCCTTGATCATCCGAATCGCGCTGCTGACCCGGCTCCAGTCCTCGTCTTCCAGCTGGCCGGTGCGCAGACGGGTGGCGTTGACCCTGCCGTTGGCGGAGATCAAACGCAGCGCCAACTGCGAAGCCGACATTTCCATCGAAAACACCGCGACCGGCTTCTTGGTTTTGATCGCGGCGTGCTCGGCGATATTCAGTGCGAGCGTGGTTTTTCCCATCGCCGGGCGCGCAGCGAGAATGATCAGATCGGTCGACTGCAGGCCGGCGGTCATCTCGTCGAATTCGGTGTAGCCGGTCGGCAGGCCGGTGATGCTGCCGCCGTTCTGGTAGCGCGTCTGCAGCACATCGAAGGCTTCGGCCATCGCCTTGTTGATCGCGACGAAGTCGGTGCGGCCCTGCGCGCGCGCCTCGGAGATTGCGAACACGTCCTTCTCGGCCTGGGACAGGATTTCATCGCTGTCGCGACCATCGGGCTGGAAGGCGTCGTTGACGATGCCGGTGCCGGCGTCGATCAACTGCCGCAGAATCGCCTTGTCGCGGACGATTTCGGCATAAGCGGTGATGTTCGCGGCCGAAGGCGTGGTGCTGGCGAGCTCGACCAGATAGGCGCCGCCGGCGACCTGCTCCGACAGGCCCTGCGACTCGAACCACTCGCCCAGCGTCACCGCGTCGTAGGGCCGACTCTTCTCGGCGAGCTCGCGGATCGCTCGATAAATGAGCTGATGATCGCGGCGGTAGAAGTCTTCCTCGTTGAGACGGTCGGCGATGCGGTCGAAGGCGTCAGGCGCCAGCATCAGACCGCCAATCACCGCCTGTTCGGCGTCGATCGACTGCGGCGGAATGCGCAGTTGTTCCACACGGCTGTCGCTGAACGTATCGCGGCGGCGGTTGTCGCCGTAGGTATTGGGGCGGAAAGCCATAAGGATGTACTGCTCCGGGGTGCGGCATCGGGAAAAACGCTGTGAACGACACGCTGTGAATGACGCCAGGCCGGGACACGGTCTTGGGCACCATCGTATGCCCCCAGCCTGTGGACTCGCGATGCAACAACCTGTGGATAAGTCCGATTGCTGATGCGCTTCTTATCGGTTCACCGTCTCGCCGCCTGCGACGCCATCCCTCGGCGCCAAACAAAACGGGCGCCCTGCGGCGCCCGTTCAGTCGATGCCTGAAAGCCGGACTTACGCGGCTTCGGGCTCGATCACCACTTTGACGGTCACTTCGACATCGGCATGCAGATGCACGAGCACATCGTGCTCACCAATGTTGCGCAGCGCGCCTTCGCCCATCACCACTTCGGACTTGTTGACCTTGTGGCCGGCCGCGGTAAGCGCCTCGGCGATATCGCGCGGGCCGATCGAGCCGTACAGCTTGCCTTCGGTCGAGGCATTGGCCTTGATCGTGACGCTGACGCCGTCGAGCTGGCCGCGACGCGAATCGGCGTTATCCGACATGGACTTGGCCTTGGCTTCGTACTCGGCGCGCTTGGCTTCGAACGTCGCGATATTGGTGGCCGTGGCCGGAACGGCTTTGCCCTGCGGCACGAGGAAATTGCGGCCGTAGCCCGGCTTGACGTCGACGGTGTCGCCAAGGCTGCCGAGGTTGACGACTTTCTGCAGAAGAATCAGTTTCATGGAAATAGTTCCGTATTCGTTAGCGGCGCGCATTTTTATGGCGTGCGCCGCAGCGGGTGGCTGTCCGAATGACAGTGGATCGAATGTCGTCCCTCACCCGGGCTGGGCCCGGATGTGGATGACAGCCTTAGATGTTGTGGTTGTCGGTGTACGGAATCAGCGCGAGGAAGCGAGCGCGCTTGACGGCGGTCGCGAGCTGGCGCTGGTACTTCGACTTGGTGCCGGTGATGCGGCTCGGCACGATTTTGCCGTTCTCGGTGAGGTTCTGGCGCAGCGTGTTGAGATCCTTGTAATCGATCTCGACCACGTTTTCGGCGGTGAATTTGCAGAACTTGCGGCGACGGAAAAACTTGGACATGGGTGGTCTCCTCAGACTTCAACGGAATCGGCGGAATCGGCAATATCGTCGCTGTCGGCAATGCCGATAGCGCCGTCATCGTCGCGACGGCGGCGATCGCCCTTGTCGCCCTTGTCCTTGTCGTCCTTGTTTTTCATGATCAGGGACTGTTCGGTATCCGGACCATCGCGCTTGACCACGAGATGACGCAGGATGGCGTCGTTGAAGCGGAAGGTGTCGACCAGTTCGTTGAGAACAGCGATATCGATCTCGATGTTCATCATCACGTAATGGGCTTTGACGAGATTCTGGATGGGATACGCGAGCTGACGGCGGCCCCAGTCTTCGAGACGGTGAATCGTGCCGCTGCCGGATTCAACGAGCGATTTATAACGCTCGATCATCGCCGGCACCTGCTCGCTCTGGTCCGGATGGACCATGAAAACGACTTCGTAATGACGCATATTGGGTGTGTCCTTGTGGATATCGACAGGCGGAATTGCCTGCCGAAAGCCCCCTCGGCGCCAAAACAGCGACGGTAGGGCAAGGTCCTCCGCCGGGGCGAAAGAGCCAGAAAGTATGGCAGTTCAAGCACTTGGGCGCAAACCCTGAGCTTTTGGCACCTTAGGGGAGCGCTAGATCGACAACGATGCGGGTGCGCGAGGACGAGCGTCGATTCAACGCCGCTTGATTGCTCGTAGAGCGGCCTGAAGGCCGCTCTACCGGAACACATCGGTCAGCGATGTCGTGCGATCCACGCATCGATATGCCGCTCCAGGGTCTCCAGCGGCACTGACCCGGTTTCCATCACGGCGTCGTTGAAATCGCGCAGATCGAACTTCGGGCCCAGCGACTCCTTGGCGCGGGCGCGCAGTTCGGAAATCTTCATCTGTCCGATCTTGTAGGCCAGCGCCTGTCCCGGCGTGCCGATGTAGCGGTCGATCTCGTTGACGATGTCCTGATCGGTCTTCGGCGCGTTGTTCTTGAAGTACGTGATCGCCTGCTCGCGGCTCCAGCCTTTGGCATGCATGCCGGTGTCCACCACCAGCCGCACCGCGCGCCACATTTCATAGGCGAGTTGGCCCATACGGTCGTAGGGGTCGTCGTAAAGGCCCATCTCGTAGCCGAGCTGTTCGGCGTACAGGCCCCAGCCTTCGCCGTAGGCCACAAAATAAGCGGTGCGGCGAAACATCGGCGCATCCGGCAGTTCCAGACCGCGCGCAAACTGGAAGTGGTGGCCCGGCACCGCTTCATGCAGCGACAGCGGCATCATTTCCCAGGTCGGCCGCACTTCGGGCTTGTACAGATTGACGTAGTAAAAGCCCGCACGGCTGCCGTCGCTTGCACCCTGCTGATAATAGGCGGTGGTGGTGTCGGGCGCGATGTTATCGGGAATCGGGCGCACGCCATACGGCTGCCGCGGGATGATGCGGAAGACTTTCACCAGCTCCGGATCGATGCGCTTGGAGATGGCGCGATACGCTTCCAGCAACGCTTCGGGCGAGGTGTGGAAGAACTTCGGATCGCTGCGCAGATGCACGAAGAAGTCGTTGAGATTGCCCTGGAAACCGACCTCAATCTTGACTTTTTCCATCTCGGCGCGGATGCGCGCGACTTCTTTCAGGCCGATGGCGTGGATCGCATCGGCGCTGAGCGTGGTCGTGGTGTAGTCGCTGGCCAGAAAATCGTAATAGGCCTTGCCGTTGGGCAGATCCGCTACTGCGATGCCGGTGCGGGTCTTCGGCAGGTATTCATCGTTGAAATAGGTCTGCAGCGTTCGGTATGCCGGCACGATCTGCCCTGCAATCACCTCGCGTGCCTCGGCCTGCAGCACTGCGTGCTCGGATTCAGGCACGTTGGCAGCGAATTTCGCGAACGGCCGATAGAACGGGCTGCTCATCGGGTCGTCGACGATCTGAACGGCGATCTGCGCAGGCACCCGCTGCATCAACACCCGCGGCGGCACGTTGCCGGCCTTCACGCCCTCGCGCATCAGGGCAATGGTCTGGTCGATCACCTTCGGCAGTGCGCGCATCCGCGCCAGCCAGTTGCGATAGTCGCGGACTTCATTGAACGCCAAGCCTTCGATGATGCCGTCCGCGTTCTGCACCCCGCCCTGATGACCAATGGGCTGGAGGTATTCGCGAAACGTCTGCCGCTGCACGGTCTTGTCCTGCAGCCACAGGAAGGTGTCGTAATTGAGCTGGTCCGATGGACTGAGCCTGCGACGATCAAAGCGTTTCAGACTCGCCAGCGCTTCACGGTCGGCGGCTTCGCTGGCGGCGATGGCGTCCAAGCTGCGGTCGGTCCAGCGGTCGTTGTAGCGTCGGTCGCCTTCGAATGAAGCCGACTCTGGATTCTCTCGCAGGCCGCGCTCCCATTCCTCGGCGAAGAACGCGTGCAGGCGTTTGCCTTCGTCCGTCGTGAGGGTATGGATTTGCTGAGCTGACATCTGTTGAGCGTGCGCCAGCGAGCCAAAGGCGGTTATGGCCACAACCGCGGACGCGACTGCAGATGTGCGGATCACACTGCGGATCACACTGCGGATCATGGCTCACTCCAGCGCAGACAAGTCCCGGAGTCTAGTCGCGGGAATGCGCTGGCGGGTATGCCGAAAGTCAGGCCGCGCGGTCGGCGTCGGTGGTGAAGCTCTCGCCGCAGCCGCATTCGGCCTTGACGTTTGGGTTGCGAAACACAAACTGCTCAGTCAGGCCCTGCTTGAGAAAGTCGATCTCGGTGCCGTCGACCAGCGCCAGACTGTCGGCATCGACGAACACCTGGATGCCGTCCTGCTCACTGACCACGTCACCGGGCTTGGCCTCTCGGGCCAGATCAACCACGTAGCTCCAGCCTGAGCAGCCGGTGCGCTTGACGCCGAAACGCAGGCCGAGCGCGCCAGGCGTGTCGGTGAGATAGCCCTGAATACGCTGCAGGGCGGCGGGAGCAAGGGAAATGGTCATGTGGGCGATTCTATCTCAGTTAAACTTGGCGGCTCACCCCATATCGGCGCAGCGGCGCGGGAATTCAAGGCGATGGCGTTCATCAGCGTAAAAGAAGCATTGGCCGGGATGGCCGGAGTGGGTACTAAAGCAGGCACCGAAGTCACCGTGAAAGGCTGGGTCCGCACCCGCCGCGATTCCACCGCGCTCAGCTTCGTGCAGATCAGCGACGGCTCCTGCTTTGCGCCGATCCAGATCGTCGCCACCGATGCCCTGCCCAACTATGAAACCGAAGTGAAGCGTCTCTCCGCCGGCTGCGCGGTGGTCGCCACCGGCACCTTGGTGGCGTCGCAGGGCAAGGGCCAGAGTTTCGAGATCCAGGCCACCGAAGTCGAAGTGGTCGGTTGGGTCGAAGATCCGGAAACCTACCCGATCCAGCCCAAGCCGCACACGCTGGAATTCCTGCGCGAGGTCGCGCATCTGCGCCCGCGCACCAACCTGTTTGGCGCCGTCACTCGCATCCGTCACTGTCTGGCGCAGGCGATCCATCGTTACTTCCACGAGAACGGTTTCTACTGGATCAATACCCCGATCATCTCGACCTCGGACGCGGAAGGCGCCGGGCAGATGTTCCGCATCTCTACGCTGGACATGATGAATCTGCCGAAGACCGCCGATGGCAACGTCGATTTCAGCAAGGATTTCTTCGGAAAAGAGGCGTTTTTGACCGTGTCCGGCCAGCTCAACGTCGAGGGCTACTGCCTCGCGCTCAGCAAGGTCTATACCTTCGGCCCGACGTTCCGCGCCGAAAACAGCAACACCTCGCGCCACCTTGCTGAGTTCTGGATGATCGAGCCGGAGATCGCGTTTGCCGATCTCAACGACGACGCCAATCTGGCCGAAGACTTCCTCAAGTATCTGTTCCGCGCGGTGCTGAGCGAGCGCGCCGACGATATGGCGTTCATCGCCGAACGCGTGCAGAAAGATGCAATCACCCGGATGGAGGCGTTTGTCAGCGCACCGTTCGAGCGCATCCAGTACACCGACGCGGTGAAACTGCTGCAGAACGCCAAGCAGAAGTTCGAGTTCCCGGTCGAATGGGGCCTGGACCTGCAGACCGAACACGAGCGCTGGCTGACCGAGACCCACGTTGGCCGCCCGGTGGTGGTGATGAACTATCCCGAGCACATCAAGTCCTTCTATATGCGTCTCAACGACGACGGCAAAACCGTCGCCGCGATGGACGTGCTGGCGCCGGGTATTGGCGAAATCATCGGCGGCAGCCAGCGCGAAGAACGGCTGGACATTCTGGACGCACGCATCGCGCAGTTCGGCCTCGATCCGTCGCTCTATGGCTGGTACCGCGACTTCCGCCGCTACGGCACCGTGCCGCACGCCGGTTTCGGCTTGGGTTTCGAACGTCTGGTGGTCTACGTCTGCGGCCTCAACAACATCCGCGACGCGATTCCGTTCCCGCGCGCGCCTGGGCATGCGGAGTTCTGATGGGTTTCTTTTTGGAAGCAACTTGTGTGGGAGCGGCGGGAGCCGCGATGGGCTGCTTCGCACTTCCGTTATTCATCGCGGCTCCCGCCGCCACCACCGTCGAGATGTAACGCCTCATGATTCTGTTCTTCGCCCTGGTCTGCGTAGCGCTGGCAATCGCCGGCGCAAGCGCCTTCATGATTTTCTGGCCGCTGACGCTGGTGCATCTGCGCGACCGTCAGCCGGAGATGCGCGCGCGCCTGTCCTCTCCTGCGTTCATCCACCCCGCTACGCTGTGGTGGCTGCTCGACGGCGGTTATCGCGCCGCGAAAGATCGCAATCTCGACGGCTTGGCCACGCCGGCACGGCTGTCGCTGGCTACGATCCTGATCGGCCTGTTCACTGCGGGCATTCTGTGGCTGTGGTCGGTGGCATCGCCATGAATACGACGACAGCAACAATGGATCACGATGTCCGCGAAACCTGGTGGCTTGCGAGCATCGGTCGCACGATCGTGTGGGCGCGGCTGCGCATTCGCGAGGCCGGCACCGCCGAGGTCTTCGACAGCGATGGCAACACCCTCGCCTACGACAGCGAAGACACCGCACGCGCGGCGCTGATGGACGCCGAATTCGTGACGCTTGAGGGTCTGGATGAGGAAGACGCACTTGAGCGCGGCTTTTCGCTGGCGGAGATAGCGCCGCCGCAGTCCGAACACGACGACCAACTGCGCGGGATGATGATCCAGACGCTCGGCGCGCGTGCCTGAACATTGGCGCGTTGACGGCATGTACCTCCCCCGCGCCTTCGCAGAAACCGATCTCGCCGCACTCGATGCGCTGATCGACGCGCATCCGTTGGTTACTTTGATCAGCACCGGCCCCGATGGCGCGCCCTTCGTCAGTCATCTGCCGGTGCTTTATCGCCGTGACGGCGATACGCTGCTGATCGAAGGACACTGGGCACGGCCCAACCCGCAGACGAAACACATCAGCGACATCCTGATGATCGTGCACGGCCCCAATGCCTACGTTTCGCCAAGCGCGTATCCGGATAAAGAAACCGCCGCGCGGGTGCCGACCTGGAACTACGCGGTCGCGCATCTGCACGGCCGGCTTGATGTGTACGAAGACGAAGCCGCGCTGGGCGACCTCGTGGACCGGCTCAGCCAGCGTTTCGAAGCCACGGTTGGTCGCGATTGGCGTTTCGAAATGACGCGCGACGACCACCGCAATCAGCTGGGCGGCATCATCGGGTTCCGCTTCACTCCGGCTCGCATCGATCTGAAATTCAAGCTCAGCCAGAACCACCCGCCGGTCAACCGGCGTGCAGTCCGCAACGACATGGCCGCACGCAACGATGTCGGCGCCCGCGCGATCGCACACCACATGCAAGCCAGCGACGCTGGCCGCGACGACTGACCCATACAGGATACCCATCACGATGGATCTGAATCTCCACGGTAAACATGCGCTGGTCTGCGGCGCCTCCGAAGGGATCGGGCGCGCGACCGCGCACGAGCTGGCGCTGCTGGGCGCGGATGTCACCGTGCTGGCGCGTCGCGCAGACGCACTGCAGGCGGTGGTCGATGGATTGCCCCGCATCGACACGCAGCGTCACGGTCTGGTGGTCGCGGATGTATCCGATACCGACGCCCTGCGCGTCAGCGTCAACGCGCTCATTGCTGATCGTCCTCTGCACATCCTGGTCAACAACACTGCCGGCCCGGCCGGTGGCCCCGCTTGTGCCGCCAGCGAAGACGCGTTCATCGATACGTTTCGCAGGCATCTGTTGGCCAATCACGCGCTGGTGCAGGCGGTGCTGCCGGGCATGCGCGCGGCGCGCTGGGGCCGCATCGTCAACGTAATCTCGACCTCGGTGCGCGAACCGATTGCCAATCTCGGCGTCTCCAACACCATCCGCGGCGCAGTTGCGAGCTGGGCCAAGACCCTGTCGCGCGAGCTGGCGGCCGACGGCATCACCGTCAACAACGTATTGCCTGGCTACACCGAAACTGCGCGCCTCGCGCAGATTCTGCACGACCGCGCGCATGCCAGCGGCCAAAGCGAGGCCGCCGTGGCCGCAGCGATGCGTCAAACCGTACCGTCTGGGCGTTTCGCGCAGCCCGCAGAGGTGGCCGCTGCAATCGCCTTCCTCTGCGCACCGGCCGCCGCCTACATCAATGGCGTCAGTCTTGCTGTGGATGGCGGGCGGATGCAGTCGATATGACCAACCCGCATCCAAACTCCTGGCAGCCATCACAGAAATCCACTCATCCAGACTGATGTCTTGTACTTGAGTTGATCCGCTGGGCGGCTATGCTGTCGTCGACGCAGTACCGGAAAGCCACATGTCCCCCGACGAACGCCGCCGCGCCGATCGCCATGAATACGACTGTCTGGTGCTGATCGCACGCGGCGCAGATGGCTTTCTCGGCCATATCGACAATGTCTCAGCCACGGGCTGCTGCGTGACTCGCCCCCATGACTGGTCGTTGATCAATGGCACCCACGTCCGGCTTTATCTGATGATCGACGAACGCCATGTCTTCAGCGTCGAGTCGCGCGTAGTGTGGTGCAGCCCGCAGTTCGTGGGCTTCGAGTATCTGGAACCGCAGACGCTGCCGATCTGATTTTTTTGCGCGGTTTCTGCACGATGGACGACCAATGGTTGCCTGAGGGACGCGAGTGCGGCAGCCTATAGGCAACGCCTATGTGATGTCGCGCTGGTCCAGGCCATACCGCATTCCACCCCACGCTGCCTGGATATCATTCGCATGGAAGGAATACAGCTGAAAGAGCGCCGATTCGCCGACCGTGTGCCGTTCGCGATACAGGTGTTGATCCAGCACGGCGAGGTGGCCTGGGTGGCCGATGTGCTTGATCTGTCCGAGGGCGGTTGCGGCATTTTCCGGCCCAACGGCTGTCTGCTGCGCGAGGGTAACGTCGCACAGCTGTTCTTCTTTCAGGGTTCGGGTCCGGCGGTCCTGGTGTCGGCGCGGATCGCGCGCGTGACTGAGCGCCATCTTGGTTTCGAATACCACGACACCCAGACCATTCCGCCGTCGCTGCCCTGAATCCATGCCTGAAGGCCCCGAGATCCGCCGCGCTGCCGATCGCCTTGTCGCTGCCATTGTCGGCGAGCCATTGCGTGCTGCATGGTTCGCGTTTCCCGCGCTGAAACCCTACGAAACCAGCCTTATCGGGCATCGCATCCAAGCCATCGTGCCTCACGGCAAAGCCCTGCTCACCCGCTTCGATCATGGCTGGACCCTGTACAGCCACAACCAGCTGTACGGCGTGTGGAAAATTGCCCAAGTCGGTGAACGCCCAGACACCACCCGCTCGCTGCGGGTGGCGCTGGAGACCGAGCGCAGCGCGATCCTGCTGTATTCGGCCTCGGACATCACGATGTGGCGCAGCGACGAGATCCATCGCCACCCGTTTCTGCTCAAACTCGGCCCTGATGTGCTCGACCCGACGCTCAAAGTGGCAACCGTCGCCAAGCGCCTGCAGGAGCCCCGATTCCGCGGCCGCGCATTGAGCGCGCTGCTGTTGGATCAGAGCTTCCTCGCCGGTATGGGCAACTATCTGCGATCGGAAGTGCTGTTCGCCGCCGGGCTGCTGCCGGAGCGCACGCCGGCCGACCTCACCGCACCGCAAACCCAGGCGCTGGCACGCGAACTGCTGGCGATCCCCCGCCGCAGCTATGCCACCCGCGGGATCGAACCGGCGAACGGCATGCGCGAGGACTACCTGACCGACACGCCCGAGGGCTTCCGCTTCCTGGTGTTCGACCGCGAAGGCGAAGCCTGCCCGCAGTGCAGCGGACGCATCATCCGCCAGCAAAACGGCGCGCGCCGGCTGTATCTGTGCCGGCGCTGTCAAACCTGATCCCGCGTCCATCTTCGAACTGGGCGCGAAGGTCTGCGGCCGGTAAGCTTGTCAAATGCTTACCTTCAACCATGTGATCGCCGGCACCGAGCGTCCATCGCACAGCGGCCGTCATCTTGATGTCTTCGATCCCGCCAGCGGCCGGGTGTACGCGCAAGTGGCCGCAGGCGATGCCGTCGACGCCGCCGCGGCCATCGCCGCGGCACAGGCCGCGTTTCCCGCGTGGTCGATACTGGCGCACAGCGAACGCGCACGCTGGCTCGAACGACTCGCCGATGCGCTGGAAGCGCGGCTCGATGATTTCGCGCACGCCGAGGCGCTGGACAGCGGCAAACCGTTTGCATTGGCGCGCGATGCCGAAATTCCGCGCGCCATTGCCAATCTGCGCTTCTTCGCGCACGCCGCGACCCAGTTCGCCAGCGAATCGCATCACGGTCAGGCCGGGCTCAACTACACGCTGCGCCAGCCGCTGGGCGTGGTCGCCACCATCTCACCTTGGAACCTGCCGCTCTATCTGTTCACCTGGAAAATCGCGCCGGCGCTGGCCGCAGGCAACACCGTGGTTGCGAAACCGTCCGAAGTCACACCCGTCACCGCAACGATGCTTGGCCGATTGGCGAACGAGATCGGATTCCCCGCCGGCGTGCTTAATATCATCCACGGCCTGGGCCCCGATATCGGCGAACCGCTGGTGCTGGATCCTGCAATCAAAGCAGTGTCGTTCACCGGCAGCACTGCGGTCGGCAAGCGCATCGCCGCCCTCGCCGCTTCGCAGCTCAAAAAAGTGTCGCTGGAGCTCGGTGGCAAAAACCCCACGCTGATCTTCGCCGACAGCGACTGGCGCGATCAGCTGGATGTGATCGTGCGTTCGGCGTTCCAGAACAGCGGCCAGATCTGCCTGTGCGGCTCGCGCGTGCTGATCGAACGCAGCATCTACGCCGAAGTGCGCGATGCGCTGGTAGAACACGCGTTGGCGCTGCGTCTCGGCGACCCGATGGATTCGGATACGCGGATGGGCCCATTGGTCTCGCAGGCGCATTTCGACAAAGTCGTCGCCGCACTGCAGCGCGCCCGCGACGAAGGCGGCCATGTGCTGTGCGGCGGCCACGCGCTGGAGCGCCCCGGCTGGTTCGTAGCGCCAACGGTGATCGAAGGCCTTGGGCCCGACTGCGCGACCAATCGCGACGAAGTGTTCGGCCCGGTCATCACGCTGCAGCCCTTCGCCGACGATGCCGAAGCGCTGGCGCTTGCGAACGCCGGCGATTACGGCCTCGCGGCGTCGATATGGACCAACGACCTCAAACGCGCGCATCGATTCGCCGCACACCTGCGCGTCGGCATGGTGTGGGTGAACACGTGGCTGATGCGCGATCTGCGCACGCCTTTCGGCGGCGTCGGCGAATCGGGCATGGGCCGCGAAGGCGGCATGGAAGCGATGCGGTTTTTCACCGAAGCCAAAAATATCGGGATTGCGCTATGACTGGAGATGGACGATGACGGGAACCACACCGTGAGCAAATCGCTGGACGGATTGCTGGACAACAACCGCGAATGGGCGGAGCGCATGCGTCGCGAAGACCCGCAGTTCTTCAAGCGGCTTTCGCAGCAGCAGGCTCCGAAATATCTGTGGATCGGCTGCTCAGATTCACGGGTGCCGGCGAACCAGATCATGGGCCTCGCGCCGGGCGAAGTGTTCGTCCATCGCAATATTGCCAATGTCGTAGTCCACACCGATCTGAACTGCCTCTCGGTGGTCCAGTTCGCGATCGACATGCTGAAGGTCGAACACATTCTGATCGTTGGCCACTACGGCTGCAGCGGCGTGCACGCCAGCCTCACCGGCGGCCGCGTGGGTCTGGCCGACAACTGGCTGCGCCACGTCGGCGATGTCGCACAAAAACATGCCGCACTGCTGGACACCGTCGAACTGGAATCGATGCGCCACGCGCGGCTGTGCGAACTCAATGTGATCGAACAGGTGGTCAACGTCGCGCAGACCACGGTTGTACAGGACGCATGGGCGCGCGGCCAAACACTTACCGTACACGGCTGGATCTACGGTCTGCACGACGGCAAAATGCGTCAACTCGGCGTGGACGCGGGATCGCTGCCCGAACTCGCGGAACAGTATCCCGCAGCGATCGCAGCGCTTGGAAAAAACAGGAGCGAAGGATGAGCAACAGCATCCACGCCGCGTCCGCCCCCAAAGCCGTCGGCCATTACCCGCACGCGCGCCGCGTAGGTGACCTGCTGTTTCTATCCGGCATTGGCCCACGCGATGCGGCCAGCAACGGCATTCCCGGCAATGTCCACGACGCCGAA
>JANOKD010000104.1:0-16693 GCA_031419075.1 Lysobacterales bacterium
AACGCGAAAACGCGATTGATCGACCCTGTCATATCTGACAGCCCGGCATTTTAGCCGCGTGGGGCCGATGGCCTATCGGGAATGTTTCCCGATAGGCCACAAGGCGTAATCCGTAGGGCGGAACCCGCACAGCGGATGAGCGGCTGCGCTGTTAAAACCCCGCCCATTTGGATCATGGCCGGGCGACCGGCATCGGCGGAATCGCCTTCGGCGGTTCCGCCCTACGCGATATCTGCCGCTCATGAAGCGCAAGCGGTGCGCCAAGGCAGCACCCTATGAACGCGGCGACGTTGCGATGGTGGGGTTCGCTGCGCTCACCGCCACCCTACGTTTGCGGTGAATCGCAAACATATTCTCCGCATCAGCGTTTCGCTTTCTGCGCAGGAATAAACTGTTCGCGCACCGCGTTCGCCAGCAGGTCCGGCGGCAGCATGCCCTGGTCCAGCAGGAAGTTGTTGAAGGCGAGGCGGTCGAATTTTTCGCCGAGGGCGAGTTCGGTTTCGGCGCGCAGTTCGAGGATGCGCGCGTAGCCGTAGAAATAGCTGCCGGCCTGGCCGGGTGCGTTGAAGGTGTAGCGGTCAAGTTCCTGCCGCGCCATCGCTTTCGATACGCCGACATCGTCGATGAGGACTTTCTCGGCGCGTGCGCGGTCGATCATGCCGAGGTTGAGCATCGGGTCGAGCATCGCGCGCGTTGCGCGCAGCAAGCGGAACTGAAGCGCCATCAATTGGCCGTCCAGCGGTTCATACGGAATCATCTCGGCTTCGGCGTACAGCGCCCAGCCTTCGACATTCACCGAGTTGAACGCGAACAGGCTGCGCGCCAGCGATACGCCGCGTTCAAGCATCGCAGTGAACTGCAGTTCGTGGCCGGGGCGGCCTTCGTGCGCGGAGAGCGTCCACGCTACCGACGGGAAGTTGAAGTCGTCGTAGGCGTCCGCTTTGCCGCTCAGTGCGGGGTTGCTGACGGGCAGCACGAACTGGCCCTGTTGCCCGGTGTTGCCAACCAATGGCGCAGGCAGAAAATGCGGCGCGGGCTGCGCTGCGCTTTCGGCTTCACTGCCCAAGCGCATCACCATCGCCCGGTTTGGCACGTCGACGATGCGTTCGCGGTGGATGATCGGATCGATCGCATCGATCACCGTGCGATAGCGCGTTTCCAGCTGATCGTTGGGAATCGTGTCGCGTTTGAGCGCGCGGATCACGCCGCGGTAGTCGGTGGCCTCGATGCCTTTTTCTTTCGCCACCAGCGGCGCCAGACGCTCCATCGCCGCGCGCGTTTCCATGAACGCCAAGCGTGCGCGCTGAATCAACAGCGCTGGTGGAATATCGATACCGACCTGCTTCAACTGCAGCGCATACAGCTCCGGCGGCAGCGTGGTGTCGGTGCGCGCGGTGGGCAGCACGTCCTTGCGCACCCAGGCGACGTAATCGGTGAACTGGCGATCAAGCGCCTTCAGCGCCGTCTCGCTGCCGGCAACTTTGTACCGCTTGAACAGTTGGCGGATGCCTTTGCGATAGGCCTCGACATTGCCCAGCGCCTGTTCCACTTCGAGTTTGCTGGGGCGCAGCAGTGCGGTGTTGTCGGCGCGCTCATCGTAGCGCTGCCGCGCCAGTTCGGTGATTGCTGTGGTGCCCGGCGCGACGCCGGTGTAGGCCTTCAGCCGGTCCAGCGCTTTTGCGCGGCGCTCCGCCGGGGTTTGCTCGGACAGCAGGCCGTTCAAGCCCTGAAACACCAGCTGCGGCGCATCGGCGAACGGCAGCACCAGACGCTCGTTGACTTCGGTCGCTTCGATATTGTTGTCGGCCGCCTGGATCATGATTTCCAGATCCTGGCGCACGTTGGGATCGCGCTCCAGCTGCAGTTTTTCCTGCAGCGCAGTTTTTGCGTCGGCAGTGGCCTTGCGGAAACGCGCGGCGTTGTCCGGGCCCAGATCGGCAACCTTGTCGTCATAGCCTGGGATGCCAAAAAAGGATGCGGACTCCGGCTGGAAGCGCAACTGCGCTTCGAGCAGAATCTGCGCGTAGCGATTGCTGGTGTCTACCCAGGCCGGCGTTGGTCTGGTGGTTTGTTTTGCGGTGGGCGCCGCAGCGTGCGACTGCGCGTATGCACAGCTGGGCAGAGTCATGGCGAGGGACAGTGCAAGAGCAATGGCAAGTGGTTTCATGGGGGATCCAGTCGTAGTGTCTCGATGGCAACGTACTCCTCGATAGTGGGTTCGCACACCGTCGAAGGTCATGTTGCGATGATCGTGCGCCGCACATGGCGCAGCGGCTGAGATTCGCTGGGCTTATTTCGAAATTTTGGTGTCAATGCGTTCAGATAACAGATCAATCTGTTTGTCTTGCCCATCAACATTCACGATCAGCGTTGAATATGTCCAACGGCCGGCCGTTTTTTCGGCTTCGATATACAGGTCCGCCTCAGCGTTCGGGCCGGAGATCGGGATCTGTAGACTGGCTTCGCCGGAGGCGCCGGAGATGTTGATTTGTCCGCGGAGATACCAGCCCGGTTTGATCGGCGTGCCCAGCGCTTCGACCACCTGCGGGCTCTCACGCATGCGCTGTATCGCAGTGGTGTAGACGTCCGATGAGCGCATCATCCCGAACAACGCAGAGACGAACAGCAGCATCGCACCCGCGAACACAGTGAGGCAGAACAGGCACAGCAGCGGCACCACCCAGCGCCAATGACGCTGCCACCAGCCGGCTCGCGGTGCAGCCGGGAAGGGTGTGCTCACGGTTTGAGGCACCGCCCAAAGAATGATTCAGTCAGCCGATAGCGATGCAGCAGATCGGCGCCGCGCAGGCCGTGTTTGGCGCCGGGATAGGTCATCAGATCGAACGGCGTTGCGCGCTTCTGCAGGTCGCTCATCAGTTTGGTCGAATTGCTGAACAGCACGTTGTCGTCGGCCATGCCGTGAATCAGCAGCAGTGCGTTGGGTTTGATGCTGCCGACGTGGGTGAACACGCTGGCTTCGCGGTAGCCCTCCACGTTCGCCGCCGGCAGATCCATATAGCGCTCTGTGTAATGGGTGTCGTACAGCGCCCAGTCGGTGACGGGTGCGCCGGCTACGCCGCAGGCGTAGTCGTCGGCGGCCTTGCCCAACAACATCAGGGTCATGTAGCCGCCGTTCGACCAGCCGTGCACACCGATGCGTGCGCCATCCACCCACGGCTGCACGCGCAGCCATTCGACGCCCTGGCGCTGGTCGTCCACTTCCACCGTTCCCTGTTTGCCGTACAGCGCGCCGCCGAACGCCGCACCGCGCCGCGGCGTGCCGCGATTGTCGACGGTGAACACCACATAGCCCTGCTGCGCCATGTATTGGTTGAAGAAATGATCGCCGCGGCCGGGCCAGCTGTCGGTCGCGGTCTGCGCTGCGGGACCGCCGTAGACGTAGACCATCACCGGATATTTTTTTGCAGGATCAAAATCTGCCGGTTTGATCAGGCCATAGTGCAGAGGCGTCTTGCCGTCAGCGGCAGTGAGCGTTCCGAATTCAACCGGCCGATGCGCGGCCAGATACTTCGCGTACGGATGCTCGGGTTTGGTTGGATCGTTGTCGATCAGATTCGCGACCAAGCCGCCATCGGCGCGATGCAGTGCGATCTGCGGCGGCGTGCGCGCGTTCGACCAACTGTCGACATAGACGCTGGCGTTCTTCGCGAAGCTGGCGCTGTGCATGCCGGGTTGGGTCGACAGTGTGCGGACTTTGCCGCCCGCGAGCGGCACCACATGGAGCTGCAATTCGCGTGGCGCGGCATCGCCTGCAGTATCGCGACCGGCGCTGAAATAGACCAGGCCTGTTGCCTCATCGACAGCGAGCAGCGCATCCACCGGCCAATCGCCGCGGGTGAGCTGAGTGAGCTTTTTGCCGTCTTTACTGGCGAGATAAAGATGCTCAAAACCGCTGCGTTCGCTCGCCCACAGAAAGCGGCCGTCTTTCAGGAAACGCAGATCGCTGTGCAGCGGCACCCAGGTCTTGCTGGTTTCGGTAATCAGCGTGCGCTGTTGGTTCGACGCAAGCTCAACTTCGATCAATTCGAGCGTGCGCTGATCGCGCGATTGGCGCTGGAAGGTCAGATGCTGTGGGTCGCGCCAATCGACGCGGGTGAGATACAGATCCTGCGTGTAGGCGTCGCGACCGTTGTCCAGTTCGACCCATGCGGGTTTCGCGCCGGATACAGGCGAGATCGTGGCCAACTGGATGCGCACGTTCGGATCGCCCGCCGCCGGATACCGCTGTTCCACCACGTCGGTGCGATCCGGATACACCTCGTAACGCTTCTGCACCGGCACGCCGGATTCGTCGATGCGTGTGAAAGCAATGGCGGAATCATCCGGCGCCCACCAGTAACCGGTGTGGCGATCCATTTCTTCATCGGCGACGAATTCCGCGACGCCGTTGCCGATCACATCGCTGCCGTCGCTGGTCAGCTGGATTTCTTCGCCGGTTGCGACATCGATCACCCAAAGATTGCGTGCGCGCACGAAGCTGACGAAACCGCCCTTCGGCGAAACTTTCGGATCAGTCGCAAAACCCTGACCCGTGGTGAGCTTGCGCACCGCGGTTTTGCCGGCGCCGTTGAGGTCGTACAGATACAGTTCGCCGCCGAGTGGGAACAGTAACGTCTCGCCGTCCGGCGACCACTGATAATCGACGATGCCCGACAGCGCGGCGGTGCGCTGACGCTCGCGTCGCGCCTTTTCTTCATCGCTCAACAATTCTTCGCCGGGCAGCACATCGCTGGAGTCCACCAGCAGTGCGGCCTTGCCGTTTGCGACATCGAACGCCCATAAATCGAGACGATTGCGGTCGCGGTCTTTGCCGCGCAGAAAAGTCACGCGCGAACCGTCAGGCGCGATCTGCGGCTTCAGCAGCGTTGGGCCGGACAGCGGCGCGTCGCCGGTAATGGCTTCCAGCGTCAGTTGGCTTGGGGCGGCGTCGACGGCGTGTGCAATAGGCATGGTGAGGAGACTGCTCAAGACAATAAAGATGGCGGCGCGGATCATGGCTTCGCCCCTTGTCCGAACAGCACCTTGCGCTGTTCTTCGCTCAGCGGTTGGCCGGCAGTGGGGCTGATCTGTTTGGTCCACGCATACGCCCGCTTGGTGGCCGGACGCGCGGCGATGGCGTCACGCCAGCGGCGGACTTCGGGATACGGTTCAAGATCGATCGGCGCGGTCTTGTACGGATCGATCCACGGGTAACACGCCATGTCGGCGATGCTGTAATCGTCGCCGACGATGAACGCGCGATTCGCCAAGCGTTTGTCGAGTACGCCAAGCAGCCGGTTCACTTCGCGGGTATAGCGGTCGATGGCGTACGGTATTTTTTCCGGCGCATAGACGTCGAAATGGCCGTATTGCCCGGTCATCGGGCCAAGCCCCGCCATCTGCCAGAACACCCATTCCAGCGTCGCCGTGCGTCCGCGAATATCAGGAGGCAGGAAGCGTCCGGTTTTTTCGGCCAGATACAGCAAAATTGCGCCCGACTCGAACACACTGACCGGCGCACCGCCGTCGGACGGCGCGGTGTCGACGATCGCGGGCATGCGGTTGTTCGGCGCAATCGCCAAAAATGCCGGCTCGAACTGCTCGCCGGTGCCGATGTTCACTGGCTTGATCTCATAGGCCAACGGTGCGCCGGCTTCGGCCAATTCCTCCAGCAGCAGGGTGATCTTGTGGCCGTTGGGCGTGGGCCAGTAGTGCAGTTCGATCATGGCGTCGACTCGGTTGGGGCTGGAGGAGGGCTGGGGCGCGATGCCGCAGTGTAAAGCGCGGTCCGGGCCTCCGCGCCAGTCATCGCCGCACGGGCGGCGCTTGGCGTTGTCACCCGCCGCAGCTAGGCTGTGCGGACTGCCGACAGCCGATCCCGCCCGAGTCCCCATGTCAAAGACCATCAAAAAGCCGCTCAATCCCCTGTCCCGTCTGATCTTCGCCTCGCGCTGGCTGCAGCTGCCGCTGTATCTGGGCCTGATCGTGGCGCAGGGCGTGTACGTGGTGCTGTTCGGCAAGGAGCTGTGGCACCTGATCCACGAAACGCCGACGCTCAGCGAGCAGGACATCATGCTGATCGTGCTGGGCCTGATCGACGTGGTGATGATCTCCAACCTGCTGATGATGGTGATCGTGGGCGGCTACGAAACCTTCGTATCGCGGATGAATCTGGACGGCCATCCCGATCAGCCGGAGTGGCTGAGCCACGTCAACGCCAGCGTGCTCAAGGTCAAACTGGCGATGGCGATCATCGGTATTTCCTCGATCCATCTGCTCAAGAGTTTCATCGAAGTGGGCATGGTCGACGGCCTGCCGCTGTGCAGCACGATGGAAGGCATCGAAGCGATGAAAGCCATGCAGCCGTATATCGACGCCGGCCAAAAACTCAAGCCGTGTACTGCCATCACGTCTGCCGGCGTGATGTGGCAGGCCATCATCCACGCACTGTTTATCGCTTCGGCCATCGGCATTGCGTGGACCGACCGGATCATGACCGGCGGCGCAAGCAAGCGCGAGCATCACTGATTCGCTCTACCGTGGGACGCATGGGCCGTCTATGGCCCATCGCGTAGAATGCCCGGATGGATGTTTCCCACCTGCTAGACGGCCTCAACGCCGCACAACGCGAGGCCGTCAGCGCCGAGCCCTCTCACATGCTGGTGCTCGCCGGCGCTGGTTCCGGCAAGACCCGTGTCCTCACCCATCGCATCGCATGGCTGCATGAGGTCTACGGCGTGCCGATGCACGGCATCTTCGCGGTGACCTTCACCAACAAGGCCGCGGGCGAGATGCGCCATCGCGCCGAATCGCTGTTGCCGGGCGGCAGCCGCGGCATGTGGATCGGCACCTTCCACGGCCTTGCGCACCGTCTGCTGCGGCTGCACTGGCAGGACGCGAAGCTGCCGGAAGCCTTCCAGATTCTCGACAGCGACGACCAGCTGCGACTGGTCAAACGCGTAGTGCAGGCGCTGGAATTGGACGAGGCGCGCTTTCCGCCGCGGCAGATCGCGTGGTGGATCAACGCGCAGAAGGACGAAGGCCGCAGGCCGCAGCACATCCAGCCCGACAAGGACGAGTGGGCCAGCGTGATGCTGCGCGCCTACACCTTGTATCAGCAGCGCTGCGAGCAGTCGGGGCTGGTCGATTTCGCCGAAATTCTGCTGCGTGCGCACGAATTGCTGCGCGATAACCCCGCATTGCTCACCCATTATCGCCACCGCTTTCAGCAGCTGCTGGTCGACGAATTCCAGGACACCAACAGTCTGCAGTACGCGTTTATCCGTCTGCTTGCAGGCGACACTGGCCAGGTGTTCACGGTGGGCGACGACGATCAGGCAATCTACGGCTGGCGCGGCGCAAAAGTGGAGAATGTGCAGCGTTTCCTGCGCGATTTCCCCGGTGCGCGCACCATCCGCCTGGAACAGAACTACCGCTCTACCGCCAATATCCTGAGCGCAGCCAACGCGGTGATCGAGCACAACCCGTCGCGGCTCGGCAAAGAGCTGTGGACCGACAGCGGCGAAGGCGAGCCGATCGATCTGTACGCCGCCTACAGCGAAATCGACGAGGCGCGATTCGTGATCGAACGCATTCGCGCCTGGGTACGCGACGGCGGCAGCCACGGCGAAACCGCGATCCTGTATCGCAGCAACGCGCAGTCGCGTGCGTTTGAAGAAACCCTGCTGGGCGAGCAGATTCCGTTTCGCGTCTACGGCGGCATGCGCTTCTTCGAGCGCGCCGAAATCAAGGACACCCTGGCGTACATGCGTCTGGTCGCCAATCGCGACGACGACGCGGCGTTCGAGCGCGCCGTAAATACGCCTACGCGCGGGATTGGCGAGCGCACCCTCGACGAAGTGCGCCGCTATGCGCGCATCCACAGCCTGTCGCTGTGGAAAGCCGCTGCACTGGTGTCCCGCGGCGACGCGCTGCCGGGACGCGCAAGGAATGCGCTGGCGATGTTCGAAACGATGATCGACAGCATCGCCGAAGAGTCGGCCGATCTGCCGCTGAAAGACAAGATCGATCACGTGCTGGCACGCTCCGCACTGCGCGAGCATTACGCCGCGCTGTCGAAGGGCTCGCTGGATTCGCGCACCGACAACCTTGATGAACTGGTGTCGGTCGCATCGCGTTTCGTGAAGGGCGACGACGAGGAGCAGGCCGCATTGCCCGAACTTGTTGCGTTTCTCGCCTATGCCGCGCTGGAAGCCGGCGAAGGCCAAACCCAGGCCGGCGAAGACGGCGTGCAGCTGATGACCCTGCACAGCGCGAAAGGTCTGGAATTTCCGCTGGTGTTTCTGGTCGGGCTGGAAGAAGGCCTGTTTCCGAACAAGAAATCGATCGATGAAGCCGGCCGGCTGGAAGAAGAGCGCCGGCTTGCCTATGTGGGCATCACCCGCGCGCGTCAAAAACTCGTCATCACCTACGCCGAAGCGCGTCGTCTGCACGGCCAGGACATGTACGGCCTGCCGTCGCGCTTCCTGCGCGAAATTCCGCCGGTGTTGATCCACGAAGTGCGGCCGAAAGCCCAGATCGCGCGGCCGATGTACAACCCCAACGCGCGCCGCGACACGTGGCAACAGAACCGCGGCCACGCGTCGCTGCAGGAAAGCCCGGGACTCAGTCTCGGTCAGAATGTCACCCACGCGAAATTCGGCGGCGGCGTCGTCACCGATATCGAAGGCAGCGGCGCGCATGCGCGCGTGCAGGTGAACTTTGAAGATGAAGGCAGCAAATGGCTGGTGATGGCGTATGCGAATCTGCAGCCGGTGTGAAGAGTTTCGTAGGGTGGGCCCCTGGCCCACCGCTACAACGCCGGATGTGTTCGACGAGATGTGTTCGGTAACGCCGCGATGGTGGGCCAGGGCCCACCCTACGATCGCTTCGAGATGAGTGCCCGCATATGACGGATAGACAAGACCCCGACTTCCTCCGCGTCCGCGACTACCTCACCGGGCTGCAGGACCGCATCTGCACTGCGATCGAAGGCGCAGACGGGCAAGCCAAGTTCGTTGAGGACGTATGGGAGCGCGCGGAAGGCGGCGGTGGGCGCACGCGGATCCTGCGCGACGGTGCGGTATTCGAGCAGGCCGGTATCGGCTTCTCCGATGTGTCGGGCACGACCCTGCCGCCGTCGGCCACGGCAGCGCGGCCGGAGCTGGCCGGCGCATCTTGGCGTGCGGTCGGGGTGTCGCTGGTGTTCCATCCGCGTAATCCTTACCTGCCGACCACGCATGCGAATGTCCGCCATTTCCGCGCGATCCGCGATGGTGAAACCGTGGCGTGGTGGTTCGGCGGTGGATTCGATCTCACCCCGTTCTATCCGTTCGACGACGACGTGCGCCACTGGCACCGCACTGCGCGCGATCTGTGCGCATCGTTCGGCGCCAACGATCGCTACGCCGCGCACAAGCGCTGGTGCGACGATTATTTTTTCCTGAAACACCGCAACGAGACGCGCGGCGTTGGTGGTCTGTTCTTCGACGATCTGCATGAGGATTTCGAGCGCGACTTCGCGTATCAGCGCGCGGTCGGCGACGGCGTGCTGGATGCGTATCTGCCAATCGTCGAACGCCGGAAAAACACGCCCTATGGCGAGCGTGAGCGCCAGTTCCAGCTGTATCGCCGCGGCCGTTACGTCGAGTTCAATCTGGTGCTGGATCGCGGCACGCTGTTCGGCCTGCAGTCCGGCGGCCGCACCGAATCGATCCTGATGAGTCTGCCCCCGCTGGTGCGCTGGGAATACGGCTACACGCCGGAGCCCGGCAGCGACGAAGCGCGATTGGCCGATTATCTCAAGCCGCGCGATTGGTTGGCCTAAACAACCGGCCGCTCTACCGGGGGAACGATGCGTCATCGGCCAACACAATGCTGATCCGGCCGTTGGTCTCCAGCGTCGCCACGCGAATATGTTCGATTTCGCCGCATCCGGCTTCGCGCATCGCTTCGTGGAAGTCGGCATTGCTGACCAATTGGTGTCGCAGCACGTCGCGGAAAATCCTGCCGTCGCGTGCGAGCTCCACCGGTTGACCTTCAATGAACTTCCGCGCGCGCGGGCTGCGCGCTGCGATGAACGCGATGCCGTAGTTCAGACCAATCAGGCAGACGGCGAGAATCACCGCGCCGGTCAGGGAATTGTCGCCGCCGTTGAGCCCGTTCTGCACCGCATTGCCGATCAGGATCAGCAGCACCAGATCGAAGGGCGTGAACTGGCCGACCGCACGTTTGCCCGACAGCCGCACCAGCAGCATCACCAGTGCATAGACGGCGACTGCGCGCAGCGCGAAATGCCACCAGGGCGCGGACAGCTGGAGTAGATCCGACATGGGCAGACACCGGAAGGAAAGCGTTCGCCAGTGTCCTTCCGGCGCCAGAAAATAAAAAGCCCCGCAGGTGGGGGAACCGGCGGGGCTAGGAACGGGGCTTGGGGAGAGCCTGACGTTCCGGCGACCAACCCCAGGGGAGAGGGTGGTCTGCGACAGACGTTGCATCCGTCGCAGGTAAGTTGACCATGTTGGGTGTAGAGAGTTCGTAAAGAAGACGGTTAACAAAGTGTCGAATTCAGGATCGATTCACGGCCTGTGCAACGCACGTTCAGTTTCGCGGATCTGCCTGTAAAAAACCTGTCTGAACTTACAGGATGACCACGATTTTTTCTCGATTTCGCAGCCGACGATAACGATGAAGCACATCGCCAGCCGCAGCTTCCGATGCGATGTTGATCAGTGGGCCTGATCCCAATTGTCCCCCACGCCCGTATCGATCACCAGCGGCACCCGCAGTTCGGCCGCAGCGGCCATCCGTGCGGTGGCTTCCCGCACCAGCACGTCGACAAAGCCTTCGTCGCATTCGAACACCAGTTCATCGTGCACCTGCAGCAGCATCTTGGCTTTTTCGGCATGGCCTGCGATCCACTGATCGATGTCGATCATCGCGCGCTTGATGATGTCGGCGGCAGTGCCCTGCATCGGCGCGTTGATGGCGGCGCGCTCGGCGCCTGCGCGCAGCCCCTGATTGCGGTGATTGATGTTCTCCAGATACAGCCGGCGGCCGAACACGGTTTCGACGTAACCGTTGTCCTTTGCCGACAGACGCGTGCGGTCCATGAATTCCCGCACGCCCGGGTAACGGTTGAAGTACAGCGCGATGTAGTCCTGCGCCTCGCCGCGACCAATGTCCAGCTGCTTGGCAAGGCCGAACGCGCTCATGCCGTACATCAAACCGAAGTTGATCGCCTTGGCGGCGCGGCGCTCGTTGCCGCTCACGTCTTCAAGCGTTTTTCCGAACACTTCCGCCGCAGTGGCGCGGTGGATGTCGGCACCGGCGGCGAACGCGCGCAGCAGGCCGGCATCTTCGGACAGATGCGCCATGATCCGCAGTTCGATCTGCGAGTAATCGCAGGCGACCAGTTTGCGGCCCGGAGGCGCGATGAAGGCCTTGCGAATACGGCGGCCATCTTCGGTGCGGATCGGGATGTTCTGCAGATTCGGGTCGGAGGACGAGAGACGGCCGGTCGCCGCGCCGGCCTGGTGATAGCTGGTGTGTACCCGGCCGGTGTCCGGGTTGATCATCTCCGGCAGCTTGTCGGTGTAGGTGCTGCGCAGTTTCGCCAGACCGCGGTATTCCAGAATGATCCGCGGCAGTTCGTGTTGATCGGCGATGGCTTCCAGCGCTTCCTCGTTCGTCGACGGTTGCCCGGTGGGTGTTTTCACCAGCGCCGGCAGTTTCAGTTCGTCAAACAACAGCGCCTGCAGCTGTTTCGGCGAATCAAGATTGAACGTGCGACCAGCCAGTTCGGTCGCTTTCTGCTGCGCGGTCAGCATGCGTCGCGACAGGTCGGCGCTTTGCCGGCGCAGTTCGTCGGCGTCGATCAGGATGCCGTTGGCTTCCATGCGCGCCAGCACCGGTACCAGCGGGATTTCGATCTCGCGATAGATTTTTTCCAGCGCCGGAATCGTGGCCAGTTTTGCCGACAGCACGCGATGCAGACGCAGCGTGATGTCGGCGTCTTCGGCGGCATAGCCGGTGGCATCGTCGATGGCGACATCCGCAAATGAAATCTGTTTTGCGCCCTTGCCGGCCACGTCTTCAAACTTGATGGTGTCGTAGCCCAGATAACGTTTGGCCAGCGCATCCATGCCGTGGCCGGTCGCACTGGAATTCCAGATGAAGCTTTCCAGCATCGTGTCATCGACGTAACCGTCGACGTTCACGCCGTGACGGCGCAGCACGTGGATGTCGTACTTCCCGTGCTGGCCGAGCTTGCGGTGCTGTTTGCTTTCCAGCAGCGGGCGCAGCGCATCCAGCGTGTCGTGCAGATCCAGCTGCGCCGGTGCACCGGGGTAGGTGTGGCCGAGCGGGATGTAGCAACCGCTGCCCGGTTCGGTGCAGATACTCAGCCCGACCAGCTTCGCCCGCATCGCATCGAGCGCATCGGTTTCGGTGTCGAACGCGAATTCCGTGGCGGCGTTGAGTTTCGCGATCCACGCATCGAGCTGTTCCCGGGTTTGTACGCAGTCGTAACTGCCTTTCGCGGCCAGCGCGGGATCCGGTGCCTGCTCTTCAGTCGTTGCGCTGCGCACAAAGCCGGCGGCGGTGTTGCGCAGGCCGGCGCGTTCGGTGGAGGGGTCAGCAGCACCGCCAAGCTCCTTCAGCGCATGGTTGAAACCGTAGCGCGCGTACAGCGCGCGCAGCGCGTCGACGTGCGGTTCGCGCAGTGCGAGCGTGGTCGGGCCGCCGTCCAGCGCGACGTCGAGCTTGATCGTCGTCAGCTGCCGGTTCAGCGGCAGCCGCGGCAGCGCTGTACGCAGGTTCTCGCCGATCTTGCCCTTGATGGCATCGGCATGGGCGATGACGTTTTCCAGCGTGCCGTATTCGGCCAGCCATTTTGCGGCGGTCTTCGGCCCGCATTTGTCGACACCGGGGATGTTGTCGACGCTGTCGCCCATCAGCGACAGAAAATCGATGATCTGCTCCGCGCGCACGCCGAACTTCTCCATCACCGCCGCGTCGCTGTCGAGCCGGCTGCCGCTCATCGTGTTCACCAGCGCCAGACCGGGACGCACCAGCTGTGCGAAATCCTTGTCGCTGGTGGAGATGGTCACCGCCAGGCCTTCGTCTGCGCCCTGCACAGCCAGTGTGCCGATCACGTCGTCGGCCTCTACGCCCGGTACGCGCAGGATCGGAAGACCCAAGGCTTCGACGATCTGCATCATCGGTTCGATCTGTGCACGCAGGTCGTCGGGCATCGGCGGGCGATTGGCCTTGTACTGCGGGTCGAGGTCGTCGCGAAAGGTCGGGCCGGAGGCATCGACCACGAAGGCGATGTACTCGGGCCTTTCTTTGATGTGCCCGCGCAGCATGTTCGTCACTCCGTACAGTGCTCCCGTAGGGAAACCGTCTGGCGCTGTGAACTCACGTCCTTGCACGCGCATTGCGTGATAAGCACGGAAGAGGTAGGAAGAACCATCGATCAGTACGAGTCGTGTCATGGACGGATTCTACCCCCCGCGCCCGCCTCGCTGAACCGCTGCCGCAGGTACGGACGATTCACCGCGCCCGGCGCATACTCGATGCTCCCAGCCGTTGGAGACTGCCATGCACCCCTCTCTGTTCGCGCTGCCCGTGCTGCTTGTGCTCGGCGGCTGCGCCACTACTGGCGGTACGCAAGCCACCGCCGAGATCCCCCCCGATGCGGTCGCCGCGATCAAGGTCCAGCCCAACGGCGACGAGATCACCGAATACCGGGTTGCCGGCCAGCTGCGCGTGGTGAAGGTGCAGCCGAAACGCGGCCCGGCGTATTACCTCCAGGACCGCAACGGCGACGGCCGTCTCGACGAAGAGAAGGGCGTGTCGCCCGTGTATTTCAAGTTATTCGAGTGGTGAGCGCTGCGGGCCAAGGTGCGCTGATCCCATTGCTGATCAGCGCCCCGCGATACGCCGTCGACAGCGGCCACTGTGGCGGATATTTTCACGGCAGGCGGCCCGGTCAGTCAGTCAGCCATCTCGCTGACAGTCGCCGGGTTCGGCAGCAGGCCGGCGTCGTCATGTCGTCATGATGCGGCCGTCATGATGTCGACATCGTGGCGCCTGTCGATGGCATAGCTATGCGCCTAATCCAACCCGAACAGAAAGGAATGCCATGAAGAACGGCCATCGATTGCAGTCGCTAATCTTGACGGCTTTATCGGCGTGCTTGGCTGGCCCCGTCGGCGCCCAGCCCACATTGACAGGCTTTGCCGCGATGCCTCCGTCCACCTTCAGCGACGGCCCTACGTCCGGCCAGTTTGCAGGCAACGGCGACGGCGGCAACGCCCTCCCGCTGTTGAACATGCAGCCCGTGCAGGGTTTCTCGACCGTCCTGTCCGGCCCCGTTGCCGGCACGTACACGGTGATGACCGACAACGGATTTGGCGCACAGAACAACTCCGCCGACACGCTGCTGCGCATGTATGCGCTTATGCCCGATTGGAAGACCGCCAGCGGCGGCACGGGCACGGTGTCCCCGGTGAACTTCACCACCGGCGCGGCGCTGACCCACTACAGTGCGGCCAGCAGCATTACCCTGTCCGACCGTGACCGCAAGCTGGGCTACACGATTCAGGCCGATCTGACGCATTACTACGACAACGCCACCAACCCGGCAGTGGACCCGGGCATCATCGCAGGCAGGCTGTTGACGGGTGCCGATCTGGACACCGAATCTGCGCGCCGCGACAAGAACGGCAACTTCTGGTTCGGCGACGAGTTCGGCCCATTCCTGGTGAAGACGGATGCCACCGGCAAGGTGCTGATGCGCGAAGTCCGATTGCCTGACGTGCAGTCCCCGCAAAGCCCTTATTTGGCCGGCGGAACGCCCACGCTGGAGACGTCGCGCGGCTTTGAAGGCATGGCGATCAACGCGGCAGGCGACCGCTTGTACACGCTGCTGGAAGGCACTGTCGCAGGCGATACTGCGCGCACACTGCGTATCAACGAATTGAATATCGACACCGGCGCTTTCACCGGCGCGCAATGGATCTACACGCTGGAGGCGCAAGGCACGGCCATCGGCGAAATGACCGCCGTCAGCGACACCGCGTTTCTGGTGATTGAGCGCAACGGCGCCACCGCCACGACCACCAATGGCGACACCCCGTTCAAAAAGATCTTCAAAGTGGACTTGACACAGCGCGATGCAAACGGCCGCCTGGAAAAGACCGAGATCGTCGACCTGATGAACATCGCTGACCCCGATGATCTGAACGGCGACGGCAGTACGGTGTTCACTTTTCCATATGTCACGATCGAAAGCGTGGTGATTTTGGATAGCGATACGCTGCTGGTGGTCAACGACAACAATTTTCCGGGTACAGGCGGACGCCTGACTGGCGTGTCGGACCCTATCGAGTTCCTGCGCATTAAAACGGGATCGATTAAAACGGGCTCTAAAACGGCGCCAGGTTCACTTCACTGAGAATTCTGGATTCATGGCTTCGATGTCGGTCGTCATAACGTGGGAAATACCCGCTGATTATGCAGCGGCTTGGCCGGCATTATGTTGCTGAATTCAATCGCTTCATCGGGTCCGATTCCCCGTCGCTCGCTTGGTCTCATAAAAAAAGACCGAAGGGGGCTGTGAAGCAAAGCGGCGAATACCCCGCCCCTTGGGGTGAGAATTTTTCTGGCAAGCAACCAAAAGCAACCAAGGACACCCACAAGCAACCAAGGACACCCACAAACCAGGAATCCCCTACAGCCACCCGCGCCATTTCCTGACGGCGGCTCCGCTACCGCGGCGCTACGATGCCAGCCATGGCCCAGCCGCGATCACAGCTCGTTCCAACCGATACCGCGTGCACGTTCCATTGCGTGCAGCGCTGCGTGCGGCGCGCCTTCTTGTGCGGCATCGACGATTACACCGGTCAGTCGTTCGAGCACCGCAAACATCGGGTGCAGGACAGAATCGCGTTGGTTGCTTCCTGCTTCGCAGCCGATGTGCTCGCCTATGCGGTGATGAGCAACCATCTGCACATCGTCGTGCATATCGATCCGACACATGTCGGCACGTGGGACGACGAAGCGGTCGTCGA
Organism: Lysobacterales bacterium; assembly: GCA_031419075.1. Taxonomy (GTDB): domain Bacteria; phylum Pseudomonadota; class Gammaproteobacteria; order Xanthomonadales; family Xanthomonadaceae; genus Lysobacter_I. The sequence continues at coordinate 16,077 of JANOKD010000104.1, forward strand.
GCGCTGGCTGACGCTGTTCCCACCCCGGAACGACAGCCATGATGCCCGCGAGCGCAAGCGGCAACGTATTCTGCAGGATTTGCCGTATCTGACCGAACTGCGTCGAAGACTGGGCAACCTGTCGTGGCTGATGCGCTGTCTGGCCGAACCGATCGCCAGACGCGCGAATGCCGAGGATTGTTGCAAAGGGCGGTTTTGGGAAGGTCGCTACAAGTGCCAGCTGCTGTGCGATACGCGCGCCGTATTGGCAGCGATGGCCTACGTCGATCTGAACCCGATCCGCGCCGGAATGACCACGCGGCTGGAAGACTCCGACCACACCAGCGCGCAGCAGCGCATCGGTCACGCCAAACGCGATGCAAGCATGTTGACGCAATCGCTGTTGCCGACATCGGGCTCGCTGTTGCGTTGCCTGCCGATTCGCACGGGCGACTATCTGCAATTGGTCGACTGGACCGGGCGACAACTGCGTGACGGCAAACGCGGCGCGATTCGCAAGGATGCGCCTCCGATTTTGCAGTCGTTGGATCCGACGAGTCAGCGCTGGGCTATGCGGGTGAATGCGATCGGGTCGGGCTACTGGCGCGTCGTTGGCGAGGCGCACGATCTGATCGCTG
>JANOKD010000105.1:0-10838 GCA_031419075.1 Lysobacterales bacterium
CGCGCTCTTCGATCCGGATCCGCCACAGGAATGCCGCGGTCACCGGCACGACGACCACCAGCAGCGCCGGCCCGCTTCCAAGCCCCAGACCGAACCCCCAGAACGTCATCAGCGCGCCTGTGTACGACGGGTGCCGCAGCAGGCGATAGGGACCGCTGCGGATCAGACGATGGCCTTCGCGGATGGCGACATCGATCGTGAAAAACTGCGCCAGCGTGCGCACCGACCACCAGCGCAGCGGCATGCCCGCTGCCATCAGTGTGCAGCCTGCGATCAGCAGGGGCTGTCGCCAGGGCGCAGGCATCGGCCACGGGCCGCAGTAGGCCAGCCACACGGCCAATGCGGTGCAGAACCACACCGTCAGTAGCAGCAGGCGCAGCGTGCCTTGATCGCGGACCTCATTGCGCTTGCCCGAGCGGTGGCGTGCACCGATCCAGAACTCGCTGAGTGGCCAGACGAGACAGAGTGCGATGAACAGGTGATGGAGGGTCATGGCGTGGACTCGACCTTGCAGGAGGTCAGCCTACGCTGAAGGTGACCGCGACGCGGGCCTTTTCGACGAATCGCGCCGCTGCGGTTATTTCGCTTTGATCGCCATCGCAGGCAGCCCGCCGCCGGCGAGCTTGCGTTTGGCTTCGGCCAACTCGGTGGCGGTGCCGTACGGCCCCATGCGCACGCGGTAGACGGTGTTGTCCTTGATCTGCGCAGACTCCACGCGTGCGCTCAGCCCGAGGAACGCGATCTTGGCTTTCAATGCTTCCGCATCGCCGGAGGCCGCGAACGCGCCGGCCTGCAGCAGATAGCGGACGTCGTCGCGTGCGGCAGCGGCGACCGCGGGTTTCGGAGTAGTGACAGGTTCTGCGGTGGTGGTCGTATTTGCGACGGTTGGTGCAGGCGTATCGATCGCCGGCGGCGCGATGGTGTCGGCGGCATCCGGATTCACAGGGGGGTTCGGCGGCTTCTGCGCATCTGCGGCCTGACGTGCGGCTTCCTCTGCGCGTGCACGTTCGGCCAGTTCGGCGTCGCTGAGCGCGGTCTCTTCCCCCGGCAACAGGGTGTAGAAGTCGTAGTCCTGCGGCTTGGCTGCGGGCTGGGTGGTCACTGCCGGCGCATCGCTGTCGTTGACGATGGGCTCGCCGTCGCTCACGCCGTCCAGTGCCGGCGGCTGCGCGCCGGTGTCCTGCGTTGCGCGGAAAAAGCCTTCGCCGGTGCCGAGAAATTTAGGCGCGATCAGAAACACGCCCACGCCCAGCGCCAGACCGATTACCAGCCACGCCCAGCCGGGCATGCTGCTGTCGTTGCTGGTGTTGCGACGCGCCTGCGATTTGTTCCGTTTCGCGGCCATTACGCGTTTTCCTCACTGTTTTCTGCCGCTGCGAAGAACATTTCTTCCGGCGCCGATACGCCAAGAAGAGCCAGGCCGTTGGCAAGCACGCGCTGCACTGCAATGCCGAGCGCAAGCCGCGCATTGCGGGTGTCTGCATCGTCGACGAGGAATTGATGGTTGTTGTAGTACGTCTGATAGGCCTGCGCCAGTTCGATCAGGTAGGTGGTGATCTGATGGGGTTCGAGTTCCTTGCCGGCCGCCTCCACGACTTCAGGGTAGCGACCGAGATCGATCAACAGGCCGCGCACCGTGATGTCGCCCGGATCAGGCGGCTGCGCAAGCCCCGCATCGAGATCGAACGAGAGTCCGCGTTCCTTCATCTTGCGCAATACGCCGAAGGTGCGCGCATGCGACATCTGCACGTAGTACACAGGATTGTCGAGCGACTGCGAACGCGCGAGGTCGATATCGAATACCAGCTGCGAGTCGGGTTTACGCGCGATCAGGAACCAGCGCACGGCATCGCGACCCGCTTCGTCGATCAAGTCACGCAGGGTCAGATAGCTGCCGGCGCGTTTGGACAACTTCACTTCCTCGCCGCCGCGCATCACCGTGACCATCTGATGCAGAACGTATTCGGGCCACGCTTTCGGAATGCCGGTATCCAGCGCCTGCAGGCCGGCCTTCACCCGCGCAAGCGAGCCGTGGTGATCAGCGCCGAGTTCGGTGATGGCGCGGGTGTAGCCGCGCTGCCATTTGCTGAGGTGATAGGCCACGTCCGGCACGAAGTAGGTGTAAGTGCCGTCAGACTTGCGCATCACCCGGTCTTTGTCGTCGCCGAAGTCGGTGCTGCGCAGCCACAGCGCGCCGCCTTCTTCGTAGGTGTGGCCGTGCGCAATCAACTCGCGCACGGTCTCTTCGACCTTCTGATCGCGGTACAGCGAGGATTCGAGAAAGTAGACATCGAACGACACGCCGAACGCGGCGAGGTCGAGATTCTGTTCGCGGCGCAGGTAGGCTACGGCGAAGCTGCGGATCGCATCGAAGTCGTCGGCGTCGCGCACGCCGATCACCGTGTGACCATCGACATCGACCGACGCGCCGTCGAGATAGGCCTTAGCGACATCAGCGATGTAGTCGCCCCGATACCAGTCGTCCGACCAGCCGTTGTCGCCGGGCTTCAGGCCCTTGGCGCGCGCCTGCGTCGATTTGGCGAGATTCTCGATCTGCACGCCGGCGTCGTTGTAGTAGAACTCGCGCTTCACCTGCCAGCCGTTGGCGTCGAGCACGCGCGCGATGCAGTCGCCGATCGCGGCGGCGCGGCCGTGACCGACGTGCAGCGGCCCGGTCGGGTTGGCGGAGACGTATTCGACGCCTGCAGTGCGGCCGGCGCCGCTGAGGTTGCGGCCGTAGGTCTCGCCCTGCTCGTGCACGCTGCGCAGCTGGCGCTGCCAGGCGGCGGCCGACAGCCGGAAATTCAGGAAGCCCGGTCCGGCGATCTCGACCGACGCGATGTCGTCGTTGGCAGGCAGCGCGTCGATCAACGCCTGCGCGATCGCGCGCGGGTTGGATTTTGCCGGTTTGGCCAGCAGCATTGCGGCATTGCTGGCGAAATCGCCGTGGCTGCGGTCTTTCGGGCGTTCGACTACGAAGTCGGGAGCGGAAAGGTCGGCAGGCAGCGTGCCCTGACTGCGGAGATTGGCGATGCCCTGTTCGATCAAGGCGCGGAGCTGGAATTTCACGGAGGATTTTCGCCAGAAAGCGGCGGTGTTTCGAGGGTCGGGCATTGTAGCCGCCCGCTGCATGCTCCAACACATTGCGGGAATCGGGCCGCGCGCGCGGCTTGCATCGTTGAAGCAGCCCAGATCCGCCTGGCTCACACCCACCCCCGCGCCGCCAGCGATACCGGCGCGCCATCGCCGACGATGAAGTGGTCCAGCAGTCTGATTTCGACCAGCGCCAGCGCCTGTTTCAGCCGGATGGTGATGGCGCGGTCGGCGGCGCTGGGTTCGCCGTTGCCGCTGGGGTGGTTGTGGCCGACGATCAGTGCGGCGGCGTTGTGGACGAGAGCACGGCGGACGACTTCGCGTGGATGCACTTCGGCGCCGTCGACGGTGCCGCGGAACATTTCCTCGAAGGCGATGGCGCGGTGGCGGGTGTCCAGAAACAGCGCGGCGAAGACTTCATGCGGCAGCCCGCGCAGGCGCTGGGAGAAATAGCGGCCGGCGGCCTGCGGGTCGGTCAGGGCGTCGCCGCGCTCCAGCCCGGCGGCGAGGTGACGGTTGCCCAGCTCAAGTGCCGCCAGCAGTGCGCAGGCACGTGCGGGGCCGATGCCGGGCAGTTTCAGCAATTCTTTGGGCGTACGTTCCAGCAGGTTGCGCAGCGGTCCGTGGCTGTTGAGCAGGCGTCGGGCGCTGGTGACCACATCCGAGCCCTCCAGGCCGGAGCACAGGAAGATCGCCAGCAGTTCGGCGTCGGAGAGCACGGCAGGCCCATGTTTGAGCAGTTTTTCGCGGGGACGTTCGTTGTCGGGCCAGTCGCGGATTTGCATGCCGTAAGCAGTCGTTGTGGTGTGGCTGACAGCATCGCTCCGGCCGATGCAGCACGCCGTCGGTGAAGGCCATCGCATCGGGTAAGCTGTGGACTCGTTCGAACGTAGGAAAAGCCCGCATGGCGCACACGCTGACCGGCCGACGCATCCTGCTCTGCGTGTGCGGCGGTATTGCCGCGTACAAGGCGGTTGAACTGGTGCGGCGGCTGCGCGAAGCCGGCGCCGAGGTGCAGGTGGCGATGACCGAGAACGCGCAGCGTTTCATCGGCGCGGCCAGCCTGCAGGCGGTGTCCGGGGTGCCGGTGCGCGGCTCGCTGTGGGACGAAGCCGCCGAGGCGGCGATGGGCCATATCGAACTCGCGCGCTGGGCCGACCGGGTGGTGGTCGCGCCCGCGACCGCCAACACCCTCGCCCGGCTTGCGCATGGCTTGGCCGACGATCTGGTCAGCACCCTCTGCCTCGCCACCGCCGCGCCGATTTCAGTGGTGCCAGCGATGAACAACCGGATGTGGCTGCATCCGGCCACGCAGGCCAATATCGCCACGCTGCGCTGTCGCGGCGTGCAGATGATCGGCCCCGACGATGGCGCCCAGGCCTGCGGAGAATTCGGCCCCGGCCGTCTGCGCGAGCCGCCGGAGATCGTGAGCGACCTGATGGCCGCATTCGATGCGGACCGGGGGCGCGAAGATTTTGCCGGTCGCCGGCTGCTGATCAGCGCGGGCCCGACGTTCGAAGATCTCGATCCGGTGCGGTTTATCGGCAACCGCAGCAGCGGCAAGATGGGCTTCGCGATTGCCGCCGCCGCCGCGCGTCGCGGTGCCGACGTGGTGTTGGTCGCCGGCCCGGTGAGTCTGGCCACCCCCTCAGGCGTGAAGCGCATTGATGTGCGATCGGCGGCGCAGCTGCGCGACGCCGTGATCGGCGCGCTGCCGGCGGACATCTATATCGGCGCGGCGGCAGTGGCGGATTACACCCCGCGCACGGTGTCGGCGCAGAAGATCAAGAAAACCGCCCGGGTTGACGGCGGTGACGCGACTGCCATCGATACGATGACCGTGGAGCTGGTGCGCACCCCCGATGTGTTGGCCGAAGTCGCCTCGCATGCACAGCGGCCGAGCGTGGTGATGGGGTTCGCTGCCGAAACCAACGATGTCGAGCATTACGCCCGCGACAAACTGCAGCGCAAGCGGCTGGACATGATCGCGGCGAATCAGGTGGGCCGCGAGGGCTGCGGGTTTGAAAGCGACGACAACGCATTGACGGTGATCAATGCCGAGACCGCGCATGTGCTCGGACCGGCGCTGAAAACCGCGCTGGCGGATGCGCTGCTCGATTTGATTTTGGCGCGGCTATAGGGATTGTTCGGCGGCATTGTGGTGCGATAAAAAAGGCGCCGAAGCGCCCTTTTTTATCGCCGGTGCGCTGAAGCGCACCCAATCTGCATTCTCGTTGAGCGTGCCGCTCAACGCGCCAGTTCAAACAGGCTTGAAGACACCCAGCCCTTGTTGCCGAGTTCGTCTTCCACTTCCCACATCATGCCTTCCTTGTTGCCGGTGGGGTACAGCAGCATGCCCGGGTCGAGGGTGCGGACGATCTTGCCGGTGCCCTTTGCGTTCGGGAACAGTCGGCCCGGCTTGGTCATGGACACCGACTGCTGCGCGTTGGCGGCCGAAGCGTTGGCGGGCAGGCCGCCGAGCTGGGCAACGATGTCGGTGTAAGCCTGCAGATAGGCGAGGGTGATGACCTGGCCGATTTCGGTGTTGGCATAGCCGCTGGCGCCGCCGGCGCCGAAGCCGCTGCCGCCGAACAGGCCGCCGCCGGCGCCCCAGCCAATGTCGGTCTTCTTGGCGCTGCCTTCGGACATCGCGACCTGTTCGGTGGAGCGCACGTCGGTCACGGTCAGCACCACGTCGGCAGTTTTCTTCTGGAAATTGAGGCCGCCAATGGCCGCGCCTGCGCGGCCGCCGACCAAGCCGCCGAGCAGACCGCCGATGGCGTTACCGCCGGCATTGCTGTTGCGCGAGATCAGATCGGGTGTCATCACGTAATCGGCCGCCTTCATCTGGCCCTTGCCGACGTTGGAGCGGTTGCGCAGTTCGCCGCTGGCGCCCAGATCGCGTTCGCGCTGTGCGGCGTCGAGGCCTGCGCCGCGGTCCACCAGGGTGAAGCAGCGCGATTTGTTGACGAACACCTTGATGAGCTTGGACGGCGCGGGCAGCTGTTGGCCGCTCCACCAGTCGGTGGCGTCTTCCGGCTCCAGCACCGACAGCGTGCCCAGCGACTTCGCGCAGGTCGGAATCTCGGCAGTTTTCTCTTTGCGCTGATCCTGCGCGCTCTGGCGCTGGGCATGGGCCGGCGCCGCCAGAACGGCGGTCACGGCGAGCGTCAGCAGGCCGGCATGGAGGGCAGTCGATCCGCGGTGTTTGAAGGTCATCATCGTTACCTTGTGGCTGTATGTTTGGGAAGAAATGATCAACAGGACGCAGGTTGGAGCGGTCTCCGGCAGCAGTCCGTGCCGCACATTGTCGCTGTCTGTGGACGATTAACGAAATCAGCTCCCCGCTGGGGACACGGTCGCCGCTTTGCAGCATCCGCATCCGGGCCCGCGTCCGGGCGGGTACACTCCCCACTTTCCCTGCCAAGCCTTTGCCATGCGCGCTTCGATCCTGGCTCTGCCCCTGCTCGCCACCCTGATGATGACCGCCTGCACATCCGAAGATGCGGCCCCGGCCGCACCCGCCGCCAAGCCGGGAACAACGCAGTCGACCGTCGTCGATGAACATTCCTACGCCGAGCCGGCGAAGGTCGTCATTAAAGACCTGACCTTGGACCTGAAGCTTGATTTCGACACCAAGACGCTGGCCGGCATCGCCACGTATCAGCTGGACTGGAAGGACGCCGCCGCGACTGTGCTGGTGCTCGACAGCCGCGACCTGACCATCGTCAAGGTCGAGGGCACCGACGCCAAGGGCGCGTGGTCGCCGCTGAAATACGCGCTGGCCGCGGCCGATCCGATCCTCGGCAGCAAATTCAGCATCGATACCCCGCTGCGCAATCCCGAGATCCGGATCACCTACACGACCTCGCCGCAGGCTTCGGGCCTGCAGTGGCTGGAGCCGTCGATGACCGAGGGCAAGCAGCTGCCGTTCATGTTCAGCCAGTCGCAGCAGATCCACGCGCGGTCGTGGGTGCCGCTGCAGGACACCCCGAGCGTGCGCTACACCTACAGCGCGCACGTGACTTCGCGCCCGGACGTGATGGTATTGATGAGTGCCGACAACGACCCGAACGCGATCCGCGACGGCGACTACACCTTCAAGATGCCGCAGAAGATCCCGTCGTACCTGATGGCGATCGCCGCCGGCGATCTCGGTTTCAAGCGCCTCTCCGACCGCAGCGGGGTGTGGGCCGAACCGGCCATGCTCGACAAGTCGGTGAAGGAATTCGAAGACACCGAGCGGATGATCGCCACCGCTGAATCGCTGTACGGCGCCTACCGCTGGGACCGCTACGACATGCTGGTGCTGCCGCCGTCGTTCCCCTACGGCGGCATGGAAAATCCGCGGTTGACCTTCCTCACCCCCACGGTGATCGTCGGCGACAAAACGCTGGTCTCGCTGATCGCGCACGAACTTGCGCACAGCTGGTCGGGCAACCTCGTCACGTTCTCCAGCGCCAAGGACGCGTGGCTCAACGAAGGCTTCACCAGCTACGTCGAGAACCGCATCATTGAAGTGCTGTACGGCAAGGAACAGGCCGATATGGAGAATGTGATCGAGCGCGACGAACTGAAAAAAGAGTTCGCCGAGATCGATGCTTCGCTGCAGTCGCTGGCGACCAAGCCCGGTGTTTTGAAAGATCCGGACAACAGCAGCAGCGCGACCGTCTATACCAAGGGCGCGTGGTTCCTGCAGTTTCTGGAACAGCGCTACGGTCGCGACAAGTTCGACCCGTTCCTGCGTGAATACTTCAATCACTTCGCGTTCCAGAGCATCGACACCCGTCAGTTCGCCGAGTACGCCCAAAAGAACCTCTTGTCTAAGTATCCGAACACGGTGACGCAAGCCGAGTTCGATGCATGGCTGTATGAACCCGGCATTCCGCCAACCGCACCGCTGGCGCAGGCGCGCCGGTTTGGCGTGGTCGACTCCGCGCGTCTGGCGTGGCTGGGCACCCAGCAGCTTCCGCCGGCGGTCATCACCGACGCGTGGACCACGCAGGAGTGGGTGCACTTCATCGAAAGCCTGCCGAAAACCCTGACCATCGAGCAGCTCGCGCAGCTCGACGGCGCTTACGCTTTCACCGGCAGCATGAACGGCGAAATCGCGCAGCGCTGGTATCCACTGGCCGTGCGCAACGGTTACACCCAGGCCAACGACGCCATCGCCGCGTTCCTGCAGCGCATCGGCCGTCGCAAACTGATCATGCCTACCTACACCGCGCTGGCGGAGACCGAAGCCGGGCTGGCCCTGGCCAAAGACGTGTTCGCGAAGGCGAAGCCGGGCTATCACCCGATCACCACCGGGTCGGTGCAGAAGGTGATCGACGAGGCCAAGCCCGCGCCAACGCCTGTACCGGCCGCCGCGCCCGAAGTGCCTGCCGCACTGTCGGCGCAGTAATCCGCTGAGCCGATGGCTTTGACCTCTTCACGGGGCCGCAGTGCGCGCTGGATCAAGGTCGCGAACTGGATCGCAGTCGCGATCCTGATCGCGCTTGCGGTTGCGCTGTGGCGCGATCCGGGCCTGGTGATCCGCGCTGAATTCGCCAAACAGCGGATGCGGCTCGGCGCGGAATCGCACAACATCGTCATCGACAACGATCATCGCTGGACTTATGTCGAACTTGCGGCGGACACACCCGACGCGCCGACCATCGTCATGCTGCACGGCTACACCGGCAGCAAGGAAAACTGGTATCGCGTCGCACGCGCGCTCAAAGGGCGCTATCGCCTGGTGATGCCGGATCTGCCCGGCTGGGGCCAGAGCGAGCGCAAGTCTGGCGTCGACTACGGCTATATCGCGCAAAGCGCCCGCGTTGCCGCATTCCTGCGCAACCCCGAGATATCGAACAATGGGCCGGTGGTGCTGCTGGGGCATTCGATGGGCGGCGGTATCGCTGCGCTCGCCGCTGCGCGCTATCCGGATCTGATCGCGCGCGTCGCCTTGCTCGACGCCTCCGGCGTGCGCTTTGCCGACAATCAGTTCGGCATTGATGTGCTCGCCGGAAAAAATCCGTTCGCAGTGACCGATGACGCCTCGCTGGAGCGCTACCTCGCCACCGTATTTCACAACCGCGACACGCGGCCGTGGGTGCCGTGGCCGGCCACCGCTATCTATATTACCCAACGTAAACGTGATGCCGAATTCGAGCAGAGCGTGCTGAACAAGATCGGCCGCGGCGACGAACCTTTTCTGCCCGGTGCCGAAGCCGCAAATATCTCGCAGCCGGCGCTGCTGTTGTGGTGCCGCGAAGACAGGGTCATCGACCCCAGCGCGATGGCGCTGTACGCCGCGCGTATTCCGCACGCGAGCCAGGTCTTGCTGGAAGGCTGTGGCCACATGTCGTTGATGGAGCGGCCCGGCGAAACCGCCGAAGCCATCGCGATGATGATCGAGCGCGGTGCGCCGGGAGGACCGCAATGAAGAAGACCTTGAAGATCGAACTCGCCGGGCTGGCGTTCGCATGCGCATTGCTCGGTGGCTGCGCAGGCGAAGATCCGGAAGTCGCCAAAGCCGCCGCCGCAGAACAGCTTGCTGCACAGGAAGCCAAAGCGCAGGAGGGAGCCGTTGCGTTTGATGCGGCGGTCGAGAAAGAAAACTGGTCGCTGGCGAAAGCGCAGGCCGATGTGCTGATCGACCAATATCCCGACAGTGCCGCCGCAAAGCGCGTGCGCGCTGAATACGACGGCGTGAAGCAAAAGCACGACGACACCCGCGAAGCGGCGCGCACCGCCGCGCTGTGGAGCTACGGCACCCAGAGCGTGAAGGGCGGCTTGCAGACATCCTCGGCGATCTACGCCCGGGACAACGTCGATGTCGACGGCACCGGCCCCACCCAGGTGCGGCTGATTTTTCGCGATCACCCGGACTGGGGCCGCAGCAGTTACCTCGTCCTGCAGAACGGCGACTTCAACTGTTACGGTGGCTGCCGCGTGCAGATCAAGATCGACGGCAAGCCCGCGAAATCGCTGCCCGGCTCACGCCCGAAGACCGACGAAGCGATCGCGATGTTCATCGAAGACGAACGCGCACTGTGGAAGTTGGTGAAGGGCGCAAAAACCCTCGAAATCGAGTTCCCGGTGAAAGGCCTTGGCAAACGCAGCGCGGTGTTCGAAGTCGCCGGGTTGGACGCGAGCCGCATGCCGGGTTGGTAGCGAATACCGGTAAAGCTGCATAGGGTGTGCCTGTGGCGCACCGGCTTTTCGCGGCGATCGCAAACATCAGTGCGCCAGGGCTTGATGTCTCCCACTTTTTATCTTGGCGAATCATGAGCTTACGAATATTCAGCACCCTACTTTCATCCCGAGCCGCAGGCGAGGGACCTGCTTTGTGACCGACTTGAAATCGCTTGGGCGCACGGGCCGATGGAAATATCCATTGCACTGCCTTTAGTTTCACTCGCTGTCGCGAGCGAGTCACTTTTCTTTGCTTGTGCACTGCGCCGCGTTGCGGCGCGAACAGCGAAGCCGGCCCGAAGGGTGAGCGCCAAAGGCGCGAATCAAGAAAAGATAGCCAAAAGAAAGCATTTCCGGCCCACGCGCGTAGCGCATGGGCGCTCGGGCATGTGCGCGCCTATGGCGCGCAAGCACATGACCCTTGCCCCCGTCGTCGCGCCCGGCGCATTGCGCCGGGTCCGCAGGTTTCGCGGGGTTTTTCGACAGTACATCCATGTACTGGTCGAAAAACGCGCGGCGTCCTGCCGCGCGCCCTGCGGGCCTGATCCGCGAACCCCGCCGCTTAC
>JANOKD010000106.1:0-61689 GCA_031419075.1 Lysobacterales bacterium
GCGGCGTTGCAACCGCCGCGAATGCTGATAACAATGGCGCGCGCGGATCGATCGATTCACCCGCTATCGATTCCATCACCGGCACGCTCCCCATGACCTCAAGCTTCGCACAAATGCCGCGCATCCCGCAGCACCTTCGTCGCCCACGCTTCGACGCAATAGTGATCGCGCTTGTGATAGTGCTCACGTTTCCGCAGCTCGCTGCTGCGCGAACCCCGTTACCAACCCATGAACTGGGCGCAGCCCAGGCGGCTGTGCTGCGGGCCGAAGCCGCAGATGCGGACCAGTACGCCCCCGATGCGCTGCTGCGCGCCAAGAATGCGCTGAGCCAGGCGCAGGCGGCCATCGCCGCACGCAAGAACGCCGACGCCTCCGGTCTGGCGCAGCTGTCTGCTGCCGAAGCCGACTACGCCCACGCCCGCAGCCGCGAGTCATCGATGCAGACCGAACTCACCCGTCGCCGCGCGGAGATCGCCGAACTGCGCCAGCGCCTGGGTATCGAGGGCGCGCTTTGATCTCCGGCCGCGCGCCGATTCCAGCAGCACTGGCATTGCTGTTGGCGCTTTCATTCGCCACGGCCACGGCCAAGGCCGCAGAGCCCGACCCGGAGGTCGTACGGCTTGGCCAGCGTCTGCAGGCCATCGACAGCGATCCGCAGCGCAACACTTTCGCCGCTTACGAACGGCTGCAGGCCCGTCAGGCGCTTCAAGCATTGGAAGCGGCCAAACGCAAACTGCGGCCGCAAGCGCTGCAAATCGCCAAAATCCGGATCGAGGCCGCCGAGATCGCATCCCGTACCGAGGCCAGCCGCGCCGAACTGCAGCGGCTGGAGATCGAGCGCAGCGAACTGCTGGTCGAAGCCAGCCGCCGTGACGCTGAACGCGCCCGCGCCGAGTCCGAGCGCCTGCAGGTGGAAGCCCAGATCCGGGCTGAAGAAACCGCACGGCTGCGCGAAGCGGTGGAAGTGGAGTCGCGCAATCGCGAAGAGGCGGAAGGCTTGCTCGACACTGTCGCCAGCAGCGAGACCGAAAAGCTCCGTCTTGCCCGCGAACGTGAGGCTGAGCTGGCCCGGCGCGAGGCTGAATTGACCGCGGGCGGGGCGGTTGAGCCTGCGCCCAAACCGAAACCCAAGCCCAAGCCGAAACTGAAGCCAAAACCCAAGCCGAAGTCCCCCGGCAATTGATCGGCGCCGATCTTTATGTGGCCGTTAAAGTTCTGATAATCAATTACTTGGATGATTGTCCCCGCGCTATTGCTGACTTTCAGTGGGCGCTGAAGGGGCCGAGCAGCGGAATCCAGCTTGCGGTGCTTGCCGAGCGCAGATCAGAAGAGTAGGGTCGGTTTCACGGAGGCTGATTCGCCTTCGGACGACGAGCAGAGCCGATGACGCAGACGCACGACGAATCCAAGGAGAATGCCGCCGGAAGTGACGTCCGTGCGGGCGCTCCGATCTGGAGCGTCTGCACCGTGGATTCGCCGCTCATTCCCAACACGCCCCGTGCCGCGTCTGGCCGGGGCGTTTTCGTTTTCAGTCCCGATACGCCAACGTCTTCAACCCCACATATCACCTACGTTTCACCCACCCACGTCCCATCCCAAGGTCCGGCCGCTGTGGCTGGGCCAATCATCGCGCTGTGAGGAGGAATCCATGTTCGAAGGGCAACCCCAGACCGAGCTCGAAGCCTTGATGAAGGCGAATACCGAATTCCGTCAGCTCTACCATCGCCACAAGGAGCTCGACAAACAGGTGCTCGATGCCGAACTCGGCGTGCTGCCGATCGACGACACCCGGCTGATGCAGATGAAGCGCGAGAAGCTGGCGGCGAAGGACCGGCTCACCCGCATGTACGACACACTGAAGCACTGATCTGCACCCTCGGGATGCGGACGACGGCGGCGGTTTGCGCCTGCCGTCGTCCGCTCCGGCCGCCGATTGGCCTCCCGATAACCCGTCCGCTCTGTCAGCGATGCGATAATCCGGCCTTTCCCCAGTGAGCTGGCGCCGGCATGTCGAATGTCCCCTTGGTCCGCGAGTCTTCCGTCCACGACTCTGTTCTCGACCTGATCGCCGACACCCCGATCGTCCGCGCCCAGCGCCTCGACACCGGCGCCTGCACGCTCTATCTGAAGCTGGAATGCCAGAATCCCGGCGGTTCCATCAAGGACCGCATCGGCCTGCGCATGATCGAGGCGGCCGAGCAGCGCGGCGATATCCAGCCCGGCGCGACCCTGATCGAAGGCACTGCCGGCAATACCGGCATCGGCCTGGCGCTGGTGGCCCAGCAGAAAGGCTACAAACTGATCCTCGTCGTGCCGGACAAGATGAGCCGCGAGAAGATCTTCAACCTCAAAGCGATGGGCGCCGAGGTCGTGCTGACCCGCTCGGATGTGGCCAAGGGCCATCCGGATTATTACCAGGACATGGCCGCGCGGATCGCCCGCGAGACCCCGGGCGCCTATTTCATCAACCAGTTCGGCAACCCCGACAACCCGGCGGCCCATCAATTCGTCACGGGCCCCGAGATACTGGCGCAAATGGCTGAAGTCGGCGGCCTCGACGCCATCGTCTTCGGCTGCGGCAGCTCAGGCACCATGACCGGCCTGTCGCGCTGCTTCGCCGAGCATTCGCCGCACACCGAACTGATTCTCGCCGACCCGGTCGGTTCGATCCTGGCCGAATACATCAACGACGGCCGCCTCAACGAGAAATCCGGCAGCTGGATGGTCGAGGGCATCGGCGAAGATTTTCTACCCGATATCTCCGACTTCAGCCGGGTCAAGAAAGCGTATGCCGTGACCGACAAGGAAAGCTTCCTCGCCGCCCGCGAACTGCTGCGTTCCGAGGGCATTCTGGGCGGTTCGTCCAGCGGTACTCTGCTGACCGCCGCGCTGAAATACTGCCGCGAACAGACCGCGCCGAAGAACGTGATGGTGTTCGTGTGCGACACCGGCAACAAGTATCTGTCGAAGCAATACAACGACTACTGGATGCTGGACAACGGCTTTCTGGAGCGCGAGCAGCACGGCGATCTGCGCGACCTGATCCTGCGCCCGTATACCCGACGCGACACCGTGGTGGTCGGCCCCAACGATCTGCTGGTCACTGCCTATCAGCGGATGAAGCTGTACGAGATCTCTCAATTGCCGGTGATGGACGGCGAAAAGATCGTCGGCATCCTCGACGAGAGCGATGTGCTGCTGCACGTCTACGGCGATGAGGCCCGGTTCCGCGATCCCGCATCGACCGCCATGGTCAGCAAGCTCGACAAGCTCGACGTGTCCTCCCCCGTCGAAGCGCTTTTGCCGGTGTTCGACCGCGGCCACGTGGCCATCGTCATGGACGGCGAACGCTTCCTGGGCCTGATTACCCGGATCGACTTGCTGAACTACCTGCGCCGCCGCGTTCAGTGACCGGCGGTTGAACCCGGGGCCGCGATGTTAAAATCGTCGATCTTTTTCCCGGAATTGCCTGTGATGAGCCAGTCCGACCATGCCGATTCGTCCAGCACCTGGGGTCTGGGCACCAAGGCGATCCATGCAGGGCAGTCACCGGATCCGACCACCGGCGCGGTGATGACGCCGATCTACGCCACCTCGACCTACGCCCAGAGCAGCCCCGGCGTGCATCAAGGCTTCGAGTACTCGCGCACCCACAACCCGACCCGCTTCGCCTACGAGCGCTGCGTCGCCGGCCTTGAAGGCGGCAGCCGCGGTTTCGCGTTCGCCTCCGGCTTGGCCGCGACTTCGACCATTCTTGAGCTGCTCGACAGCGGCAGTCACGTAGTTTGCATGGACGATGTCTATGGCGGCACTTTCCGCCTTTTCGAGCGCGTGCGCCGGCGCAGCGCCGGACTTGATTTCACCTTCGTCGATCTGACCGACCCGGCCGCATTTGAGGCGGCGATCAAACCCAATACGCGAATGGTGTGGGTCGAAACGCCGACCAATCCGATGCTGAAAATCGTCGACCTCAAGGCGGTCAGCGCGATCGCGAAAAAGCACGGCCTGCTGATGGTCGCCGACAACACTTTCGCTTCGCCCATCCTGCAGCGCCCGCTGGAACACGGCGCCGACATCGTCATGCATTCGGCCACCAAGTATCTCAACGGCCATTCCGACATGGTGGGCGGCATGGCGGTAGTCGGCGACAATGCCGAACTCGCCGAACAGATGGCGTTCCTGCAGAACTCGATCGGCGCGGTGCAGGGACCGTTCGACAGCTTCCTCGCCCTGCGCGGCCTCAAGACCCTGCATCTGCGCATGCAGGCGCACTGCGCCAACGCGATGGCGCTGGCCGAATGGCTGCAGACGCATCCGGCGATCGAAAGCGTCATCTACCCGGGCCTCAAAGATCATCCGCAGCACGCATTGGCTGCGCGGCAGATGGATGGCTTCGGCGGCATCGTTTCGATTCGGGTGAAGGGCGGCTTCGAAGGTGCCAGGCGCTTCTGCGAGCGTACGCACCTGTTCACGCTCGCCGAATCGCTGGGCGGCGTTGAAAGTCTGGTCAATCATCCGGCAGTGATGACCCATGCCTCGGTGCCTGTCGAGCGCCGCGCCGTGCTGGGTATTCACGACGATCTGGTGCGGCTGAGCGTCGGAGTGGAATCACTGGATGATTTGCGCAGTGATCTGGACGCTGCGCTATGAGAAAGTCATGGGTCTTTGTTCGAGTAACCGACAGGCTATTGCCCGGATTTTTTACCGTCCCTGTTCTTTTTTCGTGTCCTTGCTCAAGTCGGAATTCAAGTAGAAAGCAAATATGAATCCCCACGCAAGACATTCACTGTCGCCCAGGTTTCTGGCGAATTCGATTCTCAGGCATCGTCAACTTATCGCTCAGATGGCTTGGCGTGAGGTTATTGGCCGTTACCAAGGTTCGCTGCTCGGCCTTGCGTGGTCCTTTTTTCACCCGGTACTGATGCTCTTGGTCTATACCTTTGTCTTCTCGGTCATCTTCAGGGCAAGATGGACTACGGGCAGTGAAGGCAATGTTGACTATGCGTTGGTCCTTTTCGTTGGCCTGATCGTTCACGGTTTTTTTTCCGAAGTAATCAATCGCTCGCCAAATCTGATCCTTTCAAACGTCAATTACGTCAAGAAAGTAGTGTTTCCGCTTGAAGTGTTGTCGGTTGTCGCGTTGCTTTCTGCACTATTCCATGCACTGGTCAATACCGTTGTACTGTTGATTGCCTTCGTCCTGATCGGCAAGTCGCTAGTATGGACCTTGGTGTTTTTCCCGCTGGTGTTCCTGCCTATCGTGATGCTTGCACTTGGTTTGTCCTGGGCGCTTGCGGCATTGGGCGTATTCGTACGTGACGTGGGTCAAACCGTCGGAATCGTCACGATGCTGTTGATGTTTCTCGCCCCGGTCGTCTATCCGATCAGTGCGGTCCCAGAGCACTTGCGCCCGCTTTTGATGCTCAATCCGCTTACCTTCATCATAGAACAGAGCAGAGACGCATTGATCTGGGGGAAACCCCCCGAATGGGCCGGTCTACTGCTTTTCTTTGCCGTTTCCTCTTTTGTCGCATGGCTTGGATTTGTATGGTTCCAGAAAACCCGCAAGGGATTCGCAGACGTAATTTGAGCAGACAAATCGACCTGATATGAGCCAGATCGCAATCAAGGCTGACAGCCTCAGCAAGTGTTATCACATCTATGCGACGCCACGGGATCGATTGAAGCAGTTTTTCATGCCTGGCCTGCGGAGAATGCTCGGGTTGCCGGAGAAACTTTATGCGCGCGACTTCTGGGCGGTCCGGGACGTTTCATTCGACGTTGAAAGAGGTCAGACCGTCGGTATCATCGGGCGCAATGGTTCTGGAAAATCAACGCTTCTTCAAATCATATGCGGCACTTTGACTCCTACCGGAGGTAGCGTCGAAGTCAATGGCCGGGTGGCGGCGTTACTCGAGCTTGGATCGGGTTTCAATCCTGAGTTCACAGGTCGAGAAAACGTATACCTGAATGGGTCGGTGTACGGACTGAGGCGAGATTCGATCGATGCGAAGATGAAGGATATTCTCGACTTCGCAGATATAGGTGATTTTATCGATCAGCCGGTAAAAACTTATTCTAGCGGTATGTTCGTCAGACTGGCGTTTTCAGTGGTGATGCATGTCGACCCCGAGATTTTGATCGTCGATGAAGCGCTTTCGGTCGGCGATGCTTTTTTCCAGTCGAAATGCGCCGCCGCGATACGGGCGATGATGAAAAAAGGCACGACCGTGCTCTTTGTCAGTCATGATACCCATGCGGTTAAATCGTTATGCGACAAAGCGATTCTAATGGAAGGGGGCAGAATCGCTGCATATGGCGATTCCGCGGACGTAGTCGAGAAATACTATTCTTCAAGAGTAGGGGCGGATAATCGCTCAACCCTCGTGCCGAAGATTGACGAGAACCGTAATTCAGGTCTCTCTAGGAATGTGATTGGCGAGACCTCTGCATTCCTCCAGCGTGCGAATTACCAGCGCGTCCAGAATGGCAAGGTCTCTTTTTTGAACGTGAGCTTGCTTGATGAAACGGGGTGCGAGATATCTGTTGTAGAGTTTCGTCAGCGAGTCACGCTTCGCATGGTCATCGAAGCTATCGATGAGCTGCCCTGTCTTGGAATTGCGTATCACATCCGAGACATGAAGGGAGTCGAGCTGGTCTATTCGGACACGGGCGTGGAGAGTGGATCGCATCTACACGATCTTGTCCCGGGTCGTTTGTATGTCATCGATTGGACTTTCAATGCTGCGCTGCGAGACGGCGAATACAACTTTTCGGCAATGGCGTCAATCCCATTGGATCTTCAGGTCAGTCAAGTAGAAGTTTGCGATTTCGTCCCTTTCGCATTGCAGTTCCGGGTCGCAAGAGGGCTCAGCCTGCCGATCTATGCAGCGACTCATTGGGAAAATGTTCTTTCCATCACTTCGATCGAATAGAGGACCCATGCAGAAACTTCATTTGGGCTGTGGCGACATTGCGCTCAAAGGATGGATCAATCTCGATATTGATTCGCCGGTTGCGGATGTATTGCATGACCTCACCAAGCCGTTGCCTTTCGATGACGGCTCCGTGCGATACATATTTGCCGAACACATGATTGAACATATCGAGTATGCGGAGGCGGAGAATCTTCTTAGTGAATGCAGACGGGTGCTTGCGCCAGACGGCGTGGTCCGTATGACGACGCCCGATCTTGCATGGCTAGCCACGACCTACTTATCAAGCATCACAAATCTGTGGGGTGATCTATGGCAGCCTCGGTCGCCCTGCGCACTCCTGAATGAGGGCATGCGTTCTTGGGGGCACAGGTATCTTTATGATCGCGCTGAGCTGCGTGCTCTTTTTCTTAGCTGCGGTTTCAAAGATGTCGTTTATCGTGATTGGCGATCAAGTGATGATCCCGCCCTCACGAATCTTGAGTCGCGTCCATACAATCAAGAAATAATTACCGAGGCTCGTATTTCGAGCGCGGCATCAAACGATTCGACCATAGATACAAAAATTATTTTTCCACCGGGCGGCGCAATCGACCTGCTGATTGTTGAGCAGAGACAGGAGCTAGACAATTTACGTCTTGCTATCGAGGCGAAGGAAGCGCAGATATCGCAAATATTGTCTGCTCTTGGCGAGCGGGATTCCAGAATTTTCGAAGTGACGAAACAACTCTCCAGAATGAAAGATTTTGAGGAAAAACTTGTCGAGGAATCTCGCGGTCTGCGTGAGGTGGTCATTGACCGGACCGCAGTAATTGCTTCGCAGTCCGCCCTGCTGAAAGAAAAAGATGAGCGCATAAAATTTTGCGAAAAAGCCATTGAAGACCTCGCTCGCCACGTTCAAGGCCTGGAAGCTGGAATTGAAGATCGAGATACATATATCAGAGCACAAGCATCTGAGTTGACGAGAGTTGTTGCAGAGTCATCTGAGAGAGCGAAATTTTTTGAAAATTCGATTGAGGATCTTACTCGTCATGTCCAAGGCCTAGATTCTGGCATCAAGGATCGAGACAGGTATATTGGCGAGCAGTTGGCAGACATTGAACGGATTTTCGCGGAATCCTCCGAGCGTGCTTCGTTGATTGAATCACTCAGATTGCGGGCGGGTCAGCTTGAATCAGAAAGCGCGTCACAAGCCGTGACAATCAATGCTCTTCAAAACGAGCTTGGATATTATCAAGGGATTGTGGAGGAACTAAAGCAAAATATGTCGGGGAGATTTGCGCTTAGCAGATTGAACAAGTGACCATCAATTACCGTTTTCAGTAAGGAATTTCCAGATGGATATTAATGTCACCAAGCCGTACTTGCCGCCATTCGAGGAGTACGAAAAATATCTGCGCGGCATTTGGGCGAGAGAGTGGCTGACCAACAATGGCCCGTTGGTTAATGAATTGGAACTCAAGCTCAAAGAGAGGCTCGATGTCGAGCACTTGCTGTTTGTAAGTAACGGAACAATAGCACTGCAGATTGCGATTAAAGCGCTCGAGCTCTCCGATGAAATCATAACCACTCCTTTCAGCTATGTGGCGACGACGTCGAGCATCGTCTGGGAGGGGTGCCGTCCGGTTATGGTGGATATCTCGCCGGAAACATTGAACATCGACCCTGATAAAATAGAAGCGGCAATCACTGATAGGACCTCTGGGATCTTGGCGACGCATGTTTATGGAAATCCGTGTGATGTTGTTGCAATCGAATCTATTGCACGCAGGTATGGATTGAAAGTTATTTATGATGCTGCGCATGCGTTCGGGACAAGAATAATGAACCGTTCGCTTTTGTCATATGGAGATGTGTCTACAGTCAGTTTTCATGCCACGAAGCTTTTCCATACAATAGAAGGCGGTGCGGTGGCGACTCCTTCCCCAGATACTCTCAAGAAAATGGCAGGGATGCGAAACTTCGGACATGTTTCGCCTACGGAGTTCAAAGAGGTCGGCGTCAACGGAAAAAACTCAGAGGTACATGCTGCAATGGGTCTATGCAATTTGAGATATCTCGATGATATTCTCAGCAGGCGTCGGCAGTTGAGTCAGTATTACGACGAAACCTTGCGTGGTTGCCCGATTTCAAGACCTGTTATCTCAAGCGACTGCGAGTACAACTATGCCTACTATCCGGTGATATTTGAAACTGAGGCAGCTTTATTCGCGGTATTGGAGCAATTGAATCTCAACAAAATTTTTCCGCGCCGCTATTTCTATCCCTCACTATCGCGTCTGCCATATATCGTTGATCAAGTCATGCCTGTCGCGGAGGACATATCGAAACGAGTGCTCTGTCTGCCGTTATATCACGACCTCTCGTTTGAGGAGATCGATATGATCTGTCGAGTGATCAAGCGTGCTATCCGCTACTGATCTGCAGTTGGGCATGTCCAATTGCGACGACTATCGCTGTCATAGGAATTAAAAATGAAAATGTATGGTGTGGTCGGTGCAGGGGGCTTCGGCAGGGAAGTTGCGCCGCTTGTGAGGCGTAGTCTCGCCTTGGGACCAGCCGGAGACCATGCTGGGATGTGCTTTGTTGTTGAGGGAGATGCTGGGGATGATCCTGTCAATGGTGTCGTGGTGATGAAAATGGATGCATTCGTCAATTTGAGTGTAGAACGAAGATTTAACGTGGCGATTGGTAATTCACAAGTTCGCGAACGGATTGTGCAGCGTCTAATCACCGATGGTTGTAGCCCGTTCTCTATCGTTGCCGAGAATGTAGTGATCATGGATGGAAATCAGATCGGAGAAGGGGTCATCCTTTCGCCATTCACGACGATCACTTCAAATGCGAGGATCGGAAAATACTTTCACGCCAACATCTATTCCTATATAGCGCACGACTGCATAATAGGAGACTACGTGACATTTGCGCCGGGTGTGAAGTGTAACGGCAATGTAAATATTGACGATCACGCCTATATCGGAACTGGCGCGGTCATTAAGCAAGGGGCACCCAACAAGCCGTTAATAATTGGACGTGGGGCGACGATCGGCATGGGAGCCGTGGTCACCAAGGACGTTCCCGCCTATGCGACGGTTGTGGGGAATCCTGCCCGCCTGATGGAGCGCAAGGCATGACGATTCCTGCTCCGCGTCTTTCTATCCTGGTTATCACATTCAATCATGAGGCATTTGTAGCGAAAGCGATTGACAGCGTGCTGATGCAGGATATCAGCGAACCATTCGAGGTCGTGATCGCAGATGACTGTTCCACTGACAAAACGCTCGAGGTTATTCGTTGCGCAGCCAGTGCGCGCCCTGACGTTCGCTTCCGTTTTCTCGACGTCAACAGCAATCTTGGGATCACTAAAAACTACCAGAGAGCGTTCGAGACTATCCGCTCCGAGTATGTTGCCGTTATCGAGGGCGACGACTATTGGGTTGACACCCATAAGCTGCAGACGCAGTTGGATTTTCTGGAACGGCATCGGGAATGCGGGCTTTGCGCGGTTAATTATTATGTATTTGAAGAGGATGCTTGCCGCTTCACACCGCGGGTGCCAATTGATGATGGTTATATCGTATTTGGCGCCAGGGAACTCATAGCCGACAATCTCGTAGGTAATTTCTCTACCTGCATGTATCGAACTCGTGCTTTAAATGAACTCCCGATCGATATTTTTGAAATACGCTCATATGACTGGGCAATCAATATCTGCGTTGCAAAACGCCATATGATTGGCTTTTTGCGAAAGCCAATGTCCGTTTATCGGATTCATCGGGGAGGTTCCTGGAGCCTGTTGTCGCATCCTGAAAAAATCAGAGCGCAATTGCAGCTGATTCCTGAATATGATCGGGTGACAGGGGGGGTTTTTCACCCAGAGTTTTCGGAACTGGTCTGCCGTCTAACCGCTTGCCTAGCTGACTTGGAACGGTCGGTGTCGTCGGTTGAACATTTGACAGTCCAACATTCTTCTGAATTTCGGCCTTTAAGCCCGTCACGCATTTCGAAATGGCTCGATATCGCGCCCCCTTTTGCAGTCTCTATTGCGCGGCAATTGCTGCCGCCAGTTTTTAAGCGTTATATTGGTAAATGGTTATCCCGCTGATGATCATGCAAAATCCAGTTATCAGCGTGATCATGGCGACTTACAACCATGCTCCCTTCGTCGCCGCAGCGATTGGGAGTGTTTTGTCACAAAAAAAAGTCGGTTTCGAGTTTCTCATTTCTGACGATGGCTCTCAGGATGAAACCGCCAGCATCGTCGCCTCGATTGACGATGCACGAATTCGTTTTTTCCCTAACGCTCTTAATCGTGGTGCATGCGTCGTTACCAATGAACTTGTTTCCCGTGCAAGTGGAAAGTACATTGCATTGATAAACTCAGACGATGTTTGGTCCGAAGATAAGCTCAGCTATCAATATGAGTTTCTTGAAGAGAATCCTCAGTTTGGCGCTGTTTTCGGCCGTGCGGCATATATGGATCGCGATGGCGTTCCAATCGCACCGGAAACTTTGCCTTTCGGCGGAATCTTCGACCAAGATAACAGGTCTTCAGGCCGTTGGCTGCGGCGTTTTTTTGCAGAAGGAAACTGTTTGTGTCATCCCACCATTATGGTCCGCAGAGAGGCATATGAGGAAGTCGGACTGTTCAGAAATCAGTTAAGGCAATTACCTGACTACGATATGTGGATACGGCTTGTAAAGCGTTACGAGATCTTTGTTTCTGATCGCCAATTGATTAAGTTCCGGTTGTTGCCAGGTGAAAACGCAAGCAGCCACTCGCGTGCAAATGCGGTCAGAACGCTGAACGAGCACTTCTTGATTGGCGATATGTTTTTCGATGGTATGTCGCGAGAGCTGTTGATTGACGGTTTCGGCGATATACTCGTTTTCAAGGATGTTCCATCCGAAATACACTTCAAGATCGAGACGACGCTACTTTACTTTCACCATAATCCTTGGCTCTGGCGGCCATACAAAGCATTGGGTCTGCAAAAAATGCGTGCACTTCTGTCGGAAACGCAGAGTCGACGGGTTCTGGAAATGGATTACGGAATCACCGATCGCTGGTTCCACGAACAGATGGCGATGATTGACACCTTTTGTCCCGAGCCGTTGACAAGTCCCACTTTTATTGAATCTCTACGCGCCGCAATTCATGCATTGCGGAGAATTTGATTGGAACTTAGCTTTATTTGAGGAATGACATGACCAAATATAATTTCGCTACCATTGCTCTCGCCGCCATTATTCTTTCGGCATGCGACTCGGACGTTTCCAGAACATCGGATAAAGTCCCGGAGGCTGGGGTTGAGACATCGGAGCCTTCTGTAACCGAAGCCGCAACCATTGATGCTGCGTTGCCGGAAACGTTAAAAAACGATAATTGCGGAATTGATGCCCCGATACCAGGCGGTACCTATCCTCGCTCGCAGAAACTTGCTGTTTGGGGCTATGCGTTTGATATGTCAACAAGCCAGATCCCTACCAAAGTAACCGTTCGGATCAGAGGCTTGGATTCAAATGAAATGCTAATTTTTCCTGCCTCTCGCGGGGTCAGAGATGATGTCGCAGAGGCGCTTAAGCGCCCTGAGCTGAAGGGTTCAGGATTCGGAGTAGAGGCAGACATTGCTTCGCTTAGTTCTGGCAGATATCTGGTCTCGGTGCTGCAGGAGGTCGATGGCAAGAACCTCGTTTGCAACAGTGCTCTGCCGATAACGCTGAATTGAGTCTAGCGAAATTCGAACCGCACATTCGGAACTACAAACGGATGTACCGGATGCACCGTGAGTTGGAGTTGAATCTGCGGATCAATTGCAAGCGAATCGCCCCCGCATTCAGTAGACACCTTCGAGTCGAACATTACGGCAACGACGGAAGTGCATATGAGTGGAAAGCGTTATACGGACGAGTTGACGTCAGAGGTAGGGAAGCAAGTGATTGAACATGGGCGATCGGTGCGGGAAGTCTCCCTCCGGCTGGGGATCAGCATCGATTCGCTTTATGTATGGGTACGCGATCAGCGCAAGTCGCCAGGCGCAACAGGTGGACAGTTCGTGATCAGCCGAGGTGCGCCGATTACAGTCCGGGCTCAAGCTGGTAACCGAGGAGCGCGACATCCTAAAAACTCCACCGCGTACTTTGCCAAGCAGTCTGGGTGAAGTACGCCTTCATGCGCGATCACGCGCAGGAGTTTCGACTGCAGGCGATGTGTCGGGTGTTCAGGATGCATCGCAGCGGCTCACGCGTGGTTGCGCACGCCATTGAGCACACGTGCCCGGGAGGATGCTCGGCCTGTTGAAGCAGTCGTGGCTGGAGAGCGGCACGGTGTACGGCTATCGAAAGATAGCCGGTGATCTGCACGAACAAGGTGAGTGCTGCGGCAAGCACCGTGTGGCACGGCTGATGAAAGACGAAGGCCTGAAGGCGCAGGCGAGTCACGGGCGTCGGCCGAACCATCACGGCGGTAAGCCGTTGACAGTGGCGCCGAATCATCTGGATCGGCAGTTCGAGGCCAGGGCGCCGAACATGCACTGGGAGACGGGCATCACCTACCTGCGGACGCACGAAGGGTGGTTGTATCTGGCGGTGGCGATCGACCTGTTCTCGCGGCAAGTAGTGGGCTGGTCGATGTGACCGACGTTGCACAGCGATCTGGTACTGCAAGCGTTGCTGGCGGCGTTGTGGCGTCGCAAACCGCCGCCCGGGCCTGATGCTGCACTCGGATCAAGGCTGCCAGTTCACAGGCGGTGATCGTCAAAGATTCCTGAAGGATCACAAGATGGTCTGCAGCATGAGCCGGCGTGGAAACTGCCACGACAACGCCGTGGCCGAGAGCTTCTTTCAATTGCTCAAGGGGGAGCGTGTGAAGCGGAAAATCTGCCCGACCCGGGATCAAGCGCGGGCGGATGTGTTTGACTATATCGAGTTGTTCTACAACCCGGTGCGCAGGCATGGCAAAAACCAAGGCCTATCTCCGGTAGGGTTTGAAAAGCAGCCCCTACAACAGGGTTCGTGAGTGCCTACAGAACCCGGGGCGATTCATCAGCGGGTGTCTTCATGCCCAGCGCCCGATGTGAACGCCGGTGGTTGTAGAACAGGATCGGGCAGCTTGCGGTTTACTCTTTCTACGAAACCGTTGGCGCGCGGTGCAATTGTCTTTGGGACGCACCGTTTGGTGTCTTCCATCGCCAACGATATCTCGTAGGGACGCTGCTCGGGCTTGACGCAGAACTCGCGGCCGTTTTCGGTTATCACGGCTTGAACTGTTAGGCAGAGCGCTTCGTATTTCAGTAAGTCAAAAAAACGCCCGTCTTTTTGAGGACGGGCGTTTTTAGAGCAGAATTTAAAATCAGCTGCCGCCATTCACGACTTGCCAGCCGGCCGGATAGAAATCTACGAACTGGTAGGTAAACCCCCCATTGCCGAGGCTGCGATAAATCCATAGAAAGTTACCATCCGAGCTGGACCAAAGCAGATCGCCCAGTCCGTCGCCATCGAAATCGCCAGTCCCTACGATCGATGACGTAGCTGGAATCGTAGCGACTCCAGAGCTGATGCGGGTCGCGCCGTTCATCCACCAATATGACATCTGGCTGGTGCTTGTATTGCGCCATACGATGTCAGCTCTAGTGTCGCCGTTAAGATCTGTAGCCCCGGATACCGACCAGCCGGTTGGGTAATAATCTACTGGCAGATAGTCGAACCCACCATCTGTGCGGCTGCGGAAGAGCCAGAGAAGTCTGCTTGCATCGTTACTCCAAAGCAGATCGCCAAGTCCGTCACCGTTAAAGTCACCGGTAGCAACAACTCTGTTCCCTGACGTGATCGAAGTATTACTTGATGCAATTCGTATGGGACCGTTCATACGCCAATAAGACAACAGCGCGAGTGTCTCATTGCGAAGCACGATATCTGCTTTGCCGTCCCCGTTAAGATCCGTCACTCCGACGACGCTCCATCCGGCAGGATAGAAGTCCACGAATTGATAATCAAACCCTCCATCGCCTCGACTACGGTAAATCCACAGATGATTGTTGGTTGAGCTGTTCCAAAGTTGATCAGCGCGGCCATCGCCATCGAAATCACCCGTACCGACGATTTGCGAGGTAGATACTACTGAGATACTGCCGGAACCGATCCGCACGGGACCATTTTGCCACCAGTAAGACATTAGGGCCTGCGCTTGATTGCGCCACACGATATCGGAGCGGCCATCGCCGTTGAAGTCAGTGCGTGCTCCACCAGCGATCGGCACGACGGTGGCGCGGAACTGCACTACCAATGGCATCGTGATATTCAGGCTGCGGGCGTTATCTGCGGCCGCCGTGCCGGTTGGTCGACCGGTATCGAGATAGCTGACGCTCGGGTTGCCGAAGTAGTTGATCGAGAACTGGCTGCTATTGGCGAGACGATAGGCCATCACGGTGTAGAAACCGGTTGTGGTGGCCTCGCGATAACCGTAGGAGTAAGCATGCATTCCGGAGTCCGGCGGAGTACCCGCATCTTCAATATTGTGCTGCTGTCCCATGTTGTGACCCAGCTCATGCGCGAGAGTTTCTTCACGGCAGAAATAAGTCCGGCCGTCGCCCTCATCCACATCGGTGCCATCGCTGACGACCGAGTAGCCGAACGGCGCATCGCTATTGTCGATGACGAAACCTTGGGCACCCAGTAGCCACGCAATACCGCAACCCTGATGCTGGGGAGCCTGGAACGGGCGAACGATCGAGACAAGATCGCCGCCGTACTGATCACGAGCCGTACGCAGCGGGACCAATTCGGTCGGGACGGCCTGCGCCGTGCAGCCAGTGGCGCTGCAGGTGAAGCCGGTCACGGCTTCGAGCGCGGTTTCGTTGCTGTTGGTGTCGGTGTAGCTGACTTGGACCGTGCGTACCAGACGGATGCGCGGGATGACCAGGCTGTTCTGATAGCCTTGATTGGTGATAGCCACCAGATTGGACAACCGGGTATTGGCGTTCGCGGCGCTGCCGTATTTGGTGACCAGGCCATTGGTGAAGCCCAGTACCACGTCAACAGTGTTCGCGGCGCTGGCGGCCTCATCGCTTGAGGCTGTCATCGCTGCGGCGCTGCGTTTTTTGGCACTGACTGCAGCCGCCACGCTTGGCGGGATCAGCACGTCGGATTCACCGGCATCACGGCCGAGATTGCCATCGAGCATCTTGCTGGGGTCGCTTTCGACCAGCCATGAACGGCCGGCAGACATCGTCAGGCGAAGCGCCTCGGTATCGCGCTGGGCGATGCGACCGAACACGGCGCTTTCACCAAAGGTGATAACAGCATCGAGACCATCGCTGGTTTTGCCAACCCAAGACCAGTTACCGTCAAGGCCTTCTTCATGACGCTGATAATCGATACGCATCGTGCCGCCGGATGGCGTCGGCAGTTCGATCGATTTGCCTGGCGCTGCAGCGTTCAAGGCATGTGCTTCGCTCAATTGGACCGCATGATAGGTTTGGGCGCCTCGCTGTACTGGCTGCTGACCGCGGTCGTAGGCAAACAAAGCACCACGGTCGGCCAGTGAAGCAAACGCCGAGCGCGTAGCTGCAGGAGGGTTGAGCTGGATCTGAGGCAATCCCGTGGCGGTGTTATTCGCCACATGCGACGCGATTTTGCCGTCTTGGGAGTCGGCGGCGCAGCCGGTGATTACCAACGCGACGGTCAAACACAGAAGAAGTTTGCGCATAGGAAATGATCTCGACAATCGGAGCCCCGGGTGTTCGAGGCGAGGAACTAGGATACGCCCAAGTACCAGCTTGAACATCCTGAAGGTTTGATTCTGTTGGATAAGGTTGAGAGTGAGCCCGCATCCAGAGTGCGACGGGACTCACAATTTGCGAATATCCGTATGCGCAGGTCCGATTCTAGCCCTAACGTCTCCGAGAACTCCATATCTGTTGTTCCAACAATGTCCCTGCTTTCAGTATCGATGAATGCAGTGTCAAGCCATGTCACCCGTGCTGATCGACATCGATTACAGCGCTGCCTGCAGCTCAGGCAGCAGCTTGAACAGATCGCCGACCAGGCCGATGTCGGCGATCTCGAAGATCGGGGCTTCGCCGTCCTTGTTGATGGCCACAATCGTGCCGGCGTCCTTGATGCCGGTGAGATGCTGGATCGCGCCGCTGATGCCGATCGCCACATACAGCTCAGGGGCGATGATCTTGCCGGTCTGGCCGACCTGAAGTTCGTTGGGCACGTAGCCGGCATCAACTGCGGCGCGGGAGGCGCCGACCCCGGCGCCGAGTTTGTCGGCGAGGTCGTAGATGATCTTGAAGTTTTCCGCCGAACCCACGCCGCGGCCGCCGGAGACCACGCGACGGGCACTCTGCAGGTCCGGACGGTCGGATTTTCCGGCGGCGAGGCCGATGTAGCGTGTGTGGGCGGGCAGGGCGGCGTCGACCGATGCCGCTTCGACTGAAGCGCTGCCACCATGCGCAGCTTCGGGCCACGACGCGGTGCGCACGGTGGCCACGACGACGCGGCTGGCGTCTGCTTCAACGGTGATGATGGCGTTGCCGGCGTAGATCGGACGTTTGAAGGTGTGGCTGCCGTCGACGGCCATGATGTCGGAGACCTGCGACACCCCCAGCAGTGCGGCGACGCAGGGCATCAGATCCTTGCCGAAGGTGGTGCTGGGGCCAAAGACGTGGCTGTAACCCGCGGCGAGCGCAGCGATTTGCGGCGCCTGCACTTGGGCGATGGCATTGGCGTTAGCGGCGTTGGTCACGGTCAGGACCTTCGACACGCCGGCGATTTGCGCAGCGTCGGCGGCAACAGCGGCCGGATCGGCGGCCAGCACCACGATGTCGATGCTGTCTGGATTCAGCGCTTTGGCGGCCGACACACACTTCGCGGTGGAGGCATTGAGTTTGCCGTTGAGATGTTCGGCAACGATCAGAACTTTGGACATGTCGGTTTCCTACGTAGGGCGGGTCTTGACCCGCCATTGCGGAATTTCGGTTAGCGGTGCGTATGGTTTGAAGCGGTCTGGACCATCGCAACGTTCATCGCAGGACAGGTTGCGATGGCGGGTCGAGACCCGCCCTACAGCAACCCTTTCGCTTTCAATGCGGCAACCAGTTCGGCCGCGTCCTTGACCATCACGCCTTTACTGCGCTTCGGCGGCGGGGCGTAGTGGGTGGTCTTGAGCGTGTCGCCGGACTCGACGCCCAGATCGGCGAATTGAATCGTTTCCAGGGGCTTGCTCTTGGCCTTCATGATGTCCGGCAGCTTGATGAAACGCGGCTCGTTCAGGCGCAGGTCGGTGGTGATGACCGCCGGCAGATCGACTTCAAGCGTTTCCAGCCCCGCATCGACTTCGCGCACCACGGTGGCTTTGCCGTCCGCGATCTCCAGCTTGCCCGCGAACGTCGCCTGCGGGCGACCCCACAGCGTGGCCAGCATCTGGCCGGTCTGATTCGCGTCGTCGTCGATCGCCTGTTTGCCCAGGATGAAGACGTCCGGCTGCTCTTTTTCGATCAGCTTCAACAGCGCGCGCGCCGCGGTGAGCGGCTGCATGCCGGTGTCGCAGACGATGTGGATGGCGCGGTTCGCGCCCATCGCCAGCCCGTTGCGCAGATGCGGCTGGGCGTCGGCCGGGGCGATGGTAACCACCACCACCTCGGTGGCGATGCCTTTGTCGCGCAGGCTCAGGGCTTCTTCCAGCGCGATGTCGTCGAAAGGATTGGGCGACAGCTTGACGCCGTCGGTGACCACGCCGGAGCCGTCCGGTTTGACCTGGATGCGGACGTTGTAGTCCACCACGCGCTTGTAGCCGACGAGGATTTTCATCGTGCGGAATGTCCTGGGAGCGGAAGAAAGGCCGGTCGGTATTCGAGTAGGCCGAGGCCGGGAATTTTAGCGGTTTGGCGGGTCTGTTGCGACCGGATGTGTCATGGACGAGGCGCTCAGGCGGCTTTGGTCAGCTCGCTTTGATGAGATCGGCGGCACGCTCCGCGATCATGATTGTCGGGGCATTGGTGTTGCCGCCGATCAGGCAGGGCATCACCGAGGCGTCGATCACCCGCAGGCCTTCCACGCCGTTCACCCGCAGCTGCGGATCGACCACGGCGTCAGCGTCGCTGCCCATGCGGCAGGTGCCGACCGGGTGATAAACGGTTTCGGCCTTGGCGCGGACGTAGTCGACCAGCTCGCTGTCGCTGAGGTCGGTGCGCGCGGGGAGGATGGGGGCGCCGCGATAGCGGTCGAAGGCTTTCTGCGCCAGGATCTCGCGCGAAATCTTGGCGCATTCCACCATCATTTTCATGTCGAAGCCTTCGGCGTCGCTGAGGTAATTGGCCTCGATCCGCGCCTTGTCGCCGGCGCGGTTGCCGGCCAGCGAGATCCGGCCACGGCTGCGCGGGCGCAGGAAACAGGCGTGCAGGGTATAGCCATCGCCTTTCATGCGTTTGCGGCCGTGGTCGTCCAGCATTGCCGGCACGAAATGGAACTGGATGTCGGCGCGGTCGTCCGGCGCCAGCTTCGAGCGCATGAAGCCGCCGGCTTCGGCGATATTGCTGCTGCCCGGTCCGCTGTGGCCGCGAAGGAAATAGTCGAAAGCGACTTTGAGGTCGCTGGCGCGGTCGTAGGTCACGCGTTCGGTCGAATGGGACAGGGTGCAGATATCGAGGTGATCCTGCAGGTTCGCGCCGACGCCAGCGCGGTCGGCGACGACACCAATGCCGTGTTTCCGCAAATCGTCGGCCGGGCCGATGCCTGACAACATCAGTAGCTGCGGCGAGTTGATCGCACCGCCGCTGAGGATGATTTCGCGCGCGGCCGGCTGGTGATAGGCCTGGCCGTTCATGGCGTAGGTCACGCCGTTGGCGCGGCGGCCGTCGAAGGTGATGCGGCTGACGACGGCGCCGGTATGGATGGTGAGATTGGGGCGTTTACGGGCCGGGTTGAGATAGGCCACCGCCGTCGAGCAGCGCGCGCCGTCGCGCTGAGTGACCTGATAGAAGCCGACGCCACCCTGCACCGCACCGTTGAAGTCGCGGTTGTGGGCCAAGCCGATCTGCTGGCCGGCATCGATAAACACCTGCGACAGCGGGTTGGTGTAACGGTGGTCGGATACGCCCAGCGGACCGTCGCCGCCGTGGAAGGCGTCGCCGCCGCGACCGTTGCCTTCGGATTTCTTGAAGTAGGGCAGGACATTGTCCCAGTGCCAGCCGGTCGCGCCCTGCGCGGCCCAGTCTTCGTAATCGCCGGCAACGCCGCGGATGTAGCACATCGCGTTGATCGAGCTGGAGCCGCCGAGCACCTTGCCGCGCGGCCACCACAGCGCGCGCTGGTTGAGGTGAGGTTCGGCCGCGGTGTTGTAATCCCAGTTCACGCCCTTCTGGTTGACCAGCTTGGCCACGCCCGCTGGCATATGAATGAAGGGGTGCCAATCGCGCGGGCCGGCTTCCACAAGAAGAACATTGACTGACGGGTCTTCACTCAACCGATTCGCCAGTACGCAACCCGCCGAACCGGCGCCGATGATGATGTAGTCGAACACACGCCCGCCTGTATGAAATCGTGTGCAGGGGACACTATGCCCGCAGCCTAGAGCAAATACTCTGCTAACTGCGCGTTGGTTTTCGGTGCCGTGATCTGGACGGAATGAACGCTATGGTGGGCGTCGCTGCGATCGGCTACCGTGCGCCCTGTGCAAGCCTCCGACACCGTACCAGCCACCAACGCCGACGCCATCACGGCGCGTCGCATCCATACCGGCGAATGGACTGCGGTCGCTTGGTCGTTCCTGTATTTCTTCTGCGTGCTGTCGGCCTATTACGTGATCCGGCCGGTGCGCGACCAGCTGTCGGCCGCAGTCGGTTCGACCCAACTGCCTTGGTTCTACGCGGCGGTGTTCGCAGCGACGCTGCTGCTGACGCCGGTGTTCGCCTGGCTGGTCGGTCGCTATCCGCGGCGGGTGGTGATTCCGGCGGTCTATCTGTTTTTCATTGTCTGTCTGATCGGCTTCGTGCCGCTGTTCACTCACCAAGGCCTGTTGTCGCCGCGTGCGCTGGGCATCGTGTTTTTCGTGTGGATCAGCGTCTTCAACCTGTTCGTGGTCTCGGTGTTCTGGAGCTTCATGGCCGATATCTGGAACGACGCGCAGGCGCGGCGACTGTTTCCGGTGATCGCGGTGGGCGGTTCGCTGGGTTCATTGGTCGGCCCGGCGATGGCGCTGTCGCTCGTCGACATCATCGGCGTCGCTGCGCTGCTTTGGGTATCGGTGATCCTGCTGCTGATGGCGATTGGCTGTGCAGCGATGCTCGGCCGCTGGGCGGAGCAGCACGGCGCGCGGCGCGGCGAATCCGCACAGGGCGCGGCGATGGGCGGCGGCATGTTCGACGGTCTCAAGCAGATCTTCGCCAACCCGGTCATGCGCACCATGGCGATTCTGATGCTGCTGGGCGACTGCATCGGCACCGTCAACTACGCGCTGGTGATCGATTACTCGAAAGCGACCTTCGTCGATGCCGTGTCGCGCACCCAGTTCGCAGCCAAACTGGATCTGACCACCAACCTTTTCGCGATCGCGATCCAGATTTTCGTCACCCGTCATCTGCTGACCCGATACGGTGCAGCGCCGGCGATCGCCCTGCACGCGGGCGTCACCGTTCTGGTGATGGTGCTGGTGTTGATCGCCGCCGACCCGTTCGCACTCGCCATCGGGCCGATGCCCTGGGTAGCGCTGGCGCTGGTGGTCAGCCGCGGTCTTGCCTACGGTGCGCTTGGTCCCGCGCGCGAGAGCCTGTTCGCACGGGTGCCGCGCAGCCTGCGCTACAAGGGCAAGAATGCCGTCGATACCGCGGTGTGGCGTTTCGGCGACATGGCCGTGGCCACCGCGATGAACGGCCTGCGCGCGTTGGGCGTAGCCAGCTTGGGGTTCGCTGCGATCAATATCCTGCCGGCGATGGCGTCCGGCGTGCTGGGCTGGTGGCTTGCGCGGCGGATTGAGCGCGACCACGTGGAGTAGGCCCTGCCGGTTGAGCCGCCATGTGCGCCGATCCCGGTAAGCTGGGCGTCAATTGAAAGGAGTTCCGCCATGTCGATGATCGCTATCGCGCTGATCGTGCTCGTTGCGCTGTTGCACGTTTATTTTTTGGTTCTCGAAATGTTTCTGTGGACGAAGCCGCAGGGCATGAAGGTGTTCCGCAACACGCCCGAGAAAGCCGAGATCACCAAGGTGCTGGCCGCTAATCAGGGCCTGTACAACGGGTTTCTGGCCGCAGGTTTGCTGTGGTCGGTGTTCGCGGATAAGCAGGATGTCGCGCTGTTTTTTCTGAGCTGCGTGGTGATTGCGGCGCTGTACGGCGCTTACAGCGTCAGCAAGCGGATTTTCTATGTGCAGGGTGTGCCGGCGTTGGCTGCGATTGCTGCGGTGGTGTTGGTGCGTTGATCGCATCCGCTCTGTTTGGGAGGACAGCACAAAAGCATCGCGACTTGCATCGCTCCTACAGAAAGCGGTCAGCGCTTCGGCGACAGCCACATCGAGATCGTTGCGCGGAATACAGTCTCGCCTTTCGGATCGGTGACGACGACATCCACCGGCAGTGCGTAGCCTTCGCTCGATTCCACGACCGGAATCGAAGGCGTCGCGACCGCACGCATTGTGCCGACGGCTTTCTTCACGTATTCGACGGTCATGCCTTTCGGGATCCAGCGCATCGCATCGGGCAGCGATACCTCGGTCATCATGCCGCCAGCGATTTCGGCCATGTTGCACAGCGCGATCGCGTGGACGGTGCCGAGGTGGTTGGTGATCCTGCGGCGGTGGCGGAGGGTCACTTCGCAGCGGTTGGGTTCCAATAATTCTATGCGCGGCGAAATGCTGGCGAAGTAGGGCGCCTTGAAGCAGATCGCGCGGGTGAACAGCCAGCCGCCGGCAGGCCAGCGCTGCAGGCGACGATAGAGGTGCAGTGTCTTGTTTGGCATGTCAGTCCTTCACATACACCAACGGCGGGAAATCCCGCCGTTGGTGATGATGCATGTGGTCGCGTTGAGCGCGCCGGTCAAGCTGCGGCGCGATGGCCGCTGGCGACCGGCTCTTCGACATAGCCGGCGGAGCGCAGCTCCCACGGTTCGAAGTCGTCGACCATGATGGTGTCCAGCGTCATCTCGCGCAGTTCTTCCAGCTGCTTGCGCTCGTCGGCGGTGATCCAGCCTTCGCGCACGCCTTCGCTGAGCTGCTCGGTGAATTCCAGTGCTTCGATATCGCTGTTCTTCAGCGCTTTGAGGAATTTACGCTCCACCGGTTCGGCCATGATCATTTTGGCGAGATAGCTGTTGACGCGGCCGGCCGGGTTGTTTTCGCAGGGCTCCAGAAACAGGCCATCGGCAAGCCGGTCGCGGGCTTCGCACGGCGTCATCAGCAGTGCGGCCGCACGGTGGCCCAGGCGGTCGCTCGGTGCTTCGGCGCGACGGCCCCACGGGAAGATCACCGCCCACAGCAGCCAGCCGACCGGACGGATCGGGAAGTTGCGCAACGCGCCGGACAGGGCCAGTTCGATCTTGTGGATGGCGTCGTGGAAGGCCCAGGCCAGCAGCGGATGATCGGCGGCCGGGCGGCCCTGATCTTCATAGCGCTTGAGCATCGCGCTGATGATGTACAGGTGGCTGAGCACGTCGCCAAGGCGGCCGGACAGCGATTCCTTGAACTTCAATTTGCCGCCGAGCAGCAGCATCGAGGTGTCGGCCATCACCGCCAGCGCCGCCGAGTAGCGGTTGAGCTTGCGATAGCAGCGGCGGGTGTATTCGCCGGCCGGCGTGGTGCCGATGCGCGAGCCGGTGAAACCGAACCACCACGCGCGCACCGCATTTGAAATGGCGTAGCTGATATGGCCGAACAGGTTGCGGTCGAATTCGCTGAGACGCAGTTTCGGATCTTCCAATTCTGCAGCCTTCATTTCCTTCATCACCCACGGATGGCAGAGGATCGCACCTTGGCCAAAGATCATCAGACTGCGGGTCATGATGTTGGCGCCTTCGACGGTGATCGCGATCGGCGAGGCCTGCCAGCTGCGGCCGGCGTAGTTGCGCGGGCCGAGGATGATGCCCTTGCCGCCGTGGATATCCATCATGTCGCGGGCGATTTCGCGGGACATTTCGGTGCAGTGGTACTTGGAAATGGTCGACGGCACCGCCGGATTTTCGCCGCGTGCAACTGCAGCTGCAGTGGCTTCGGACAGGGCGCTGGTGGCGTAGGCTTTGCCGGCGATGCGCGCCAGCGGTTCCTCGACGCCTTCAAAACGGCCGATCGACAGCCCGAACTGCTTGCGAATACGGGCGTAGGCGCCGGTGACGACTGCGGCCATCTTGGCGCCGCCGCTGGCGGTGGAGGGCAGCGTGATGGCGCGCCCGACCGACAGACATTCCATCAACATGCGCCAGCCCTGGCCGGCGCATGCTTCGCCGCCGATCAGCTGGCTCAGCGGCACGAATATGCCCTTGCCAATGATGGGACCGTTCTGGAACGGCGCATTCAGCGGGAAATGGCGGCGGCCGATCTCAAGGCCGGCGGTATCGCGCGGCACCAGCGCCAGCGAAATACCGATGTCCTTTTTGTCGCCGAGCAGGCCGTCGGGGTCGTACATCCGGAAAGCGACGCCGATGATGGTAGCGACCGGCGCCAGGGTGATGTAGCGCTTGTTCAGCGTCAGACGGATGCCGAGCACGTTCGCGCCGTTCCACTCGCCCATGCCGACGATGCCGTAATCGGGAATCGAGGTGGCGTCGGAGCCGGCGAACGGCCCAGTCAGCGCGAAACACGGCACTTCACGGCCATCGGCGAGGCGTGGCAGGTAATAGCGCTTCTGTTCTTCGGTGCCGTAATGCATCAACAGCTCGGCCGGGCCCAGCGAGTTGGGCACGCCGACGGTGGAGCTGACCACCGATGAGGAAGGTGCCAGCTTCTGGATGACCTTGTGGTTCATCAGCGCCGAGAAGCCGAGACCGCCGTATTCCTTTGGAATGTTCAGGCCGAAGAACTTGTGCTGCTTGATGTAAGTCCACAGCTCCGGCGGCAGATCGGCGCGGACGTGGGTGATATCCCAGTCGTTGGTCATCCGGCACAGGTCTTCGCACGGGCCATCGAGGAATGCCTGCTCTTCAGCGCTCAGTGCGGGCTTGGGCAGCGACAGCAGCTTGTCCCAGTCCGGCTTGCCCGAGAACAGCTCGCCTTCGAAACCGACCGTTCCCGACTCCAGAGCGGTGCGCTCGGTGTCCGACAGCGGCGGCAGGATCTTGGTGTAGAACTTCAGCAGCGGCGCAGTGATCAGGTTCTTGCGCAGCACCGGAATCAACAGCGGCACCGCGACCAGCAGCATGGCGCCGACGGCGACCAGCGTGGCCGTTTGGTGCGCCCCCAGCAGCCAACAGCCGACCAGCAGGGTGGCGGTAATCGCGGCCCACACAGCCAGACGCAGACGGTGATAGGCGGCGAATGCGCCGGCGAGGATGAGAGCGAGAAAGGGAGCGAGAAACTGAAGTGCGGTGCTCATGGGCGGGCTCCGGCGAGCGTGGGCTCGGCGTGGGGTTTGGTGTGGCTGGCGAGCGGCCGGCGGCTGCTCCATACGCTGAAGTATGGATAAGCTTGTCTGCAGATGTCAATGTGCCGCAAAGTGCTGCGGATACAGATTGCAATCGTAGTCACACGATACTGTGCCCAACCGTTCCGTATGGTTACACTATTGATATGACGAATGCCGCAGCTAAAACCGAACGCAACGGCCGCTTGAGCGCCGAAGACTGGGCGCAGGCCGCCCTAGACCTCATCGCCGAACAGGGCGTTGCCGCGGTGGCGGTGGAGCCGCTGGCCCGTCGCCTTGGCGTTACCAAAGGCAGTTTCTACTGGCATTTCCCGTCACGCGATGCGCTGCTGTCTGCAGCGCTGGAACGCTGGGAATCGGTAGAACAGGAAACCGTGTTCGGGCAGCTCGAAGCGGTCAGCGATCCACGCAATCGACTGCGCGCGCTGTTCCAACTGGTCGCGCATGAAGTGAAGCCGCACAAGATCTACAGCGAGCTGCTCAAGGCGCTGGATCACCCCGCGGTGGGCCCGGTGATCGGTCGCGTTTCGCAGCGCCGTCTCGATTACCTTGCCGCATCGTTCCGCCAGACCGGGCTTGCGCGCACCGATGCACAGCACCGCGCGCGTCTGGCCTATGCCGCCTACGTCGGCTTCCTGCAGCTGCGGCTGCAGTTGCACAACCCACGTCTCGCCCATGACGAGTTTGAAGCCTACGTCGAGCACGTCATGGATACGCTGATTCCGACTGTCCCGCCCATTCCCGCCCTTCGAGCCTGAGACTCCGCCCCGCATGAACGCGATCGCCGTGACCGATACAGCCCCCGCCTGTGTGCAGCGCCTGAATGATTGGGTGGCTGAGGTGGCTCGTCTGACCTGCCCCGACGCCATTCACTGGTGCGATGGCAGCCACGCTGAAAACGCAGCGCTCATCGCGAAGATGCAGGCCGATGGCACCCTCATCAAGCTCAACGAAAACACCCATCCGGACAGTTGGCTGCACCGCTCGCATCCGGACGATGTGGCCCGCGTCGAGCATCTCACCTTCGTGTGTACGACACAGGCCGACGACGCTGGCCCGAACAATCATTGGATGGCGCCCGACGAGGGCCACGCCACGATGGATGCGCTGTTCGATGGCTGCATGAAAGGCCGGACGATGTACGTGATTCCGTACTGTATGGGCCCGATCGATTCGCCGCTGTCGCGCTGCGGCGTTGAGATCACCGACTCTCCGTACGTGGTTGCGAACATGCGGATCATGACCCGCATGGGTGCCCCGGCGCTGGCGCGGATCGAACGCGATGGTTCATTCGTGAAGGGCCTGCATTCGATCGGCGAGCTCGACCCGAACCGTCGTTTCATCATGCACTTCCCGGAAGTGCTGACCATCAAATCGTTCGGCTCCGGCTACGGTGGCAATGCGCTGCTGGGCAAGAAATGCCACGCGCTGCGCATCGCCTCGTATCAGGCGCGCAGTGAAGGGTGGTTAGCCGAACACATGCTGATCCTCGGCGTGGAAAATCCGCTGGGCGAAACCCACTACATCGCGGCAGCATTCCCGTCGGCCTGCGGCAAGACCAACCTCGCCATGCTGATTCCGCCGGAGGGCTATCGTCAGGACGGCTGGAAAGTCACCACCGTCGGCGACGACATCTGCTGGATGCGTCCAGGCGCCGATGGCCGGCTGTACGCGATCAATCCGGAGGCGGGTTTCTTTGGCGTCGCGCCCGGCACCTCCAGCAAATCCAATCCCAACGCGCTGGCGACGATCCAACACGACACCATCTTTACCAACGTCGGTCTGACCGCCGATGGCCAGCCGTGGTGGGAAGGTCTGGATGACGGCGTGCCTGTCTACGATTGGCGCGGCCGTGACTACGATTACAGTGCGCCCGCGTCCAGCCGCGGCCCGGCCGCACATCCCAACTCCCGGTTCACGGTCAGCGCCAAACAGTGCCCGTCGTACTCGCCTAAAGCCGAAGACGCGCAGGGCGTGCCGATCAGCGCCATCGTGTTCGGCGGCCGTCGCGCCTTGCTGGTGCCGCTGGTGTTCGAAGCCCGCGACTGGACCCACGGGGTGCTGGTTGGCGCGGCGATGGGTTCGGAAACCACCGCCGCCGCGACCGGCGCGGTGGGCGTGATGCGCCGCGACCCGATGGCGATGAAGCCGTTCTGTGGCTACAACTTCGCCGACTACTTTGCGCACTGGCTGTCGTTCGAGCACGCCGGCGCGAACCTTCCCAAAATCTTTCACGTCAACTGGTTCCGCAAGGGCGACGACGGCACGTTCCTGTGGCCGGGCTTCGGCGACAACCTGCGCGTGATCGAGTGGATGATCGAACGGGTGAAGGGGACGGCCGATGCGATCGACACGCCAATCGGTGCGCTGCCGCACCCGGATGATTTGAATCTGGAAGATGTTGGGCTGAGCGACGAGGCGCGCGAGAAACTGTTCGGCTTTGACCGCAGCGGCTGGCAGGCCGAATTTGCCAGTATCGGCGAGTTTCTCGATGAATACGGCGCGCGCATGCCCGCCGCGATGAAGGCTGAGCAAGTGCGGATACTGGCTGAGCTTGGCGGCTGACGACATCGCTCCTCCGGGGGCAATGCCAATGTACCGGCACTGCCCTAAACTTCGCCCATGTCGAATAAACAACAGGCGCTCTGGCAGCAGGGTCAGCGCCATACCCAGAATCAGCAGTGGCGGCAGGCCGTAGCGTCGTATGAAGCCATTGTTGAACACGACCGCAGCTTCCTGCCGGCGTGGATGGAGCTGTCGAGCGCGCTTGAAAAGCTCGACGGCTATCGCGACGCCTTCCATGCGGTGCTTGCGGCCGCGAAAGTCGATGGCGTGCCGCCGATGGCCGGTCTTGCAGTGGCGCGGCGGCTGCGCCGCTTCGAGGCCTTGCCGGAACTGCAGGCCTATATCGAGCGCACCGGCCTGGCCGGGAAGCTGCCGCCCGAGAAACTCATTGATCTCGCCTCGTTCTTCGCCAGCGCCGGCGACCACGAAAAAACCCTGGTGTGGATCGAGCACGCGCTGAAGCTGCGCCCGGACCTTGCCGAAGCGCACAACATGCATGGTCTGGTGCTGATGTTTGCCGGACGTTCTGAGGCCGCTGCGGTCGCGTTCGAGCG
Source organism: Lysobacterales bacterium (assembly GCA_031419075.1). Lineage (GTDB taxonomy): Bacteria > Pseudomonadota > Gammaproteobacteria > Xanthomonadales > Xanthomonadaceae > Lysobacter_I. Next base: position 28,621 of record JANOKD010000106.1, read on the forward strand.
CGCGCTGAAGATCCGTCCGACGTTCGCAGCGGTCTATTCGGTGCTGTCGCGGGTAGCGAAGATCGGGCCCGATCACCACCACGTCGATGCGCTGCGCACACTGCTCGCCCAGCCCAACCTCACGGTCAAGGACGAAGGCCATCTTGGGTATGCGCTGCACAACGAGCTGCACGCGCTTGGCGATTACGACGGCGCCTGGGAGGCCTTGACGCGCGGCTGCCGTGCCCGTCGCATCGAACAGCCGTACGATCACGCGCAGACCCTCGCGATGTTCGACACGCTGCGCGCGACCTTCGACGCGGATTTCGCACGCGGCGAGACCATCGACGACCCGTTGACCCCGATCTTCATCGTCGGTCTGCACCGCAGCGGCACCACGCTGCTCGAACGCATTCTGTCCGGACATCCTGATGTCGCCGATGCCGGCGAGACCTACGCTTTTTCGGCGCAGCTGCGTGTTGCCGCCGACCACTTTTGCCGGGTCATTGCCGACCAGACCATCGTCGAGCGCGCCCGCGGCTTCGACTACGGCGCGGTCGGCCGCGGCTTCCTCGATGCCATGCGACCGCGCAGCAGCGGACGTGCCTTCGTCACCGAGAAACAGAACCCGAACTTCGTCCTGATCGGGCCCATCGTCAAAGCCTTGCCGCAGGTGCGACTGCTGCATATGCGCCGCGACCCGGCCGACACCTGTTTCTCGAATCTGCGCACACTGTTCACCAACGAAGCGGCGTATTCCTACGACCAGATCGAGATGGCCGATTACTTCAAGGCATATCGCGACCTGATGGATCACTGGCGCGACGCGCTGCCGGGTCGGGTGTTCGATATCGACTACGACGCCATGGTCAGCGAGCCGGAGACGCAGGCGCAGCGGATCGCCGAACACTGCGGCTTCGATTTCCGCCCCGAGATGCTGGAGGTGGGGCGCAGTTCCGGCATGGTCGCCACCGCCAGCTCGAACCAGGTGAGGCAGGGCATCGTGACCAATCGCGGCGGCCTGTGGCGCGCATACGAGCGCCATCTGGGACCAATGCTCGACCGGCTGGCGACGCACGGCCTGGTGTGAGAGCTGCTGCAGCGGAATTTGATCTGACGTCGTGTCGGGCGCGCGAGGCTGCGCTATCGTGCCGGCTCACCGAACCACAGTGGACTTTCGGCCATGACCGTCAACGTGTTTCCCGCCTTTGCCGTGCCGATGGCGGACATTGCCTATCCTGAGCCGGCCGCGCTCAATGCGGCGCTTATGCAGCTCATCCTGTCTCTGGAAGCGCAGGGTGCCGGTTATCGCAACCCCGATCCGGTCGTGCATCAACCCGATGGCCTGTTCGAAAGCGAGTTCGATTTTTTCGCTCGCGAAGAACCTTGCGTGCAGGAACTGCGCACTTGGGCGTGGGGAGCGCTACGCGAATTCCTGCGCAACATCAATCCGCAGATGGTCGAGGGCGCCCGGGGGCTGCGCATCGCCAGCCAGACCTGGTTTCATGTCACCCGCGACGGTGGCTACTTCGGCTATCACAACCATCCGATGGCGAGCTGGTCGGGCGTGTACTGCGTTTCGGATGGCGACCCGTCGCCGGACTATTCAAACAACGGTTGTCTGGTGTTTCCGCATCCGCTGACGGTGGCGAATGCTTTCATGGATCCCACCAATGCCACTCTGCGCTGGCCCTTCACGCAGGCCAATTTCGTGTTGACGCTGAAGCCCGGGCAGCTGGTGCTGTTCCCGTCGTGGCTCGGCCATTACGTGACGCCTTTTCGCGGTGCGGGACAGCGGACCACCGTCGCGTTCAACGCCTGGTTCAGCCGAACCGACTGAGCGTTGCCCCTGCAGGCATCGAATGGATGCCCGTCTTGTCGATAGCCGCCAATAAAAAACGGCCCCCTTGCGGGAGCCGTTTCTGTAACAGTTGGCGCTGAACCGGAAGCGATCAGAACTTCTGGTTGTACTGCAGGTAGAAGAAACCACCGCCCGGCAGATCGTATGCGCCGTCGAACGAATGCGCGAACGAGTTGCGGGTGATCGGCGGCTCTTTGCCGAACAGGTTGCGGGCACCTGCGGAGACCTTGGCATTCCACGGCAGCTTCAGGCCGACCTGCACATCGTGGTAGATGCGCGAACCGATGTGGTTCTCGAAGGCGAGGAAGTTGCCGTTCGAGTCGAACACGTCCTGGTTGCACAGTTCCTGCGGAGCGATGCCGTACTCGAAGTAGTTGCCGCCGTCGCAGGCTTCATCCATCGCGGAGTAGTAACGCACAGCCCAATTGGCATCCCAGTCGCCCTTCTGCCACGAGGTGCTGAAGTTCGAGCGCAGGCGCCAGCCGGGTGATCCGTTGTATTCGCCCACGGGGACGAACAGGCTGTTCTCGGTCGAGTAGGTGTTATCCCACTGGAACTGGAACTTGCCCCATGCGGTTTCCGGCATGGCATAGGTGACCTGGAAGTCGTAACCCTCGACTTCGCCATTGGCCAGATTGAACTGGCTCTGCCGCAGGTCGGTGATGTTGCCGGCCGAATCGCGGGTGACAAATGAACAGAGCTGCGCGCGGTTTGCCGGAATCGGTTCGCCGCCGGTCGCGGTCGGCTGGCGATAGCAACCGTTGAGGATCGACTGCGAATTGCGGAATGCAATCACGTCCTCAAGCGAGATGTTGTACCAGTCGAGGGTGAAATTCAGGCCGGGCGCCCAGTTCGGGCTGTAAACCACGCCGAAGCTCTTGGTTTCGCCGAATTCCGGCTGCAGGTTCGGGTTGCCGCCCTGCAGCGAACGGATCTGCGCATTGGCCTGTGCTATGCCGCCAGCGGGCACACCATCGGCTGCACAGCGCGCAGCGTCGGTGGTCGCCAGACCGATATTGGCCGGGTTGCAGGGATCGATCGCGGCCGGGAAGCTTTCAGCACCGCCGGCATAGAGATCGGTCACGCTGGGCGCGCGGAACGACTCGGAGAACGTGCCGCGCAGCATCAGATCGTCAAAGATCTGCCATTTCACGCCGATCTTCTTCGAGGTGTCGCCGCCAAGGTCCGGGTTCACAGCAATCCCGCCGAATGAGCCGGAGGTCTCGTAGTCGGACTTGCGGGCCGCCAGATTGACTTCCAGCAGTTTGAAGCCGGGGATATCAGCCAGAATCGGCACATTCAACTCGGCGTAGATTTCGTCGGAGTTCACCGCACCGTTGGTCGGCTCGGAGAAGTTGTCCGAAGAACCGCCGCCTGCGACCAGCGCATCAGGCTGGTTGACGTAGCTGGTGCGACGGTGTTCCAGACCAACGGCGAAGCCCAGCGGGCCTGCCGGCAGATCGACGATCGAGCCGGAAAGATTCGCGAAGTAATCCTTGGTGATGTTTTCCTGGAACTCGTTCTTCGTATAGCTGATGTAGCGGATGCCGGCATCGCGTTCGGCTGCCGTGATCACGCCTGCAGCCACGCCGAGATCCGGCCCGCCGAAGATGTTGAACGGGACGCAGCCAGCGATGACCGCAGTACCGTTCAGGCACTCCAGCGCACCGGTGACCGGGTTGCGGCGTGAATCGCCAACCGCACGACGCAGGTTGAACAGATTGATGTAGTTCTCGCCACGGGTGGTGATGCGCGAGGCCAAGTAGGAGTAACCGACATCCCAGTACATGTCGCGGCCGGCCAGATCGAACGAACCGTCGAGCGACAGTGTGACGGCAAGATTGTCGTTGTCGTAATAGGGTTTGCGCGGGCCGACGGCAATCGAGCGGAAGTTGGCGCCGCGAAGATTCTGACCGAACGGGTTGAACACGCTGCCGGCGGTCGGCGCGAAGGCCCACTGCGGACCGCTGAGACCACGGACGTCCATGGTCAGCGGCACTTCGGCCAGCTGTTGGTCAGAATCGCGCTTGACGTAGACCGCCTGCACGTTGGCGTTGACGCGGTCGGTCAGGCGCAGGGTGCCCTGGCCGTAGACGTTGAAGCGTTCGATCGGCTGCAGCAGATAATTAATCGGCGCGAAGTTGTAGCGGTCGGAGCTGCCCGAACCGTCGAAGGTGTAGCTGATGAAGCGACGGAAATCAGTCGCCTGACGACCATCTTCGCCCTGATTCAAAGTGAACGGGCCGCCAGCGACCGGAGTACAGGTCTGGAAGCCTGCTGCGTTCGGGGTAAGTGCGCCGGCGCAACGGGTGAAGTTGCCGCGGGCGGGGCTACCCGAACCGAACAGGCCGCCGGAAGCCAAATTGCCGCCGCCGAAGTTCGGCACCGACGAAATTTCGCGATCACCGGCATACACCGGCTTCTGGGTCTGGTAGCCAAGGCTCAGCACTGCGTTCCAGCGGTCGCTGTTCGAGCCAACCGTGAAGTCGTAAGACTGCTGCAGGCCATCGCCCTTGGTGTAAGCGCCGATGTAGGTATTGGCTTCCGCGCCGTCGAAATTTTTCTTGGTGATGACGTTGATCACACCAGCGATGGCGTCGGAACCGTAGATCGCCGAGGCGCCGTCTTTCAGCACTTCGATGCGTTCAACCACCGAGATCGGAATGGTGTTCAGATCGACGTCGCCGGTGCCTTGGGTCACCCAGCGGCGGCCGTTGACCAGCAGCAGGGTACGGGTCGAGCCCAGACCGCGCAGCGAGATGTTCTGAGTGCCATCGCTGCCGTTGGTGCCGGTGGTGACGTTGCGGAGTGCGCCGCCGTCACTGGCGGTGATGTTGAACAGGATGTCGCCGATCGAGGTCAGGCCGGTGGCTTCGATCGCAGCGCGATCGATGGTCAGCACCGGAGAGATGCCTTCCACGTCAGTTGCGACGCGAATGCGCGAGCCGGTCACAACGACGGTGTCGAGGTCATCTTCGGAAGGTGTGTCTTGTGCAAAAGCGACGCTTGTGCCTACGAGGGCGGTGGCGCCCACGAGCGCGAAGGAAATCGCGTCGCGGAGTTTATTGGTCTTCAAAGTCATCTCTCTGTCTCCAAGTGAGTCTTGGGGTTTCCCATGGGAACCCGCCAGCTGCCGTCAAGAAAGACGCCAATACAGGTCAGGCCGGGGCCGATAGTAGCCCCACTCGGAGAAAAATTAAAGTGTCGTTAACCGGATGCCGCAAACTCGGCAAATCCCGAGAGATATCGGAGGCTTACAGATCTTGCTCGTAGCGGACATAGGGCACGGCGCCCTCGTCTTCACCCTGTGCGGCATTGGGCGCGAAGGGGTTTTTGCCACGGGTGACCAGATTGTCGGCACCCACCGTGAGCTGTCCGCTCCATGGCGTACGCCAGCTGAGGCCAAGACCCAGGCTGCCCCACTGGTCGCGACCGGGGGTATCGACGACTTCGCCGATGACGTTTACGCCGAAGGCGCCCACACCGCCGCCCACGTTGAGCTGGCGGGATGTCCAGCGGTCGCTGAAACCGGGAATTTCGGACGGCATCTGCAGCCGGGCTTTGGCGACGGTGCCGGCAATCGACACATAGCCTTCGCGCGGCAGCGTCTTCTGACTGAAGATGGTGAGATCGTTGACGTCGATGCGGCCGTTGCCGGCGGAACTCGGAGCCAGCCAAGCCGGCATCATGGTGCGGGCGCTGCCAGCGCCCACGCCAACCTGTGTGCCGTTGCGCTGAAATACCGCAGCCGCGCCAGAACGTCGTGAATTGGCGGGAAAAGAGGCCAAAACGCAGTTGTCGGCGAGATTGTTCAACGCATTGGTGAGGCCCTGTTTGCGGTCGCAGAGCAGGCCCAGTGAATCACCTGCATTGAGACCGAAGGTGGTGTCCAGATGACGTACGCCGAACCGGGAGAGCGTGCGAGATTTTGCATTGTCCGCTGGTTCGAGGACCACCACACCTTCGAATTGCCCGCTGGATTTGTTCCAGATCGGCAGTTCGACGCGGTCCAGGCCTGCTTTCGATTGCGCATGCACCGAAGTTGCCGCGCCGAGGGCGAGCAATATCATGATCGGCAATGAGCGGAGGCGCGTGCGCATGGTGTGCTTCAGACCGCTTGGGCGCGGTCGGGTTCCTTTGGGTCCACTGAATTTTAGGCTATCAGCTTTATGGTTCTTTAACAATCGAGAGCGCGCAATAAAATCGTGACGGCAGGCGCGGCAATGCTCACTGGAGCCGCTCCGGGGCTTGCCATTGGGCCCGCTGGGCAGTGAACAGGGTTCCGATATCGGCCTGCGAATACCGATAGGTCTCGGCGCAGAATTCGCAGCGGATCTCCGCGACCCCGTTGTTGCCTTCGGCTGCGGCGCTGGCCTCATCTTCACCCAGTGATTCCAGCATCGCCGACACCCGTTCCCGGGAGCAGGAACAGGCGAACCTCAGCGGCTTCCCGCCTAGCAGGCGCACCTCGTCCTCGTGAAACAGGCGGTGGAGCAGGGTTTCGACAGGCGCGTCCAGCAGCTCAGCAGCCGCCAGCGTGTCGAACAACGCGCTGGCCCGTTCCCAGCCATCGCTGTCACCAGCATCCCCAGGCAGCTTTTGCAGCATCAGCCCGCATACCCGACCGTCGTTCGCGGCCAGCAGCAGCCGCGTCTGCAGTTGCTCGGACTGGCGAAAATAGCCCTCGAAAGCCCTAGATAAGGTGTCGGCATCCAGTGCCACCAGGCCCTGATAGCGCGCCGGGTCCTGGCCATGCGCGGCGGGATTTTCGATCGTGATCGCCAGCAGCGCTTCGGGACCGAGCGAGGTCAGCGTGTGCATATCGGGTCGCTCGCCCTCGGCCAGCGTGGCAATGGCGCGCAGGGTGCCAGCACCAGTGCACTCTGCGAACAGGGTGCGCAGCGCGCCTTCACCGCGGAGCTGTACCGATAACCGGCCCTCGACCTTTACATGTCCAGTGAACAGGGCCGATGCCGCAACCGCCTCACCCAGAAGCGCGGCCACGTCGTCCGGGTAGTCGGCGCGGGCGCGGATCTGCGCCCAGGTGTCGTCCAAGCGGACGTGCACACCGCGGACGCCGGCCTGTTCCAGCAGGAAGCGCGTGAGTCGGTCGTCGGAAATGTCGGTGGTCATAATCGGTGGCGTGCTCTGGCGTTAACTGATGAGGCGTGACGATGGCCCCGCTTCGCGGATAATGCTGCGGCCGGCTCACCGGTCACAGCGCAGCAATGGGGAGACCGCAGAAGATGGGGCACATCGGCGCAGATTCAAATCTTGAGGCGCAACCCGCCCCCGCCGTGCCAAAACCACGCCGCCGCTGGCTGCGTTGGCTGTTCCTTTGGCTGCCGCTGCTGTTCGTGCTGGCCACGGTGCTGCAGGTGGCGGTGCTGCGCTTCATCGACCCGCCGCTGACTGCTTTCATGATCGGGCGTTATGTCGAAGCCTGGGGCGATGGCGACCGCGGTTTCGTGATCGCCTACGACTGGCGCGACGCCAACCAGATCTCGAAACAGCTGCCGCTGGCGCTGGTCGCCGCCGAGGACCAGCAGTTTCCGATGCACAACGGTTTCGATTTCAAGGCCATCGAGAAAGCCCGCGCCAACAACGCCAAGGGCCGCAAGGTGCGCGGTGCCAGCACCATCAGCCAGCAGTTGGCGAAGAATCTGTTCCTGTGGCGCGGCCGCAGCTGGGTGCGCAAAGGGCTGGAGGTCTGGTACACATTATTAATTGAAGCGCTGTGGCCTAAGCAACGCATCATGGAGGTCTACGCCAACGTGATCGAATATGGCGACGGCGTCTACGGCGCCCAGGCCGCCGCGCGACGTTTCTTCGGCAAGGACGCATCCAAACTGACCGCCGCCGAAGCCGCCCGCCTCGCTGCCGTGCTGCCCAACCCACGCAAATACAGCGTCGCCAAGCCCGGCCCGTACGTGCAGCGTCGCAGCCGGTCGATCCAGCGCCAGATGCGGGCCTTGGGCGGTCCGGCCTACCTCAAGTTCGACTGACCGCATTGCCGGTTACGCTATCTGTATGTCTACCGAACGCCTGACCGTCGTCGTCGCCGCTTTCAACGAGGCCGAAGCCCTGCCGGCCCTGCACCCGCGGATCGCCGCCGTGCTGGACGCGTTGGTGGCCGACGGCGTTGAAGGCCATGTGCTGTACGTCGACGACGGCAGCCGCGACCGCACCTGGGCGGTGCTCGACGACATCGCCGCCGCTGACCCACGGGTCTCGCTGCTGCGGCTCAGCCGCAATTTCGGCAAAGAGGCCGCGCTCACCGCCGGCCTCGACCGGGTCATCGAAGGCGCTGCGATCATTCTCGACGCCGACGGTCAGGACCCGCCGGAGCTGATCCCGCAGTTCGTGGCGAAATGGCGCGAGGGCTACGACGATATCCACGGCACCCGCACCGAGCGCGACGGCGAGGGCTGGCTGAAGCGCGCCACCGCCCACGGCTTCTACCGGGTGATGCAGCGGCTGTCGAAAACCCCGATTCCGACCGACACTGGCGACTTCCGTCTGCTGTCGACGCGCGCATTGGCCGCTCTGCGCCAGCTGCGCGAACGCCATCGTTTCATGAAAGGCCTGTTCGGCTGGGTCGGTTTCGAGCAGGTCGCCATTCCCTATCACCGCGAGGCGCGCGTGGCCGGGCACAGCAAATTCAATCTGTGGCGGCTGTGGAATTTCGCCCTGGAAGGCGTGACCAGCTTCTCCACCGCGCCGCTGCGGGTGGCGACCTATCTGGGCGTGCTGACTGCGATGCTGGCTTTCGTCTACGCGGTGTGGATTGTGCTGAAAGCGATGCTCTGGGGCGACCCGGTCGCCGGCTGGCCAACCATGATGACCGTGATCCTGCTGCTGGGCGGCGCGCAGCTCATGGCATTGGGCGTGATCGGTGAATACCTCGGCCGGCTGTACGAGGAATCCAAGCAGCGCCCGCTCTACCTGGTGGATCGCTGGCGGCCCGCGGCAGGCGTATCCTCGGCACTTATCGGTCCCGACGGAGAGATGCCTCATGCGCACCGTGCGACAGTTGTTGGAAGCCAAGTCCCCCTCGACTCAGACCATCGCCCCTGACGCGCCGGTACTCGACGCCCTGCGGTTGATGGCCGAACACGGCATCGGCGCGGTGTTGGTGATGGAGGGCCCGCGGTTGGTCGGCATCCTCTCCGAACGTGATTACGCCCGCAAAGTCGTGCTGCATGGACGCAGTTCTGCCGATACGCCGGTGCGCGACATCATGAGTGTCGACGTTGTCACTGCAACGCTGCTCGATACATCAGACAAGTGCATGCAGTTGATGACCCATCGGCGCATACGGCATTTGCCGGTCATGGATGGTGACGACGTTGTGGGTGTCGTGTCGATCGGTGATCTGGTGAAGGCGGTGATCGAGGATCAGCAGGCGGAGTTGGAATCTTTGCAGCGATACATTGCGGGTTAGTGATTGATGCGGCAGCAGCGAGGGGCGCACGTCTGGTTGTATAGGCCAGAACGGACCACTCGGCGGGCGTAAGACAGCGTCCAACGTCCCAAGTGCGTCTGTATAAATGAGGAGAGAGTGTGGATTTTTTTTTACAGGCGCACTGGTGCATGACGAAAGTCTCACTTTCGATTGCAACTTGCCCGGTACAGTTTCTACGTGGTCTGAAGTACATAAAGGAATACGTAACAGTCAGCAGTCAGCACGCAGCAATGTGCAGTTCACCAACTTCTGTCACAGATTGAGTGGCAACCCGAGGATGCCCGCATGACCCATTCGCCAAGATCGATCAAATATCAACCCAAGCGTTTGAAGCGCGCCGCCTTGGTCATCTTCGTACTGGGAGTGTCCAGCGCTGCGCAGACGCACAGCGCATGGCTGGTTTCTGATAGAACTGCGCAGGACAGGCTCAGCGACATCAGGGGTGATATCAGGGACGTCGAGAGAGATACCGGAAAAATCAGTAGTGATACTGGAAAAATCACGGATCAACTTACAACCACCAACAAGAATCTCGCCCAGATTGAGGTGGAGAGCAAAGGCATACGGGCCGACATGAAGCCCAATTGGAGCGGAAGTGGGCTTGGCACTTCCCGAGGCTACGACTTGGTCGGCAGCACCACCACTTACGACACGTTGGCTACTGTGGGTACGCGGTCGGCTACCCACAATATGGAAGCAAGGTGCGGCGAAGATAAAATATTCGTGGGCGACGACCTTTGGGAGTTCAACGAGGCAGATAGTCTGTTTGCTACGATCGGAGCAAAGCATCTCGATTTATGTCAGAGAATTGTCGCCGCGGAAAATGCCCGTTTCAATCAAGTCATTAAAGGCATGAAGCGCGTCAAAGAAAGAAACGATGAGCTGCTTGAGATTGGCAGATACCGCGCCTCTATCAATGATATGGGGCAGCTTGCTGTCAGCAGCCATAGCCTGGACATGCTTATGGCGGATGCGCAGGTTGAAGACCAATATACCAAGGCGACCATCGCTGCATACGATTCATTGATCGCCAGCCTCAAGCAATCGCAATCACTTGTGGGCGATGAAATCATCAATGGTGAGCAGTCCCTTGCGGCCAGTGGTATCCGTATGGCCGCGCTTGAAGCTGCAATACAGGCGTCTGCAATTATTCCCTGAGTTATCGAGTATGAAATCATATCGCGCTTGACAGAAGAAAGCTAAAACCCACAGCTCAGCCAGTCGTCTGCGATCATTGCATTCAGCGGTTTAATGGCAGTTTCTGACCGCACTGGCCTTGGCTCATTCAGCACAATAACTCAGGATATTCCAATGGCTGCTGATCTGTGGAATCTTGTATTTTCCGGACCGAACTGGTTTTTCCGGGGGCAAGCTGCAAGCACGATAGGAGATTTTGCATATTACGCGCGGATTTATAAATTCATTCAGGAAGAGGTTCGCGCGATCGGGCCTGCGATCATGGGAAATTTCATGACGGTCATTGGCGCATTTGCGTTGAGCCTGATGACCATATGGGTGTTGGTTCAGGGTTTTAGGATCGTTACAGGTCAGTCGCGCGATGACATCATGGCGTTTGTCATGTCTGCAGCGCGAAACACGCTGATCATCTCAGCGGCCACGACGATGTCGCTTGGGAGTACGCAGCTGTCGACGATAGTGGTCGATTATCTCGATAAAGCGGCAGTTCATGTCATTACCGGCGAAGAAGAGAATTCAAGCGATCTGATCGAGAGAAATCTTGTTTTGACCCAGCTTGCGATGTCCAGTATCGATTCGGTTGATGTGAGTGAAGAGGGCAGAGTTGGACTGTCAAGTGAGAAAACCCGCGCAGTGCTGATGGCCGGATTCGGAGCGGCAGGGCCTGCAGTCACCGGCGCAGGGCTTTCACTGATGTATGAGATCGCACTGGCGCTGTTTATCGGGTTCGGGCCGCTATTCATTCTGTTTCTGCTTTTTGAGCAGACTAAACCAATGTTCTGGCGATGGTTGTATTACGGGGTCGGCACGTTGTTCTCTATGGCCGTGCTCGCGTTGATGAGCACCTTGGCGATGAAAGTCTCGATTATTGTGGCAACTTCGTTTTGGTTGACGGCTGCTGTGGGTAGCGGCATCGGGCAGAACATGACCGAGGGTATGAGCAGTTTGGCGATGCAGCAAGGCGGTATTGGTCTGCTTTTGACAATGATGCTGATCAGTGTGCCGCCGATTGCAAGCAGCTTTTTCCAGGGTGCCCTAGGTAGTTTCCAGACGAATTCCGCGTTTGGTCAAGGTGCTGCAGCGGCCGGGCGTGCCCGGATGGCTGGTTCCGTTGCGCAGTCTGGTTATCTTGGGGCGCAGCAGGCACCGGCACCTGTCAATCCATCCCGTGTGACGGGTGAGCTGCAAGGGCCAAAAAATAGCTTCCCTTCACCACAGCTTCTAGGCATTGATCGGCAAGCGGGTGCCTCGCAAACGGTCCCGTCTGGTCAGCGCGGTGTTGCTTCGGTAGACGATAAGCAGAGAGTAAGTAAAGAGTGAGGCTTTTTTCTCAAGTGCTTTTCTGTTTGGCGCTGCTGGGCATAAGTAAAGCGGTATTTGCGCAGGGCAGTTGCCCTCCAGGTTATTACGAGGTTCAAGGGATAGGCTTTACTGGCTGTAATGCTTATGTCAGCGTTGAGGAAAGCGCGCGCCCTGATACGGGCCCCCAATGGGCAAAGCGCTGGGGTGCGGTAGCGGTTGAGTCTGGCGCGGATGGTAATGGGTTCGGTACAGCAAGCAGCATGACAAGTAGGCGCAAGGCTGAGAAGGCTGCAACAGCGCAATGCAAAAAAACAGGCAATGGCTCGAAATGTACGGTTGTTTCTTACTACAACCAGTGTGGAGCGGTTGCTTGGGGCGACACGTACTACAGCTTTGCGCGGGCTGGCAGCGAAGATATCGCTTCACGGCTGGCGGCTGACGAATGTTCAACTAAAAGCATCAATTGCCGTGTTTTGCACGCGGCCTGCAGCTACCCTAAAAGAATTCGCTAATACTCTGCCAAGATTTTGAACATATTTTGTTTCGAGATAAAGCATTTGTTTGTAAATTGATTGCGGTAGACGGAAGATGGTGATGGTTGCCTAGGTGATTTATTTCTGTGTGTCGCTGCGCCAAACGGGCACGGCTCGCTCAATACTTGAAAAGGTGCACAGATGAACAAGTGGCTTGTGCTGCTGTTGTTGCTGATGTTTTCTTCAGTTGCCAGTGCTCGCGATGAATACGCCGCATGGATGCTTTATCGTATGGATATAACAACAGGCCAAGGCGACCCGTTTTTATTTTGTACAAAGGGCATGCCAAGCCCTAAGGTGTCATGTTGGAAGCCATGCCCAAAAAACAGGCGCTGTATCATTCCGACTTGTCTGCTGAGGCTTCCGCCGATACCGCCGGATCCGGTGTCTGCCGGGATTTTTATCGGTTGGTGCCCAAGAAAGAGTCGGATGGGCGCCTGGGACTGGACCGAAAGCAAATTGCCTCCAGAGATACTCCCTATCCCTCATTAGCCAGTGGTGTAAGGCCGGGTTAAGGTGGAAGCCCTCACCCGGTAATTCTTGAAAAGAATGGGTGTTTTTCCTGCCCCGGGATGCAGGCGTCGCGGTTGCATAGCTGGCAAGATTTTTTTGTTCGCGCCAAGCCAATAAGACGTCTTGGACGCAACGACACGCATCGACACGTCGGAAGTTAACTTTCGCGTTGCGGGCGCAAGCGTCTGACGCTTGTGGACTTGCCGAGTCACATGCCTTTTGATCCATATCTACGCTATGGGTGCTGCCTACGTAGGCACAATGATTGGCGCTTGATCATCGACATGGATTGACTAAATCACGCCGGGGCAACGATGGTTGATCGTTGCCCCGGCGTGAAGTCGATCAGCGTGGACCGCCGAACAGATATTGATTCGGTTCCAACGGCACGCCGTCGTACATGATTCTGAATTGGTTGTACGGCAGCACCCAGCCGTTGCCGTAGTCGAATCCGATCTTGAATCCCACCGCGCTGGTCGGGCAGGCGCCGTACGCCACGACGTCGGGGCGACTCTGGATTTCGATACTGCGGATGGTCGGCGGAATGATGATCCAGCCGTTGTAGACCGCCAATATCGACAGTTTATTTGGGTCGAAGGTGCCGCCCAACGCTGGATTTGAGCAGGCCCAACCCTGTGCTTCGAAGCGACTGGCTTTCAACGGCCCGCATTGCGCAGCACCCGATGGGCAGCGGTCGACGTAGGTGTCGACCCATCCGCGAACCGGTGCAGCCGGGTCCCAGGCGATCGCTTGTGCGCAGAACAATATGGAACTTGCGAGCAGTGCTTTGACGATCAATTTCATGGTGTCTCCTTGAGGGTGATGTGACGAATACGACCTGCATCCCCCTGGCTGCGATCCGGGTAGTGCGTGTCTGTCCCATAGGGCGGACCATAACTCACTCCCGTTTGGATCTTGCCATAAGATTCGGCACATTCGATGACATTGGTGAAGCAAGTGTCGTGCAGGGGACGACTGGCTTCCGTTGGACATTCATATGCGTAGATGACGAGTCAGGATATGGCTTGAGAAAAGCAGATCCCTCGCTGCGCTCATGATCAAAGTCAACGGCATCGCGACTTGCGTCGCTTCCACAAAACGAAAGTAAAAGCAAAAGAAGTAAAAGCGCGCTCAGCGCTTCGACATGACCTGCGCCATCACTGCGATGTAATGGCAGACGCTGCCGGCGATCACGAACATGTGCCAGATCGCATGCGAGTAGCGCATGTTCGGGCGGTGATAGAAAAACGTGCCCAGGGTATAGGCCACGCCGCCGCCGAGTAGCCAGCCGAACGTCCACGGATCGAGGGCACGCATGACCGGCTTCGCGGCCAGGATCACCAGCCATCCCATTGCGATGTACACCAATGTGGACACAAGCTTGAAGCGGCCGGTGTAAAACAGTTTGAAGATCACTCCGAACACTGCCAGCGCCCAGATCGTGCCGAACAGCCACCAGCCGACCGTGTCGCGCAGACCGATGAGAGTGAAGGGTGTGTAGGTGCCGGCGATCAGCAGGTAGATCGCGCAGTGGTCGAAGACCTTCATCCGACCTTTCACCGCGGGATGCTGGATGGCGTGATACAGGGTAGAGGCAACGTATAACAGCAGCAGGGTAATGCCGAACACGATGGCGGCGCTGAGCTGCCAGCCGTCGCCGTACAGCGCCGCGAGGCTGATGAGCACTGCGCCGCCGGCGAGGGCTGCGGCGGCACCGACGCCGTGGGTGAGCGCGCTGGCCAGCTCTTCCCGGTGATGGGGGTTAATAGGATTGTCGAGCTTGCTCATCCGAAGACGATCTCCAATACGTGTAGTGCAAACATCCCAACACTGCGGCTATACCGGGCCGGGTGTCGGTCGGCTGTGCGATCATGCGCCCTCAGACTCTGGTCCGCTCATGATCGTCTCTCATCTGCACGGTTTTATTTTTGTCGCGATGCCCAAGACCGGCACTCATTCGGTGCGGCAGGCGCTGCGCGAACATCTCGGTCCTGATGATATCGAACAGGTCGGACTGTTCGTCAACAAGCGTTTCCCGTTCGATGAAGTCGCGCAGGTCAAGCATGGTCATCTCAGCGTGCGTCAAGTGCGTCCGTACCTGGGCGACGACGTCTGCGACGGCTATTTCAAGTTCACGTTCGTGCGCAACCCGTTCGATCGCTTCGTCTCGTACTGCGCGTTCATGACCCGGCAGCACGGTGCCTTCGAGCGCGATCCGCAGGCGACGATGCGCAGGATCCTGTTCGAGTTGCGGCCGATGGATCACGTGCACTTCCAGCCGCAGCACACCCTGTTGACCAACGATGCGGACACGCTGGAGATGGATTTCATCGGCCGGGTCGAGCGCATGCAGGACGATTACGACGCGGTCTGCGCGAAGATCGGTATTTCCAGCCGCGCGCTGGACAAGGTCAACAGTTCGAAGCGCGGAGACTACCGGCAGTATTACGATCAAGCTCTGATCGACGGCGTCACCGAGCTGTACGGACGCGACCTCGAACTTTTCGACTACAGTTTTTGATGCGAGACGCGCCATGAACCACGACGCTTACGCCAATCCGCGCAAGACCACCACGATTCGCCACCTTGGTGCGGTCGAGATCGCCGCTTTGAAAGCGGCGGTGCTGGCGATCCCCGAAGCGGTGTGGGATGCGGAGAACGCGGACAAACCGAATCGCTTCGAGGCCTTGGACAAGACCCGGCACATCGTCTTCCGATTCGTCGACAGCGTGCGCGACTGGCGTGGGTCGCACGACCGCCCCGCGTGGGCCGAGTGGCGCGCACTGCTTGAGCCGGTGATGCACGCGGCAGTCGCGCAGTACGGCTATGCGCACGGCGCGTTTCCGCGGGTGATGCTGGCGCGGATGGGCGCAGGCGGCGAGATCAAACCACATCGCGACGCCAACGCCGCAGCGAAGTGGCCGCACAAGATCCACGTGCCGCTGTTGACCAATGATCGAGTGACGTTCTTCGTCGACGGTGTGGGCTATCACCTGCCCGAAGGCGAAGCCGCCGAGGTCAACAACATGGGCGTGCATGCGGTGAAAAACGATGGCGATGCCGATCGCATCCATCTGATCTTCGAGTATTTCGACGTCGATCAGTCTGAGCCGGAGTGGTTGGCGCGGGTGACCGCGGGCGGCTGAGGATCAGCGCATTGCGGGCGGGCCGACCAGACACTTGGAGGATCCGGCGGACATCTTGATCGGAAGCGTGATGCGACCGGTATTGCAGTCGTGGCGTTCAATCGAGGTGATAATGAGTGCATCGTCTTCGACGACATAGCTCAGATAGCCGATCCCTGCGCCGCGATCATTGAGCATGCGCAGCTGCCTTTTGCCGGCATCGTCGCTTACACGCTGGAAGTGACGCCCGCGCAGAGTGTAGCGACAAGTCCCGGCGGGCCCATCTGGAATGACCCCGACGGTGTAAAGATTGCAGGGTGTTGTTGGCGACGCTTGCGTTCGCTGTCACTGAATACGCTTTCCATTCGCCGCTGCCTCGCCAAGTGCAGCGATAGGCATTGATATTCGGTTCTCGACAGCCCCAAAAGCCTGTCGACAGGGCAATCAGCATGAGCGAGCGTCGTAGCGACATCCGCGCGGCATCATTCCAACCGATTGAGCTTGCGCACGCGACGCAGACGACGCTGCAGGCTGCGCGGATTGTCGAACAGATACTCCTCGACTTCGACCTGCATGCCGTCGTCGGCGCTGAAAACTTCGTGCATGGCATAGAGCCGGCCGTTGCCCTCGAACGCCAGCCAGCGGCTGCCGTCCTGCACAACCTTGATTTGCGAAACCGATGGGATGATGGCCTGCAGCGCGTCGCTGTCCAGCAGTTTCGTCGTGAGCAGTTGCTCGCGATGTGCGCGCAGGGCCTCGGCGCGTTGTTGCGCGGTGCGAAGCGCGGATTCGCGGTCGATGCGGTGGATGGGTTCCAGCTGCGCAAGCGTCACCCGCGTCAGTCGTTTGCCGCTGCGCTTGCGGTGGATGTCCATGATGACTTTCGCCATGTAGGCGTCCTTGTGGTCGAGCGCAGTGAGTTCGCCGCGCTTGCCCAGCAAGTATCGCCACCATGTCGTGATGATCGCGCGCATCGCGTCAGTCGATTGCGACCGCATGCGCATGCTCGCGCGTCGCCATGAACGTCACCGCTGGCGCGCGCTCCTGCGCCAGCTGCAGGTTCACCCGCGTGGGTGCCAGATACACCAATTGCCCTGCAGCATCCACGGCGAGATTGGTCGCGTTCTTGTCGCGGAATTCTTCCAGCTTTTTGGCGTCGTCGCAGCGGATCCAGCGCGCGGTCGACACCTGTACCTGCTCAAAGGCGGCGTCGACACCGTATTCGTCCTTCAGCCGATATGCGACCACGTCGAACTGCAGCACGCCGACTGCGCCGAGAATCAGGTCGTTGCTCATCAGTGGCCGGAAGAACTGGGTGGCGCCTTCTTCGGACAGCTGCGCGAGGCCTTTCTGCAGCTGTTTGAGCTTGAGTGGGTCGCGCAGACGCGCGCGGCGGAAGAGTTCGGGCGCGAAGTTCGGGATGCCGGTGAAGCTGAGGTTTTCGCCTTCGGTGAAGCTGTCGCCGATGGAGATTGTGCCGTGATTGTGGATGCCGATGACATCGCCGGGCCACGCTGTTTCGGCGATCTCGCGGTCGCTGGCCATGAAGGTCAGCGCATTCGCAAGCTTCATGTCCTTGCCGGTGCGCGTATGCAGTGTTTTCATGCCCGCGCTGAACTGTCCGGAGCAGATGCGCATGAACGCGACGCGGTCGCGATGCTGCGGGTCCATGTTCGCCTGGATCTTGAACACGAAGCCGGTGAGTTTGTCTTCGCCCGGCTGCACCACGCGGCCGGTCGTCGCGCACGCCTTTGGCGGTGGTGCGTGTTCGACGAAGAAGTCCAGCAAAAGCTGCACGCCGAAATTATTCACCGCGGAGCCGAAGGACACCGGTGTCTGCTTGCCAGCGAGATAGGCTGCTTTGTCGAACGGATGCGACGCGCCTTCCACCAGTTCCAACTCTTCGCGCAACTCGCGCAGCATGTCGATGCCGATGCGCGATTCCAGCGCCGGGTCGTTGATCGACGCGAAAATAGTCGAATCTTGACGTGTGAAGTTACGGCCGGTTTCGTAGAGATGCACTTCGCCGGTGAGCAGATGCACAACGCCTTTTAAACGTGAGCCCATACCGATGGGCCAGGTGATCGGCGCGCACTGGATGCCCAGCACCGATTCCACTTCGTCGAGCAGATCGATCGGATTTTTGCCCTCGCGGTCCAGCTTGTTGATGAAGGTCATGATCGGCGTATCGCGCAGCCGGCACACTTCCATCAGTTTAATCGTGCGCTCTTCAACGCCTTTCGCCACGTCGATCACCATCAGCGCCGAGTCCACTGCGGTCAGCACGCGATAGGTGTCTTCGCCGAAGTCCGCATGGCCGGGGGTGTCGAGCAGATTGATGATGCGGCCTTCGTAGGGGAACTGCATCACCGACGAAGTCACCGAGATGCCGCGCTCTTTTTCCAGCGCCATCCAGTCGGAAGTGGCGTGCCGCGCGGCCTTGCGGCCCTTGACCGAGCCGGCCATCTGAATCGCGCCGCCGAACAGCAGCAGTTTTTCGGTCAGCGTGGTCTTGCCGGCGTCGGGGTGCGAAATGATCGCAAACGTGCGCCGGCGTGCAGCTTCGGTGGAGACATCGGACATGAGGGATTGGCGCCAGAGCGCAGGGAAACGAATGGAAGATGCGAATTATACGGGGCCAGGGACGCCGGCCGGCCTCCTGCCAGCGATCGTCAGTAGGGAGGGGTATTCTCTTCAGATGTCGACTTACTGCGATTTCGCCCCAAGCCATCCCGTCCATGCGCCCTATCACGACCATGAATATGGCGTGCCTCAGCGCAGCGAGGCGGAGCTGTTCGAACGTCTGATTCTGGAGATCAACCAGGCCGGGCTGAGCTGGGAAACCATCCTCAAGAAACGCGAAGGTTTTCGCCGCGCTTACGACGGCTTCGACGTGGACACGGTGGCCGCTTACGGCGAGACCGACCGCATGCGCCTGCTGGCCGACGCCGGGATCATCCGCAACCGGCTGAAGGTGGCGGCGGCGATCCACAATGCGCAGGTGATCCGCGGGCTGCGCGATTCGCACGGCGGTTTTGCGCAGTGGCTGGATGCGCACGCGCTGCTTGACGGCGCGCTGCGCGACAAGACGGCGTGGGTGAGGCTGTTCAAGACACACTTTCGTTTCACCGGGGGCGAAATCGTCGGTGAGTTTTTGATGAGCTTGGGTTATCTGCCGGGTGCGCATCGCGAAGATTGCCCCGCGTACAAACGCATCTTCACGCTCAAGCCGGTGTGGATGCACCACCGCCAATAGGGTGTGCCTTGGCGCACCGGAAAGATCGCCGCGAGCTGTTCGGTGCGCCAAGGCGCACCCTATCGGGCTTCGCTGAACTTCAAAATTCCCTGCGGCCCGAACATCCGGAACGGAATCGACTGCAGCTGCATGCCGCGATTCACCTGCACTGCGAAATGCAGATGCGGGCCGGTGGTGAATCCGGTGTTGCCAGACAGACCGATCACTTCGGCCTTGCGCACGCGCTGGCCGACGCGCACCAGCACGCCCTCGGGTTTGAGATGCGCATACAGTGCCATCGTGCCGTCGTCGTGGACGATGCGCACGAAGTTGGCGCGGCTGGCGTCGTTTCCGGTGTCGAGTCCGGCGCGTTCGAAATCGGTTTCGATGTCCATCACCGTGCCGGCGCGTGCGGCGATCACCTCCGTGCCGATATCGGCGGCAAAATCCACCGCATGACGATTCTGCAGATTGTGATGACTGAATACGCCGCCCCAGCCCTGTTCGACCTGCAGCGCCGTACCGCTGAGCGGGTAGACGTATTCAATATCGCGCGGCTGCGCGTTGGGGTCGCCGGGCACCACGTCCAGCCACAGCTCGGCGCTGGTTTCGGGGCCAAGCCGCGCGACCAGGCCCCGCTGCAGCGATGGCACCACCGCACGTGCGGGCAGCGGTGGGTCGGCAACCGCGACCGTGCCGCGCAGCGGGCGCAGCACCACTTCCACGGGCCCGGCGAGATGATTGTCGGCCCAGGCCTCGATAGCATCGTCGCGGGTTTCAAAGCGCAGGCGCACGACTTGTTTCTGTTCGCCGGTCACCGGGATGCGTTTCACCGGGGCGGGCTGCGACGCGATGTTGTTCGTGACGCGATCACCATCGGTAGGTACATCTTTTCCGTTGGTCCAGCGAAAGAAGTCACCTGCCCACGCCGCACTCAAGCCCACGCAGGCGATCAACAGCAGGGCGGTCAGCGCACGCATCTGCTTACAGACAGCTGCGGTCGAGTTTCAGCGCAGTCACAATCGCGCGCAGATCGAATGCAGCCACGGACTTGTCGCGATCCACCGCAAACAGCGCACCGTTCGGGAAACGCTTGCTCGGTGCGATGCGCAGACTGATGCCGTCGGTTGCCGCAACCGTCCGGCCGGTGATGCTGCCGGCGCGGGTCAGGGTTGCCCGATCGAAGAAATGGAAGATGGTCAGCGGCGACAGTTGATCGACTGCGACCCAGTAACCCTTTCCGCGCCGACAGGACCACAGTGCCACGCCTTCGGCTTCGAACGAAAATGTGTTGTCGGGAATATGCCGCCCGGTCGCTAGACCGGCCAAGGTGTATTCGCGCAGTGTCGACTGCGGCTGATATTCGTCCGCGATCAACAGGCGGTCGCGGCTGGGATCGCCTGCGATGGATTCGACGATGCGCAGCGCGTTGGCTTCGCTGGTGTCGCCGAAGCTGCCCAAGGATTCGGCAACGAAGCTTCCGTCGATACTGAAGCGCAGTTGGTAGCGACGCACGCGCTGGTTGAGCTGCTCAAGCGGCGGGACCACGTCGAATTGAGCGCCCTCCATGAAGTTGTCGGTGATGTAGACATCCAAGGCACCGTTGTTCCCCGGGAGGCTGGCTGGATTGAGCCACAGGCCGTACGGCGCGCGCAGTTGGTCGTGGCCGAAGCTTCCCAGCGGCCGAAACTCCGGCAGCGCGAACACCTGGACGCGACGGTTGTCGCGCTCGACCACGAACAGGAAGTTGCCGAGGACCGCGATGCCGTTCGGTCGCTTGAACTGGCCCAGCTCAGCGCCTTTTTCGCCGATGTGGCGCAGGTACGCCCCGGTGTCGGCGTCGAACACGGCCAGACGATGACTCGATTTCGCGGTTGCGATCAGCCATGTGGTGCCGTCGGCGTGGCGCCAGGTTGCGAGGGAGTCCAATTCGTCTCCCGGCACTTCCGGGGAAACGTAGGTTTCGGCGACCACCTTTGGCGGCAGCCGCGGCGTCGCCGTGGGCTTTGAGGCCTGGGCCGCGCAGGCGGTGAGCATCACGAGCAGGACAACGGCCATCAGCGGCCGGGAATAGTACATATGCATTGGTCGAAGTATCGCCCAAGCGGTGGGGCGGAGGACAGGCTTGATAGCAATCATCTCTATATCCGCATGAAGCGATTGACATGGCAAAAAAGCTCGGGCAAGCTGCGGTCATCCATCAAGACCGGCTGAGGGACAGGCCCGAAGACGCCGGGGCAACCTGATGGAGTAACGCCCGCAACTGCTGTGTGGCGTGCTCCACAAGGTGCCAACTCCTGCGGGGACCCTGGGTCCGCCGCGAAGATGGTTGCGCGTCGCGGTGGTGTCGATGTCCGTGCGCAGCAGCTTGATTCCGGTCTCCCCGCGGCTTCGATGGCCCCATCCCGGAGACCGCCATGACACTCGCAGCCTACTCAGAACCCCGCACTGTCGACTGTCGGCAGTCGCCTGATGTGTTCCAGACATCGTTCGTCGACGCACAGACGGCAGTGCGTGGCCATCTGCGCACCACGCTGACCCTGCGCCATGCCGGCGCGCGCGCGATCGAGATTGGCTATGAACTCGTCGGTCCGGCCGATGCGCCGGTGGTGCTGGCGGCGGGCGGTATCTCGGCCCATCGGCATGTCGTTGCCAGTGATGCGTATCCCGAAGCCGGCTGGTGGCAGACGCAGAGCGGCATCGGGCTCGACACCACGCGCGTGCGCCTGCTCGCGATTGATTGGCTCGGCGCCGACGGTCAACTCGATGCCGTGATCGACAGCGCCGATCAGGCCGATGCGATTGCCGCAGTGCTCAATGCATTGGGCATCGACACGCTCGCCGCGTTTCTCGGAAGTTCGTATGGCGCAATGGTCGGCCTGCAGTTTGCTGCACGCTATCCGCAGCGCGTGAACAAGCTGGTCGCAATCAGCGGCGCGCATCGTTCGCATCCGTACGCCAGCGCGTGGCGCGCGCTGCAGCGTCAGGCGGTCGCGCTGGGCCAACTGCAGTGCGACGCATCGCAGGGCTTGGCGCTGGCGCGGCAGTTGGCGATGTTGAGCTACCGCACGCCGGCCGAGTTCGCCGAGCGTTTCACCGAAGCGCCGACGCTGGCGCACGGCCGCGTACGTGTTGCCGCTGAAGATTATCTCGAACACTGCGCCGCGACCTGGGTCGCACGCACTTCGCCGACCGCATTCCTGCGGCTGTCCGAATCCATCGATCTGCATGCCATCGATCCGCGCACCGTCACCGTGCCGACAACGGTGGTTGCGATCGCCGAAGATCGCCTCGTGCCGCTGGAAGATCTGTTCGCGCTGGCCGAAAGCCTGCCGCATGGTGAAATCCGCGTGTTGCGCTCGAAATTCGGCCACGACGCTTTCCTGATCGAAACGCTGGAGATCGGCAGCATTCTTGAACAGACGCTGCAGGACGCCTGCGGAGGTGCGGCATGAGCGCCGGTACGATCGAAACACCGCGTCGCCGCACCGCGCGCGCTACCACCAAGGCGGTGCGTGCAGGCATCGACCGCGACACCGCGTTCGGCGCAGTGACCCCGCCGCTGGTGCTGTCGTCGAACTTCAGCTTTGCTGGTTTCGGCGAAAAGCGTCAATACGACTACACGCGCAGCGGCAATCCGACCCGTGATCTACTGGCAGAAGCGCTGGCAGAACTGGAAGGCGGCGCCGGTGCGGTGGTTACGTCGACCGGCATGTCCGCGATCACGCTGCTGCTGCACGCTTTGCTGAAGCCCGGCCAGCGATTGGTGGTGCCGCACGATGCCTACGGCGGCAGCTGGCGGCTGTTCAATGCGCTGGCGAATAAGGGCGCGTTCGAGCTGTCGACCATCGATTTCACCGACCCGCGCGCGCTGGCCGATGTACTGGCGGCCAAGCCTGCGGTGGTGTGGATCGAAACTCCGTCCAACCCGCTGCTGCGCATCACTGATCTGCGGTTCGTGATCGAAGCCGCGCACGCCGTCGGCGCATTGACCGTGGTCGACAACACGTTTCTGTCGCCCGCGCTGCAGACGCCGATAGAATTCGGTGCAGATTTCGTGGTGCATTCCACCACCAAATACATCAACGGCCACAGCGATGTGGTCGGCGGTGCGGTGATCGCGAAACAAGCCGAGCAGCACACGCAGCTGACTTGGTGGGCGAATGCATTGGGCATCACCGGCGCGCCGTTCGACAGCTTTCTCACCCTGCGCGGTCTGCGCACGCTGGATGCGCGGCTGCG
The DNA here is from genome assembly GCA_031419075.1 of Lysobacterales bacterium. Taxonomy (GTDB): domain Bacteria; phylum Pseudomonadota; class Gammaproteobacteria; order Xanthomonadales; family Xanthomonadaceae; genus Lysobacter_I. The sequence goes on from JANOKD010000106.1 coordinate 52,073, forward strand.
CGTGCATCAGGAAAACACCGCTGCGCTGGTCGATTTGCTGCAAAAACATCCGGCGGTGCGCACGCTGCACTATCCAGGTCTCGCATCGCATCCGGGCCACGCACTTGCTGCGCGGCAGCAGCATGGTTTCGGCGCGATGCTGAGTCTTGAGCTGGAAGGCGGCGAGCAAGCAGTGCGCGCGTTCGTCGATGGTCTTGAATACTTCACGCTGGCGGAATCGCTGGGCGGCGTGGAAAGTCTGATCGCGCATCCAGCGACCATGACTCACGCGGCAATGACCGCAGAAGCGCGCGCCGCTGCCGGTATCGGCGACGGTCTGCTGCGGCTGTCGGTGGGCATCGAGCATGCCGATGATCTCGTTGCCGATATTGCGGCGGCGCTGGATCGCGCGCTGGATGTCGTCGATGCAAGGCAACAGGTCGCAATATGAATGCTGCGGCGGTCGCGACACGCACACCCGTCGCGTCGCGACCGGCGCCGGCCCGCATTGCGCTGCTCGGCACCGGCACCGTGGGAAAGGCGGTGCTCGCGCGACTTGCTGCGTGGGAAGGCACTGAATTCGGAGATAAGTTGTCGCTGCGCTATACCGCCAATTCGCGTTTCGGTTGCCAGCCAACCTCGTTCGGCGACGCACTCGCCCGCGCGCGATCACCCGAAACCGCACCACCACATGCCGCAAGCTCGCTGCGGGACGTGAGGCTGACGCTCGGCGAACGCGGCACTCGCATCGTGATCGACGCCACCGCCAGCGAACATGTCGCAGAACAGCACGCGCAGTGGCTGGGGCAGGGCATCCACGTCGTCACTGCCTGCAAACTCGGACAGGGCACGTCGCTCGCACGTTGGCGAGAGATCCGCGATGCGTGCGCTCGCGGCGGCACACGCTACGGCGACAGCGCCACCGTCGGCGCGGGATTGCCGCTGCTGCGTTCGATCCGCGCACTCCAGGCCGGCGGCGACCGCATCCACGCCATCGCCGGCGTGCTCTCCGGTTCGCTGGCGTGGCTGTTCAACCACTACGACGGCCTGCGCCCGTTCTCGGGCTTCGTGCGCCAAGCGCGCGAGGCCGGCTACACCGAACCCGATCCGCGCGACGACCTCAGCGGTGAAGATGTGCGCCGCAAGCTGCTGATCCTCGCCCGCGCTGCCGGCGTGGCGCTGGAGAGTCACGAGGCTGATGTCGAATCGCTGGTGCCGCCCGAACTCGCAGCGCTGCGTGCGGGCGATGTCGACGGTGCACTGCCGGCACTGGATATGACACTCCGCGAACGCTACGCCGCAGCTTATAAGGGCGGCGAACGGCTGCGGTTTGTCGCACGGCTTGAAAATGGCCAAGCACGGGTTGGCCTGGAATCGCTGCCCGCAGATCACCCGCTCGCGGGTGGAGCCGGCACCGACAACCGCGTGGCGATCTGGAGTGATCGTTACTGTCAGCAAGCGTTGGTAATTCAAGGGCCAGGCGCGGGTGCGGAAGTCACTGCGGCAGGCTTGTTGGACGATGTGCTGGAGATTGCAGCGTTGAGATCCTGATCAGCAGCCTCAACACTCAATCACATTCACCGCCAGTCCACCGCGCGATGTCTCCTTGTATTTGTCCTGCATGTCGCGGCCGGTATCTCTCATCGTCTTGATGACCTTGTCGAGCGAGACTTTGTGTTTGCCGTCGCCGCGCAGGGCCATGCGCGATGCGTTGATGGCTTTCACGGCGCCCATCGCATTGCGTTCGATGCACGGGATCTGCACCAGCCCGCCGATCGGGTCGCAAGTCAGGCCGAGATTGTGCTCCATGCCGATTTCAGCGGCGTTTTCGATCTGTCCCGGCGTGCCGCCGAGGGCGGCGGTAAGGCCGGCCGCGGCCATCGAGCAGGCGACGCCAACTTCGCCCTGACAGCCGACTTCGGCGCCGGAGATCGATGCGTTTTCTTTATACAAAATGCCGATGGCCGATGCGGTGAGCATGAAATCGAAGATGCCCTGTTCGTTGGCGCCGGGGCAGAAGCGGTCGTAATAATGCAGCACCGACGGAATGATGCCGGCAGCGCCGTTGGTGGGGGCAGTGACGACGCGCCCGCCCGCAGCATTCTCTTCATTGACTGCAAGTGCGTACAGATTCACCCAGTCCAGTACAGTCAGTGGGTCGCGCATCCCGGCTTCGGGTTTCGATGACAGTTCTGCATGCAGACTCGGTGCGCGGCGCACGACATGCAGACCGCCGGGAAGGGTGCCGGTTTCGCGGATGCCGCGCTGCACACAGGCCTGCATCGCATTCCAAAGCTCGCGTAAACCTGAGCGGATCTCCTCATCGGTGTGCCAGTTGTGTTCGTTCTCGAACATCAGTGCCGCGATGCTCAGTCCGGTGCGTTCGCACTGTGCGAGCAAAGCGGCGCCGCTGTTGAATGGATAGCGCAGTTCGGTGGTGTCGGCGACGATACGATCTTCGGCGGCTTCGTCCTGATTGACGACAAAGCCGCCGCCGACGGAGTAATAATCGCGGGTGGCGATTTCGATGCCATCAATGTCGTAAGCGCTGAAACGCATGCCATTGGTATGGAACGGCAGTTTCTGGCGTTTGTTCATGATCAGATCGCGCTTTTCGTCGAACGCGATCAGATGACGGCCAAGCAGCAGCAGTTTCTTGTCGCTTCGAATGCGCACGAGTGCAGCGGGAATCACGTCTGGATCGATTTCGTTCGGCCAGTGTCCTTCCAGGCCCATCAGCAGCGCTTTGTCGGTGCCGTGGCCGCGGCCGGTGAGGGCGAGTGAACCGAACACCTCGGCACGCACGCGTGCGGTGCGGGCAAGGTCGCCGCTTTCCTCCAGCCATCGATGCACAAAGCGGCAGGCGGCGCGCATCGGCCCGACCGTATGCGATGAACTCGGGCCGATGCCGATCTTGAACAGGTCGAAAGTGCTGACGGCCATGCTTGCTTCCCGTGTATTTATTGCTCGCGACTTGGACATGCGTCTACCGCCTGTGGTCGGTATTCTATGCTGCATTGCCCCTGTCGCAGAGACGCCAGCGTATGGTTCAGAGCGCCCCCCCATTCGTCCTGGATCACTTTGTCTTGTATCAGCGCGACGATTGTCATCTTTGCGATCTGGCGCTGGCGGTGTTGTCGGATGCGCGATTACCTGGCTTTGAAAGCGTGTTCATCGACGATGACGCTGCGCTGGAGAAGCGATACGGAATGCGCGTGCCGGTGTTGCGCGACGATGCTCGCGGCATCGAATTGGACTGGCCATTCGATGCGGTAGCGGTGGCCGGATTGTTCGGCTCGTTAGAATAAATCGCAAAATCTGCGGGACTGAACGATTGCGGTTGCCGCCGAATGAGGCGCTGCGCCTGTGTTAGCGTTGACTCAGCCGACGATGTGGAGCTGAACGGATGATTCGATCAAAACGGTGGCACGGGGTGTCGATCATGGTCGGAATGATCGTGGCCGTGATCGGGTGGTCATCCGCGGTGGAGCGTGATGGTCCGCCGCGGGAGCTGCTGCGGATGCACGACGATTTCGTATTGGCCTTCATCGACAGCAAGGGCTTCGGCAAGATGCGGGTCACACCGATGATGCAGGTCATGCAGCGTTATCGCACCCAAGGCGAGCGCCCGTTATGGGTCGAGAATCTCCAGCTCATCGGTATCGCGAAGCACGATGTGCCGGTGGTGTTTTCCTCCCCGTTTCAGGGTTTTCAGCACGCCGAGGACGACATGTCGCAGTGGCCGCAACAAGATGGTGAGCCGTTGACGCAGGAACAGCAGGGCGCCGTCGCTGCATTGCGTGCTGGTCAACCTTTAATCGTCAACAGTGAAGGCGCCGGGTTGCGGGTGACTGGACCGATCCGTGCCGGCGGTGAGTGTCTGGGCTGTCACCAAAAAGAACGCGCCGGCGATCTGCTCGGCGCGTTCGTGTACACGCTGCGTCCACTGCCGCCAGAGCCCCCGGCTGCGCGCTGACGTATTTTAGACGCGCTATTTCGGCTGAAGCACCACTTTTGTGCTGATTTTGATTTCGTTCGGGATCACGCCAAGATCGGCCCAATCGCCGCCGCCGACGCCAAAGTCGAGGCGCTTGACGACCGCGGTACCGGCCAGCACGGGCTTCGCGCCCGGTGTCCAGGTGAACGTCAGCACGACGGGTTTGCTCACGCCGCGCAGGTTCAAGGTGCCGTCTGCAGCGTATTTATTGCCGCCGAGTGCGCGGAACTTGGTCGCGGTGTAGCGGGCTTGCGGGAATTTCTTGCTGTTGAAGAATGAAGTGCCGCGCAGCTCGCTGTCGTAATCGGCGTTGCGGGTGGTGGCGGTGGCCAGCGGAATACTCACATCGAGCTTTGCGCCCGCCAGTTTTGCGGGATCGAACGACAGCGTGGTGACGAAGCCGGGAAACTGGCCATTGAAAGCTTCCCCCTGATATTTGCCGGAGAAGCCCAGGGTCGAGCCTGCGGTCTGCGAGTAATCTCCGGCGAACGCTGGAGCGGCAAAGGCGACAGCCGACAATAGTAAGCCGGCGACGACGTGAGGCGTGGATTTATGCAACATGATCGGAATCCTGTGGAGTGGAAATAGTGGTGGCCGGATCGCTGGCGCGCGACTGTCCCCACGGCAGCATGCGCATCAGCGTGGCGTCACGCAGAAACAGATGGTGATAGAACGCAGCGCCAGCATGCGCAGCGACCAGCAGCGCCAGCAGCCAGAACATGATCTCGTGTGCTTCTTCGGCGAGTTCATGCAGGTCGTGATTTTCACCAACGATATATGGCAGGTTGAACAGTCCGAACCACTGCAGCGGAAATCCCGCAGCTGAATTCAGCACCCAGCCGCTGAGCGGCATCGCAAACAGCAGCGCATACATCGCCCAATGGGTCAATGAAGCGATCCGCGCTTGCCAGTGCGGTGTCCCGGGCGCCGGATGTGGCGTGCCGGCGTAGAGGCGCCACAACAACCGCAGCGCAACCAGCGACAGAATGGTGATGCCGATCGATTTGTGCAGTGCGTAGGTTTTGATCTTGTCGGGCCCGTTGGGCAGATCCCCCATGGTCAGGCCGAGATAGGCCATCGTCAGGATCAGCGCCACGACGACCCAGTGCAACAGTTGGCTGATGCTGCCCCAACGGTGGTCCGTATTCTTCAGGATCATGGCTTGGGCTCCTTGGTTGTCATGGCAGGCGCTTGTGTATCCGCATCTTTTGCGGCATTCGCAGCAGAAGAGGTCTCCTGAGGGGAATCGGGTGCGTCGGCATCGCCCTCGACCCGGCTGCGGGTGGCTTCGGCCTCGATCCGCAGTTTCACAGCATCGCCGATCACGCTTGGCCAAGCGTCGATCCCAAACTCCTTTCGGCTCAGCGTCGCCGTGGCTGAAAATCCGACGGTGCGCCGGAACGGCGGCAGCGGGTGACGTTTGGCAGCATTGAGCGTCACGTTCAGCACGACCTCGCGTGAGACACCGTGAAGCGTGAGTGTGCCGTACACCGAGGCGAGGTTCGGCGCGATCGGTTCGACCCGCTTCGAGATGAATTCTGCAGTTGGATAGTCTTCTACATTCAGCAGATTGCCCGCCAGGGTGGCTTTGTTCCACCCGGCGTCGCCCAGATCGATACGCGCCATCGGTACCGACGCCTGCAGTGTGGCGCCGGTCCAATCTTCCGGGTCGAAACGCAGCTGCCCGGTGCTGCCGGAGACCGTGCCGACGGCCTTGGAGAAACCGGCATGGTCGATCGCGAAGATCACCCGCGTATGCACCGGGTCGAGGCTGTACTGCGCGGGCTCGGCGCCGGTGGCGGTTCCGGCCAACAAACCGGCACATGCGACCACCGTGAAACGGAGACGACGGACAAACGGCATGGCGACGCCCTCGCGTTAGGATTGCCGGATTCTAGGCGGATGACGCAGGATATGTCCGCACGGAGATGCAACGAAGTATTGCAGGGCTGTGAACGACGATGGGTCTAAGGGGGAGCGATGGGCAAGGAAACGGGATGCGTTATCGCGATCGTCGCATGGATATGTGCACTGACGCTGCTGCTGTCTGCGCATCAGGTAACGGCTGCTGGCCCTGTGCGCGATGGATGGTCGCATGTGCCCCGACTCATTCGTTTCGGGCCTGAGCATGGGTTGTCGTCGACGATCAATGACCTGGCGATCGATCGTCAAGGTTATGTCTGGATTGCAACAGGTGACGGCCTGGCAAGATACGACGGGACGAAGTTCCGCCATTGGCGGCGAATCGTGGGAGACCCGGCCTCATTGCCCGACAATGAGGTCACATTGGTTCATGTGGATGTGCATGACCGTCTGTGGGCAGCGACATGGTTCGCATTGAGTGTGCTCGATCCGGATCATCGTGTGCCACGAACAATCCAGTTTCGCGGCGATGCCGCGGGCTGCGGCATCGATATCACCGCCATTACCTCCACGCAGGAGGGGGTGATTTGGATTGGAAACCGTGCAGGAGATATATGCAGGATCATGTTAGACGGCGCTACTTTCCGGCTTCGTGCGGTATTCGGTTCTTCTTACATGGGCGACTCTATTCCAGTAGCAATGACAGTGTTGCCTTCGGGTAATCTTTTGGTAGGTGCTGATACGGGACTTTGGCGTGTCGAACCAGAAGTCCTTTACTCACGTCCAACTGCCATCCACAGAAATATGACTAGCGCAGACGCAGTTTTTATGTTGTCTTCAGAGCCAAATGGCTCGGTTTGGGTGGGTGCTGAGAGTGGTCTTTTTCTGATCGGAGCAGATCAAAAAATACTGTCGCCTTCATGGCTGAAACCTAAGAAATTTCGCCGCGCCACGGTTTTGCGCTCTCGTGATGGTGGTTATTGGATAGGTAGTTATTATGGTTTTTATCAAAAAAAATTTATCGCTGGATCAGTTTCTAGTGATGAAATTGATTTGGGGGTTGATAGTGGCGTCAGTAGGCTTCTAGAGGATCAGGAGCAAGGTATTTGGTTTGCAAGTTACAGCCAAGGACTTTTTTACATTCCGCAAGCAGGTGATTTTTTTCGGACAGTCGGCTACGCAAGAGAAGGCGGGGAAAAGGATATTCTTGGCGCTGAAATTGACTCCAGCAGTTATCTTTTGGCTCTCAAAAAAAATGGACTGTCCCGATCAAATGGATATGTTAAAGAGTTCTATGAAATCGCGCGACACAATAAACCTATTCAAAATGAAATGTATGCTGTTTCAATCTGTGCGGATGATAGTTTTTGGATCGCAGATAATCAAGGGCTTTTAGTTGCTAAAAAAGAGAAAAATAATTTTCGCCGTGCAGTCTCGTACTACTCGGGTCTATACAAGCAAAAGCCAGAGGCTATATTTTGCAGCGGAAGTGATCAAATATGGGTTTCATTTTTAGGCGGCGGCATACTGGTCTACTCAAAGGATGGAAGTCTCATCAAAGAGTTTTCGCCTGAAGAAACATTGGGTGAGGAGGCGGAGGCGTTTATCGATCTTCAGTTCTCGCCAGATGGTTCGCCCTGGTACAGTGATGGCAGAGATCTGAGGCGCTGGGATGGGACGAAATTCGCTCTGGTTCCGCTGCCTGCGGGCGAATATGTGTACAGTCTCGATTTCGCGTCTTCAAGCCAGATATGGGTGGCGCGTTTTGGAAGTGTTGAACGATATCATTGGGATGGCGACAAGCTGCGCTTGCGTGAGCGCATCACGGCCGACCAAGGGTTGCCGGCAGTGGAAGTGCGCAGCGTGCTCGTGACCGCTGTGGGGAATATTTGGCTTAATACCGTGCGTGGCTTGGTCCATTACGATCCACGCCAGCGTCGTGCACGACTGTACGGCCTGCGTGACGGCCTGCCTGGTCTTGATTTTACCGTGGATGTATTGAAGGCGCGTCCAGGCGGTCCTGCCATTGCGTTTTCGAAAGAAGGCGTTGTGATGTTCGATCCCGATCGACCGTTGCCGACCCCGCAGGTATCCGCACTGTCTGTAGAAACCATTGAGCTGCGTCGAGGTGAGGATACGGTGACGTTCGCTCGTGGGAACGACAAAGTGCTGAGTGCGGTGATGCATCCGGGCGATCGGGATTTGCGGATCGTTGCGCGAGTGATGTCTTTCGGCGATCCGGCTGCGTATCGCTATCGTTTCAGATTGCGTGGCTACGATCCCGATTGGGTGGATCAGGGCGATCGGGGGGAGCGCGTGTTTTCTTCGTTACCGTCAGGGCATTATGTTCTCGAGATGCAGGGGGCGAATGCCGATGGCATGTGGTCGCCTGCGCGGCAGGTCGAGATACAGGTCCAGGCACCGTGGTGGCGGCGCTGGTGGGCGCTGGTCTGTTATGTGATTGCGATTGCAATGCTGATCTGGTGGATTGCATATCTGTATCGCCTCAGACTCAAGCGTCGCCACGAGTATCAGCTGATCGCGCAGAAGCGCGAGGTTGCGGAGCAGGCTTCGCAGGCCAAAAGCCGTTTTCTTGCCAACCTCGGTCATGAGGTGCGCACGCCGATGACCGGTGTGCTTGGGATGAGCGAGCTGCTGCTTTCGACCTCGCTTGATACGAAACAGCAGGGTCAGGTCCAGTCCATTCGCCGTGCCGGCGAGCATCTGCTGCGGCTCGTGAACGATGCGCTGGATCTGGCGCGCATTGAGGCGGGACGTCTGGAGCTGGATATCGTCGATTTCGATATCGACGCGTTGGTAGAAGAGGTTGTTGCGTTGACGCTCCCCTTGGCAGAACGCAAGGAATTGGCTCTGTATATCGATATTGCGCAAAGCGCACGCGGCGGATGGCGCGGAGATCCGACGCGTATCCGCCAAATTCTACTGAATCTGCTCGGCAATGCGGTGAAGTTCACTGAGCGCGGTGCAGTGACATTGTCGGTCGACACTTCCGCGCAAAACGGGCTGTGCATGGTGGTGAGCGATACCGGTCCCGGGCTTGATGCTGAGCAGCAGCAGCGCCTGTTTCGCCGCTTCGAGCAGGCCGAAGGCGCGCGCACTGCGAGCCGATACGGCGGCAGCGGACTTGGTCTGGCTATTTGTCAGGAACTGGCGGTCGCGATGGGTGGCAGCATCGCATTGCGCAGTGCACTGGGTGCTGGGGCCAGCTTCACTGTGCGTCTGCCGCTGGAGCGTGCGGCGACGATGAGCGCGCATGCGCTGCCTCCGCTCCGTGAAGAGAGACACATCGTCTGCGATGTGCTGTTGGTTGAGGATGATGCCATCGTTGCGGATGTGCTGATCGGCATGCTGCAGGTGCAGGGACATCGGGTGGTGCATGCGGGGCATGCGCTGGCGGCGATGACCGAGATCAAGACGCGCAGTTTCGATATCGCACTGCTCGATCTGGATTTACCGGGGATGGATGGTCTTGCGCTGGTACATCATCTGCGCGCGCAGGGCTGGACACTGCCGGTGATTGCGATTACCGCGCGCGCTGACAGCGGCGCGGAGTCGGAGGCGAAAGCCGCAGGGTTCGATGTGTTCTTGCGCAAGCCGCTGACCGGCGAGACGTTGGCGGTTGCGCTGCGCGATCAGGCCGCGAAGCGCAGCGGTGGCGAGTGAATCAGCGTGCGCTGAATGCGTGCACGGCTTTTACCAGTATACCGACGTGCTCGGGATCCATATCCGGCGACATGCCGTGGCCGAGATTGAAGAC
>JANOKD010000107.1:0-1737 GCA_031419075.1 Lysobacterales bacterium
GATGCGACCCGCGAAAGTGTGATCGCGCTGGCCGAAGCGGCCGCTGCCGATATCCTTGCGATCTACACGCAACCTTTCGATGTCGAGCATAAAACCGACAACAGTCCGCTGACCGCTGCGGATCTCGCATCGCACCACCGCATTGTTGATGGCCTGCTTCGGCTCACGCCGGACATTCCGGTGCTGTCGGAAGAATCTGCAGAGTTGCCAGCAGCTGTCCGCCGTGGCTGGTCGCGACTGTGGTTGGTGGATCCGCTGGACGGCACCCGCGAATTCGTCAAGCGCAACGGCGAGTTCACCGTCAACATCGCGCTGATCGAAAACGGCGTCGCCACGTTCGGCGTGATCCAGGCGCCGGTCACCGGCGAACTATGGTGGGGAGATCTGGCCCACGGCGCGTATCGCCGCGATCATGTCGGCGAAATTGCGCTCGAAACGCGCACGCCCGCGCTGCCGCCCCTGCGGGTTGCCGCCAGCCGCTCGCATCGCGATGCGCGCACCGAGGCGTTCATGGCGAAGATGGCGGCACAGATGGGCGAATTCGAAGCGGTCGGTGTCGGTTCATCGCTGAAGTTCTGCCGTGTTGCCGAAGGCGCGATCGATATCTATCCGCGTTTCGCCCCGACCAGCGAGTGGGACACCGCCGCGGGTCAGGTCATCGTTGAAGCCGCAGGCGGTCGCGTGCTGGATCCGCAAGGACGTCCGTTCCGCTACAACCAGCGCGACACGCTGCTCAACGGCGATTTTGTGGCGCTGGGGGATGCGGCGTTGCCTTGGATGAGTTGGTGCGGTTGAGACAGAATGTCCGCTATCTTGATCTATAAGATTGAGTGGAATAACGTCATCTCATCCCGAATCGAATCGAAGCGAAGGGCAAAGTCAATCACATGTCATCCCGAACGAGGGCGCAGCCCGAGGAGGGATCTGCTTTTGGTTCGAATGTCTGATGCAATCAACAGCGACAGCAGATCCCTCACGTTCGTTCGGGATGACACAGACAATGAAGACTGATCGAACCCCATGACTGATCACACCCACATCCAGCGACTCCTCACCATCATGGCCCGCCTGCGCGATCCGCAGACCGGCTGTCCGTGGGACACGCAGCAGACCTTCGCCACGATTGCGCCGTACACGGTGGAGGAAGCCTACGAAGTTGCCGACGCGATCGATCGCGGCGACCTCGACGATCTGAAGGACGAACTCGGCGATCTGCTGTTCCAGGTGGTATTCCATGCGCGCATGGCCGAAGAACAGGGCGCATTTACGTTCGCCGATGTGGTCGCAGCGATCAGCGACAAGATGGAGCGCCGCCACCCGCATGTGTTTGCCGGCCTGAGCATTGCCGACAGCGATGCGCTGAATACGATGTGGGATGCCGAGAAGAAAAAAGAGCGTCTGGCGAAACATGCCGCGCTGCAGCCTGATGCCGCGCATGACGATTCTGTCTTGGCCGGTATCGCCCGCGGCCTGCCCGAATGGCAGCGCGCGCTGAAGCTGCAGAAACGGGCTGCGACCATCGGTTTTGATTGGCCCGGCCCAGCGCCGGTGATCGAAAAAATCAAGGAAGAACTCGAAGAAGTGCGCGTAGAGTTTGATGCGCTTGCCGCTGCCCCGCACAGCGCCGAAGTGCGTGATCGGCTGGAGGACGAACTCGGCGACCTGCTGTTCGTCGCCGCCAATCTTGCCCGTCATGCGAAAGTCGATCCCGGCGCGGCGATGCGTCGTGCGAATCAT
>JANOKD010000108.1:0-56225 GCA_031419075.1 Lysobacterales bacterium
ATTGCGACCACAGCGGCGCCTCGGCTTCGCAGTCGATCACAGGGATCGTTTCAGTCTGATCATTCGCCGAAAGCATGCGCCCGATCAACGGACGGCAGGCGGTATCGGTCAGCACCACGGCCGGACGCGCATCCTGCGCCATGAACGCCAGCCGCTCTACTGGATACGCCGGATCCAGCGGCACATACGCACCGCCGGCTTTGAGTACCGCAAGCACCGATTCGATCCAGCGTGGCGAACGCCCCATACAGATGGCCACCAGCACATCGGGGCCAACGCCCTGCGTCCTGAGGTGATGCGCCAACCGGTTGGCGCCGGCATCCAACGCGCCATAAGTCACGCGCGCGTCGCCGCACACCACTGCCACTGCATCCGGATCCCGCAGCGTCTGCCGCTCGAAAGCCGTATGACCACACTCTCGCGAAAGCTCCATCCCCACTCTCCGTGCTTCTCTCACCACGAACCCAAACGCTCCTGCGCGACAGTGATCCGACTGCCCGCTGCACGATAACGGCGATTGTCCATCGCGGTTTGTGCGTGACGATCATCTCATAGTTCGCGGCTGATCCTGCAGCTTCTGACAGGGGCGCCACTGCGTCTCCGGGGGCGTGCGAAGGACGATTCCGCAGCTGGGAACTTGTTGGTCTGCCCGCTGCCGCCCCTTGCCCCGCATGGGCATCCGCCGCACTCTGAACAGCCATAAGCTGTCGTGCGACGGAAGTCGCTGGAGACCACCGGAATGAACCATGAAACGCGGACTGCGGCACAGTTTCGACGCGGATTGAGCCGCACGGCATGGCTTGCGATGTCGCTGATGACCGGCAGCACACTGGCCGCTGCTGACATCGCCAAGGCGGGCGGCGGCGAGGCGGGCGGCAACGAGGCAGCGTTTCGCGTCCTCTACAAGGAACTGGTCGAGATCGACACGACGCGTTCGGCGGGCAGCTGTACCCGCGCCGCGGAGGTGATGCGCGCGCGGCTGCGTGCGGCAGGTTTCGACGAGCAACAGCTGCGCCTGCTCGCCCCGGCGGATCGGCCGCAGGACGGCGCATTGATCGCGGAACTACCCGGCCGCGACCGCAGCCTGAAACCGATCCTGCTGCTCGCGCACATCGACGTGGTGGAAGCACGGCGCGAAGATTGGCAGCGCGATCCCTTCACGCTGGTCGAAGAAGACGGCTGGTTCTACGCCCGCGGCGCAAGCGACGACAAAGCGATGGCGGCGATTTTCACCGACAGTCTGATCCGCTATCGGCGCGCGGGATTCGTGCCGCGCCGTGGCCTGAAGCTGGCGTTGACCTGCGGCGAAGAAACCCCGGATGTCTTCGACAGCGTCGAATGGCTCCTGAAAACGCATCCCGAAGCGCTGGACGCGGTGTTCGCGCTGAACGAGGGCGCCAGCGGCGAACTGGACGGTGCGGGGCGCCACGTCACCCTGCAGATCCAGGCGGGAGAGAAGGTCTTTCAGAACTTCGAACTGATCGCAACCGACGGCGGCGGCCACAGCTCGCGCCCCACCAGACGCAACGCGATCGTCCAGCTCTCGAACGCGCTGACCCGACTCGGCGCCTACCGCTTCCCGGTCCAGATCAATCCGGTGACGCGCGCCTATTTCGAACAGCAGTCGGCGCTGTCGCCTGCATCCGCGGACGATCTGCGCGCGGTGCTCGACGGGCCCGACGACCTTCGTGACGCCGCGGCCGACCGGCTATGGGACGCGAATCCCGGCTGGAACAGCATGCTGCGGACCACCTGCGTGGTGACGCGCATCGACGGCGGCCACGCCGACAACGCCTTGCCGCAGAGGGCCCGGGCCAACGTCAACTGCCGGATCCTGCCCGGCGTGCCGATTGCGCAGGTGCGGGAGGATCTGCTGCGCGCCGTGGACGATGCCGGCATCACGATCAGCGCCACCGGCCCGATTGCGATCACCGCGCCGATTCCGCCGATGACAGCCGCGATACTCGACCCGGTACGCGACATTGCGGCGGAACTCTGGCCGGGCGTCAGCGTTGTGCCGACACTCGCCACCGGCGCCACCGACGGGCGTTTTCTCAACGCCGCCGGCATTCCAACCTATGGACTGTCCGGGATCTTCCACGATGCCGAGGGCCCGCGCGCGCACGGTCTGAACGAGCGGATCCGGGTGCGGTCGCTGATGGACAGCCGCCGCTTTCTGCACACCATCGTCAAACGCTACGCGGACGCGCCCTGATCGGTGTCACCTGCGTCAAATACGACGATGGGCCGGCAAACGCCGGCCCATCGTTCGAAGCTATGGTTCGAAAAAACGAAAAGAATCAACGGCCGCCCGGAGGATCACCGGCAAACCCATTCGGAAACGCCTGCGGCTGGCCGCGGCGATGGCCGTCGTAGCGGTAGGGCCGCGGCATCACGCCCATCGCCACGAGGTTGTCGATATCGTCGTAGCGTAATTGCAGCACCTGTGCCGGGGTACGCGAGGCGCGGACGAAGTCGGTGCGGCTCACCGGGGACCATTCGCGCGCACCGTGACCAGTGCCGATGCTTTGCGCCGGTGCAGCATTGCCGTAAGCGGAAGCGGAATCGGACGCGGCAGACTCGGCGGCACGGCGCGATGCCTGCGGTGCGCCGGCAGGTGCGGGCTTACTTTGGGCGCGGCCGGCCTGATCGCGATAACGATTGTCGCGGTCGTATTCGCGGTCATCGCCGCGCGAGATCGGCGCCGGCTCGTAGTACGGCTGCGGCTGCGCGCGTTCGCGGAACACCGCCACGCCGACCACGCCGACGTTGTCCGGGCGGCCGGTGCGCGCGGCGTAGCTGTCGGGCAGATCGGTGAAATAGAACTGGGCGACGTCCTGCCAGGACTTCCGCCAGCCGGTGATTTCGGTGCTCTGCCACGGGCCCAGCACATAGCCGGTCTGGTTGGCGGCGGCGGTGGCGCCGCTGATCGCGTTCACGCCGTCCACCGACAGCACCACGAGCACGCGCTCGCCGGTGGTGTTGGTCATGCGCACGCTGTAGCGGTGGCCGGGGACGCCTGGCACCCAGTCGCGGCCGCGATGACGGTATTCGGGCAGCCACTCGCCGGTGTCGCGGTCGACGATATCGATGTCGACCAGCGGCTGCGCCGACAATGAACTGCAGGCGGAGGTGGCGATCAATGCAGACAGCAGCAGGACGGTGGGGCGCAACATGACAGGGCTCCGTGAGGTGGGTGTCCGATGTGGACGTTGACCATAAACGCGCCATCCCGGCGGATGGGGTTTGGGTCTGGGCGCATTTCGACTGCGCTGCCCGACCTGGACATTCAGCCGCGGGTAAACTAACCGGCCTGTTCTTCCCCGCCTGGCCCCATGACCGTCACCCGCGTCCTTACCGGCATCACCACCTCGGGTACCCCGCACTTGGGCAACTACGTCGGCGCGATCCGCCCGACCGTGGCCGCCAGCCGCATGCCCGGCACCCAGAATTTTTATTTCCTGGCCGATATGCATGCGCTCATCAAGGTGCAGGACCCGGTCAAAGTGCAGCGCTCCACGCTGGACATCGCCGCCAGCTGGCTGGCCTGCGGGCTGGAGCCGGACAACGACCGCGTGTGGTTTTACCGTCAAAGCGAAATCATCGAAATACCGGAACTCACCTGGTTACTGACCTGCGTCGCCGGCAAGGGCATCCTCAACCGCGCTCATGCCTACAAGGCCGCGGTCGACAAGAACCGCGCCGAGGGTGAAGACGACGACCACGGCATCAACGCCGGCCTGTTCATGTACCCGGTGCTGATGGCCGCCGACATTCTGGTGTTCAACGCGCACAAGGTGCCGGTGGGCCGCGACCAGATCCAGCATATCGAGATGGCGCGCGACTTCGCGCAGCGCTTCAATCATCTGTACGGCGATCATCTGGTGCTGCCCGAAGCGGCGGTGGAGGAACACGTCGCCACCCTGCCCGGCCTGGACGGCCGCAAGATGTCGAAAAGTTACGACAACACCATCCCGCTGTTCTGTTCGCGCGAGCAGCTGAAAAAACTGATCTTCTCGATCATCACCGACTCGCGCGCGCCGGGCGAAGCGAAAGACACCGAAGGCTCCGCGCTATTTCAGCTCTATCAGGCCTTCGCCAGCACCGAAGAAACCAACGCGATGCGCGCTGCGTTCGCAGACGGCATTGGCTGGGGCGATGCGAAGCAGATGCTGTTCGAACACATTGATACCGAACTCGCGCCGATGCGCGAACGCTACAACGCGCTGATGCAGCAGCCGCAGCGGATCGAACAGATGCTGCTTGAAGGCGCGCGCGTCGCCCGCGAGCGGCATGGGCTGCCGCTGATGCGCAGACTGCGCGAGGCGGTGGGGTTTCGGGATTTGTCGACGATCAACGCGCCGGATGATACGAAGACCGCGAAAGACAAACCCGCGCTGCCGCAGTTCAAGCAGTACCGGGGTGCGGGCGGCTGGTTCCACTTCAAGCTGGTCGACGGAGACGGAAGCCTGCTGTTGTATACGGAAAGTGGGTTCCAGTCCCACAAGGACGCCGGTGCGTGGATCGCGAGATTCAAGGCGGAGGGTTCGGGCGCCGAGACTGATGCGGCGGCGGAGAGTATTTTTTTGGAGACGGGCCGCGAAGACGACGCGCGTGCCGCGCTCGACGCGATCCGCGACGTTCACGCGGCAAAGCAGTAAGCGCGGCGAAGGCGGCTATTTCGCGGAAGTGATGTCAAGCATTAAAGCGAGAGCGTTTCGTCCGCAGTGCGGCCGAGTTCATTTCTTTTGTTGGCCCAAAAGAAACGGAACCAAAGAAAAGGGCCTTCCCCGACGGAGCACATCTGCCAAGCGAGTGTGGCCGGGATGCTCCGACTCGCCAATCCTTGGCTCGGTCGGCGCACGGCGCATATCCCTATGCGCCGCCCTACGGGTCTGGGTTGACGGCCGGTTATTCATTGCAGATTGGCGTTTCGGTGCTGACGACGCTACAGCCGCTCACGCAATGCATGGAAGGCCCTTCGCTGCTTCTACAATGGCGACATCTCGTCTGCAATCGCTCACGCCCATCTGCTGATATCCGTGCCATTCCCGCGGCACCTATTCCGGAACCCCGATGAACCCGCTGGTCGAATACAACCTAACTCTAATTTTGTTTCTGCCTTGGTTCGCGATTCTGGGCACGCTGTTCTGGTGTTATCCGCGCCAAGCGCGCAACACCGCGCGACGCGTATTTGATGCGCTGTCGCTGCTGACAGCATTGGTCGCATTTCTCGCCAGCATCTATTGGTCTTACGACAACGCCGATCTGGGCCACGGCAAACTTTGGCCGCAGATCCTTGCGACTGCGCTTGGCTATGGCGTGTGGTTGGCGGTGATGACGATGGCGTTTTTTATACGGCGCTCGTGGCTGCGAAAAACGCAGCGCTGAACGCAACGGATCACCACACGTTCGGTGCAGCTCCGCTCTCCCGGTGTTTCATCCGCACCTCGTGAAAACGCTGACCGGCAGGCGCTTCCATCACGCACCAAATCATCATTTCGGCAGTCGGCGAGGGTGAACCGCTCACGCACACTTGATCGCCGATAGCGCAGCCTTCAGGCCGCTGCTTGATGTCATTTGTGGAAATCACAGCGGCCTGGTTTTAAACAGCCGAATGGCTGGTCAGGCCGCTCTACCGATACACTCAAATCTCGTAAGCGTTACTCCGATTCCCACCACATCAGGAATTCGTGCCACAGGCGTTTGAAGAAACCGGCTTCGGCCACGCCTTCCACTGCGATCAGCGGCGCTTCGATCACCGGCTTGCCGTCCAGCATCACCCGCACGGTGCCGACGGCCGAGCCGCCTTTGATCGGCGCAACCAGCGTCTTGGGCACGTCGATCTGCGGTTTGAGGTCGGCATAGCGGCCGCGCGGGGTGCTGACCAACAGCGGCTGTCGGAGCCCGAGCTTGACGGTGTCGGCAGTGCCTTTCCAGACTTTGTGAGTGGCGATGGCGACGTCGGCCTGATACAGACGATGGGTTTCGTAGAAGCGGAAACCCCAGTTGAGCAGCGCCAGCGAATCGACCGCGCGCTCTTCTTCACTCTTGGCGCCCATGACCACGCTGATCAGGCGCTGGTCGCCGCGTTTGGCCGATGACATCAGGCAATAGCCGGCGGTGCTGAGGTGTCCGGTCTTGATGCCGTCGACCGACTCGTCGCGCCACAGCAGCAGGTTGCGGTTGCGCTGGGTGATTGGGCCGACGGTGAATTCGCGGATCCGGTTGTACGAATATTCGACCGGGAAATCGCGGATCAGCGCACGGCCGAGTATCGCCAGATCGTGGGCGGACGAATAATGCCCTTCGGCCGCAAGCCCGTGCGAATTCATGAAACGGCTGTTCTTCATGCCCAGACGCTTGGCGTAGTCGTTCATCAGTGTGGCGAACGCTGCTTCACTGCCGGCGGTGTGTTCGGCCAGCGCGATCGCCGCGTCGTTGCCGGACTGCACCACCATGCCTTTGACCATCTCGGTCAGGTCCGCGGTCTTGTTGACCTCGAAACCGCTGTAGCTGCCCTCGGTGGCGGCGCCGCCGGTGCGCCATGCGTTCTCGCTCATCCGCACTTTGTCGGTGGGCTTGATCCTGCCGGCTTTAAGCTCCGCTGCGATCACGTACGAGGTCATGACCTTGGTGATGCTGGCTGGCTCCAGTCGCATGTCGATGTTCTCGCCGGCCAGCACTTTGCCGGTGGCGTCGTCCATGACCAGCCAGGCTTTGGCGGTGAGGGGCTTGGGGGCATCAGGGATGGTGATCGACGGCGGCACGGTCTTCGCGACGTCAGGTGCCGGTGCCTGCGCCAGCACCATGCCGGTCATCCACACCAGACACGCGCTTGCGATCAGCCATCGCGTCGCACTGCGTCGCACAGTCAGCGCTGGCAGCGCATCGACCTGCATCTCACCGTCAATCTTCATCGCATCATTCACTCTGGGGGCGGCGGCATAAGCCGCCTTGTGCCGGGACAGCCGCGTAGTTTGAGCCAAGCGGCGTAAAATTCCGAGGCGTCGCGGGATGTCGCGCGGGGCCTGGTTCGATGCGATCCCTCGCATTCAATCGTCTTTGAATCAATCGCGCACGGTCTGCGCAGACTCGAAACCCAGATCAGCCGCACGGGCGGAAAGTTCCTGCACCCGCGACGACGCCACCGGGCCGACCCGCAGACGCCAGACCGGCTGACCGTTGACCGTGGCCTCGTCGATCCGCAGTGCCTCAACCCCGCCGGCCTGCAGCGTGTCGCGGGCGCGCTCGGCATTGTCGCGGGCCGCGAACGATCCCAACTGCAGCAAAACCTCGTCCTGCTGGGCGCTGGCGGCCGGTTCCGCAGACGGCGGTTTGGCCATCGATGGCGCGGTGGGCTTGGCGTCGCCTGGCTTGGTCTCGCCGGGCTTGGTCTCGCCCGGCTTGCCGTCACCTGGTTTCCCGGCAGCGAAACGGATGCCCTGCGATTGCATCCAGCGCTCGAATTCGTCGGCCGATACCGAGGTGTCCGCGACCGTAGGACGCGGCCGTTCGACGGAAGCCTGGGTTGTGCGCGGTGACTCGACGCGCGCCGTGCGCGTGCGGCGGCTGTTGCCACGCCCTTCTTCGGGCGTCAGCGCCTGCACTTCGACCCGCGCGGTGCCCTGCTTGGTGAAGCCGAGCTTGGTCGCGGCGGCGAAGCTGAGATCGATGATGCGGCCGGCGTGGAACGGGCCGCGGTCGTTCACCCGCACCACCACCGATTTGCCGTTGGCCAGATTGGTCACCCGTACGTAGCTGGGCAGCGGCAGCGATTTGTGCGCGGCGCTGAAGGCGTACATGTCGTACACCTCCTGATTCGAGGTGAGCCGGCCGTGGAATTTCTTGCCGTAAAACGACGCCATGCCCGCTTCGACATAACCTTCGGCGGAATCGCGGATCTGGTAGCGCTTGCCGAGCACCGCGTAGCTGCGGTTGCCCACCCGCGATCGCGGTTCGTCCTTCACCTCGGGCTCGGGAATCGCATCCACATCGCGAATCTCATCGGGCGCGCTGTCGGCCACGTGCGGCGCATACAGACCGCCGGCGACGTAATCGCCGCGTTTTCCGGGGTCTTCCGCTGCGGGCGCATACGGCGAGCGCTTGGGTGCATCGGCAACATCGGCCGATGCGGGCGGCGCTGTTGTTGTATCGGCACGCGGCGGTGGATCGTCTTTCTTCGCAGCGGTGCTGCAGGCGGTCAGCGCCAGCAGCGCAGCCGACAGCGCGACCATGCGCAGCGCGGCAGTCACGGCTGCGCCCCGGCACGGATCTGCTGCGCCAATTGATGCACCGCCAGCGCGTACATCGGCGAGCGGTTGTAGCGGGTGATCACGTAGTAATTGCGATACCCCAGCCAATGCTCGCGGCCGGCGTCGCCGTCCAGATTGACCACCGTTGCGCCGTCGGCCGCAGGGTTGGCAGGCGTGGGTTCGCCGGACATCGGTCGATAACCGCGCGCCGCCATCGCATCCAGCGGATGCACGGGTTCGAGATTCTCGGGGACGAATTCCGACTGCTGCGCATCGAAACTCGCACGCGCCACCACCGGGCCGCCCGGCTGCCAACCGTGGATGACGAAATAATTCGCGATCGACGCGAACACGTCGGGCTTGTGCGTGATCAGATCGCGGCGACCGTCGCGATCACCGTCGCTGGCCCACAGCCGATAGCTGGACGGCATGAACTGGCCCATGCCCATCGCGCCGGCGTAGCTGCCCTTGAGGGTCAGCAGATCCAGCTGCGGTTCCTGCGCGGTCAACGCGAACGCCTGCGCAAGTTCGCCGGCGAAGAACGGCGCGCGCTTGGGGTGATCGAACGCGAGCGTGTACAGCGCATCGATCACCCGATAACTGCCGGTGTTGCGGCCGTAAAAAGTCTCCACGCCGATGATCGCGACGATATATTCCGCCGGCACGCCGGTCTGCGCAGAGACCCGATCCAGCGCCTCGCGATTGTCGCGATAGAACGCACGGCCGCCGTCGATCCGCGCGGGCGTCATGAAGATGGTGCGGTAGTCGCGCCAGGGTTTCACCGCCTCGGCCGGGCGGGTGATCGCATCAATGATGCCCTGCTTGTATTCGGCCTGCGCCAGTGTGTCGCGGATCCGCTGCGGGTCGATGCCGTAAGTCGTCGCGGTGTAATCGACGAACGCGGCGATGCGCTGCTCGCGTGGAATTGCCGGGTCGGTCACCGACGGCGGTGCAACCGGACGTTCCTGCGGCTGCGGCACCTTGGGCAGCAGCGCCGGTGCGGGCGCAGGTGTCGCGATATCGGGCGCGGCGACGATGGCGACCGGTTTAGGAGGCGGGGACTGGGTGGCGCAGCCGCCGAGGGCGAGGCCCAGAAAAAGCGCGGAAATACGGGGGAATACACTGGGAATCAATGGCTTGCGCCTCGTCTTGCACGGTATCGGCGAGAGGTTAGCACGCGGCGGCAGGCTCACCTACCCCGGACGTTCAGGTTGGCTCCAAGCCGCGAATGGCCTCTGCGACGGTGGGCACAGCTCAATTGAAACAATTGAGTCAATCGAGTCACGTCGACGCGCTGTCGAATCTTTCAAGTGGCATTGCGTACAAAGGCTATCCATGACGAGCAGCGGGCTGAGAACCCGTTCAAAATCTCTGATTTGGAAAAATTTATGTCATCCCGAACGCCCGCGTAGCGGGTGGAGGGATGACAGATGGTGTATCTGTTCGCGGTCGGGAAACATTTTGAACAGACTATGAGGTCCGCTTTACCGCCGCTCTGGGCCAAGCAGACGTTGCTTTTCCGGGCAGAACCCCGGACGCTCTCACGTCCTTTTGCAGTCCCGTCGATGCCGATGCCCCACACCATTCCCACCACCGAATTGTTTCTGATTGCGATGGTCATCATCTTCGCGGTGCCTTATCTCCTTTGGCGGCTGGGGCGCACCGATTATTTCGCGCCGCTGGTGGTGGTGCAGATCGTCACCGGCATTCTGCTGGGCCCTGGCGTACTCGGCGCATTCTTTCCCGATTACTACACTTTCATCTTCACCAAAGAGGTGATCCAGTCGCTCAATGGCGTGGCCTGGTGGGCGGTGATGCTGTTTGTGTGGCTGGCCGGTATCGAACTCGACCTGGGTGAAGCCTGGAAACAGCGGCGCGAAAGCACCGTCACCGCAGGCATGGCGCTGGGCGTGCCGCTGGTCTTTGGCAGCATCGCGGCGCTGACGCTGCTGAAGCTCGGCGGCGGCTGGATCGGCGAAAAGGCGCAGACCTGGCAGTTCGTGCTCGGCATCGGCATGGCCGCAGCGGTGACTGCCCTGCCTATTCTTGTGCTGCTGATGGAAAAGCTGGAGATCCTGCGTCAGCCGCTTGGCCAACGGATCCTGCGTTACGCAAGCCTGGACGACATCGCGATCTGGGCGGTGCTGGCCATCGTCGTGATGGACTGGGCAAGACTGGAGCGTCAAGCCGTCTTCATCGCGCTGTTCGTGCCGGCCTGCTGGGTGTTCCGCAAATTCATGGTGCGTCTGCCCGAAAGCGACCGCTGGTACATCGCCCTGATCTGGCTGGCGGCGGTGTCCTTCGGGGCCGACTGGTGCGGCCTGCACTACATGGTCGGCGCATTTCTGGCCGGCGTGGTCATGGACCATCACTGGTTCGACCAGAAGAAACTCGATGTCCTGCGTCATAACGTGTTGCTGGTGTTGATGCCGGTGTTTTTCCTCAGCACCGGTCTGCGCACGAACTGGGAAGTCGGCGGCGCGATGGTGTTTCTGGCGGCGGGTTTCCTGCTGGTCATGCAGATCGCCGGCAAACAGGCCGGCGTGCGGATCGCAGGAAAAATTTTGAAATGGAAGCCCGGTGAAGCCTCGATCATCGGATGGCTGCTGCAGACCAAGGCCTTGATCGAGATCATTTTCGCCACGGTGCTGCTCGACAAGGGCATCATCACCAGCAGCACGTTCACAGCACTACTGCTGATGGCGCTGACCAGCACCATGCTGACGGTGCCGATCGTGGCGCCGAAGCTCAAACGCATGCGCGAACTGATCTCACGCAGCGCATGAAGACATTGCCGCGTCTACACCGCACATTTCCGAAGGAAGGCCCATGACCGTCTCGTTCCGCGCTGTCGCGCTGTTATGCGTCGCACTGCTGCTCACTGCCCGGCCCGTCGCCGCGAACGCCGCCGAGCAGGTGCGCTGGCCCGTTCCGTGGAAAACCGGTGAACGCACGGCTTACGACACCGAATCGGTCGTGCGTGAGATCGAGGACGGTAAAACCAACGTACGCCGCATTACCAACCGCACCGAAATCCGCACCGATACAGCCGAGAAGAACGGCTACGTATTGACCTGGACGACGCGCGACAGCCGCATCGAAGCGGTGGAAGGCGACCGCAGCATGGTCGATACCATCGCGCCGCTGCTGGACGAACTCGATGGCTTGGACGTCGTGATTGAACTGGACGGCAACGGCAGCTATCGCCGCGTGCGCAATCTGGATGCGTTGATCGTCAAGGTGCGTGCGGCGATGCTGCCGATGCTGCTCGCAAGCCTGTCGGATGTTTTCAACGGACCAGACTCCAAGCTGTCCAAACGCGACCGCGACGCCGCGCTTCGGTTGGCCCGCAGCAACGTGGAGGCATCGATCGACAGCATCATCTCCGCGCAGAGCGTCGAAGCGATGTCCAAGGGGCAGGCCAAGACCATGAGCAGTTTCATGGGCAAGACGATCGAGCTGGACAAACGCTATCGCGACACCGAGCCGATGGAGTCGCCGAGCGAAGGCCGGCCACTGCCGGCTACGCGCGAATACGTGCTGAGCCTCGTCGAGGGCGACCCGGATCTGGCGCGTATCCGCTGGACGCAGACGCTGGATACCGACGGCGATCCCAAGGCGCTGTGGGCGCTCGTCGACGAGCTGACTATCGGTGAAGAAAAGGCCGCCACCCGCAAGGCTCGCCCGAGCGATCTCGTGCTGCGCGAAGAAGGGATGTTGCTGTTCCGCCGCGACACTGGCGTGATCGACATGATGGACATTACAGAGATCAGCCGTTACGGCAACACACACGACGAACACCAGCACTATCGGATGCGTCGAAAGGGCAGTTCCCGCACATGGGCACAGGAAGTCCCTGCCGCGAAACCCTGAGTGGCTGCACCCAGCGCGGATCAATGGCGATAGTGCAGCAGCCGTCCGCGATAGGGCGCCTGATCCGTCTCCGCAAACGCGCAGCGCGTTTCGTCCACGCGGTAATCCTGGCCGCGCAGCGCGCGGCTCAGCGGATTGCCAAAACCGCGCCCGGGGTCGGCGATCATGATCTCCGCCCCATGATGCGCGTGCCGCTGCAGCAGTGCGGCCAACTGCGCGACATGCCGGTGCTCGTACAGCACATCGCTGCCGATGATCAGATCGAAACGCCCAAGCACTGCGTCATCGGTCAACCAGGGCAGATCGCGATACGGGATGATCGGCAGCCCGTTGCGGCGCGCGTTGAATTCAAGAAAGCGTTCGACCAGCGGGTGATGATCGCTGGCGGTGATGTCCGCGCGCCGGCGCTGCAGCACCAGACTCGAAAGCCCAAGCCCGCAGCCCACTTCAAGAATGCGTTTGCCGGCCACATCGAAAGCCGCCATCGCCGCGGCAAGAATGTGGCCTGCCGGCCATAGCTGACCGAACAGACTCCACTGCGCCGAGCTGATGCCGGCCAATTCGGCCAGACCATCGGGATCGGCGTATTGCTGACGGTCGGCCAAGGCACGGATGCGGTAGTCGTGCCCCGCGAGGTGCACATCAATGATGCGGGTGCGATATTCCGCACCGGAGCTGTCGCCCGGCATATGCGCTCCAACGGCCTTACCGCGATGGCGGTGGCCTTGCGAAGAGAGCGAGACGGGCGACGGAAACCGGCCGGGCGTGACGCGAGAGTGTTCGGAACGAACGCCGGACTTCAGCCATCCTACGCGCAAAGCCGGCAGTCCGGGCTGGCGCTTACAATGTGCGCCATGCGTCGCCTTCTCCCCGTTTTTTGCATGATCCTGTATTGCCTGCTGCTGTGTCTCGCACCGCAAGCGCAGGCGCGCACCATCTATCGCTGCGTGCGCGACGGCACGGTCAGCCTGTCCACCGCGCCCGAGCCCGGCGCGAAGTGCACGCCCAAGCAGATCGACGACAACGCCGTGCAGACGCCCAATCTGTGGGGCGAGATGGGCGTGTTCAGCGGCACGCTTTACGAACGCGAACAGGACGGGAAACTGGTGTACGGCACCCGCAATCTGCCGGGCGCGCGGGTCTATCTGCGGTTCACCGTGGCGACGCCGGAAGGCGAGCCGGCGCATGAGGGTCTTGGCAAACTGGACACCCCAAAACTTGACCGCCACGCCCGGTTGTTCAAGGCCACCGCGAAAAAAACCGGCGTCGAGGACGCCTGGCTGCGCGCGATAGCGCATGCAGAAAGCGGCTTCGACGAACAGGCGGTCTCGCCCAAAGGTGCGCAGGGCGTGATGCAGCTGATGCCGGCGACTGCGCTGGAATACGGCGTGAAAGATCCACTCTCTCCGGCGCAATCCATCGACGCCGGCGCGCGCTATTTCAAGATGCTGCTCAAGCGTTTCAAGAACGATCCCGTACTGGCCATCGCCGCGTACAACGCCGGCATGGGCACGGTCGCCCGTTACAACGGCGTGCCGCCATACAAAGAAACGCAGACGTACCTGCAGAAAGTCCAGCTGCTGTATCGCGCGTATCGGGCCGCACTGTCGCCGCCGCCGCTGCGTCCTGCCGACGCGGTGCCGATGACCGACACACTGCGCACTACATTGCCGTAATACATGAGGAAATACTCAAGATGATCCGCGACCTGCAGCTGATCGGCTTCGACGGCGACGACACGCTGTGGCGGAGCGAAGACTACTATCGCGACGCGCAGCATGCGTTCGAGCGCATTGTCGGCGGTTATGTCGATCTCGACGACGTACACGACCGTCTGTATGCGGTGGAAAAACGCAATCTCGCCCTGTTCGGCTATGGCGTGAAAGGCATGACCCTGTCGATGATCGAGGCCGCAGTCGCGATCACCGATGCGCGGATCTCCGCGCAGGATCTGCATCGCATCATCGAACTCGGTAAATCACTGCTGCAGCATCCCGTGGAACTGCTGCCGGGGATTCGCGAAGCCGTGGAGGAAATTGCGCAGCAACATCCGGTGGTGTTGATCACCAAGGGCGACCTGTTCCACCAGGAAGCGAAAGTCCGCGCGTCGGGTCTCTCGGATCTGTTCCGGCGGATCGAAATCGTCAGCGAGAAAGACACCGCCACCTACACCCGACTGTTGACGGAATTTGCGCTGGCGCCGCATCAATTCGCGATGATCGGCAATTCGCTGCGTTCGGACATCGTGCCGGTGCTGGCGCTGGGCGGATGCGGCGTGCATATGCCCTATCACGTGACCTGGACGCACGAAACCGAAACCGCGCCGCCGGCGGCAACGGAGCGGTTGCGCAGTGTGCACCAGCCATCCGAGCTGCCGGCCGCAGTGCGGTCATTCACCTGTTGAGCCCGCGTGCGCAGTGCGATCATTGGCTAGCGGCTGAGCGCCGAATAAACCTTTCCTGCGCGACTGGAAACATTAAATTGGCGTTCACCGGCCAAACCGCATCGTCGCAACCGAACCGCACCGTCGCGGTCCTTCGGAGATTCCACATGCTGCACCTCGCCCGCTGGCTCGCTCCCACCGTCCTTGCCGCCGCCCTCGGTGCGGGCGCACTGCTTCCTGCCCCCGCACGCGCCGCCGACGATCTGGTCCGCGTGATCGTGGATGTCGCCGACATCGTGACCCGGGGCAATCATGCGTATTACCGCCACGGCAACTATGGTTACGATGATCGCCTGATCGTCAGCCGCGACTACCGCGGGCGTCCTGTGTACTACCGTTACGTACCGCGCGACCGCTATGGCAACGCTCCGTACGGCAATGCTTACGGCTACGACAACCGCTACAGCAGCAATGGATTCGTGCGCGACCCGTACGGCCGCTACAGCAGACAGCGCTGCGACAGCCGCGGTCGCTGCAGAGTCGAATACTACGACCCGCGCTACGACCGCAATGACGGTGGCCGGGACTACGGCTACAACGACCGCTACGATCGCGACCATCATGGCCGCTACGATCGCGATCACCACTCAGACCGCCGCCGCTCGCACGACGACGACTGACGGTTCAACGCACACCCACTTCCCTACAGCGCGCCGCGGCCAACCGCGGCGCGCTATCGTTTGGCGTTTGCAATCGGGCGCCCTGCCATTGTCCGCGGATCGTGCGACCATTCCGACATCACACGCTGGATCGCCGAACATGCGCACCCATATCGCCGCCTCGCTTCTCGCGCTTGCCCTCGCCACCGGCAGTGCGCAGGCCCAGGATTTCACCTTCGGCTGGAACCCGCGCAGCGGCGACCTCTGGGTCGATACGTGGCTTGACGATATGAACCGCTACGGCGGCCGCTATCGCGACCCGTTCGTCGACGAGCTGGTGCGCTACCACGGCGCACCGCGCGATCTGGTGGTCGAGCTGCTGGGTCGGCGCTGGGCGCCCGGCGATATCTACTTCGCCTGCGCGCTGGCCAAACTCGCCGGCCATCCCTGCCGTTACGTGGTCGATCTGTGGGAACGCGATCACGATAAAGGCTGGGGCGCGATGGCCAAGCGGCTCGGCATCAAACCGGGCTCGGCCGAATTCCACCGTCTCAAGCGCGGCATGGTGCCGAGCTACGACCGCTGGGGACGACCGATCGACCTCGATCGTGACCTTGAGCGCGACTTCCCCGGGCGCGGCAAGGCTCACGACAGACGCCATGACGATGACCGTGACGATCATGGCGAAGGCCACGGCAATGGGCACGGCAATGGGCACGGCAAAGGGAAAGGGAAAAGCAAAGGGAAAGGCAAGGACTGAAGCGATGCCTCCCGACCTGCTCACCCATCGCGGCGGCTGTCACTGTCGCGACGTGCGTTTCGAGGTCGATGCACCGGCCGTCATCGAGGCGCTCGACTGCAACTGCTCGATCTGCGGAATGACCGGCTTCCTGCATCTGATCGTACCGGCCGCGCGCTTCCGGCTGCTGGCCGGTGAAGACGCGCTCAGCGAATATCGTTTCAACACCGGCGCCGCGCGGCATCTGTTCTGCCGGCGCTGCGGGGTGAAAGCGTTCTACGTGCCGCGCAGTCATCCCGATGGCTACAGCGTCAACGTGCGCTGCATTGATGCAGGCACTATCGCAAGCGTGAACATCACACCGTTCGACGACAACGATCGCGACGCCGCGACCGCAGCCATCGCGCATCTGTCGCATGACCCAGCAAGCAGGCTGGACTGACAAGTAGGCTGGGCTGACAAGCCCAGCATCACTATCGAGAACCCATGCTGGGCTTGTCAGCCCAGCCTACGCATTGCGAACATCATTGATGCACACGGAAAAAACGATGATTGAAATAGATGGCACGCTTCTCGACATTCAAGGCATGATTTGACTCCTCGGCTACCAAGCATGCACGGCTGAAAAGTAGGCTGGGCTGACAAGCCCAGCATCACTATCGAGAACCGATGCTGGGCTTGTCAGCCCAGCCTACGCATTTGCAGCCAATGCCGATAAGCATCGCCCTACTGCGCGCTCTTCCGACAATCGGAAATAGTCACGCTGTAGCGGATATACAGCAGAAGCTCTGCCGCCGACGCGCGCTCCCATTCGACGCGGCGGTTGAGGCCGTCGATCTCTACCTTGCAGTCCAGCGCCATCGCGTCCATCAACCGTTTCGAGTCCTTGGCGATCGCGTCGATGATCTCATAGCGGAAACGCTCTGGCTTGTTCATCACCAGCGCGGTGTCGCCCTTGATATCGATCTCGGTGCGGCCGACCTTGTTCGCGCTGCGGATGAAGCGACGCATCTCCGCGATGATCGCCTCGGCCTTCGCCGGGTCGCCGCCGATGCCGACGCGGATCTGCAGCGAGACGAGATTCGAATCGGGACGTTTGTCGTCTTCCTCCAGATCGATCTGGTAGTTGTCGCGATTCAGCGCCACCCGGTACTCGTCGACATGAAACACCACATAACGACTGCCGGTGGCAGCGACCAACTGCGCGATGGTCTCGTGCACCTCGCGCTTGCGCAGCTCCGCGTCGCGACTGTCGTTGCTCAGCACGATGGTCTGCAGCAGATAGTCTCCCGGCTTGGTCAACGACACCGCCGGGGTATCGAGCAGGTCGCTGTAGCCGATCCGGGACCCGGTCACCACGACCGTATCGAGTTCGTCGGACGAATCCTGAGCATGTGCAGTCACGGGCAACGCGAGCGACAGCAGACACAGCGGCAGCAGTGCGATACGGAACATGCGCGTCTCCCCAAGGCGATCAGGTTTCGATCTTCACCTGATCCGCAGACAGACCGCAAGCGGCTACTTCGCCACCGCCCGCTTCACCGCCGCGAGGAATTCCGGATCGGGCCGCGCACCCATGCGTTCGGTGCGGGCGAGGATGCGACCGTCGGCATCCAGCAGCACCAGCGCACTGGTGTGATTGAACTCGCCGTCAGCCAGGGCGCGATAGCGAATACCCAGCACACCGGCGACCGCGCGCACGTCCTGTTTCGGCGGGCTGGCCAGCGTCCAGCGCACAACATCCAGCTTGCGTTTCTCGACGATGTATTTCAGCGCGGCGGGCGTGTCGCGCGCCGGGTCCATGCTAATCAACAGGATGCCGATGCGCTGCTGCTCGGCCAGTGTCAGCTGTCGCTCGATGGCCTTGCCACTGTCGATGATGAGCGGGCAGATGTATTTGCATGAGGTGTAGAACATCGACACCAGCTGCGGCTTGCCGCGACGCACCCGCCAGTCGGCGGCGCGTCCGTTGTGATCGGTCAGCACCAGCGGCAGCTGGTAAACCGAATCACCGGGCAACGATGACATTGCCGCGGGCTTCTCTGCGGGCTTCACTGCAGAGACTCTGCCCGCGTAGAACATCGCGATCATCGCCACGATCACCGCTACGATCACTGCCACCGTATGACGTCGTTTCATGGTGTGTCCCTCGCGCAGCGAAAGCCCAGATTGCGGGTGGTGTCGTGCGCCTGCAGCGACGACAGCATCGCCACGCGCATCATCACCGCGTAGTGTTTGCGGTCGTCCATCGACAGTGCGCCTGCGCCGCAGTATTTCGCGGTGTCTGCGTCGCCTTGGTTGCGGTTGTCGCCGGCGATCAGCAGTGCCGAAAAATCATCGGTCCATTCCCAGACCAGTCCATGCAGATCCTGGACGCCATACGCATTCGCCGCCTGCAGCCCCGCACGCGGCAGCGGCCCGCGCGATGGACGTGCATACCACGCGAGGATGCGCGCACGCCACGCGGGATCGGCGCGTGCATCGCGACGGGTTTCGTCGGCGGCCGAGGCATATTCCCATTCAGACCACGTCGGCAGCCGCGCGCCCTGCGCTTCGCAGTACGCATTGGCCGCGAACCAGCTCACCCGCACCGCAGGCTGCAGCGGCGGTGCCTGCTCGCCCAGCGTCAGCGAGCCACTCCAATGCGACAGATACTCGCGATCCGCGAATACGGCTGCGATGCGATCGCGGCGCCACTGCGGATGGGCCTTCACGAATGCGAGCAACTGCGCATTGGTGACCGGTACGCGCATCAGTGCGAACGGGCGCACCTGCACTGGCGTGCTCGGCAAGTCCTCATAGCGCAACACCGAACGGAACGCGCCGCCCGGCAGTCGTACGTACTGTGCAGCATCCGCAGCGAACGCGGCTGCAGCAGGAAGTACGCACAACAGCAGGGCGGCGAGTGTGCGCATCATCGGCTCCTTCATTCCATACAACGTCATTCGCCGCCGCTGGCAGCGGCTGGTTTGGCCTTGCGCGCCTGCGCGGCGTCGGCGCTGGTCATGCGCCCGCCCGGGTTGCCCCAACTGTTCAGCACGTAGGTCGAGATATTCGCGACTTCGTCGTCGGTCAGCTGACTCATCGGCGGCATCACCGAGTTGTAGTCCTTGCCGTTGACCTTCACCGGCCCGTTCAGACCGTGCAGGATCACACCGGGCAACCGCTTCGGACCGGCCGCGATCCAGTCCGACTTCGCCAGCGGAGGGAAGACGCCCTCCATGCCTTGACCGTTCGGTTGATGGCAGGTGGAGCAGGTGCCGGCGAACAGCTGCTGTCCGGCCTTCACCTGTTCATCCACCGTCAACGCACCGGCCTTCGCCGATGTTGCCGCCGTAGCCACCGCCTGCAGATTGGGGTTGGCGCGATCGCCCAGATACACCTCGTCCACTTCCTTGCCGGAATAAATGTCCTTGCGTTCAGGACCGTCGGCACGAAGCATCGCCAGCGCGCCTTTGTTGAACGCGCGGAAGATGCTGTGGTCCACCAGAATATAGGTGCCCGGCACTTCCATCCGGAATTCGGCAATGGCAGACCCGCCGGCAGGAATCAGCGTGGTCTGCACGTTTTCCTGAAATTTGGTGCCGCCCTCGAACCACACCTTGTCGAAGATCTCGCCGATCACGTGGAAGCTCGACACCAGATTGGGGCCGCCGTTGCCCACGTACAGGCGCACGGTTTCGCCGGTCTTGGCGGTGATCGCCCTGTCGCCGGTCATTGAACCTTCCATGCCGTTGAACAGCACGTAGGTCGGGTTTTCGTCGATGGCTTTTCCCATGTCGAACGGCTGATGGCCTTTTTCGCGATATTTTCCGGTGGTGTAGAAATCGCCCTGCATCACGTAATACTCGCGGTCGACTTTGGGCAACCCACCCGGCGGTTCGATCAGGATCAAACCGTACATCCCGTTGGCCACATGCATGCCCACCGGCGCGGTCGCGCAGTGATAGACATACAGCCCGGCGTTGAGCGCTTTGAACGTGAACTGCGACGCGTGACCGGGCGCAGTGAAACTCGACGCTGCGCCACCGCCGGGGCCGGTGACGCCGTGCAGGTCGATGTTGTGCGGCATCTTGCTGTCGGGCATGTTGCGTAGATGGAATTCGACGGTGTCGCCCTGACGCACTCGGATGAAACTGCCGGGGACGGTGCCGCCGAACGTCCAGAAGGTATAGGTGACGCCTTCGGAGATTTCCATCTCCTTTTCCACCACATCCAGCTCGACGATGACTTTCGCCGGCGCGGTGCGGCCGGTGGCCGCGGGCACATTCGGCGGCGCGGTCAGCACCGCTTTGACCGGATCGCCCTGCGGCGGCCCAAAGTCGCCTTTGGCCGAACCGCCGGTGTCTTCCGACGCCGCAGCCGCCGCTTCGTTTTGGCCGCTCTGCCCGCCCTTGCAGCCACCCAGCGCCAGAACTCCGACGATCGCCGCCGTCAATACTGTCTGTGTCACGCGTTTCATGGTGTCTCCCCGATGGTCCGTTGACCTGTGGGAGGCAGATTCCGCCCGACCTGCCCAGCGCGCTCTGATCTGGATCAATCCGACAGCAATTCGAGCGCCGGACCCGATGGTGCTTGATCGCGATCAATGCGCAGCGGTGTCGATGCCACGGAAATCGTCGGGAGTGGACCAGTTATGTCTGGCTGGACGACGACGACCGCGACATAGCCAGCGCTTCCACTGCCACCTACGGCCTGCGCTGGACCGGCACACAGCCGCAGGGCGAACTGATCCGGGGTTGGACGGCGAAACTCGCCCGGCAGCGCGACCACGCCGACAACCCGCTCGCGTTCTCGCGCAGCTGCTGGCTGCTGGAAGCATCGCTGCAGACGCACGGCATCACCTACAAACTCAGCCGGGAACACCTCGGCGGCAACGGCCGCCACGCACTGCAGACACCGCTGGCGACGCTGCACGCCTTCAACGGCTGGGCCGACAAATTTCTGGTGACGCTGGCGCGCGGTGAAGCGCTTCGCTGCGCAGTCTCCGCCATACAAGTCGCCTACGTCCTTGACTGGTGACTGCTCGTGGTCGACCCGAAACGGGTGTTTCGTAGGGTGGTGGTGAGCGTAGCGAACCCCACCCATTTATAGTGAAAACTGCGGTGACCCTCAAAGGGTTCAGGCGATTGTGAGTCTGAAGGTGGGGTTCGCTACGCTTACCCCACCCTACGCGCTGACCCCTTTTTAGGTTCAGCGCTCCGTGGAAGTCAAACCACGCGGCAGACCGAGATCAAACGCAGGGAAATTGACCTGACCTTTTTTCACATCGCGAGCCTCGTCGTCGGGCACATTGCGTAGATTGAGCAAGCGCCTGGCCATGCATTGATGACAGCAACCGCAGCGCCTCTGGGCAGACTCAAGCCTGCCCTGCGCATTACGGATTCCTTGCAACTCATGGCGGGTCAAGACCCGCCTTACGAACCGCTCTGGTAGGGCGGGTCTTGACCCGCCATGGGTTAAAGAAAGGGAGCCCAAGGTAAGGAATCAAACTCCGCCTTGAATTCATTCCCTAGTCGAGAGTCAATGCTTCCTACGTACTGAATTAGCCCACGCAGATGATTACGAAAACCGAGCACCGAGAAAAAACCCTTTCGTTCGCAGTGCGCTGGTATGCCTCTAGTGCGGCAGTAATACAAATGCATTCGAATCCTATCCCGAAGTTCGCGGGGAATCGACGGGCGGTCACCGTTAATTACTACGCCAGTAACGACTTTGCGCGCGCCTGGTGGAACAACTCGAGTCTTCTTGCTGTTGCAACTGAGTCCATGGCGGTGAAGCACGCTAGCTACCTCGCGCTTTATCGCAAGGATTAGGCCGCGATCAGCTTTAACTAAAGAGAAGCATAGGTCATCTGCATAACGGGTGTATGTAGCGTTGTGGGAACGGGCCAGCGTCTCAATTTCAGCATCAAGTGATCTGCATACCAAATTGGATAGAGCGGGACTGGTTGGTGCACCTTGAGGAAGGCTACCGATCAACTTGCTTCTGTAGCTCTCAACGCCTGAAACCTCTTTCCTAACCCACCTCGTCCCTTTACGTCTCGGCGTGACACGAGTGCAAAGCCTCGCCAACTCGAAAGCTAGTAAGTCAGGGTATTGGAGTTCCTTGAAAACACGGAACACCTGAACTTCGGAAATGTTGCTGAAGAAGTCTTTCACGTCCATGTGGAGGAGCCATGAAGCCCCAATGTGTTTTTGAGCGTTGGATAAAAGTGGAAGACTCTTCTTGTGAACATACCCATAAGCAGCAGCGTGGACTGGCACATGTCTCAATACACGCTGTGCGATCCAGGTCTGGGCAGCCAATAGCGTGGGCGCAGGCACAGAAATCCAACGCCTACCGCCGGACCGCTTGCGGATAGTGAAGTTCCGATAAGGAAAGTCGCCAGCGGACTCGACCCTCGACACCACTGCGTGGAGATCTCTATATCGCACATGAGCCAACCGAGCCAAGTGCGCTAGGGAGTAGATGACAGGAAGGTCAATCGCATCAATCTTGCGCCCGGCCACGACAAGCGCTTGGACATAGGCTTCGTCGTAGCCTGCGGCCACACCTTCCCTAGCAAAAAGATTGGGGTTCCAGCGTTTCATTTACTTCACCTCACGCGAGTGAGGATATTTCCCGCGCAAAACGCAAAGGCTGGGGGTAGCTCCTCAGAGCGGACACCACACGCGTTTTGCGCGGGAAATAACCCACTCCAGCGACAGCTACCTCGACGAGCAACGGAATCCGCGCTCTCCCAAGTGACTACGCACTCAGGCCGGCCCCAGCTCATCAGGTTATGACGAACCGGGGCATCTAAACGTTACGCTGGAACCCCAAAAACGATGATGGATAGTAATCCTGATAGTCGCTTGGAGCAACCCGATCTGGTCGTCGCTTGCGCCCGC
Organism: Lysobacterales bacterium; assembly: GCA_031419075.1. GTDB lineage: Bacteria > Pseudomonadota > Gammaproteobacteria > Xanthomonadales > Xanthomonadaceae > Lysobacter_I. The sequence continues at coordinate 22,803 of JANOKD010000108.1, forward strand.
CCCTCTTAAGAACATCCAGCCCAAACTGGGTGACTGCTAGGTCTAACCCAACAAGGCCGAGATCAAGAAGCCACCGCAACTTCTGTTCAAACTCTGCATCGCTTAACACCATGATCGCTCTCAAACTCCTGCGATCTCGGCCACGCGCCAGATGGGCGAGCATTGCGAGCTCAACGCGGTTAGCGTTGAGCCCAGCAGGATCGTCCAGATATCGAAGGGCTAGATGGTACTGTCTGCTCAACCACAGTTCCTCACCGGTAGTAGCAGCAGAGTGATCTACACCAAATAAACGAAACAGGTCAGCCGGAACACTACGGTTGGAAAACAGCGGCCTCACCGCGCCCTTCGGATTGTCTCTATTCCAAAGGATACTGGGAGCATTATTTGGACACCCGTATTGAAAAATGATCGGGCTGCATAGCCTACCGTAACCGAAAGGCATTCTCGGGAGTGCAGACGGGCGCCCGCCTGTAGAACAGAACTCGAGCAGGTTGTCTTGGTCGAGAATAAACGACTTTTCGATTGTAATATTGGTTCTAATTCTTGCCCGATCGACTGCCTTCAACTCTCTATCGATTCGGCGGAGCCCCGATTCGTGTCCCGCATAAGAAAGCAACCACACTTTACACCAACCCAAGGCGGCCCAAGATTTGACTGCACGGGGAACAGTCTGACGCCATGATTTGATAAATCGGCTACCCGTACCGACGAAATCGTCTACGAAGACTATGTGCTTCACCTTCCTTCGCCGCATAGACTCGATTCGAGGATTTAACTCTATATGATTCGGCAAGCCACGCTCCAAGTTCCGAAGCATGTGCGCGATTCGCCCTGAACTATCAGCAGGCGTCTTTACTTCTTTGTCTTTATTAAAGTCGTGAATGAATGGTTTTGCGACTGCGAACAGGGCGATGGCTGGCTTTTCGCCGCCGTTGCAAAGCTCATCGAGAAGCGCTGTAACTTCCTGCTGCACCCAAGACTCAACATCTTCTAGTGAAACATATCGGAGCTTCGCCAACAGGTACTCAGCCAAGTAGCGGTGAGGCGGATCAAACTGACTAAGCCACTGCTTAACTCGCGGGATCTCGAAAATCATGTGTGCTTCCTTGGATCCCCCCATCATGCCTTGTTCAATGAGACCGGAAACAGGCGGAAACAGAGGTCAGTGTGGTCTTTCTTGAACTCTTCTGAAAAAGTCTACTCTGACCCGAATGGCAACACTTAGATTCAAGAGAAAGTAATGTGTGTCGAGTACGATCGCGCCTACTTTGAAGGCGCGTTGCTACGACCACCGCCAGAGATTTCCCCCGGTGTGCCACTCGGCCAACCCCCAGCATTGCCCTGACCTCTTCCGCCGCCACCGCCGCCTGGGGCCTTCGCGCCACCACCAGAAGACCCGCCTTTGCCACCGCCGGCCCCACCCTTGCCACCACCACCAGATCCACCCTTGCTCATGATTCTTCCCCTGTGATTGCCAACGATAGGAAGAGCAACCTCAACACTCGTTAGCGAATGATGTTGAGCGCATGATGTCTTCCCGCCCATTCGGGCATGACGCAGACACTGTCACTGTTTTGCTGAGAGGATCACCTGTCAGAAACGACAGGGTCGCCTTGAGGACTCTGTAGGCTGTACGAACAATGGGGTCAGGTCGACTTGCTAGCCCACACAACGCCAAACAAAAACAAACGGTACGCCAAGGCAGCACCCTATGCGATTGGGCTGCGGCTACACGCCTCCACAAAGACTCACCACAGCTGCCGTTGCGATTTGTGCGCCGTGAACGGCCCCTCATCCGGCGCTGCGCGCCACCTTCTCCCCGCTGTGCGGGGAGAAGAGAAACCTTCGTGAGTTGTTTCGCCAGGCCCGCGAGATAAAAGCGGTCCGCCAAGGCGGCACCCTGTCAATACGGTCGCTACCGTCCAGAATGGTTCGTTGTGCGAGCGCTTGCGGGGCGGTAAGCGCTGCGCCTTGGCGAAGCGCCCCGGTTCTCGCTGGCGGCGAGAACCGGGCTACGGCGCTTCACGGCACGTTGCAGCTGATCGGGCCGGGCGTGACGGTGTTCGATTGCAGCGTCAGGCTGCCTTGGGTGCCGCTAATATTGATGCCCGAACACGGTGAGTTGCCGGTGGTGTTGTTGCCGTTGAAGCGGTTGCCGGTGAAGCGAACGGTGTTACCGCCGGTGAGCTTGATGATGGCGCCGCCATATCCGCTGTCGTTCACAAGCGAATTCTCTACGACGAGGTTGTCGTTGCCGTCGAGCGGGTTGTTGATGGCATCGACAAGGTCGAGACCAAAACCGCGCGCGCTGTAGACGGACACCTGGCGGATCGTGCAGCTGTCGCAGTCACGGAAATAGATCGCGCTGGTGCCGGAACTGAAGAAGTTGGTACCCGTGATCGCGACGAAGTCAGATCCGTAGACACTCAACTCGCCGTCGCCGGTGAGCGCACCGGAGGAGTCCGTACCGAAGCCGCCGCCGCCGTAGAGTGCGCCGTACCACACGGTGACATCGTTGCTGCCTGTGATCCAGAGATTGGGATTGGCTGCGCCGTCGTTGGGATTGCCCGGTTGCGAAAGATAGGTGTCGAGCACCTTCGGGCGTAACGCTGAGACAAGCGCCACATTGATCACCGCCTTCTTCACGTGGAGCGACCACAGCGTGATGTCAGGCGCATTGACGAACACGCCGTAGGTCGGGAGCCTGCCCGCCGCGCTGATCAGGGTGAAATTGTTCAGCGTGACGCCTGCGGACGGCCACATCATGACCGAACTGCCGCCGCTGGCGACGCCGGATTCGATGACAACTTGGTCGCGGTTGGCGCCCAGGCCCTTCAGCGTCTTGCCCTGCGGAATGGACAGCGTGCCCGCTGGCCGGTAGGTGCCGGGATTGAGGCAGATTGTGACGGCGGGGCCGTTGAGCGCGGTCTGGATGTCGGCGCCAGGGGACAGCGTCGTATTGCAGGCGTTGGCGATGGGGACGATCGCCATGCAGCCAGCCAGCGCGACGAGGAGACGGGATAAATAGCGCATATGGATTCCTTATTGAATGCGGTAATGAAGAACGAACCGGGTCACAGCTTCCTGCAACGCCATATTGGCAGATGAAACAGTAAGGGCGACGATTCATGCAGATCAGCGGATTAGCCGGCGAAACAGGATCAAAACAACGGGTGCACGAAATGTAGCCCGGGTAGAGCGTAGCGACACCCGGGGCTCTTCGCGACATTTCAACGATGCCACATCGCTTGTCATCAGATTGTGTGCTTTGCTCGTATTCCACGCATTGTTCAAAACGACACATTAACTGCTCAATATCCCGCGAAGAGCCCCGGGTGTCGCTGCGCTCTGCCCGGGCTACGAAAAGCCAGGCTTCGGTCGGTTTTGCAACATCTGCTGCTGGCCGAAAGCCACCATTGCCGATGATCCTTGGCACGGAATTTCGCGACCTCGGTTGAACTGCTTAGACTTCCGGCAGCCTTATTGCGCATGGAATCTCACCGCCGAGGCTGGGAGCATCAGCGCTGGGGATCCAAGCCTCAGCGCCGGTGTTGTCGAGCTCCGCGTGCGAGGCTCGCAGCTCCGGCGATGGTGAACATTTGATCATCATCGGAGCTTGGAAGCGCCACGCATGAGGCTCAGACCCTCGTCGGTGGTGAACACTTCATCGCCGTTGCGGTTGCGGAGCTCCGACGGCGGTGCTCGGAGCTCCGGCATTGATGAAACTTTCATCATCGTCGGAGCTCGGGAGCGCCGCGCATGAGGCTCAGCGCCTCATTAGTGATGTTCTGACGTGGGCGGGCGGAGTTCACCGCATAAAGGGCAGCCCCTCATCCGGTGCTTCGCGCCACCTTCTCCCCGCGGTGCGGGGAGAAGGGAGGTATCACATCCGGCTGAGGTATTGCTCCCGGCTCTCGCCAGCGGCGAGAACCGGGCTGTGGCGCTGCTGTTGGCTCGGATGTGCCCGCAATTTGCATGAAGGTGAACGCTGCGGCTGCGGGCGGAATACGTGGGGAGTACACTTCGGCAATGCGCCTTCGCCCGCTCCTGCTGCACGCCCTGCTCAGCCTCGCCCTGGTGGCGAACGGCATGAGTGGTGCGATGGCGTCGGCGCATGCGGCTTGTGCACATGACATCGTCGCTTCTGCCGCGCCTGCTGTTGCCACGACTGCTGCCGAACCGCCCTGTCACGAAGACATGGGCGCGGACATATCGAACGCGCACAGCGGCATGTCTGATGACACTGCGCCTAATGACGGCATGCCTCATGGCGGTATGGACCAGAGCAGCCCGTCGCAGCACGCAGCCACGTCGGATGGTGAAGGCTGCGGCGACTGCGCCGATCATTGCCAATGCGCGTGCATCGCCAATGGCATCGCGGCACTGATGCCTCCGACGCTGCTGCTGCATGCAGCCACAGGCATCGCCTATCTGTCCGCGCCGTCGTATACGCACACTGCGCCCGCGCTGCCGCATCCGGTTCGACCTCCCATCGGCTAAGCGATCCCTCGCGCCCCACGGGCGCCGTCGTCGCGCGCATGGCGCGCATCTGTCGTCATTGATCCAACCTCGTCGCGCAGCCTGCGCGTGAGCATCGTGGAGTGTTGCAATGTCTTTCTCTTCTTCAGGCGGCGTGTCGCGCCGTCGTTTCGTACAGGGGCTCGCCGTGGGCGGCGTGGCTGCTGCGTTCGGTTGGCCGCGATCCGGTGTGGCCGCGCCCACAGCACCGGTGCTGAGCGGTACTGATTTCGATCTGGTCATCGACGAACTGCCGGTGAACTTCACCGGCCGCACCCGCATCGGCGTTGCGGTGAACGGTTCGGTGCCTGCGCCGACGCTGCGCTGGCGCGAAGGCACCACGGTTGAGCTGCGCGTGAGCAACCGATTGTCGCCGAAGTCGATCCACGGCGGGCAGACGTCGATTCACTGGCACGGCATTCTGCTGCCCGCAAATATGGACGGCGTGCCGGGCATGAGTTTCGACGGTATCGGCCCGGGCGACACCTATCGCTACCGTTTCGATCTGCGCCAATCCGGCACCTACTGGTATCACAGCCATTCCGGTTTCCAGGAACAGGCCGGGCTGTACGGCGCGCTGATTGTGGATGCCGCCGAGCCCGAGCCTTTCGACTATCAGCGCGACCATGTCGTACTGCTCAGCGACTGGACCGATCTCGCGCCGAACGATCTGTACGCGCGGCTGAAGAAAATGCCCGGCCACGACAACTACGGCAAGCGCACGGTCGGCGATTTCCTGCGCGATGCGAAACGCGACGGTCTGGGCGCAACCGTCGAAGACCGGAAGATGTGGGGCGAGATGCGGATGACGCCGACCGATCTGTCCGACGTCAACGCGCACACCTACACCTATCTGATCAACGGCACCACCTCGCTGGGCAACTGGACCGGGCTGTTCACACGCGGCGAAAAAGTGCGGCTGCGCTTCATCAATGGTTCGGCGATGACCCATTTCGATGTGCGCATTCCGGGGCTGACGATGACCGTGGTCGCGGTGGACGGCCAGCACGTGCATCCGGTGACGATCGAGGAATTCCGCATTGCCGCGGCGGAAACCTTCGACGTGATCGTGACCCCGAACGGCGATGATGCGTTCACGATTTTTGCGCAGGACATGGGCCGCACCGGCTACGTCAGCGGCACGCTTGCGGTGCGCGAAGGCCTGCGTGCGCCGGTGCCGGCGGTGGATCCGCGGCCGATCCTGAGCATGGCCGACATGGGGCATGGCGGAATGGGTGGCATGGACCACAGCAGCATGAATCACGGCAGCAGCAGCGATAAAAGCATGGATCACAGCGGTCACGACATGTCGTCGATGAAAGGCATGTCGATGAAAGGCATGTCAATGAAAGACACGCAGGGCGATGGCATGCAGACCCACCCCGCCAGCGAAGCCGGCAATCCGCTGGTCGACATGCAGACCATGATGCCTACGCCGAAACTCGACGACCCCGGCATTGGCCTGCGCGACAACGGCCGCAAAACGCTGAGTTATTCGATGCTGCGCAGCCTGTTCGACGACCCCGACGGTCGCGATCCGGGCCGCGATATCGAACTGCACCTCACCGGGCACATGGAGCGGTTCGCGTGGTCGTTCGACGGGCAGCCGTTCGCCGGCGCCGAACCGCTGCGCATGAACTATGGCGAGCGCCTGCGCATCGTGCTGGTCAACGACACCATGATGACCCACCCGATTCATCTGCACGGAATGTGGAGCGATCTGGAAAACGACAAAGGCGAGTTCATGGTGCGCAAACACACCATCGACATGCCGCCGGGGACCAGACGCTCGTATCGCGTGCGCGCCGATGCGTTGGGCCACTGGGCTTACCACTGCCATCTGCTCTATCACATGGAAGCGGGGATGATGCGCGAAGTGCGGGTGGAGGGATGAACGCCATGCGCATTCACAACCGCATCGCTGCAATTGCAGTATCACTCGCGTTCGCATTCGTTGTGGACACGGCACGCGCGCAGGCGCACGATAAAGCACACGACAGCCACACCGCCGAACCGGTGCCGGCCAAACAGGACAGCGAAGATCACTCGACGATGGATCATGGTGTGATGGACCACGGCAAGATGGATCACGGCGAGAAGCCTGCTGAAATGGATCATGGCGCAATGGACCACGGCGCAATGAACCATGCTGAGATGGATCATTCGAGCATGGATCATTCGCAGCACACATCGGCTGCACCGCAGACACCGCGCACGCCCATTCCGCCGATCACCGATGCCGACCGCGAGGCCGCAAAGCCGCCCGCGCATGGACACAATCACGGCGGCGGCGTGTTCTCCTATCTGCTGTTTGATCGGCTTGAAGTCTGGGACGCGGATCCGGGCGCGGGACAGGCCTGGGAAGCGCAGGGCTGGGTCGGTACCGACATGCACCGACTCTGGCTGCGCAGCGAAGGCGAGCGCGTGGATGGCCGCACCGAAAGCGCCGATGTCGAAGTGCTCTATGGCCGACCGATCGCGCGCTGGTGGGATCTGGTCGCGGGCGTGCGTCACGACATCGCGCCCGGCCGCGATCAGAACTTCGCCGCAATCGGCGTGATCGGCATGGCGCCTTATAAATTCGAAGTGGAAGCCAGCGTCTACGTCGGTGAATCCGGTCAAACCGCAGCGCGGGTCGAAGCCGAATACGAACTGCTGCTGACCAATCGACTGATCCTGCAGCCGGTGATCGAAGCGGAATGGCACGGCAAGAATGACGCCTCGCGCGGCATCGGCTCCGGGCTTGGCAAAGTCGAAACAGGCCTGCGTTTACGCTATGAATTCACCCGCAAATTCGCGCCGTATGTCGGTCTCGTCCACGAGCGCAGCTTCGGCGGCACCGCCGACTTCGTGCGCGACGAAGGCGAAGCGACGCGCGATACGCGGGTGGTGGCGGGGGTGCGGATCTGGTTTTGATCGCAGCAACCTGGTGTAGTGCTTAAACACCTTTCTTTGCGGCCTCGCGACGTGTGTCGCTCACAACACCTGTCGGGTCTTGTGCGAGATGCGATGTCGCACAGAAAGTCCAAAGATCTTCCCTCTCCCCGTGCCCCGCACGGGGAGAGGGTGGCCGCAGGCCCAGAGGGGCGCTCTTCAGAACGCATTGTGGCTATCTGGTCCTCATGCTGTCCGTCCCTCATCCGGCGCTTCGCGCCACCTTCTCCCGCTGTGCGGAGAGAAGGAACACCTCATCAATGCTGTGAAAGCAATGCAACTCCCCGCATGTCTTGCGACGAAAATCGCAAAAATTGTGGCTTTCAAAATGGATCAAACAGCGTGAAGCACCACACTAGCTCAAGATCGCACGAAGCATGCCCAGTGGGTCATGCGCACGTGCAACCGAGAACATGAATAGATACGTCGCTGTTGCAGCGACGAAATAACCTGCTTTCGCACCGCGGGTCTTGCCGCGTTTGAGCGCAAAACTGCCCATCACAATATAAACGACCAGCAGCACCAGCTTGATCGTGAGCCAACCGTTTGCGAACAACGCAGCCGGCAGCATCGTGACCAGCATCAGTGCGGCGGTGAGCAACACGGTGTCGATGCTGTAGCTGGCGATGCGAACGGGCAGCGCCATCGGCCAGCGCATGCCCGCGAGCACACCCGCACCGCGCAGAAAAAACAGTGCGCCGCTGAGTACGACGCAGGTGATGTGGACCAGGCGGATCTGCGGGTAGAACTCGATCATCGCCGCCCCTCATCCGGCGCTGCGCGCAACCCCGGATCGCGTCCAGGGCAGGCGCTTCTTCCCACATGCAGAAAGAAGGAATATCCCGCGGAACTCACGAGTTCACTACTTCAATGGCAGGCAATGCTTTCTCGCGTTTCGGGGCCAGCCACAGCCGGAACACGAACCAGCTCACCAGCACCGCACCGATGCTGAAGATGGTGTCGCCGGGCACGCGCATCCACACCAGTACGTCGAAGATCGGCTTGCCCATGAATTCGGCTGAGCGTGCGTACCAGTAGCCGTGCTCCAGCGCAGCGCGCAGCTGCAGCAGCCCCATCGGCAGCAGCGTGAGCACGGCCATCAGGGTCAGACCGATATTGAGCGTCCAGAACGATGTCGACAACAGTCGGTCATTCCACACTGCTTCGGGTTTCAACCCGCGCACGCAGAACAGCAGCAGGCCGATGCCGAGCATGCCGTACACGCCGAACAGTGCGGTGTGGCCGTGCAGCGGCGTGAGGTTCAGGCCCTGCATGTAGTACAGCGCCAGCGGCGTGTTGATCAGGAAACCGAACAGACCGGCGCCGACCAGATTCCAGAAACTCACCGACAGGAAAAACAGGATCGGCCAGCGATAGCGCTGCATCCACGGCGTGGCGCGCCCGTGTTTCCAGGTGTCGTAGGCTTCCAGGCCGATCAGCGCCAGCGGCACCACTTCCAGCGCCGAGAAACTCGCGCCCAGTGCGATCACCGCAGTGGTGGTGCCGGTGAAATACAGATGATGGAAGGTGCCCAGAATGCCGCCGGCCATGAAGATGATGGTCGCGAACAGCACGTTGATGGTCGCGGTCTTGCCGCGGATCAATCCGAGTTTGACGAAGATGAAGCTGATCACTGCGGCGGCGAACACTTCGAAGAAGCCTTCGACCCACAGATGCACCACCCACCAGCGCCAGTACTCCACCATCGAAATATGCGTGTGCTCGTTCCACATCAGGCCCGCGCCGAACAGCAGGCCGATGGCGACGGTGGACAGGAACAGCAGCCCGATGATCGACGACATTTCGTCCCTGCGCCGCAGCGCCGGCCACAGCGCGCGGCCGACCAGAAACAGCCACAGCAGCAGGCCGATGAACAGGAACCACTGCCAGAAGCGGCCGATGTCGGTGTATTCCCAACCCTGATGACCGAACCAGAAATTGTTGTCGAGGCCGAGCTTCTGCATCACCGCGAACCACTGCCCGGTGAACGCGCCGACGACGATGATCAACAGACAGGTAAACAGCACATTCACTCCGAGCCGCTGGAACTTCGGCTCGCACCCCGACACCGCAGGCCCGATGTACAGGCCGGTGGCGAGCCACGCGACCGCGATCCACAGCACTGCCAATTGCGTATGCCAGCTGCGGGTGAGCGAGTACGGCAGCCAGTCGGAGATCGCAACGCCGTACGCCTGTTGGCCTTCGACTTGATAATGCGCGGTGGTCGCGCCCAGCAATATCTGCACCAGGAACAGCGCCAGCACCAGCCAGAAATACTTCGCGGTAGCGCGCATCGACGGCGTGGGCACCAGCGCGCGCAGCGGATCGACCGCGGGCGGGGCCGCCGGCGCTTCCTTGCCGTGCCATACCGCGTAATGCCAGCCGAGCAGACCGATGCCGGCGATCATGAAGATCACGCTGAATACCGTCCACAGAAAACTGGACGACGTGGGCGTGTTGCCCACCAGCGGTTCGTACGGCCAGTTTTGCGTGTAGCTGACGGCCTGATCGGGACGATTGGTGACCGTGGCCCAGCTCGCCCACCAGAAGAACGCGCCGATCGCACGACGATGCGATTCGTCGGGGATGGTGTTCTCGCGCATCGCATAGGTTTCGCGCAGGGCATGCGTGGCGGGATCATTCGAGAACAGACTGCTGTAGTGCGCCGCAACCTGCGCGATCGCCTGCGCACGTTCGCCCGAGATCACGATCCTGCCGGTGCTGGCGTCGTAGGTGTTGGCGCGGATCAGCGGCTTGAGTTCCGCCTGCAGCTTGGCGCGGTCGCCTTCGCCGAGCAGCGAGTAGGGCTCGCCGCTGTCGCCGCGCGCGCGCAGCTCCAGCCAGGCCATGGTTTCGCGATGCAGCCAGTCGGCGGTCCAGTCGGGTGCGACCAGCGCACCGTGGCCCCAGATCGAGCCCAATTGCTGGCCGCCGATGCTCTGCCAGACCTGTCGGCCGCGCTCGATGTCGGCGCGGGTGTAGACGGTGGTGCCGTCTGCAGTGACGACGGCCTCAGGCATCGGCGGCGCTTGACGATAGATCTCGCCGCCCATCCAGAGCAGGGTGCCGAAACCGACGATGAGCAGGGCGGCAAGGCCCAGCCATAGTCTGCGGGTGGTGGACATGGGAAGACTCCTCCGGAAGGTGGAGGAGATGGTCGATGCAGGGCGCGCGGCGGTCGATGACGCAGGTCAAGCGACTCGCAGATGCGGGGTTGCGTGCGCCGGTTACTCGCGCAACACCGGCGCGGCCAGCGCCATCAGCGCATCGCGATCGAGCAGTTCCAGATCGCGACGCTCCACGCGCAGCAGGCCGTCGTCGTCGAAACGCCGCAGCACCCGGCTCACGGTTTCCGGCGCCAGCCGCAGGTAGTTGGCGATATCGGTGCGCGCCATCGTCAGCTGGAAGCGGTTGGCGGAAAAACCGCGTTCGGACAGGCGTCGCGACAGACCGACCAGGAACGCGGCCATGCGCTGGTCGGCCGACCAGTCGCCGGCGAGCAGCGCGGCGCGGCCGATGTCGCGGCTGAGCAGCCGGAACAGCTGTTTCTGCAGGCCGGGCAGCCGTGCGGCGAGGACCGCGATCTTAGGGAACGAAAAGCGGCACAGCATCACCGTGTCCAGCGCGACCGCATTGCAGGGATAGCGGTCGCCGTCGATCGCATTGAGGCCGATGACCTCACCGGGCAGATGGAAGCTCAGCACCTGCTCGCGGCCATCGCGATCGACGACATAGGTCTTCACCGTGCCCGCGCGGACCGCAGCGATCGCCTCGAAGGGGTCGCCCTCGCGGAAAATATGCTCGCCAGCGTGGAACGGACCGATGTGCTCGACCAGTACGTGCAGATCCTTCAGCGCAGGCTTGCCCATGCCCTCGGCCAGACAGGCCTGCGAAAACGCACAGGTGCTGCAGAAATGCAGTTCGTCGCCATCGTCGGACAGGGTGCGGGCATCGATACGCGGGAACGGCAGGCCGCTCATGCGGAATCCCAAAGGCGCCCAGGACAGCGTGCGCGATTCGCGGGGGTTCGGCCGGCGGCTGGAAGGGAGGGTCTGAGCACCCGGCGATGGTACGCAATCGGCGGCGCGCTTTGAAAGCGGCGGGCCATCGCTGTCGATCGCCCGCGTCAGGGGAGATTCGATACGTTGTAGTCGATCGCGTCGAGGTCGAGGCGAAGGTAGGCGTATTCGCCCTCGGGGGCATGCCAGACCCCTTGGCCGCGCGCCATCAGTCGATGCGCACCGAACGCGCGATAGTCGGACAGCGGCGTGGACCACCGCATCTTGGTGAAGGCCTGACCCTTCGACGAGACCACCGCGCGGTCGTCCGACACGAAGTCGATCAATTCGCCGCGCGCGTTGAACGACAGCAGCGCGCACACGCGATGGCCAGCGTACGAGAACTGCGCCTCCACAGTCTGCGCATCGATCTCCCGCCACCGAATGTCGTGATCGACCAGCGCGGCCGGCGCGAACACGCACAGATCGTTGAACACGGTGACGGTCTCGGCCGCGTCCATCTCCGGGCCCTTGGCGTCTACCATTGTCAACAGCGACGCTGCTTTCACCCGCATCGTCGCGTGCGCGTCGAGATACCGATGATAGACCCGGAACGGGAGACCGAACATCGATGCGTCCATCAGGAAGAATCGCGATGGCCCCGACGCAGTGTTGTAGAAGTTGTTCTGCTCGCCGGTGAAGGACATCCATCGCGCTTTCGGTCCGCTGCGGATCTGTCCGTGGAAGTGCGCGCGGAAATTTTGCACACGCGGCTGGCCGACCGCGCCGTTCAGGCGGATATAGCGCTGCATCACCGGCGGCAGCGGCGCGAGATCCGCCTCGACGAGCAATCGCGCATCAGTGCACCGTACGAGATGCTGCGCAACATCGTGATCGTACTGCGCGCGATAACCAGTTCCTGTTTTCGACAGCCAGCCGAACATCAAACGGACTCCTAGACCAACATCGTTTCGACCGGCCGCAGAGACGCGACTTCGACCTGCTGATTCCGATGCGCATTACGAATGCCAATACCGTCGCCTGCAGCGCGAAGCGCTCGAAGGCACGTCCCGCTTCCACCCAGTACGCCTTGCCGTCGGCCTCGGATACGAACACTGCGACACCCTTTGCTCATCATCGGATGCTCTCCTTGGATGTTCCCCTTCGAATCCTGTGCAGGATCAAATCGTCTTCGAGAATCTCGACGCGGGTGTCGACGGCTGCAGATAGCGATCAAAGCACATCGCGATATTGCGCATCAGCAGACGGCCGCGTGCCGTCACCTCGATCCGCTTCGGGCCGACGATCACCAGACCATCGGCTTGCAGCGGACGAAGCTGCTCCAGCGCATCGGCGAAATACGTATGAAAATGGATGCCGTAACGTCGCTCAAGCGCCGAGATCGGGATCTCGCCCTGGCACATCAGCTGCTGGATCAGATCGGCGCGCAGTTGGTCGTCTTCGGACAGCATCATGCCGCGGAACACCGGCGGTCGGCCGGCGTCGAGCGCGTGCTGCCAACTGGGCAAGTCGCGCGGGTTCTGACTGTAGCTGTCGCCGATATGGCTGATCGCGCTGACGCCCAGACCGATCAGATCGCTGTCGGCATGGGTGGTGTAGCCCATGAAATTGCGGTGCAGGCCGCCGCGTTGCTGCGCCTGCGCCAGCTCATCGTCGGGCAACGCGAAGTGATCCATGCCGATGTAGACATAGCCGGCCGCGGTCAGGGTTTCGATCGCCAGCTGCAGCAGTGCGAGCTTGGTCTCGGGATCGGGCAGCGCGTCGGCATCGAGCTGACCCTGCGCCTTGAACATCTCCGGCAGATGCGCGTAGCTGTACACGGCAAGCCGGTCGGGACGCATGGCGATCACCGTGTCCAGAGTGCGTGCGAAACCCGTCGGCGACTGTTTCGGCAGGCCGTAGATCAAGTCGATGTTGACCGAATGGAATCCGTAGGTGCGGCAGGCGTCCACCACCGCGCGGGTCTGCTCCACGCCCTGGATGCGATTGACCGCCTCCTGCACTTCCGGATCGAAATCCTGCACACCCAGACTGGCGCGGTTGAAGCCGGCCAGCGCCAGCTCGCCGATATCCTGCGGCGACACCGTGCGCGGATCGAGTTCGATAGAGATGTCGCGGTCGGCGGCGGCGCTGAACCTGAAATGTCGTTTCAACATCTCGACGGTGCAGCGCAGTTGCGTCGGGGTCAGGAAATTGGGTGTGCCTCCGCCGAAATGCAGCTGGATCACGTCACGGTCGCGATCGAACAGCGGCGCGATCATCGCGATCTCGCGATACAGGTGGTTCAGATAGGTGTCGGCGCGAGTCTTATCGCGGGTGATGACCCGGTTGCAGCCGCAGTAGAAGCACGGGCTCAGACAGAATGGCACATGCACATAGATCGACAGCCGGCGCGGAATCGGATCGCCGTTGCTGTCCTGGATCGCGCGATGCAGCGCATCCACGCCGAAGTCCGCGCTGAACTGCGGCGCAGTCGGATAGGAGGTGTAGCGCGGGCCGGGCCGGTCGTAGCGGCGCAGCAGGTCGGCATCGAAGGCGAGCGCAGAAATCATGCGGCGAGCGTAGGCGGCGCCCGCAGCGGCCGCATTGACTCAAATCAACATCGGGCGCGGCAGGCGTCAGCCGATAAGCGCGGCAGGCACATCCAGTTCGATCGACAGCGCCAGATGGTCGGACCACGCCGCCGGCAGCGCGCGCATGCCGGCGCACTGCAGACCGTCGCTGACCAGGATGTGGTCGATCGCGCGCTGCGGGCGCCAACTGGGAAACGTGTGCACGGTGCAGGCGGGCGGCTGCAGGCGGGTGCGCTGAAACAACGTCGCCATCTCAGGCTGTTCTGAAGTGCAGTTGAAATCGCCCATCAACACCGCGTGCGGATGATCCTGCAGCAGCTCGCCGATGAACGCCAATTGGGATTTGCGCGAGCCGGCGCCCAGCGACAGATGCGCCACGGCAACGGTCAGGCTGTCGGCTTTGCGGCCGAATCGTGCGATCAGCACGCCGCGGCCGGAGATGCGGCCGGGCAGCGGGTGTTCGCTGACTTCGACCGGCTCCATCCGCGACAGCAGCGCGTTGGCGCTGGAGGCGACCACGCCAACGCGCCGGTTGGCCTGGTGGCTCCAGTAATCAAAACCGGCGCGCTCGGCCAGATAGTGGGTCTGGTTGGTGAAGCCCGAACGCCAGCTGCCCGGGTCGCTTTCCTGCAGGCCGACGATGTCGTGCTGCGCGACCAGGGCCGCGATGGTGTCCAGCGAGCTGCGCTTGTCGCCCAATGGCAGCACATGCGACCAGCTGCGCGTGGCGTAGTCGCTATAGCGACGCGTGCTGGTGCCGGCCTGGATGTTGGCGCTCAGCAAGCGCAGCCGCAGTGAAGCGGCGGCCACGGGGGGCTGCGCTGCGATGTTCAGTACATCCACCCTGCGGCGCCGGAATCCTGCGCCGCTCAGGGCGCCGCAGGCGCGGCGGTGCGGGTGCGTTCGTGCGCGATGATCGCGTCGGCAATGCGGAATTTATCGTCGAAATTCTGCCCAAGCACGCGATATTTGCCGTTGATCATCAGATTCGGCGTATTCGCGACCTGCTGCGACACGATGTACTGCCGCGCCTTGTTGAACTTGCCGGTGACCGCGAAGCTCTTCATGTTGCCGGCGAACTGCTTGGCATCGACGCCGAACTGCGCGTAGAACGCGCCGAGCTCGGCATCGCTGTCGCTGCCGCGCTCGCCTTTGAGCTTGTTTTCGAGATGGATCGCATCGTAGACGCGCTCGTGCGCCTTGTCGGCGATGCCCATGGTCTGCGCAGCATAGAAGCTGCGCACGTACTGGTCCCAGTTGCCGCCGAACGCCGCAGGCACATAGGTGAAACGCACGTCGGGCGACAGTTTCTTCTTCCAGCTCAGCACCAGCGGCTGGAACGCGGCGCAGGCCGGGCAGACGTGATTAAACACTTCGACCACTTCGATCTTGCCGTTCAGTGGCTCGAACGGTTGGCCGTTCTGGATGATCTCGTAGTCGACGCCGAGCCTCAGGCCCGGGATCGCGCCGTTGGCCGGGGGCGCCACGGGCGCAGCGTCGGCTGGCGCTGGCGTTGCAGGATCGGCAGCGGCGACGGGAGCCGCGGCCGGGTCAGCCGAAGCTTTGGCGGCGGCTTCGGCGGCGGCCATCGTTTCGGCTTCGCTGGCCACAGCGGCCGCCGGAGCTGCGGTCGCGGGCTCGGCAGCCTCGTCCTGTTTGCCGTTGCAGGCCGTCAGCGCAAACGCTGCCAGCAGGGCGAGGGTCAGGTATCGCGTCATCGTCTGTCTCCTGTCGAATATTCGGAAGCTGCGAGCATCATGCGCGTCAGCGTGTATGTTCAGTGGATGGGTCCGGCCTGGTGTTCAGTCTGATGTTCAGGGTTTCTTGGCCGCTGCACGTTCAAGCGCAATCAGCGCATCCAGCACCCGCATCCGGTCTTTGTACACCCGCGCCCGGACCACGTATTTTCCGTTGACCACCAGGGTCGGCGTGCTTTCCACCCGGTTCGCCACGGCGAATGCGCGGGCCCGGGTCATCTGTGCCGCCACTGCCTTGGACTGCATCAGGCCCACCATCTTGGCCCGGTTCAGACCGCGCTGGGCGAACCAGGTCCCAATCTCGTCTGCCGTGGCGTTGCTGCGCGGCAAGATGCCGTCCTTGTGGATCGCGTCGAACAGCGGCTGGTGGATCTTCGCCACGGCCTTGGCGCTTTCGGCCGAAAAGTAAGCCCGGCCGTAGGCATCTTCAGCATCGAAGGCGGCGGGCACGTAAGAAAAACTCACGTCGGCGGGCATGGTCTTTTTCCAGGTATCCACCAGGGTCTGGAAATCCGCGCAGTGTGAACACCAGTAGGCGAACACTTCGACCACTTCGATCTTGCCGTTCGGCGCCTGCCAGCGCTGGCCCTGCTCCAGCACTTCGTAATCCACACCGGCCTGCGGCGGTCCAGCCGGCGCTTGGGCGCAGGCGTTCAACGGGAGGATCAACAGCAACAACCAGGCAATGGAGCGCAGCATGGGCGGAATCCGGTATGTCTTGAGAATCAGGGTGGAGGAAAGAAAAACGCCGGCACAGCGCATGTCCGTACCAGCGTTTCAGTTCAAGCGTACTTGAGGGCAGGACCTTGCAACGCGTGCGGTCGAAGATTGATCGAGCAGCGCCCGGTCAGCGCTTGCCGCCGCCCGCCTGGCTGGTGCGGGTGTGCAGACCCTGCATATAGCTGGAGAGCGACTGGATTTCTTCGTCGGTCAGCGGTTTCGCCACCGCAGCCATCATGTTGTACAGCACCGGATTACGTTCGGTGGTGGTGCCGGTGCGGTATTCCTGCAGACGGCGGGCGGTGTACCAGGACTGCTGGCCACCCACATGCGGATACGCGGGGCCCGGATTGCCGGCGCCCGCCGGACCGTGGCAAGCCATGCACGCCGGGATGCCGCGACGGCTGTCGCCGCCGCGATACAGCTTCTGGCCCACTTCGTAAAACTTCATGCCGGCATTCGGGCCGCTGGCGATGACAGTGTCGTCGGCAATGCCCGCACCCGACTTCTGGGTCGCGAAGTGAGCGCCGATGTCGCGCATGTCCTGCGCGCTGAGTGCGCTGGCGAACGGATACATCAGGGCGTTGACGCGCTCGCCGCTCTTGAACAGCGCCAGCTGGTGCGCGGTGTAGCGCTCGCTTTGGCCGGCGATGCGCGGATAGAGCGTCGGGTCGGTGGCGTTGCCGTCCAGGCCGTGGCAGGCAGCGCAGACGGCAGCCTTGGTCGCGCCCACCTTGGCGTCGCCGGGCTTGGCTTTGGCCAGTTCGCTGACGGCGGACACGTCCAGCGACACCGCCTGTACCGGCGCGGCTTCAGGCACAGGCGTGACCGTGGTCTGGGCGAACGCGGCCGCCGCAACCGCGATAACCGCGAAACCGGCAAAACCGTAGACACGGGCGTGACGCATGCTCAACACTCCAAAAGACGATCAAAACGACGAGGTACGGGACCGGCGCGAAGCAGCGCCAAGCCCAAACCACAGAATTATCGTCGCCGTACCGGACCCGGTCAAACGGCAATCGCGCCGGGGCGTGCGATCCTATGCCGATGGCCAGTCCCAAAAATCCGTTCGTCCGCGCCGGCTACCTGCTGGCTGCACACACGCCCCGCCAGCTGCCGCCCGACGGTGGCTTTGAAGTCGCCTTCGCCGGTCGCTCCAACGCCGGCAAATCCAGCGCGCTCAATGCGCTGTGCCAGCAGAATGCGCTGGCCCGGGTCTCCAAGACCCCCGGACGCACCCAGCAGCTGGTGTTTTTCGGCCTGCCGCCGCACGAGGCCAAATACCTGGTTGACCTGCCCGGCTACGGCTACGCCAAGGTGCCCAAAGACCTGCAGGCGCACTGGCAGGCGTTCCTCGGCGATTACTTCCGCAGCCGCGAAGCCCTCAAAGGGCTGGTGGTGGTGATGGACATCCGCCACCCGCTGAAAGACTACGACCACCAGATCCTCAGTTTCGCAGTCGAAAACGGCCTGCCCGCCCACGCCGTCCTGACCAAGGCAGACAAACTCGGTCGCGGCCCCGGCCTGAACATCCTGCAGGCGGTGCGCAAGGATCTGCAGGCCACGTACGGCGACAACATCAGTGTGCAGACGCTTTCTTCCGAATCGAAAGCAGGCGTTGATGAATTGAGAAAGGTCGTGGCGGGATGGCTGCAGATCTGAGCCTGCTTCGTCGAGATCATCCCGCGCTGAAACACGCGCACGCCAAACACAAGCGTCGTTCACCCACAGGACTCTGCAGCATGAAACCCGCCGCGCTTGTCTGCTTGGTCCTGCTGTTCGCCGCGCCCGCACACGCGCTGTACGACCCACCGCCGGAGCCCGCCATCGTCGCCGCCGAAGGCACGTGGACCGGTACGCTGCGCTATCGCGACTATCAAAACCCCGACCGCTTCGAGACCCTGCCGACTCGCACCACCGTTGTGCTGTCCGCACCCGATACGCTTGTGCTGCACGCCATCTACGACGACGGCCCGAACAAGACCGTGCATTCCTACGAACAGATGACCTTCGATCTCAAGGCCAATCGTTTGCAGTGGCGGTACGGACTGAAAGCGGACGATATCGGCAATTACGCGATCGTCACGAACACGCGCGATGACGACTGCCATCGCTTCACTGCCGAACGCACCGAAAGCGAACGCAAAGGCCTGAGTCGTTACACCATCGCGCTGTGTACGACGCAGATCGAATTGGTGAAGTTTGAAATCGACGCGCAGGGTGTCTCGCTTGAGCGCAGTCGCACGGCGTTGTCGCGGGCTTCTGCAACGCCATGACTCAACCCACTCACTTCAGCGGCAGGGGTTCACTCGCTACGATTTCGTCGTTGCGGTCATAGCGCCGCGCGGTGTCCAGGCGACCATCGCCGTCGCCGTCGATCTGGTCGGTCTGCGCCCATCCGTTTTTATATTCGACGCGCTTGAACAGAATGCCGTCGGCGCCCATGAATTCTTCGCGGAGCAACAACCCGAATCGGTATTCGGCCCGATACTCAGCACGGCCGTCGCCATCAAGATCGATCTCGTTGTCGATGACTTGCCCTCCGCTGTAGCGCGCGCGGCCATCCATCGTGCCGTCGAAATCGTCATCGCTTTCACTGCGTGAAATAGATGTGTCCGTGTCGTAATACTGCGTCTGATCGATCTCCCCGTCGCGGTTCCGATCTGTCTCGATGCGCTCCACACGCGCGCCGAAGTAATAATAGAATTCGTCGGAACGTCCGTCGCCGTCGAGATCGATCTCGCTCGGCGGCTGAGGGGCCTGCAGGATGACCCAGGTCGCAGCAGCGCCAAACGCACCGCCGAAAAACAGTGCACCGATGACCCACAGCATCGAAACACTACGGCCGGCAGACGGTGACGATGCCAATGGTTTTTCGATGGCCAATGATCCGGAGCCGTCTGCTTGGGGATCGCCTGCTTGGGGCTCGCCTGCTCCGGGACCGCCGACTTCAGAACCGTCGGCGTCGAATTCAACCGGCTCCGCGCTTTCCCATTCGTCGATGATGATCCGCGCGGCCTCAGCGTTCTCGTCCGCCACACGCACCAGAATTTCGCTATTGGCCGGCAGCTCGCCCACCGCGCCCTGCAGATATTCGCCTGGGATGAAGGCCGGCACGCCTTCGGCCTCCAGCAGCTGACGGATCAGATGCGCATCGGCGATGTTCGCGGCACGATAAACAATCAGCATGGGGAGTGCATCAGGTTGGAAACATATCGATATTAACCCGCCTCGCGCAGGCGCGGATCCATCCAGGCGCGCAGCGCATCGACCAGGGTATTGATCGCGACAATCAGAGCGCCCACTACCAGCACGACGCCAAGCACCAGTGTGTAGTCGCGATTGAGCGCGCCCTGCACGAAATAACGGCCCATGCCGGGGATGCCGAACACCTGCTCCACCACAGCGGATCCGGTCACGATATTGATCAGCGCCGGCGACAGCCACGCCACCACCGGCAGCATCGCGGGCTTCAGCGCATGCGCGAACAGCAGGCGCGTTTCCGACAGGCCGCGTGCACGCGCAGCGGTCAGATATTCGGCGTTGCGGATGTCGAGCATCGACGCGCGGGTGAGTCGTGCGCAGTAGGCGAGGTTCGGCAGCGCCAGCGCAATGACCGGCAGCACGATGTTTCGCCACTCGCCCCAGCCGCCGGCCGGCAGCCAGCGCAATGTCACCGCAAACAGCAGCACCAGCAGTGGCGCAACCACGAATTTCGGCACCGCAAGTCCAAGCCCCGCGAACAGCATCAGCCCGCGATCCAGCCACGAGCCCGCGCGCAGCGCCGCCCACACGCCAAGCGGAACGCCGCACAGCAGCGCAAGTAACAACGCCAGCCCACCGTTGAGCAGCGACACCGGCAGCGCCTGCGCGACCAGTTGATTGACGGTGTAATCGGGATATTGAAACGAGGGACCAAGATCGCCGCGCACCACATCGCCCAACCACGCGCCGTACTGCGCCGGCAGCGGACGATCGAGCCGATACTGCGCCGCCAGTGCGGCCTGCACTTCGGGCGGCGCGGATTTTTCGGTGTCGAACGGCCCGCCCGGCGCCGCGCGCAGCAGCACGAAACACAGCGTCGCCAGCAGCCACAGCGTCAGCAGCGCTTCGAGCAGACGTGCGCCGAAGCGTTTCAAGCGGGTCAGACCTGCACGTCGAACAGACGGCCGATCAGCGCCGCCGCCGCCATCGCCATCGCACCCCAGAAACCAACGCGCAGTGCACCGCGCAATTTGGGCGCACCTCCGGCCCACGCCGCAAGCGCGCCGGAGCCCAGCAGCGCGACCAGCGTCACCGAGAAGATCACCAGTTGGACGCGCCCATCCGGCGCAAACAGCACCGCCGCAATCGGCAGCAGCGCGCCCACGGTGAACGCACCTGCAGACGCCAGCGCCGCCTGCAGCGGCCGCGCGCGCAGCGCTTCGGTAATGCCGAGCTCATCGCGTTTGTGCGCGCCCAGCGCATCGTGCGCGGTCAGCTGAGTGGCGACCTGAAGCGCCAATTCCGGAGACAGCCCGCGCTTGATATAGATATGCGTGAGTTCCTGCAGCTCATGTTCCGGCTCATCGGCGAGTTCGCGGGTTTCCTTGGCGATATCGGCGCGCTCGGTGTCGGCCTGCGACTGCACCGACACGTATTCGCCCGCCGCCATCGACATCGCGCCGGCCACAATACCGGCCACGCCGCTGCCGAGCACCGCCGTGGTGCTTGCGCCGGTGGCCGCAACGCCGACCAGCAAACCGGCAATCGAAATGATGCCGTCGTTGGCGCCGAGCACCGCGGCGCGCAGCCAGCCGACGCGGTCGGTGCGATGGGTTTCGATATGCCAACGGCGCATCGCAGTCTCCAGGTGACGGAACAGACGCTATTGTCGCAGCTGCAGCCAGCGCGACGCATGCCGATCGAGCGGGTTGGCCTCGAAGCCGTCCACACTGTTCGCCACCAGGTGTTTCGAGGTGTAGAAATACAGCGGGATCAGCGCATGCGCATGCAATAAGCGGGTTTCGGCAGCGCGCAGCCATGCATTGCGCACGGTCTCGGTGCGCGCGGCATCGGCGTTCGCGAACAGGGTGCGATACCGCACATCATCGTAACCGGGCCAGTTCAGAGCACCGTCGTCAGCGAACGCGCCGAGAAAATTACGCGGGTCGGCGACATCGCCGATCCAGCCGCCGCGAAACACCTGGGTGATCGCGCGCTGTTTGCGATTCTGCACGAACACTTTCCATTCCTCATTGCGCAGGCGTACGCGCACGCCGAGGGTGTCGCGCCACATCGACGCAACCGCAAGCGCAAGCCGGCGATGCGGCGTGGAGGTGTTGTACCGCAGCTCAAGCGTTAGCGGATTGGCAGCGGAGTATCCAGCCGCGCGATACAGCGCTTTTGCGCGCGTCTCGCGCTGCGCCTGATCCCAATCCGCCCAGTGAATTTTCGCCGCGTCGTATCCGGGTAAACCTGGCGGCACGATGCCATAGGCCGCGGTTTCGCCGAAGCCGGTGACATGACGGGTGAGGATGTCGCGATCCACCGCCAGCGACAGCGCTTCGCGCAGCTGCGGGTTATTTTTCAGCGGCGGCTGCGTGGTGTTCAGTCCAAGCCAGAACGCGCCGATATATGGCGCAATGCGCAGTTGAGCTCCAAACCGCTTGCGCAGCGCCGGCAGCGGCTGCGGCGGCACGGTTTCGGTGATGTGCAGATCGCCGGCTGCGAAACGCTGAAGCTCAGCCGCCGCGTCTTCGGTCACGTGAAAGCGGACGCGCGCGATGCGCACGCGCGAGGCATCGTGAAAACGCGGGTTCTGTTCGACCGTTAGATTCGCCTGCGGCGTCCACGCCACCAACCGATACGCACCGTTGCTCACCAATCGCCCAGGCCGCGTGTGTTGATTGCCGTGCTGCGCCACCGCCGGCAGATATACCGGAAATGCGATCGGCAGCGTCAACAGCGACGGCAGCGACACCTGTCGCGTGGTGCGGATGCGCAGCGTACGCGCATCGGGCGCATCGATGCCCAGCGATGCCGGCTGCAGCGTGCCCGCCTGCACAGCGCTCGCATTGAGCACCGCGTCGAACTGCTCTGCGAATGGCGCCGCAGTCTCGGGTGAGAACGCGCGCCGGAAGCTGGCGACGATCGCGTCCGCAGTCAGCATTTCGCCGTTGCTCCAGCGCAAGCCATCACGCAAATGAAACGTCCAGACGCGGCCATCGTCCGATACTTCCCAACGCTCGGCCATGCCCGGGATCAAACGCCCGGCGGCGTCTTCGGTCACCAGACCTTCGTAAAGATCGCGCAGCACGTTGCCGCAGGCGACTTCCTGACAGCGATGCGCATCCAGCGTGGAGGGCTCCGGCCCGTTGCCGCGTTCAAGCTGCAGCACTCGGCCGGTCTGCGCCAAGACGTCGATGGAACACAGACACAGCAGCAGGGCAACAATGCGCGTCATTGATGGCGACTATAGTGCGGAACTTGCGATGTTAGGCCACCGGCCCCATCTCGCCTACTTCCGTGCATCGCGACGCGATCATGTCGCTGCCGGCGCCCTCGGTCGTCCATCCCCCATCGCGTATCTCCCCATCGCGTCACTCCCATCACGGAATGCTTATGTCCAGTCCCAGCCACGACGCAGACACTCCCATCACCGATCGCGATCAACTGGTGGCCGTGCTCGCCTCGGGCGAAAAGCCCAAAGCCGCCTGGCGCATCGGCACCGAGCACGAAAAATTCGGCTTCCATCTCGACCACTCCGGATCAAGTCCGGGCCAAGCGTTCGCGCCGCCGACCTTTGAAGGCGAGCACGGCATCGAAGCATTGCTCACCGGCCTCACCCGTTTTGGCTGGGCGCCGGTGCAGGAACACGGCCACACCATCGCGCTGCTCAAAGAAGGCGCATCGGTCACGCTGGAGCCCGCAGGCCAACTCGAACTGTCGGGCGCACCGCTGGAAACCATCCATCAGACCTGCGCGGAAATCGGCGGCCATCTGACCGAAGTGAAGACGGTTGCCGACGAACTCGGCCTTGGTTTTCTCGGCATGGGGTTTCAGCCGAAATGGCGCCGCGACGATATGCCGTGGATGCCGAAAGGCCGCTATAAAATCATGCGCAACTACATGCCGAAGGTCGGCACGCTGGGCCTCGACATGATGGCCCGCACCTGCACCGTACAGGTCAACCTCGACTACAGCAGCGAAGCGGACATGGTGAAGAAATTCCGCGTATCGCTGGCGCTGCAGCCCATCGCGACCGCGCTGTTCGCCGATTCGCCGTTCACCGAAGGCAAGCCCAACGGGTATCTCAGCTATCGCTCGCACATCTGGACCGACACCGATCGTGACCGCACCGGCATGCTCGATTTCGTGTTCGAAGATGGCTTCGGCTATGAACGCTACGTCGATTACCTGCTCGATGTGCCGATGTATTTTTCGTATCGCAACGGTGAATACTTGGATGCCAGCGGTCTGAGCTTTCGCGATTTCATGCAGGGCAAACTGTCGGTATTGCCCGGCGCGCTGCCCACCCTGACCGACTGGTCGGATCACATGACCACCGCGTTCCCGGAAGTGCGGCTGAAGAAATTTCTTGAAATGCGCGGCGCCGACAGCGGCCCCTGGGGACGGATCTGCGCGCTGCCGGCGTTCTGGGTCGGCCTGCTGTACGACGATGCCGCGCTGGATGCGGCGTGGGATCTGGTCAAGGACTTCAGCATGGACGAACGCAACGCGCTGCGCGACGGCGTGCCGAAACTCGCGCTGAAAGTCCCGTTCCGGGATGGCACCCTCGGCGACCTTGCTCGCGAAGCGGTGAAGATTTCCGTCGCCGGCCTGCGTCGCCGCGCCGCGCTCAACGCCAGCGGTGCTGATGAGACCCGCTTCCTCGATCCGCTGATCGAAATCGTGGAAGCGAACGAAACCGCCGCAGAGCGCAAGCTCGCGCTGTATCATGGCGCGTGGAAAGGCGATATCGATCATGTGTTTCGCGAGTTTGCTTATTGAAGAGCGGAATACGCTGCGCTTTTGTGGGAGCGGCGGAAGCCGCGATCAGGTGAGTGCCAACGATCAGCTCATCGCGGCTTCCGCCGCTCCCACAAAAGCACATCGCTCCCGCATATACCCCTCGACCAAGACGGTCATGCACACGAATACATCGCCCCAAGCTGACGGCTTTGTGTAATCTCAAGGGTTCGCACCCCACTGCGACCCATCATGCGCATCCGCGACACACTTGAATTCGCTGAAACCGATACCCTGCTGCGCGACGACGTGCGGCGACTGGGCGCGATGGTCGGCGAGATGCTGGCCGAGCAGGTCTCGCCCGAGCTGCTGACCCAGGTCGAATCCGTCCGCCGCGCCGCGATCGCGCGACGCGAGCAGGGCGACACTATCGACGAACTGGCCGCACGCCTCGCCGCGGTGCCGATGCAAGACGCGGATGCACTTGTCCGTGCCTTCGCCGCCTACTTCGGCGTAGTCAATCTGGCCGAACGCGTACACCGCATCCGCCGCCGCCGTCACTACCAGCGCAGCAGCGCGGCGCCGCAGCCCGGCGGTCTGTGTGCGGTGCTGCGCACGCTGCGCGAAGACGGGGTTACGCTGGATGACCTGCGCGAATTGCTGCCGCGGCTGCGGATCGAACCGGTGTTCACCGCGCATCCCACCGAAGCGGTACGCCGATCGCTGCTGCTCAAAGAACGCACCATCGTCGAGCGCCTGATTGCCGACATCGACCGTCAGCGCACCCCGGCCGAACGCGGCGCCGACACCGCACGCATTCGTCAGGCGCTGACCGCCAGCTGGCAGACCGCCGATACGCCGCCGCAGCAGCCAACCGTCGCTGACGAAGTCGAACACATCGGCTTCTATCTCAACAGCGTGCTGTATCGCGCACTGCCGGTGTACTACGAAGCGTTCGCAGAAGCAGTGGAGACGGTCTACGGCAGCGATCCGGAATACCGCCGATGCGAGCTTCCGCCGCTGCTGCGCTTCGGCACCTGGGTCGGCGGCGACATGGACGGCAACCCGAACGTCGGCGCCGACACCATCCGCGCAGCGCTGACGGCGCAGCGCGCGCAGGCGCTGGCGAATTACCGGGCCGATCTGCATGCCTTGGGCGAAATTCTCACCCAGAGCCGCGAACGCATCGCTGTGGACGATGCCATCGAAACGCGCATCGCCGGCTACATCCTGGCCATGCCCGCCGCCGCTGCGAAACTCAGCCCGCGCCTGGCCGACATGCCGTATCGGCAGTTGCTCGATCTGATGCGTGCGCGGTTGGCGGCGACGTTGGTCAGTGAAACGACCGGCTATCCCGACGCTGACGCTTTCATCACCGATCTGCAGTTGATCGATGCGAGTCTGGTCCGGCATCGCGGTGAACACGGTGGCCGATTCGCGCTGCATCGCGTGCTGTGGCGCGCGCGGACGTTCGGCTTCCATCTGGCCACGCTCGATCTGCGTCAGGATTCCGGCACCCACGACACCGCAGTCGCCGCATTGCTCGACGACGTGCAGTGGTCCATGCGCGCGCCACACGATCGTATTGCGCCGCTGCACGCGCTGATCGAAGGCGCAGCGAAGATCGACATCGAGGCGCCCGCCGCACAGCCGACGCTCGCGGTGATGCGTACCGTGCGCGACGCGCGCGCGATCTTCGGCGCACATGCGTTCGGCCCGTACATCATCAGCATGAGCCACAGCGCGGCCGATGCGCTGGCGGTGCTGGCGCTGGCGCGGGTGGCGGGCTGTGTCCAGCATTGTGGTGAAAGCGGCAATGAAGTCCCGCTCGATATCGCACCGCTGTTCGAAACCATCGACGATCTGCGCGCTGCGCCGGAAATCATGCGCGCCCTGTTCGACGATCCGGTCTATCGCCGTCACCTGCAGGCGCGCGGCGGCCAACAGACGGTGATGCTGGGTTATTCCGACAGTGCGAAAGACGGCGGCATTCTCGCCTCGCGCTGGGCGCTGCAGCGCACCCAGGCCGAACTGCTGACACTGTCGCAGCAGGCAGGCATACGCATCGTGTTTTTTCACGGCCGCGGCGGCTCGGTCAGCCGCGGTGGCGGCAAGACCGAACGCGCGATCATCGCTGCGCCGCGCGGCACCGTCGACGGCGTGCTGCGCGTGACCGAACAGGGCGAAGTGATCCATCGTAAATACGGCATCCGCGCACTTGCGCTGCGCAATCTCGAACAGGCCACCGCCGCGGTGCTGCGCGCCAGCCTGCGCCCACGCCCGCAGGAACCGCGCGAAGCCGGATGGCGCGCGCTTGCGGCCGAACTTGCGCAGACATCGCGCACGCACTACCGCGCACTCATACACGAGCACGCGGAGTTCCCGGCATATTTCCGTGCGGCCACGCCGATCGACGTGATCGAGCGTTTGCGTCTGGGCTCGCGGCCGTCGAAACGTCGCGAAGGCGGCATCGACGCACTGCGCGCGATCCCGTGGGTGTTCGCGTGGTCGCAGAACCGCTCCGGCCTGACCGGCTGGTACGGCGTCGGCACCGCCCTCTCCCACAGCATCGCCACGCACGGCCACGACACCATCGCCGCGATGGCCCAGGACTGGCCGTTCTTCGCCGCGATGCTGGACGATATCGAAATGCTGATGGCGAAATCCGACCTCGCCATCTTCGAACGCTACTCGCGCCTCGCCGGCCCGCTGCACGACGTGTTCTACACGGAGATCGCAGCAGAATTCGAACGCACCGCCGATACCATTCTGTCGCTGCGTGGCCGTAGCCAGCTGCTGCAGGACGACTACCGTCTGCGCCTCTCGATCCGACTGCGTAATCCGTACGTCGACCCGATCAGCCTGCTGCAGGTGGAACTGCTGCAGCGCTGGCGCGATGCGGAGCGTGAAGACGAAGCGCTGTTTCAGGCGTTGGTGGCGACCGTCAACGGCATCGCCGCCGGCATTCAAAACACCGGGTGACGCTCTTGTAGGGTGGCGGTGAGCGCAGCGAACCCCACCATTGGATGTTAGAGATTGATGCTTCGCCCGGCGTTCGCCGTCGGGGTTATGTTGCAATGGTGGGGTTCGCTGCGCTCACCGCCACCCTACGACACATCCATCAAGGACTCAGCGATTATTGAAGATCACGATCAACATCACGACACCGACCACCGTACCGAGCCCACCTGTCGCGATTCCGATCCACGCGCGGAGTTTGCTGGCCTTCGCACCGTAGGTGGATTCCTGCATTTTCCATTTCTTCATCGACTGCATGCCCAGAAGCACGGCGATCGGGCCCAGCACCACCCCCAGGCCGCACAGCACAACGGAAGCGATTCCGATCCAGCAGGACAGCGCCGCAAGCGGGTTCGTCGGAATGATCGCATCGAGCGCGGTGACGGATGGGCGGTTCTGGTCGGTCATGGTGTCCCCTGATGTTGGATGGCGGTGATCCGATCCATTTTATCCCAGGCAACACCTCCGCTTTCGTAGGGTGGTGGTGAGCGCAGCGAACCCCACCATCGAATATCCAAAGTTCATGCAAATCACGGCGCACCTGCAGCCGCAAAGCCGACGCAGTAACATTCGGCAATCGCCAAGAGGAACATCGCCATGAAATCACGCGCCGCCGTCGCTTTCGGTCCCGGTCAACCGCTGCAGATTGTCGAGATCGATGTGGCACCGCCGCGTGCGGGCGAGGTGCTGGTGAAGATCAGTCACACCGGGGTCTGTCACACGGATGCGTTCACGCTCAGCGGCGACGATCCGGAGGGCATTTTTCCCTCGGTGCTGGGTCATGAGGGCGCTGGTGTGGTGGTAGAGGTGGGCGAAGGCGTGACTTCACTGAAACCCGGCGACCACGTGATCCCGCTGTACACCGCGGAATGCCGCGAGTGCAAATTCTGCAAATCTGGCAAAACCAATCTGTGCCAGAAGGTGCGCGCGACCCAGGGCAAGGGGCTGATGCCGGACGGCACGTCGCGGTTTTCGTACAACGGTGAACCGATCTTCCACTACATGGGCTGCAGCACCTTCAGCGAATATACGGTCGTCAATGAGATCTCGCTGGCGAAGATCAATCCTGATGCGGATCACGAGAAGGTCTGTCTGCTCGGCTGCGGCGTCACTACCGGCCTCGGTGCGGTGCACAACACCGCGAAGGTGAAAGAAGGCGACAACGTCGCGGTGTTCGGTCTGGGTGGCATCGGCCTTGCGGTGATTCAGGGCGCGCGTCAGGCGAAGGCCGGCCGCATCATCGGCATCGACACCAACGCCAGCAAGTTCGCGTTGGCCAAAGAGATGGGCGCGACCGACTGCATCAATCCGAAGGATCACGACACACCGATTCAAGATGTGATCGTGGCGATGACCGACGGCGGCGTGGAGTTCAGCTTCGAGTGCATCGGCAATGTGCAGGTGATGCGCGCAGCGCTGGAGTGCTGTCATAAGGGTTGGGGCGAGAGCATCATCATCGGCGTGGCCGGCGCGGGGCAGGAGATCAGCACGCGGCCGTTCCAACTGGTCACTGGCCGTGTCTGGCGAGGTTCCGCGTTCGGTGGTGTCAAGGGCAGGACGCAGCTGCCGGGCATGGTGGAGCAGGCGATGCGTGGCGAGATTGACCTGGATCCGTTCGTGACCCACACCCTGCCGCTGGAACGGATCAACGAAGCCTTCGATCTGATGCATGAAGGCAGGTCGATCCGCACGGTGATTCATTTTTAAATAACCGCTATTGACCGGACATCGCATTTGGAACGCATCGAACATCGCGCTTGTTTCGGCGGCTGGCAGGACGTCTACCGACATCATTCCGATACGCTGGACTGCACGATGCAGTTCGCGGTCTATCTGCCGCCGCAGGCGGAACAGCGCGCCTGCCCGGTGCTGTACTGGCTGTCGGGGCTGACCTGCACCGAGCAGAACTTTATCACCAAGTCCGGTGCGCAGCGTTACGCGGCAGAACACGGGGTCATTGTGGTGGCGCCGGACACCAGTCCGCGCGGCGGCGATGTGGCCGACGCCGAGGGTTACGACATCGGCAAGGGCGCAAGCTTTTATATCGATGCCACTGAGACGCCGTGGTCGCGCCACTACCGCATGCAGGATTACGTGGCGCGCGAACTGCCGGCGCTGATCGAAGCACATTTCCCCAGCACCGATGCGCGCGCAATCAGCGGCCATTCGATGGGCGGACACGGTGCGCTGGTGACGGCGCTGCGCAATCCGGGGCGCTATCGCAGTGTGTCGGCGTTTTCGCCGATTGTTGCCCCATCGCAGGTGCCGTGGGGCCAGAAAGCGTTTACCGCGTATCTGGGCGAAGACCCCGAGACGTGGAAGGCATGGGACGCCTGCGAACTGATCGCCACCGCCAGCGAGCGGTTGCCGTTGCTCGTGGATCAGGGTGGCGCCGACGAATTCCTCGACACGCAGCTGCAGCCCGAACGTCTGCGCGCGGCCTGCGATGCCGTGGGCCATCCCTTGGATCTGCGGATCCGCGCCGGATACGACCACAGCTATTACTTCATCGCCAGCGCCATCGGCGACCATTTCATCTTTCACATGCGGCGATTGAATCTGGCGCGTTGATGATTTTGTGGGAGCGACGGAAGTCGCGATAAGCTAGGGATAGTTTCTCGGACGCCCATCGCGACTTCCGTCGCTCCCACAGCAGTCTATCGACTGAGATGCTACGGGCGTAATCGCTCCTACAAAAGAAAATCGGTGTAGGCGAAGCGGGCGTCGCGCAGCATGGTCTCGCCTTTCGATACCGACAACGACGCCGAAAACATCGGGCCGGCATACACAAGTGTGTGGAATTCGCCGTTCTCGCCGCAGGGGTCGCAGCTTTCCGGAAGATCATGCAGCAAGGTTTCGTCGAAATCGCGGCCGCTGAAACCGGCATCAAGCTGTTCGGTGTCGACGCAGACGATCTGCGCGCGCAGACCGTCACCGATCATGGTGCGGGCTAACGCCGCGGTGTATCCAGGCGCTGGGTTGAAGATCGGAAAATGCGGCCTCCAGCCGAATTCGGCGCACAGCGTTTCGCGAAAAGCGCGGATATCCTGCAAAAACAGATCGCCGAACGCGATGTCGCGCAGGTCCGGCCAGCGCGTGCGTGCACGGGCGAGCGCATCGGCGAATGAAGCGCGGTAGATGTCGTTGCTCGCGCGCTGCGGCAACCACGCCTCG
Organism: Lysobacterales bacterium; assembly: GCA_031419075.1. Classification (GTDB taxonomy): domain Bacteria; phylum Pseudomonadota; class Gammaproteobacteria; order Xanthomonadales; family Xanthomonadaceae; genus Lysobacter_I. Next base: position 53,466 of record JANOKD010000108.1, read on the forward strand.
ATCACAGGCAATCCGCAGGCCTCTGCCTGCGCATGCAGGATGTCGCGACGGATGCCCTGCATCGAAATACGATCGTAGCCTTCGGTGAGCGTGGTCACGAGACCGACGACATCGACATCATGCTGTTGGCGCAGGGTGTGCAATGCCCACGCCGCATCCTTGCCGCCGCTCCATGACAACACTATCGGCAAGCTCATGCGGTGCTGACGTCGCGCAGCTGCCAGCCGTTGCCTGCGAGCAGGCGCAGGCGATGTTTGAGAATCGTGCCGGAAATAGACGTGACCACGATGAGATCGATCTTCAGATCATGCTGTTCGCCACGTACGGCAGCGGCGGAATCGGTGGCTCCGAGCGCAGGATCGACTGCATCCGGGTCATCCTGGGCTGCGCGCCAACGCTGGAACAGCGCGTCCTCGCGCAGTGCGGTCTGCAATTCTTCCGCAAGCCCTTCCGCGCCGTGCGAACGGAACGCGAACGTACCGGCATCGCGCAAACCAGAAGGATCGGGGAAGCTCAAATAATAACGATTGCGCATGGACACCTTCTGCAATAGCGATTCCTGGAAGCGGGGCCCGCCCTGGTTCAATCGTTGTACTTCAATCGTTGTACTTCAATCTTTGTACAGCTGACCTTCCGCGGCGAAGCCGATCATCAGCGCACCTTTGCCCAGATTGACCATGCCGGTGAGGCTCATCGTGCTTTCGTGCAAAACCACGCCTTGACTCAGACAGATTTCGCACAGCGAACTGTAGCCGGGCAACGCGCGCATGTCTTCGAGAGGCCCACCATAGCTCATGCAGACGTTGGGACTGAGCAGTCCGCCGCGTACGCGATCCACCACATACGCAAACAGTTTGCGTGCCGCGTTGTCGAAGCCGCGGACCTTGCCGACCGGGCCGGTCTCGCCGCGATTGCCGTGCAGGATCGGTTTGATATCCAGCATCGACCCCAGCGAAGCGCTGAGCAGACTGACGCTGGCCTCACCTTTCTTTCGGGTGCGCGCGCGCATGTAGTGCAGATCCCGCACAATCAGATAGCCGTGGGTGTTCGGCACCAGTTGTTCGATCCTGGCGCGGATCTTCGGCGGCTGCTCGCCGGCGTCGATCATCTGTGCGGCTTCGATCATGGTCACGCCCTGGGCGGCGAACACGTTCTGGGTATCGATGACCCGCAGCGAGAAAGGCGTGTTGTGGCCTGCAGCAGCGCGAATGGGCTTGTAATCGTTGAGGATGACGAAGCTCGCCTGGGTTGCATTGTTGAAGATCGGGCTGCGGTTCTTCATCACCGTGAGGCAGAAGACGTAGTCGTAGTCGATCACCAGCTGTTTCAGGAACAGATCGCGAATCTGGTCGACAGTGAAAGAATTGGTTTCCGCGTCGACGCCGCGCTCGGAGATATCCGACTCGATGAACGCAAGCGCCGACTGTTCGTCGCGGGTATCGGCGAACACGGTGTCGCCGATTTTGATACCGATGGGAAGAATGACGATCCCGTATTTTTCCAAAACATTCGACGGCATATCGCAGGTGGCATCGACAACCAGACCTATGCGCATGATGGTGCCTTCCGAAGGGTAGCGAAAATACCGACTGATTCGATCAGCACAGCATGCCGATCGTCAGTAATACCTGCCCATCTTCATCAGCACGACCGCCCTGTTCAACCGCGCTGCACTCCGACCGGCATCTCAACGACCCGGCGCATTTCGGGCTCTTCCAACAGAGCCGGATCGTGCAGAGCCGCAACCGCGAACGCATGCGCATCATTCCCCCAAAACAGCGAATTGCCAAGTGTCAATGTGGGCACACCGAAAACACCCGCAGTCAAAGCGATTTCTGTACAACTGCGCAACATCGCCTTGACCTCCGCAGAATCGGCCACTCCGGCCGGTAATCCCAGCAATTCACGCACTGGATCAAGTGCCAGCGCAGTGTCCGCAGCGCGGCCCTGCACCCAGATCCAGTCGAACAGCGCATCAATGGATGCGGGCGATGCGCCTGCTGCAATGCACAATCGCAGCGCCGGCAGCGGATTGAAGGGATGTTTCGGCGGGAACCGCAGCGGCACGCCGGCCTGGCGCGCTTGCCACAGCACGTGTCGATAGGTGAATTCGCGTTTACTGGGAATCTCTGCCGGACCTTTCTGGCCGCGCGCATCCAGCACCGCCGCCAGCAGAATGGGCACCGGAATGATTCCGTGCTCGGCTATCAGCGCGCGCACTTTCGGCCACTGCAGATAAGCGAAGGGCGAGATGAAATCGAAATACCAGCGATTGGCGGCTTCAGTCATGAACAGGTTTCCAGAAGTGACAGCACGCTGATTCAGCAGCCAACGGCGCGATGTTCGGCCACTGCGTGCAGCAGTTCGTCGCCTTCGGCGGCGGCGGAGAGAAACAGCACCGGCCGCGTCAGGTTGTAGTGATCTGTGGTGTTGATGATGAGGTCGAGCTTGCCGTCGCGGTCCAGATCGCCCGCGAACATCAGCGCAGGCGTGGCATCGTCACCCAGCATCATCCGCCCATCGGTGCTGCCTTCGCTGCGCGTGCCTGACATGCGTATCAGGGTCTGCGTGCGTTCGCCGTCGATCAGCTGGATGCTGCAGTCGAAGAACAGCACACCCGGCTCGGCATCGCGGGTTTTATCGGCCCTGCAGTCGGTGTCGATGCGATAACGGCGGCCACCCATCTGCAGCGTCTGCGCAAGCAGGCCAGCTTCGTTTGGGGCAAGCGTGCCTTGACCTTCGATTTGCGCCTGCACGACC
>JANOKD010000109.1:0-40560 GCA_031419075.1 Lysobacterales bacterium
GCGCCGCCTTCAGCCCCGATGGCCGACGCATCGTCACCGCCTCTTGGGACAACACCGCACGCCTCTGGCAGGCCGGCACGGAGACGCCGCTCGCCACGATGCGGCATGACGAAGACGTTAACAGCGCCGCCTTCAGCCCCGATGGCCGACGCATCGTCACCGCCTCTTGGGACAACACCTCACGCCTCTGGCAGACCGGCGCGGAGACGCCGCTGGCCACGATGCGGCATCACGACGTAGTTAACAGCGCCGCCTTCAGCCCCGATGGCCGACGCATCGTCACCGCTTCTCGGGGCATATACTACTTTATGGACGGGACCAAAACCGCAAGCCTCTGGGAGGCCGGCTCGGCGACGCCGCTCGCCACGATGCGGCATGACAGAGCGGTTTTCAGCGCCGCCTTCAGCCCCGACGGCCGCCGCATCGTCACCGCATCTTTCGACAAGACCGCGCGCCTCTGGCAGGCCGGCTCGGAGACGCCGCTCGCCACGATGCGGCATGACGGACTGGTTTTCAGCGCCGCCTTCAGGCCTGATGGCCGCCGCATCGTTACCGCTTCTGTGGACAACACCGCGCGCCTCTGGGATACCGGATTCTTCTTTTTGGACGGTCCGAAATTGATCAACACGATCTGCCGCGAAATCCTCAACGTCGACATAAACGCCCCACCACGAAACACCGACCTCAGCCGTCTCACCGATGCAGAATTGCAAATGGCGGCAGTCATCAACCCCAACACCGAACGCGACGTATGCCGGCCACCCACGCGGTGGCAGCGTTTCGCCAGCATGTTCGGCATCGGCGGCTGATGCGATCACACCTGCGGGCCTGCCGCGCTGCGTCCTTCCGCAAACAATCGCGCGTGCAATCACCCCCACACCGGCAACGACTCCCACGTCACCTCTTTGCCCAAGGCCTCGAATGCTGCGGCATCCAGATAATGCAAGCGCGGCAGTTGTTCGCCGAGCAGGCCGTCGTGGTAGTTGCGGCTGATCGCGGTCGGTGGGATAGCGACCGGCGCGCTGAGCGCGTTCTGGCTTCGGGTCTGCGGGCAGCGGACTGAAGTCCGCTCTACCCTCTACGATTTGCGCACGTACTCCACTTCCACCGCCCGGGTCTCTTCGCCCTCCGGCGAAATATTGGTCATCGTGATCACGAGACGGTCGTCGTCCGGTTGTTCGATCTCGGTGCGCCAGCCCCAGCGCGGGCCGGGCGGGGTCTGGCCGTCGCCGTAGCTGCCCAGCACCGCGAAATGCGCGGGGTCGGCATCTCCGGAGGTGTGCGAAAACACGATCGAGCTGCCGCTGTGGAAGCTGTCGACCCAGGCGCATTCCCAGCGTTTCTCATCGATGTGATAGCCGTACAGCGCAATACCCGCGTAGCTGCGACCGTCGAATTCCCACGTGTATTCGTGCAACAGAAAGCGCCCACCGAGCACCGCGCGCAGCGTGCCGCGCTGGCTGGATTCCGCCGCAAGCATGTCGCGCTCGAACCAGAGCCGGTAGACGCCTTCCCAGTCGCCGGCCATGCGCGCAAGTCGCTGATGTGGGCCGTTGTGGACGAATCCAGCGGCGGATGGTGTCTCAACGTCGCTCGCGGTCATGTCATGGTCCTCCCCCAATGGATCGGGCCAGCCTACTCCAGGCCGGATGCGGTCGATAGCGCAGGACCGGGCGCTGTCGAGAACTGGAACCCAACACGGGCAAAAATGCTAAAAAAATGTTATCTATGCCGCCGAATTGCCAAGCCACGATCGGCTTGGCCGGCGCTGAGGGGAGCGTCGAGACAGGAGTTTCATCCATCACCCGCAGGATCAGGAGGTCCCATGCCATACCCAACATCTTCCCGCCGCAACCACCGCGTCGCGCCAACGCTCACTGCACTCGCGCTTGCCCTGAGTGTCGCTCTGCCCGCCTTTGCCCAGGACACAACCGCAGAAGAAGCGCCGGGCGACCTCGATACGATTCAAGTCCTCGGCAGCCGCGCCAAGAACCGCACCGCCACCGAGACCGCCGCGCCGGTCGATATCATCGACAGCGAACAGCTTGAACGCACCGGCGCGCGAGAGTTGGGCCAGCTGCTGCAGATGCTGGAGCCCAGCTTCAACTTCTCGCGCACCACGATTTCCGACGGCACCGACATCCTGCGTCCGGCCACGCTGCGCGCACTCGGCCCCGATCAGGTGCTGGTCCTCGTAAACGGCAAGCGCCGCCATCAGCAGGCGCTGGTCAACGTGCAGCAGACCGTCGCCCGCGGCTCCGCCGGCACCGACATCAATGCGATCCCGGTCACTGCCATCGACCGCATCGAAGTGCTGCGCGACGGCGCCTCGGCGCAGTACGGCTCCGACGCCATCGCCGGCGTCATCAATATCGTGCTGAAGAAGCAGACCAAGGAAACCCAGCTGTTTTTCGAAGCCGGCCAGACCCGCAAGGGCGACGGCGAAGTGCTGCACGGCGGTCTGAACACCGGCTTTGAACTCGGCGACGATGGTTACGTCAATCTCACCGTGGAATATCGCGACCGCGGCGAAACCAACCGCGCCGGCCCGGACACACTGCGCGTCAGCCCGCCTCGCGTGACCCAGAGGATCGGCGATGCCGACGCCACCGACGCGCACCTGTGGGTCAACGGCGCACTTGGCGTTGGCGGCGGTGAACTGTATTGGTTCGGCGGTCTGTCGCAGCGCAAAGGCGATTCCTCCGGCTTCTTCCGCAGCGCCGGCGACGGCCGCACGGTGCCGGCGCTGTATCCCAACGGTTTCCTGCCGAACATCCTGACCACCATCGATGACGCCTCGCTGGCGGTCGGCTATCGCGCACAGCTCGGCGACAACTGGGACTGGGACGTATCGGTCAACCACGGCCGCAGCCAGTTCGGCTTTCAAGAGCGCAACTCGGTCAATGTAAGCTGGTGGTACGAACCGCTGGGCGCCGGCATCTATGGTGCATCGCCAACCTCCGCCGACACCGGCACGCTCAAGTTCGACCAGACCACGGTCAATCTGGACTTCCGCGGCACGATCGACATCGGCAGCAGCGAACCGCTCAGCCTTGCGGTCGGCGGTGAATATCGCAACGAGAATTACGCCATTGAGGCCGGCGATCCGGTGTCGTACAGCTATGGCCGCACCAACAATCCCGCCATCGTCATCCTCAACCAGAACGGCGGCTTCGCCGCGCCCGGCATCCAGGGTTTTCCCGGCTTCTCGCCCAACGAAGAAGTGGACGACGGCCGCCACAACTACGCGCTATACGTGGATGCGGAAACCCGCTTCGGCGGCAAGTTCCTGGTCGGCGGTGCGGTGCGCTTCGAGGACTATTCCGATTTCGGCAACACCACCACCGGCAAACTGTCGCTGCGCTACGACTTCACCGACACCTTCGCTGTCCGCGGCACCGTCGCCACCGGCTTCCGTGCGCCCGGCGTACAGCAATTGTTCTACAGCCAGCGCTCGACCAACATCGACCCGACCACCGGCCTGCTGGCCGACACCCTGACCGCGCGTCAGGACAGCGCAGTCACTCGCGCGTTCGGCATCGATCCGCTGAAAGAAGAGGAGTCCACCAGCGCCACACTCGGCTTCAGCTGGCGGCCGAACGACAACTTCAGCTTCACCGTCGACGTGTTCCGCATCGACATCGACGACCGCATCATCTTCTCCAGCAACATCGCGCCGGAAACCGTCGGCACCAACGGCCTGCCGTGCACGCCGACGAACACCAACTGCCCGATCCGCGCGATCCTGGCCCCGTTCGGCGTCGCCCAGGCGCAGTTCTTCACCAACGCCATCGACACCGAAACCACCGGCATCGATATCGTCGGCGAGTTCAGCACCGAAGCCGCTGGCGGCACGCTGGATCTCACCGCGCTGCTGCACTGGAACAAGACTGAAGTGACCTCGCGCCGATCACAGTCGGCCATCCTCTCGCCCACACAATTGTTCGACGACAGCCAAGTCACGTTGATCGAAGAAGGCCAGCCGGGCGCGCATCACGTCCTGCAGGGCGTCTGGACCCGCGGCAACTGGGATTGGACCCTGCGCGGGAATTACTACGGCGCAGTCGCCGGCGAAGGCTTCACCCCCGGCTTCAAGCAGACCTGGGACGGCGCGACCCTGTTCGACGCCGCCATCGGCTGGAACGTCAGCGACAAGCTGCGGATCAGCATCGGCGGCAACAATCTGTTCGACACCTACCCCGACAAATGGGATGCCACCAACGCTTTCCCGTTCCCGCAGCTCGGCTTCACCTACGGCTGGGAAACCCTGCCCTTCGGCATCAACGGCAGCTACTTCTACGGCAAGGTGGATTACCGGTTCTGATGGCCGCAACTGCGTCACGCATCACAAAAACGGACGGCGAAAGCCGTCCGTTTTTCTTTACGGAAAAAGACGCAACTCAAAGCGACCATGCGTCATAGGGTGAGCTAGAGCGCACCGTTTCCACACGGAGTTTTCAGGCGATGGTGCGCTGAAGCGCACCCCATGACGCTGGCATGCCAAAAGCCTCAACCCCACACCCGCACATCGCGCGTTTGCAGGTCTGCCCACTCACGGAGACCCGCCATGCACCGTTCCACCGCACGCTTACTGCCTCGCCACGCCCTCACCGCCGCCGTGCTCTGCGCGCTCGCGCTGGCCGGCTGCCATCGCACCAACACCCAGGACAATGCATCCGCCGAGATGAAGATCGGCGAAGGTCGCGCGAAAACGCAGGCCGATCAAGAAGCCGTTGCTGCCGCCGATGCCGCTGTGCTTTATGAAGAAGTCGACAAAATCCAAGTCACCGGCTCGCGGGTCGCACGCTCGCGCGAACCGCTTGCAAAGCAGGCCAGGGGCGATCTCAGAGCAGCTGATGCCTACGCCGCGGCGCCACCGCCGCCTCCACCGATGGCGGTCATGATCGCGCCATCGCCATCGACTCAGCGGATGATCGCTCCGGCCGAGCCGATGCCGATGCCCGAACTCGCCAACACCGAAAAATACGAAGATCGCGACGAGAATCCGGTCCGCCGCGCCAGTGAAGAACCCGTCTCCACGTTCTCCATCGACGTCGACACCGGCAGCTATGCGAATGTCCGCAGCCTGCTGCGCCAGGGCACGCGCCCGCCGGCCGACGCCGTCCGTGCGGAGGAAATGATCAATTATTTCGACTACGGCCATCCTGCGCCGACCACGCTGGGCACACCGTTCCGGGTGACGACTGAACTTGCGCCAGCACCGTGGAATGGAAAAAGACAGCTGCTGATGATCGGCATCAAGGGCTATGACGTGGCCAAGGCGCAATTGCCGCCGTCGAATCTGGTTTTTTTGATCGACACCTCCGGTTCGATGAGCGACGAAAACAAACTGCCGCTGCTGAAAAAATCCTTCGCCCAACTGGTCGAACAGCTGCGGCCGCAGGATCGTGTATCGATGGTGGTCTATGCCGGCTCGGCCGGTCTGGTGCTGGAACCCACGCCCGGCGATCAGAAAGAAAAAATCCTCGCCGCGCTGGACAACCTCGGCGCAGGCGGCAGCACCAACGGCGGTGCCGGCATCCAGCTTGCGTACGCGATGGCGAAACAGGCGTACATGAAGAACGGCGTCAACCGCGTGATTCTCGCGACCGACGGCGATTTCAACGTCGGCACCACCGACCAGACCGCGTTGGAAACGCTGGTCGGCGATCAGCGCAAGCACGGCATCGCGCTGACCACGCTCGGCTTCGGCCGCGGCAATTACAACGATGCGATGGCCGAACGTCTGGCCGATGTCGGCGACGGCAACCACGCGTACATCGATACGCTGCAGGAAGCGCGCAAAGTGCTGGTGCAGGAAATGCAGTCGACCCTGCTGACCATCGCCAAAGACGTGAAAATACAGATCGAATTCAATCCGGCGCTGGTCGCCGAATACCGTCTGATTGGCTACGAAAACCGCATGTTGCGCAATCAGGATTTCGCCAACGACAAGATCGACGCCGGCGATATCGGCGCCGGCCATGAAGTGACCGCACTCTACGAACTGACCCTCGTCGGTTCAGGCGCCGAGCGTCTTCCCGCGCTGCGCTATAGCGAAAAGAAACCGGCGACCGAGGGCACCATCGCCAGCGAACTCGCGCACCTGCGCCTGCGCTACAAGCGCCCCGGCGAAGACACCAGCCGCTTGATCGAAACGCCGATCCTGCCGGTCCACCAACCACGTCGCTATGCGCCGAGTGCATCAATGCGCTTCGCATCAGCAGTCGCTGCATACGCCGACGCGCTGCGCGGCGGCACGCATCTGGAGCAGTGGAAGTGGGAAGACATCGCCCGTGCGGCGCGTCAGGCCACCGGCAGCGACCCGTGGCGCGAGCGCGCCGAGTTCATCGAATTGGTGGACAGTGCGCGCCGGATCACCGCAGGCGACACGCCGCAGATCGGGATGATCGCCGACTGACCCGCACGCGACGGCGGCCGCAAGGCCGTCGTTGCCCGGAGAAGGTACACGCCACCATGCACGCCGCCGCCATCCACATCGCAACCCGCATCACCGTCACTCGCCGTGCGCGCAGCGCCCGAAGCGCTGCAGGCTTCACGCCGCGCGTCGCAACGCTTAACCTGCACGCCATGAACGATGTGGCAGAGGTTAGCGACGAAAGCCTGATGCTCGCCTACGCGGCGGGCGATGTGGCTGCGTTCGAGCGTCTTTACCAGCGCCACCGCGGCAAGCTCTACCGCTTTTTGGCGCGTCAACTCCACGGTAACGGCGCACTGGCCGACGAATTTTTCCAGGACGTGTGGCAACGCGTGATCTCAGCGCGTCAGGGTTGGAAGCCCGATGCGGCGTTTTCAACCTGGCTGTACCGGATCGCGCACAACCGGCTTGCCGATCACTGGCGTGCGCTGCAGCACCGCCCGCCGGCACCGCACGATGCCGATGAACGCACTGAACGCATGCCAGACCACGACACGCCGGAGCGGCAATTGTCGGAATTCGAGGAACGCAGACGGCTGCAGCTGGCGCTTGACGAATTGCCGGAGGAGCAGCGGGAGGTCATCCTGCTGCGTCTGGAACAGGAACTGAGTCTGGAGGAGATCGGCGAAATGACCGGCGTCGGCCGGGAAACGGTTAAATCGCGATTGCGATACGCGATGGACAAATTACGCCAGAGACTGAATCAATGAACCGCCCGAGCGAACCCTTCAACGCAGAAGAACGCGACCTTGCCCAGCGCCTCGCGCGCCTGGGCGGTCCGCGCGAGCCTGCGCCTGCGCTCGATGCGATCATCCTGGCTGCGGCGCGCGCGGATGTTGCTGCGAAGGCCGCCGAAACGCCTGCCGAGGCGCCCTCAGACCCCAAGATCACCCCGCTGCGCCCGCGCAAACCCGCGCCGCGCTGGCCGCTGGGCTTCGGTCTGGCGGCGTCGCTGGTGCTGGCCGCCGGCATCGGTTGGCGCCTGCAGGGCGATGGCGAAGGCAGTTCGGCGGATTCGGCAGCCTCGGCACCGGCCGCGCAAACCGACGAGGTGACCCAGGCGGTGCTTCTGGAGCCGCCGCTGCAGCGCACACCGCCGCCGCCTCCTCCACCCTTGGCAGAGGCCAGCGCAGACGCAGCCGCGCGTCGCACCGAAGCTCCACGAGACGCCTTCGCGAAAACTGCGCCCGCACCCTCTGAACCCGAATTCGCCGCGGATATGGCGGCGGAAGCCGTGAGCAGCGCAGAACCCGCTGCGGCTGCGCCGGCGCCGCCAGCCGCCAGCGCGAATGCAGTGGCTGACGATGCCGCACTGGACAAAATATCCGTCACCGGGTCACGCGTCGCCGCAGAGCGTGAGGTCGGCGCCGCCGAATACACCCGCACACCGCTCAACGAACGGCGTGAACAGGCTGCTTCGCAGTCCGCAGGAAAACCGGCAGCGGGCGGACTGCCAGCACCGCCGCCGCCGGCGTCGCCGTCAATACAGAGTGAGCGTGCGCGCGGCCAGCTCGGCAATATCGAAGGCGATGCGGAGGCCCGTAAATCCCGCGAGGAATATCGTTTCGACGAGCGCCCGCCGGTGTCGGCGGATTCGGCGGAATTTCGTCAAGCCTGGCTGCAGCGGATTCGCGGCCTGATCGCCAAGGGCGCGCAGGATGATGCCCGCAGCAGCCTGCAGGAATTCCGCCGCCGCTATCCCGACGTCGAACTGCCGGACGATCTGCGAAAACTGGCCGCGACCCTGCCCGCCCCCTGACATGTCGGCGCCGCTGCAGACGCTGGTTGCGCCGGCCACGCATCTTCTCGAAGTCAAACACAGTCGGTTTCTAGCGCAAGCGGCCGCGATCGATTCCGCCGACGCAGCGCAAACCGCGATTGCACACCTCAGCGATCCTGACGCAACCCACCACTGCTGGGCCTGGCGGGTCGGCGCGCAGTATCGCTCCAGCGATGACGGTGAACCCGCCGGCACCGCCGGAAGACCTATCCTGGCGGCCATCGACGGACAGGGCTGCGATCAGGTACTGGTGGTGGTCACGCGCTGGTACGGCGGGATCAAACTCGGCGCCGGCGGGCTGGTGCGCGCATATGGCGGCGCGGCCGCGGAATGTCTGCGCCGCGCGGAGAAACGCGCATTGATCGTTTTGGCCGAACTCCAGTTCACATGCCCATTCGCGAATCTCGGCGATGCGCACGCGGCGATAGAGGCTGCCGGCGCGATCAAATCCGACGAATACTTCGATGCCGACGGCGTCACCCTGCGCATCCGTCTGCCTGCGGATCGCGTCGACGACTTGAAAACCCGGCTCCGCGACGCCACCCGTGACCGGGTGCGGTTTGCAACGCCGGGTTAGCGCGAAGTCTTCAGCGACGCGCGGATGAGCGCGTGGTGCCGGGCATTCCCTATTCAGAAGACCGGACCATGAGCAGCCCAGACCCGACGACTTCCAAAGCCCCGATCGGGACCCTTCGGGCAATTTGGCCCTTCATACAGCGGCACCGGGTGCTGTTCGTCGCCTGGTTGCTCTCGCTGGCCGTGTCTTCGGCTACAGCCTTGAGCTTTCCGCTCGCGATCAAAACCATGATCGACGAAGGTTTCCGCAGCGGCAGCGGCAGCGATATCGACCGCGCTTTCTTGCTGCTGTTCGTAGTCGCGGTGGTACTGGCGCTGAGCACTGCGGCGCGTTTCTTCTTCATCTCACTGATGGGCGAACGCGTCGTCGCCGATCTGCGCGAGCGGCTGTATGCGCACCTGATCGGACTCGACGCCGGTTTTCACGAGCGCAACCGCAGCGGCGAACTGGTGTCGCGGCTCACCGCCGATGTCGAGCTCATCCGCAGCGTGGTCGGCAGCAGCATGTCGGTGGCACTGCGCAGCAGCATCACCGTGATCGGCTCATTGACCATGTTGTTCGTCACCAGCCCGCGACTGGCGTCATGGGCCCTGATCGGGATTCCGCTGGCGGTACTGCCGATGGTGATCGGCGGGCGCCTGATGCAGAAGATCTCGCGCAAAAGCCAGGACCACATCGCCGATGCCAACGCGCTCGCCACCGAAACGCTGGGCGCGGTGCGCACGGTGCAGGCGCATGCCCGCGAAACCTACGAACGCGGACGTTTCGACACCGCAGTGCAGGTCGCGGTACGCACCGCGACGAAGCGGATCAGCGCACAGGCAGTGATGACCGCCACCGCGATCACGCTGTTTTTCGGCGCGATCACGCTGGTGCTGTGGTCGGGTGCGCACGATGTGAATGCGGGGCGCATGAGCGCCGGCACTCTGATCCAGTTTGTGCTCTACGCGCTGTTCGGCGGCGGCTCGGTCGCGGCCTTGGCGGAAGTCTGGAATGAGCTTCAGCGCGCCGCGGGCGGGATGAGCCGCATCGGCGAACTGATGCACGAAACGCCCGGCATCGTCGCGCCCGCGCATCCGAAGCCGCTACCCAAGCCGCTGCACGGCGAACTGCGGCTGGAGCACGTGAAGTTCCACTACCCGATGCGTCCGGAGCTGCCGGCGCTCGAAGATTTCCAACTGCACGTGAAACCGGGCGAGACCGTGGCGCTGGTCGGGCCATCGGGTGCGGGCAAGAGCACGGTGTTCTCGCTGCTGCTGCGCTTCCACGACCCGCAGGGCGGGCGGATCACGATCGACGGCCTCGACGTGCGCGAATGCGATCCGGTCGAACTGCGCGAACGCATCGCGCTGGTGCCGCAGCAGCCGACGCTGTTCGCGACCACCGCGCGCGACAACATCCGCTACGGCCGACTGGAAGCCAGCGATGCCGACGTCGAAACCGCCGCGCGTTTGGCCGAAGCGCACGAATTCCTCAGCGCACTGCCGAAAGGCTACGACGATGAACTGGGCGAACGCGGCGTGCGTCTGTCTGGCGGCCAGCAGCAGCGCATCGCGATCGCGCGCGCACTGCTGAAAGACGCACCGATCCTGCTGCTCGACGAGGCGACCTCAGCGCTCGATGCGCAAAGCGAGCGTGCTGTGCAGCATGCGTTGGAAAACCTGATGCGCGGACGCACCACGTTGGTCATCGCGCACCGCCTCGCCACCATTCTCAAGGCCGACCGCATCGTGGTGATGGACAAGGGCCGGATCGTGGCCGAAGGCACGCATGAAGAGCTGCTGGCGCAGGGCGGTCTTTACGCAGAACTTGCAAGGCTGCAGTTTCTGGATTGAGGCGCCGACCTCCAGCGGGATGATCCGGTTCAGCCGGTCTGCAGCTGCTTGGATTCGTCATGGCCAAGCATCGTTCGGGCAGCGCAAATCCGCACACTGCGGACAACAAAAAAGCCGGCAACGAGTGCCGGCTTTTTCGTGCATATGGTGCGCCCGGAGAGATTCGAACTCCCGACCCCCAAGTTCGTAGCCTGGTGCTCTATCCAACTGAGCTACGGGCGCATTGTGCAGAAGCGGAATTGTGCCAATCCTGATCGGTTTGGTCAATCCTGCGTGTCATCCAATCTATCCATCACTCGCTGCATGATCGCGCTAGAACTAACGCGATATACGCAGCGAAGAGATGGCGGAGAGTGAGGGATTCGAACCCTCGATGGAGCTTTTGACCCCATACTCCCTTAGCAGGGGAGCCCCTTCAGCCGCTCGGGCAACTCTCCGTCGACGCGACAATGCGCGTGTTGGAAGGATAACGTCTCAGTCGTCCTGCGGCAAACCCTGATTAGGGACGTGACCTTCGCCGCGCTGGATACGTTGGTAAATTTCTTCGCGATGCACGGCCACTTCTTTCGGGGCCGTGATCCCGATTCGCACCTGGTTGCCTTTCACTCCGAGGACCGTCACGGTGACTTCGTCACCGATCATCAGAGTTTCGCCAACCCGGCGAGTCAAGATAAGCATTGCATGTCTCCAATGGCCGACGTCCCCCTCGTCGGCACCCTGTCGTTGTTTCGCGACTGCATCAATCGGGGGTAACACCTTAAGTCGCGAACGCAATTAGTAAGAATAACCGGAGCGGCGCAGAAACGGGAAGCGCCAGAGGTCACGTTTCCGCTCGCAACTGCCCGCTCACCCATTCATGAATGCCGTCCAGTGCGATACGCAAGTTGGAGCCATCTTCCCCGCCCCCTTGGGCCATATCGGGGCGGCCTCCGCCTTTGCCCCCGATCTGACCGGCTACATGCGCCAACAGCTCCCCGGCCTTGATCGACCTGAGCGCTGCGCCGCTTACACCCGCAATGAGCGCTACTTTACCATCCGCAGGCCCCGCCAACAGCACCACCGCATCACGAAGTTGCTGTTTCAGATGATCGACAGCGTCGCGTAACGCTTTCGCGTCCAGACCTTCGACGCGCGCAGCCAGCACACGGATACCGCCGATGTCGGCAGCCGAAGCCGCCAGATCGGCCACCGCGGCATTGGCAGCCTTAGTTTTCAGGGCTTCCAGCTCGCGTTCCAGCTTCTTCTGACGATCCAGCAGTGCGCGGAGCTTGTCGCCGATTTCGGCCGGATTCCCGCCAAGCAGTTCGGCCGCTTCGTCGAGACGGCGCTCCTCGGCGGCGATGTAATCCAGTGCACCTTGCCCGGTCACGGCCTCGATGCGGCGCACGCCGGCCTGAATCCCGCCCTCGGAGACGATCTTGAACACGCCGATATCGCCGGTGCGGCCCACATGCGTGCCGCCGCACAGTTCGGTCGAGGTCTCGCCCATCCGCAGCACGCGCACGTGCTCGCCATATTTTTCGCCGAACAGCGCCATCGCGCCGAAATCCAGCGCTTCCTGCATGCCCATCTCGCGCACTTCAGCACTGCTGTTGGCGCGAATTTCGGCATTCACGCGACGCTCGATTTCCGCCAGTTCAACGACCGTCATTGCCTGGAAATGCGCGAAATCGAAGCGCAGACGGTCCGGAGCGACCAGCGAGCCCTTCTGGGTGACATGAGTGCCGAGCACACCGCGCAATGCCGCATGCAGCAGGTGGGTGGCGCTGTGATTGAGCACCGTGGCAGTGCGGCGGCCGTGATCGACCTGCCCCAGCACGCAGTCACCGCGTTTGAGGCTGCCAGCGGTCAACGTGCCAATGTGGGCGAAGAACTGACCGGCCAGCTTCTGGGTATCCGACACATCGAACGACACGCCCTGCTCCACCAATTGGCCGGTGTCGCCGACCTGGCCGCCGGATTCGGCGTAGAACGGGGTGCGATCGAGCAACACGAAAGCCTGATCGCCGGCGTGGATCTGCTCAGCCGCTTTGCCGTCCTTGAGGATCGCCACGACTTCGAGACCGCCCGCTTCAAGATGGTCGTAGCCAAGAAATACAGTCGGCTGCAGTTGGGCGATCAATTCAGCCGGCAGCATCGCGCCTCCGCTGAATTTACCGGCGGCGCGCGCACGGTCGCGCTGTTCTTCCATCAAACGATCGTAACCGGCGGTCACGGCGCCCGGCAGTTCCGGCAAGCCCTTCTCGCGCAGGATGTCGAGGATCAGATCCGGTGGGCAACCGTAAGTGTCGTGCAACAGAAACAGCTGTTCGCCATCGATCGCGCCATCGCTCTGCGTCAAATAACCTTCAAGACGCATCATGCCGGCATCAAGCGTCTGCGCGAACGCGGCTTCCTCGGCCTTGAGCGCACGTTCGATCAGCGCGCGTTTTTCGATCAGCTCCGGATACGCTTCGCCCATCACGTCGATCAGCGGCTGCGCCATGCGCCAGAAATTGCCTTCGGCGCTGAGTGCACCCAGCTTCCAAAGATGGCGGATGGCACGACGGATGATCCGCCGCAGCACATAGCCGCGGCCTTCGTTGCTCGGCAGCACGCCATCAACAATCAGGAAGCAGCAGGCACGGGTGTGATCGGCAATCACGCGCAGCGATTTGTGTTCGAGATCGGCGGTGTTCGTGATCGCGGCCGCGGCCTTGATCAGATGCTGGAACAGATCGATCTCGTAATTGCTGTGCACGTGCTGCAGCACGGCGGCGATGCGCTCCAGGCCCATGCCGGTGTCCACGCACGGCGCCGGCAGCGGCAGCAGGCTGCCGTCGGGCTGACGGTCGAACTGCATGAACACGTTGTTCCAGATCTCGATGTAGCGGTCGCCGTCTTCGTCGGGCGAGCCCGGCGGGCCGCCGGCGATGTGGTCGCCGTGATCGTAAAAAATTTCAGTGCAGGGGCCGCAAGGGCCGGTGTCGGCCATCTGCCAGAAATTGTCGGAGGCGTACGGCGCGCCCTTGTTGTCGCCGATGCGGATGATGCGGTCGGCCGGCAGCCCGATCTGGTTGTGCCAAAGATCGAAGGCTTCGTCATCAGTGTGGTAAATAGTGACCAGTAATTTGTCTTTCGGCAGGCCCCACACGCCGGTCAGCAGCTCCCAGGCGTAGGCGATCGCGTCGCGCTTGAAATAGTCGCCGAAGCTGAAATTGCCCAGCATCTCGAAGAACGTGTGATGGCGCGCGGTGTAGCCGACCTGGTCAAGGTCGTTGTGCTTGCCGCCGGCGCGCACGCAGCGCTGGCTGGACGCGGCGCGGGTGTAACTGCGCTTTTCGGCGCCCAGAAACACGTCCTTGAACTGGACCATGCCGGCGTTGGTGAACAGCAGGGTCGGATCGTTGCCCGGCACCAGCGGGCTCGACGGCACCACGGTGTGGCCCTTCGAGCGGAAGAATTCGAGGAAATCCTGGCGGATTTGAGAAGTGCTGATTTCGGCTGTGGTTTTCATGGCGTCGACGGTGTGACGGGCGCAGTGCGCGCGCCGCAAGCACGGCAATCTGCCGGCGCGGAATCGAGCGAACAACCCAAGAAACGGTAGGTTAACAGGCGACGGGGCAGTGGGCGCGGCTTGAGGCTTTGAATCCCTTATGTAGGAGCGGCGGAAGCCGCGATAGAACGCGAGAAAGGTTTTTCGCTACCCATCGCGGCTTCCACCGCTCCCACCGAACGATCAGACATCGTCGTCGTCCAGCCTCACCGCCGCGCGGACCTGGTCTCCGCTGAAACCCCGACGGATCAGGAAATCCGCGGCTTTGCGCTGGATCGCGCGGTCTTCGAGCCTGCCTGGAAAGCGACGACGGGCGAGATCGCGGGCGTTTTCGGTCCAGTCGCCGTCGTAAGCGTCCACAGCGGCGGTCACGATGTCGCGATCCAGACCGTGCATGCCCAATTCGGCGCGGACCCGCAGCGGGCCATAGCCATTGTTGGCGCGGCTGCGGACCAGCAGTTCGGCAAAGCGTCCATCGTCCTGCCAGCCTTCGGCGGTCATCCTGTCCACTGCGGCCCGGGCATCGTCCGCCTCCACGCCGCGCGCGGCGAGCTTGCGCGTCAGTTCTTTGCGCGAATGCTCACGGCGCACCAGCAAGCCGAGGGCTCGCTGGGCCGGCGTCAGCTCGGGGCGGCGGCGTTTACCCGAAATAGAGGGCGCGTCGGCCGCATCGTCATCTTCGGGGGGTAGTTCGATCTCATGCATGGCACGATTTTAAGCGAGTGTCCAGGCTGCGGCAGACTCAGAACGGCAGCCAGCGCCCCTCGCGCAATACGAACAGCCGGTCGGTCAGTGCGTAGCTCGCTTCCGCGTGCATCTTCGTTGCCAACTGCTTCAGCTGCGCGATGGCGTCGGGACTGTCGGAATCAGCGAATAACAGCAGATCGCGCGCAGGCACTGCGGCCACCGGTTCACCGCGCAGTTTTTCGCGCTCGCGTTCCCACAGGTCCATGAACAGCAGCAGCGAAGCTTCATAGTTGCCGTCTGCAGTCACCATACTGACCAGATCACCACGGTGTACTTCGATGCCGGGCAGCAGGCCGCGCAAATTGCGCACGGCGAGCGCGCGCAGCTCTTCGCGCTGCACACCGAGGCCTTCGAGTTCATCAGGATTGAGATAGGCGATATTGCTGGGCGTATCGATGGCGTAGACCACGACGAGGTCGTCGTTGATCTCTTCATACACGTTGTCCTGCACTTTCTCACTGCCCATCTGCCGCATCGATTGGCGAATCTCTTCCAGCCAACCGCGATCCTTGATGATCGGAATGATCGCGTCGCGATTGCGCTCCAGGCCCGCAGCCGCTTCGGCGAAAGAGCGCACGAATCGATCGATCAGATCGCTGCGGTTGCGCGCGGATTCGCCCTGATACATCTGGTAGGCGTTGTTGAGGAAGGCGCGATTGCCGCCGTCATCGACCATGTTGATGCCGAGATCCAGTTCGCCCAACACCTGGACATCCAGTTGCGGCGACGCAGCGCGCACGCGGCGCGCGACTTCTTCGGTGAATTCGGCGGGCTTCATGGTGGGTTCGGAGGCGCGCCCGCCAAACAGCGAACGGATTGCCGCGAAGAAAGCTGTCATCGACGATGCTCCGGAAATTGAGGGGAAAATGAGCGGTGATCAATCGGCCGCGGCGCTGAGCGCATCGGCCAGTCGCTCGACCGCAACCACGTCCATCCCTTTATAGGTGCCTGCTTTCGGCGCATTGGCCTTGGGCACGATCGCACGCTTGAATCCGTGGGTCACGGCCTCTTTCAGCCGCTCCTCGCCATTGGGCACCGGGCGAATTTCGCCGGACAGACCGACTTCGCCGAACGCGATGGTTTTTTCGGCCAACGGGCGATCGCGCAGCGACGACAGCACCGCCAGCAGCACCGGCAGATCGGCGGCGGTTTCCTGCACGCGGATGCCGCCGACCACGTTCACGAACACGTCCTGGTCGCCGACCACAATGCCGCCGTGGCGATGCAGCACCGCCAGCAGCATCGCGAGCCGGTTCTGCTCCAGACCGACCGCAACCCGGCGCGGGTTCGACAGCGGCGAGGAATCCACCAGCGCCTGCACTTCCACCAGCAGCGGCCGAGTGCCCTCACGTGTGACCATCACGCAGCTGCCCGGCTGCGGCGTGCTGCCGCCGGAGAGAAAAATCGCCGAAGGATTCGGCACTTCGCGCAGGCCCTTATCGCTCATCGCGAACACACCCAGTTCATTCACCGCACCGAAGCGGTTCTTGAACGCGCGCAGCACCCGGAACCGGCTACCGCTGTCGCCCTCGAAATACAGCACCGCATCGACCATGTGCTCAAGCACGCGCGGGCCGGCGATGCCGCCCTCTTTGGTGACGTGGCCGACCAGAAAAATCGCCGTTCCGGTTTCTTTCGCATAGCGCACGAGGCGCGCGGCGCTCTCGCGCACCTGACTGACCGAACCCGGCGCGGCGGTCAGCGATTCGGTCCACAGCGTCTGCACGGAATCGGCGACCAGCAGCTTCGGCTTCATCTGCGAGGCCTGCTCGAGGATCCGCTCCACGCCGGTTTCGGCCAATGCGCTCAGGCCATCCAGCGGCAGCCCGAGCCGCGAAGCGCGCCCTGCGACCTGCGCCAGCGATTCCTCGCCGGTCACATACAGCGCCGGCAGCCGCCCGGCCATGCTCGCCAACGCCTGCAGCAGCAGCGTGGATTTGCCGATGCCGGGGTCGCCGCCGATCAGGATCACCGCGCCTTCGACCAGACCGCCGCCGAGCACCCGATCGAACTCGCTGATGCCGGTGCTGGTGCGCGCGTCCTCGTGATGCAGCACGTCCTTCAGCGGCGTGACTTTGGGCGGATCGATCTTGCCGGCCCAGCTGCTGCGCCGCGCAGCGGGCGATGCGGCCGAGGCGGCGGATTCCAAAACGATCTGGGTGAGCGTATTCCAGGCGCCGCATTCGCCGCACTGCCCCTGCCATTTATTGGACTCGGCGCCGCAGTCGCCGCAGACAAAGGCGGTGCGGGCTTTAGGGGAGGCTTTGCTCACGGGCGATGATCCTTCAGAACGAGCCGATACTTTAACGGCTGGCGGTCGCGGATCGTGAGACCTAGGCATCGCAGCGCGTGACAGGTTTCGACCACTGCCGTGAAAAACAAAAAAACCCCGAATGTGGGGGCTTTTATTTAGTTATGGCGCGAAAAGCCCGCATGTTGGGCCTTCCTCTCGTTACGACTCGTTTATCGTCGTCGTTGCCACTTATCTACTTGGCGTGGTGCCGGAAATAGGAATCGAACCTACGACCTCATCATTACGAATGACGCGCTCTACCAACTGAGCTATTCCGGCCTTGCTGCGTAATTCTAGGTTTTCTGGACGGCTGCGGTCAATCGATCAACTGCAAGCGCAGCTCCTTGGGCAAGGCAAAGACCATGTCTTCGGGCTTGCCGTCCAGTTCGCGCAGACTGCCCGCCCCCAATTCGCGCAGGCGGGCAATCACGCCCTGCACCAGCACGTCGGGGGCGGAGGCGCCGGCGGTGACGCCGATATGTCGGCGGCCTTCGACCCAACGCGGGTCGATCTCGTCGGCGCCGTCGATCAGATAGGCCTCAACGCCTTCGCGCTCCGCCAGCTCGCGCAGGCGGTTGGAGTTGGAGCTGTTGGGCGACCCCACCACCAGCATCAGATCGCACTGTTCGGAGAGCAGGCGCACGGCGTCCTGGCGGTTTTGGGTGGCGTAGCAGATGTCGTCGTTGCGCGGCCCCTGCATCTCCGGGTACCGGGCGCGCAGCGCATCGATGATGCTGCGGGTGTCGTCCACCGACAGCGTAGTCTGCGTGGTGTAGGCAAAATTCAGCGGCTGGGCGATCTCAAGACGCTCCACGTCGTCCAGGTCTTCGATCAGATAGATCTTCCCTGTCCCGGACTCGGCCAGCCACTGGCCCATCGTGCCTTCGACCTCGGGGTGGCCGGCGTGGCCGATCAGCACCACATCACGGCCGGCGCGGCAGTGTCGCGCTACTTCAAGATGCACTTTGGTGACCAGCGGACAGGTCGCGTCGAACACTTTCAGGCCGCGGCGCGTGGCTTCGGCGCGCACCGCCTGCGAAACGCCGTGGGCGCTGAAAATTACGGTCGCGTTGTCGGGCACCTCGTGCAGTTCTTCGACGAACACCGCGCCGCGCTGACGCAGGTCTTCGACCACAAACCTGTTGTGAACGACTTCATGACGGACGTAGATCGGCGCGCCGAGGGTTTCGATGGCACGTTTGACGATTTCGATCGCACGGTCGACGCCGGCGCAGAAACCGCGGGGGTTGGCGAGGATGATATCCATCGCTGGATTATCCCCCTTCCGCAGCGTTTTTGCCGCGTCTGCCAAACACTCCGAACAACACCAGCACGATGGCGCCGCCGACGATGGCGGAATCGGCGATATTGAACGATGGATAGTAATAGACCTCTTTCCAGTGCCACTGAATGAAGTCGATCACGTGGCCGTGCATCAGCCGGTCTATCAGATTCCCCAGCGCGCCGCCGATCACCAGCGAGAACGGCAGCGCCTCGCGCCAATGCCCGCGCGGGGTGCGCGACAGCCAGAACATGAGAACGCCGCTGATGCCCAACGCGAGCGCGGAAAACAGATATTTCTGCCAGCCGCCCGCATCGGCTAGGAAGCTGAACGCGGCGCCGGTGTTGTAGCTGCGGAACCAGTTCCAGTAATTCTCGATCACCGTCACCGGCTGGTATTCGGGCAGGCTGGTCAGCACCCACTGTTTGGACCATTGATCGAGGCCGATCACCACTGCTGACAGCAGCAGCCAGATGAGTGCGTTGGGTTTGGGGGCTTGAGTCATATCGATACGGAATATTTGTTGTTGTGTTGTGGGAGCGTCAGAACCACTGGCGTTCTTCGCCCGGACCGTCGACGTTGCTCACGCAACGGCCACAGATCTCGGGGTGTTCGGGATTCACGCCGACATCATCGCGATGGTGCCAGCAGCGGATGCATTTTAATTTGGTACTAACGATGGCTGAAGTTCTATCAACACCCTCCACCACCGACACATCGCCGCTGATGAAGAAGAACCGCAGTTCGTCGGCCAACGGTGACAGCCATACAAAATCTTCGGCACCGCAGTGAATCGTGATTTCGGCATCGAGCGCCGCACCAATCTCGCCGCTGGCGCGCATCGGCTCCAGCGTCTTCGCAATCTGTTCGCGCAGTGCGAGTAAACGATCAAAGCGCTCGCCATTCAAAGCCGCATCCATCGGCAGCGGCGCCAGCCCCTCATACCACGTCGCAAACAGCACATTCTCTTCATGCTGACCCGGCAGGTGCTGCCACATCTCGTCGGCGGTAAAACTAAGAATCGGCGCAATCCAGCGCACGAGGGCTTCGCTGATGCGGTACATCGCGCTTTGCGCGCTGCGTCGCCCGCGAGAATCCTCGCGCATCGTGTACAGACGGTCCTTGGTCACGTCGAGATACAGCGAGCCCAGATCGACGCTGCAGAAGTTGATCAGCGCCTGCACGATCTCGGCGAAGTTATAGCGGGCATAGGCATTCGCGATCTGGTGCTGCAGCGCATCGGCGCGATGCACGATCCAGCGATCCAGCGGCAGCATGTCCTCGTGCGCGATCAGATGCACGGCGGGGTCGAAACCATGCAGATTGCCCAGCAGGAATCGCGCGGTGTTGCGCAGGCGGCGATAGGCGTCGGCGTTGCGCTTGAGGATTTCCTGCGACAGCGACATTTCGTTGGTGTAATCGGCGGACGCGATCCACAGGCGCAGAATGTCTGCACCCAATTTATTCATGATGTCCTGCGGCTCAATCCCGTTGCCGAGCGACTTCGACATTTTCTTGCCGTGTTCGTCGACCGTGAACCCGTGGGTCAGGCACTGCCGATACGGCGCGGCCTTGTCGATGGCGATGCCCGTGAGCATGGCGCTCTGGAACCAACCGCGATGTTGATCGGAGCCTTCCAGATACAGGTCGGCAGGCTTGCGCAGCCCATCCTGCGGCCGCTGCGCGAGTACGCACTCGTGGGTGACGCCGGAGTCGAACCACACGTCGAGAATATCGGTGACTTTGTCGTAATCGCCGGCCTGTTCGCCCAGCAGATCCGCAGCGTCCAGCGCATACCACGCGTCCACACCGGCTTGCTCGACGCGCTCGGCGACCTGACGCATCAGCGAGGGCGAATTGGGGTGCGGCTCGCCGGTTTCGCGATGCACGAACAGCGCGATCGGCACGCCCCACGTGCGCTGACGCGAGATGGTCCAGTCCGGACGGCCGTCGATCATGCCGGCGATGCGCGCCTGGCCCCAGCCCGGAAACCATTCAACCTGTTTGATCGCGTCCAGCGCGTCGTCGCGCAGATTCGCCTGGGTCATCGAGATGAACCACTGCGGCGTGGCGCGGAACGCCACCGGCTTGTGATGCCGCCAGCAGTGCGGATAGCTGTGGCGGATCTCGTGATGCGCCAGCAGCGCGCCGATGCCGCGCAGCGCTTCGACGATCACCTCATTCGCCTTCCAAATGTGTAGACCGGCCAGCACGATGTCACCCAGTGGCGGCGTCGACGGCAGATACACGCCGCGGCCGTCGACCGGATTCAGCTGAGCGGCGCTGTACTGCTCGATCAGCCCATATTTCAGGCCGACCGCGAAGTCTTCCTGACCGTGGCCAGGCGCAGTGTGGACGGCGCCGGTGCCGTCTTCGGCGGACACGTGGTCGCCGAGGATCAGCGGTATGTCGCGTTCGGCGTAAAAAGGATGCGCGAGGACGATGCCTTCCAACGCAGCGCCCTGCGCGCGGCCAAGCAGGATTGTCTCTTCCACGCCGTAACGCTGCAGCGCCTTCGCAACAAGCGCTTCGGCGAGCACCAGCAGCTGACGTTTGCCGCCGCGCGCGGGGCCTTCAACCAGCGCGTATTCCAGATCCGGACCAAGAGTCACCGCGAGCGACGCCGGCAGCGTCCACGGTGTCGTCGTCCAGATCGGCACAGCAACTTCGACACCGGCCTCGATCTCGACACCAAACTTCGCGGCGAGCGCATGCGGATCACGCGCGGCATACGCCACGTCAACGGCCGGCGACTGCTTGTCTTCATATTCAATTTCGGCTTCGGCCAGCGCCGAGCCGCAGTCGAAGCACCAGTACACCGGCTTGACGCCGCGCAGCAGATGGCCGTTCTCGATCACTTTCGCCAGCGCGCGCATTTCGTTGGCTTCGAAACTGAAGTCGAGCGTGCGGTACGGGTTACCCCAATCGCCGAGTACGCCCAGGCGCTTGAAATCGCGGCGCTGGATGTCGATCTGTTCGTTGGCGAATTCGCGGCATTTCGCGCGGAATTCCGCGGCGCCGAGCTTCACTCCGACCTTGCCGTGCTTTTTCTCCACCGCCAGTTCAATCGGCAGACCGTGGCAGTCCCAGCCCGGCACATAAGGTGCGTCGAAGCCGGCCATCGTCTTCGATTTGACGACGATGTCTTTGAGAATCTTGTTGACCGCGTGACCGAGATGGATCGAACCGTTCGCATACGGCGGGCCGTCGTGCAGCACGAACGTCGGCCGGCCTTTGGATTTCTCGCGCAGCTGCATGTACAGCCGCTCGCGCTCCCAGCGGGCCAATGTGTCGGGCTCACGCTTCGGCAGATCGCCGCGCATCGGAAACTCGGTTGCCGGCAGATGGATCGTGGCCTTGTAGCGTTGGTTGTCTGCAGTGCTGTCTTGATCGCTCACGCGGTGGCCCGTTCGGTGGTGTTCATCAGAATATGCCGCGCCTGCGCTGCGTCGCGGTCCATCTGCACGACGAGCGTCGGCAGATCGGGAAATTTCTCTTCATCGCGCAGCAGCGCGACGAACTCGATGTCGATCAACTTGCCGTAAAGATCGCCGTCGAAATCGAACAGATGCGCCTCCAGCAGCGGCTCCTTGCCGTCCACCGTTGGCCGCGTGCCGAAACTGGACACCGACGGCCACGGCTGCGCAGTCACGCCGTGCACCCAGGTCGCATAAATGCCGCGCAAAGCGGGCGTCTTGTTGGCGAAACGCAGATTGGCGGTGGGATACCCCAGCGTGCGTCCCAGCTGTTTGCCGTGCACCACCCGTCCGGCGATGGAATACGGCTTGCCAAGCAAGCGTGCGGCGTTGGCGAAATCACCGCCCTGCAGTGCGGCGCGGATGCGGGTGCTGGACACTTGCGCGCCGTCGAGTTCTACCGGCGCGATGGTTTCGGCGGCGAATCCGAACTCGGCGCCCATGCGCTGCAGCAGCGCGAAATTGCCGCTGCGGGCGCGGCCGAAGCGGAAATCTGGGCCCACCCAGACTTCACGCGCCTGCAGCCGGGCGATCAGTAAGCGCTGGACGAAATCCTCGGGCGACAGCGCGGCAAGCGCGGCGTTGAAACGCAGCAGCCCGACGCGATCGATGCCGAGGTGTCTCAACTCGCCAAGCTTCATGCGCGGCAACTGCAGCCGCGGCGGCGATGCGCCACCGGCGAAGAATTCGCGCGGCAGCGGCTCGAAGCTCAGCGCAACTGCCGGCACGCCCAATGCGCGCGCGCGCGCCACCGCGTGGCCCACCAGCGCCCGATGGCCAATGTGCAGGCCGTCGAAGGCGCCGATGCAAACCACGCTGCCGTTCGGGCACAGCGGCCCGCCGTCGAGATCGCGGAACAATTCAGTCATGCGGGTCCGTACTGTCCGGCCGGAGGCGCAGGCAGCCAAAGTTCGATCAATCCTGAAGTATAGCGAGCGCGGCCGGCTCTGGTCCGCGCGTCCGGACTCAATGGCGCAGATCGCGCGGGCGCAGGCCCATCGCGACGAGGGCAGCGCCGTAGGTCAGCGCCCCGGCCGCGACTACGGCCAACAGCAAACCAACCCGCACCCACGGATTGCCGATTGCTGTCCAGTCACCGACTTGCTGCGAAATGCCCAGCACCACAGCGGTCATCGCAATGCAGCCAACGCCGATCCGCAGCAAATGTTTGCCCCAGCCTGGCTGCGGCCGCAGCAGACCGTCGCGGCGCAGATAGCGCCACAGCAGCCAGGCGTTGAAGATTCCGGCCAGTCCGGTGGCCAAGGCGATCCCGCCATGTGCGCCGTCAATACCGTTCAGCCACAGCGGCAGGGTGAACGCAACCGTCATCACCACGTTGGCGATCACCGTGTAGATCGCGGCGCGCATCGGCGTTTTGGTGTCCTGGCAGGCATAAAACGCCGGCGCCAGCACTTTGCTGAGCATGAACGCCGGAATGCCGATGCTCATCGCGCTGAGGCTGATTGCCGCCATCCGGGTGTCGTGGGCGGTGAATTTGCCGCCCTGATAGACCACCGCGGTCATCGGTTCGGCCAATAACAGCAGACCCAGCGCCGCCGGCACGCCGACCAACAGCGCCAGCCGCAGGCCCCAGTCGAGCGCGGCCGAGTAGCCGTCGGCATCGGTCGCAGCGTGGCGGCGCGACAGATGCGGCAGGATCACCGTGCCGATCGCCACCCCGAACAGCCCCAGCGGAAATTCAACCAGACGGTCGGACAGGTATAGCCAAGTCTGGCTGCCGGTGACCAGCAGCGAAGCGAATATGGTGCCGACCAACAGATTCAGCTGGGCCACCGAGGACGAAAACAGCGTCGGCAGCATCAGTTTGGCAACGCGGCGCACGTCGGGATTGCGAAAACCGGGCTTCAGCGTCGGGCGGATACCCAATCGCCCCAAGGCCGGCCACAGCACCAGCAGCTGCAGGATGCCCGCGACCAGCACGCCCCAGGCCAGCGCCTTGGCGGGCTCGGCAAAACGCGGCGCCAGCCACACCATCGCCGCGATCATCACCAGGTTGTGAAGCACCGGAGTCACCGCCGGCAGCGCGAATTTGCCGAAACTGTTCAACACCGACGCGACCAGCGCCATCATCGAGATGAACAGGAGATACGGAAAGGTGATCCGCAGCATCTCCACGATCAGGCCGTACTTCTCAGGTTCGTCCATCGAGCCCGGCGCGAACAGGCCGGCGATCAGCGGCGCAGCCAGCATGCCGATGCCCGATACGACGAACACGACCGCAAACAGCGCACCCGCCATGCGGTCGACGAATTCCTTCAGTGCGGCCTGATCGCCGCGCTCGCGGATCTCGTTCAGCACCGGCACGAACGCCATCTGCATCGAGCCTTCGGCGAAGATCCGGCGCAGGTAATTCGGAATGCGGTAAGCGATGACGAAGGCATCCATCGCCGCCGAACTGCCGAAGATGCGCGACTGCAGGGCATCGCGGGCAAAGCCGGCGATCCGCGACAGCAGGGTCATGGCGCTGAAGATCGAGGTGGACTTCAGCAGCCCGCCACGGGCGCCCGGCTTGGCGTCAGAATCGCTCATTGCAGCCCCGCCTGTCCGTGCCAGTTGACCCAACCCACTGAATCGCCCATAATTTTCTGTCTGACTGTCCGCATAGCGGCGGCCTGTCCTCTCAATGTATGCGAACTTGTATGCAACTGGGCAGTGACAGAACCGCTCGGTTCTACACCTCCCGACCCAACCGATAACCCCAGGATTCCACCGTGGCCAACATCAAGTCCGCCAAAAAGCGCGCCAAGCAGACCGTTGTGCGCAACGCGCGCAATACCGCTCAGCGCTCCATGCTCCGCACCTCCGTCAAGAAAGTGCTGAAGGCTATCGAAGCCAACGACGCCGCTGGCGCTCAGGCCGCTTTCGCCATCGCTCAGCCGATTCTCGACCGTTTCAGCGCACGCGGCCTGATCCACAAGAACAAGGCCGCCCGCCACAAAAGCCGTCTGACCGCACGCATCAAGGCAATCAACAAAGCCGCCTGATCGCTTCAAGTCAGCGTCTAACGAAAACCCGGCCTTGGCCGGGTTTTTCGTTGCCCGCAAAACATCGGCAAACGCACGCGGGATGTCGTTGACCATGTCAGCCCGCATGATCGGCCTTGACTGCTGCGGCGACGGCAGCGGCTGCTTCCGCCTCGGCCTCGAGCTGCACTTCGCGCAGATGATCGAAAAAGCTCTGGATTTCCAGCATGATCGGCCAAGTGCCTTCGCGCGACAGCGCCGATACGAGGAACCACGGCTGGGTCCAGCCGAGTTCAGCGACAACCTCTTCGGCCAGCGCGCGCGCTTCGTCCTCGAACATCAGATCGGCTTTGTTCAACACCAGCCAGCGCGGCTTTTCCAGCATAGCGGGGTCGTATTTCTGCAGCTCACGCTCGATCGCGCGCACCTGCTCGGCGGGCGGCGCTTCCACCCCGCCTTCCATCGGCACCATGTCGACCAGATGCAGCAGCAGACGCGTGCGTTGGACGTGGCGCAGAAACAGACTGCCCAGCCCGACGCCATCGGCCGCGCCTTCGATCAGCCCCGGGATATCGGCGATCACAAAGCTGCGGTACTGCTCGACGCTGACCACGCCGAGATTCGGATACAGCGTGGTGAACGGGTAATCCGCCACCTTGGGTGTCGCCGCCGACACCGCGCGCACAAACGTGCTTTTGCCGGCGTTCGGGAAACCCAACAGACCGACATCGGCCAGCAGCTTGAGCTCCAGTTTGATGGTGCGCTCATCGCCCGGCAGGCCCGGCAGCGCCTTGCGCGGCGAGCGGTTGACCGAACTCTTAAAGTGCATATTGCCAAGACCGCCCTTGCCGCCCTGCGCAACCAGCAGTCGCTGGCCGTGGCGGGTCAGGTCGCCGATGGTCTCGTCGGTCTCGACATTGATGACCACGGTGCCGACCGGCACGGTGATGGTCGTATCTTCGCCGCCTTTGCCGTAACGCTGGCTGCCCATTCCGTTCTCGCCACGTTCGGCGCGAAAACTGCGCTGATGCCGGAAATCGACGAGCGTATTGAGGTTTTCGTCGGCTTCGATCCAGACGCTGCCGCCTGCCCCGCCGTCGCCGCCATCCGGACCGCCGAGCGGAATGAATTTTTCGCGCCTGAAACCGACGCAGCCGTTGCCGCCGTTTCCGGCGAACACGTTGATTTCGGCTTCGTCGACGAGTTTCATAAGTAAACAACTTTATGGTTGGAGGTGGCTTTCGCCGCAAACAGGATGAGCGGGTGAAGCATAGATCAGCCGAGCGTGGACCGCTGGTCGCCGTTTCCTGAGCTGCTCAAGCCACAAACGAAAAGCCCCGCCGAAGCGGGGCTCCCTGCGCACGTCAGCGGACGTTACGCGCTGACGACGCTGACCATACGACGCTTTTTCAGCCCCTTGACCGAGAACGCGACCTTGCCATCGACCAGCGCAAACAGCGTGTGGTCGCGACCGAGGCCAACGCCCGGGCCCGGATGGAACTGGGTGCCGCGCTGACGCACGATGATGTTGCCTGCATCGACGGCTTGGCCGCCGAACAATTTCACACCGAGGTATTTCGGGTTGGAGTCGCGGCCGTTGCGCGAGGAACCTACGCCCTTTTTATGTGCCATGGCGGCTTCTCCTTACTTGTTGCCACCGGCAATGCCGGTGATCTGGATTTCGGTGTAGTGCTGACGATGGCCCATCTGCTTGCGATGGTGCTTACGACGACGGAATTTGACGATGCGGATCTTGTCGGCGCGGCCGTGGCCGATCACCGTTGCGGAGACGGTAGCGCCCTTGAGTGCGTCACCGAGGGTGACACCCTCGCCGTCGCCCAACATCAGGACGGTGTCGAACTTGATTTCGCTACCTGCTTCAGCTTCCAACAGCTCGACGCGAAGCGTCTCACCTTGCATCACGCGGTATTGTTTACCGCCTGTGACCATGACTGCGTACATGAACGGGATTCCTCTGTAGTTATTTGGATGCAACGTGTCTCACAAACAACCGCCCAAGTGGACGGAAAGAGGCGGGATTTTAATGACTTGCAGGCCTGATCGCAAGCCATCAGACGATTTGCGGCCGCAAAGCTAGCTAATTGCGGCAAGAATCGGGCCATCCTTCTTGCATACCCAGATCTAGAGGCTCCAGAAACTTTGATCGAGCAGGTGCACAAGCGCCATAGGCCGCTCATCGGCAGGGTCACAAAGAGGCACTTGTCACACACTTGACGTGAGGATAGCCTCGGTTCAGTTTTAAAGCGGAAGTCCGACAACACAGGGGGTGTCGTCGTCGTCGCTGCAGTGCCGCACGTGTTCTCGATCGTGTAGAGCCCATGCTGCCGGCTGTAGTCACTCATGAAGGAGCGTGAATTCCAATGCATTCAACCACTTCCAAAGCCAGCAGCGCTTTGATGACAAGCTGGTGTCCACATCGGAAATTCGGCTCGCCATCAGCGCGCTTCACGCCCAGACCGGGCACGCCATGAGTCTCGATTGCAGGCCCCGCGCCGAGCATCCAGCCCAGCGTTAACCCTTTCGCGGAGTCGGCCTCTGTCGACGCGCGCCCCTATCTGCCCTTCGGCTGGAAGTCATCGCCACCGTGGGCAGTTCCCCCGCCGTCGGAGTATCGACGGCTTGTTCAGAAAGCCCGCTGCAAGTAAATGTCTGCCTCAATCGCGCGGACACCACGCATAAAGGAGCTGTGCAACATGATTCGACCCCAGAAACACAACGCCCTGAAATTGACCGCACTTGCCATCGCCGCCGCCGCCATTGTCGCCCCCGTGGCATGGTCTGGCAGCCGCGCGCCGATCGTCGATAAGACTTCGATGGCCGCCCGGGCTGGCGCCCAGGAAGAGCTGCATGATCGCTTTATCGTCACCTACCGTGACACCACAACCTCGTCGGCCAAAGTGGCCAGCCAAGACAAGCTCGCCGCCGCATCGACCAAGCTGGGCATGAGCATCCGCGCAGCCCGCACCCTGTCGACAGGCGCTGAGCTGATCCGCACCGACACCAAACTCGACCTCGCTGCCGCCAAGCAGATGATGGTCGAAATCATGAAAGATCCGAATGTCCTGGTCGTCGAAATCGACGCCCGTATGCAGCCGCTGTTCGTGCCGAACGATCCGCTGTATGCCCAACAGTGGCATTACAAGAATGGCCCGGGCGGCGTGAATCTTGAACCCGCATGGGACATCACCAAAGGCGCAGGCGTCGTCGTTGGCGTGATCGATACCGGCATCACCCCGCACACTGAATTTGCCGGCCAATTGGTACCGGGTTACGACTTCATCGGCGATCTCGACACCGCCGTTGATGGCGATGGCCGCGATGCGGATCCGAACGATCCGGGCGACTGGCATGACGGTGAATGCGACTTTTTCGGTACACCGTCCGACAGCACATGGCACGGCACTCACGTAGCCGGCACCATCGCCGCATTGACCGACAACGGTGCCGGTACGGCTGGTGTTGCACCCGCAGCGAAAATTCTGCCGATGCGCGCGCTGGGCAAATGCGGCGGTTTCCTGTCCGACATCGCCGACGCCATCACTTGGGGTTCGGGCGGCACCGTTGCTGGTATTCCGGCCAACGCCAATCCGGCCGAAGTGCTGAACCTGAGCCTCGGTGGCAGCGGAGCCTGCAGCGTTGCGTTCCAGACCGCCATTGATGGTGCTGTCGCACGTGGCACCACCGTGGTTGTGGCCGCAGGCAACTCTGGCGGTGATGCCGCTCAGCAGCAGCCCGCCAGCTGTAACAACGTGGTCTCCGTTGCCGCCGTCGGCCCGACTGGAACCAAAGCCAGCTACTCGAGCTTTGGTCCCGTGGTTGACGTTGCCGGTCCCGGCGGCAGCGGCTTTACACCTGCAGCCGACAACGTGCTCTCGACCCTGAATCTGGGCTTGACCACACAGGGCGCCGAAGGCTATGCCTGGTACGCCGGCACCTCAATGGCGTCGCCGCACGTCGCGGGCGTCGCAGCGCTGATCCAGTCTGCCTCCGCAACGCCGAAAACGCCCGCGCAGGTCAAAAAGATCCTTGAGAATACGGCCTATGCCAACGGCGGATTCCCGGGTGGCTGCAATTACGACACGCCCTGCGGTGCGGGTATCGTCGACGCCACGGCTGCTGTCAGAGTCGCAAACGGTACCGACCCGCTGCCGTCTGATCCGCCGCCGCCGCCGCCGCCGCCGCCGGCCACTGAACTGAAAAACGGCATCACCATCACCGACATCAGCGTCGGGGCGAGAGGCGAGATCAAGTACCAGTTGACCGTACCCAACGGTGCGACCAACCTGCTGTTCGCGATGTACGGCGGTACCGGCGATGCCGATATCTACGTGAAGCGCGGCACACCGCCGACCACCACGTCGTTCGACTGCCGCCCGTTCTCGTTCGGCAACAACGAAACCTGTTTCTTCCCGGCACCGGCTTCGGGCGTGTGGTACGTCACGATCAGAGGCTTCACCGCGGCAACCGGCGTATCGATCTACCCAAGCTTCGTCGACGCCAATTATCCGTACAAGGAAGCGGCCACGGTCGAACAGCTCAGCAATCACCGCACCCGCGTTGCGCTGACCTGGGAACACGGCAAGCGTCAGGTGGACATCTATCGCAACGGCTCCATTTACGCCTCGCGCCGCAACAGCCTGCTGTTCACCGACAACTTCCGTATCGTCGGCAGCGGCACGATGACCTACAAGATCTGCAACCAGGGCACCAGCGAGTGCTCGAACGAGGTCACGGTCAACTACGTGTCCACGAAAAAGCTGTAACCCTTTGAAAGCAAGCGCTGCACCCTCCCCCTGCATCATGCAGGGGGAGGTTCTCTTCATTTCCGATTCCGCGCAGAGACCCAAAGATGCCCGATATCGCTTTTCGTCGTGAAGGTCGCGTGTTTGCCGTGTCGCTCATCATCACAGTCGCCGTCATCGCAAGCGCCTGTCAGCGCACACCACCGGCCACGCCCACAGCAACCCCCGCCGCTGCGCGCGCGCAGTTCGACGCCATGCTGAGCGTGGTGAACAACAGCGGTACGATCCGTTTCGACGGCACTGTCGACGGTGCCGCGGCGAAATCGCGGATTGAACAGGCGCTGCTTGCGACTTATGGCGCGGGCCGAGCCGTCGGCGATATCACGGTGGACAGCGCCGCACGCCCGGCCGTATGGGTCGAAGGCCTGAACACCTTCCTGAAAATATTCGAACCCTTGGCAGGCGCCGCGCTGCGCTTCGAGGGCGACCGCATCGTATTGAGCGGTAAAGTCGATCTTGAGCAACGCCGCAGTCTGCGCGCTGCTGCCGAGAATGCATTTCCCGGCGCCCGTCTGGAAGGGCTGTTCATCCTGCCGACCGGCGGTGATGCCGTGGTTTCCGGAAAAGTCATCGCCCCGGAAGTCGTGGCGAAAACACTGAATCAGATGCCGCTCAAATTCGAGAACGGCGGCGGCAATGTAAGCACCGACAGCCTCAACTTGGTGGCACAAGCCGCAGACACCATCCGCGCTGCGCCTCCAGGCACACGTCTGCTGGTGGTGGGCCCGGTGGTCGCCACCGCCGATACCGGCAACGATATCTTTCTGTCCAAGCAGCGCGCCGAAGCGCTGAAAGTGCAGCTGATTTTGAACGGCATCAGCCCAGCGGTGATCGATACCCGCGGCTGGGGCCAGAACCCGGACGGTACAGCCATCGAAGGTGTCACGCTGCCGCCGGAAGGCGCGCCGATGCGGTTCGAACTGCTGAAGTAGCAAAACCCAGCACGCTTCGCCCGTAAAGGCGACAGCAATCCTGCCTGCGGATTTCCATGGGCGGGTTTGCTCTGCACCCAGCGGCTGGTTACGCTTGCGGATTGCCTTTTGCGTTACCCGGCACCATGTCCGGGGGCGCAGTGGCATCCCCTCATGCCAGGACTTCCCCCCGCATCATGGCTATGGACACCATCCGCATCCGCGGAGCGCGTACCCACAATCTGAAGAATATCGATCTCGATCTGCCGCGCGACAAGCTGATCGTGATCACCGGCCTGTCGGGTTCGGGCAAATCCTCGCTCGCGTTCGACACCATTTATGCCGAAGGTCAGCGCCGCTATGTGGAATCGCTGTCGGCCTACGCACGCCAGTTCCTCAGCGTGATGGAGAAGCCCGATGTCGATCACATCGAAGGCCTGAGCCCCGCGATCTCGATCGAACAGAAATCGACATCGCACAACCCGCGCTCGACCGTCGGCACCATCACCGAAATCTACGATTACGTGCGCCTGCTGTATGCGCGCGTCGGTTCGCCGCGCTGCCCGGACCATCATTTCGCGCTGGAAGCGCAGACCGTCAGCCAGATGGTCGATCAGGTGCTGGCGCTGGGCAACGACAAGAAGACCAGCGAACAGCGCTACATGCTGCTGGCGCCGGTGATCCGCGAGCGCAAAGGCGAGCACGCGCAGGTGTTTGAACAGCTGCGCGCGCAGGGCTATGTGCGCGTGCGCGTCGACGGCGTGCTGTACGAAATCGACGCGGTGCCGGCGCTGACATTACGCCAGAAGCATACGATTGAAGCGGTCATTGATCGCTTCAAGCCGCGCGAAGATCTGCAGCAGCGCCTCGCCGAATCCTTCGAAACCGCGCTGAAACTCGGCGACGGGATGGCGCTGGTGCAGTCGCTCGATGACGCCAAGGCATCGCCGCTGCTGTTCTCGTCGAAATACAGCTGCCCGGTCTGCGATTACTCGCTGCCGGAGCTGGAACCGCGGCTGTTCTCGTTCAACTCGCCGGTGGGCGCCTGCCCGAGCTGCGACGGCCTGGGGGTGAGCCAGTTCTTCGACCCGGCGCGCGTCGTCGTGCATCCGGAGCTGTCGCTGGGCGCAGGCGCCGTGCGCGGCTGGGACCGTCGCAACGTGTATTACTTCCAGCTGCTGCAGTCGCTGGCCAAGCACTACGGTTTCAGCGTCGACACCCACTGGAACGAGCTCGAAGCCAAGACCCAGCAGGCGGTGCTGCACGGCAGTGGCAACGAAGCAATCGCTTTCACTTATCTGACCGACACTGGCGGCCGCACCCAGCGCAAGCACAAGTTCGAGGGCATCATCCCAAACTTGGAGCGCCGTTATCGCGAAACCGAATCGATCGCGGTGCGCGAAGAATTGGGGAAATACATCAGCGCGCGGCCCTGCCCCGACTGCGGCGGCGCGCGTTTGAACCGGGCCGCGCGGAATGTCTTCATCGCTGATCACGCTTTGCCGTCGATCATGATTCTGCCGATCGACGAAGCGCTGAACTTTTTCAGCCATCTCACGCTGCCCGGCTGGCGCGGCGAGATCGCGACCAAGATCGTCAAGGAAATCCGCGAACGCCTGAACTTCCTCATCGATGTCGGCCTCGACTATCTGACCCTCGAACGGAAGGCCGACACGCTGTCCGGCGGCGAAGCGCAGCGCATCCGTCTGGCGTCGCAAATCGGCGCGGGTCTAGTCGGGGTGATGTACGTGCTGGACGAGCCCTCCATCGGCCTGCATCAGCGCGACAACGAACGTCTGCTCGGCACGCTCGTGCGCCTGCGAGATCTGGGCAACACGGTCATCGTGGTCGAACACGACGAAGACGCGATCCGGCTCGCCGATCACGTGGTCGATATCGGCCCCGGCGCGGGCGTGCACGGCGGCGAAGTGATCGCCCAGGGCTCGTTCGAGGACCTGCTCAACGCGCCGCGTTCGATCACCGGCCAATATCTCAGCGGCAAGCGCCGCATCGAGATTCCCGCCTTCCGGCACAAACCGAATCCGAAGATGAAGCTCACCCTGCGGGGCGCATCGGGCAATAATCTGAAAAACGTCGATCTGACCCTGCACGCGGGCCTGTTCACCGCCATCACCGGCGTGTCCGGCTCGGGCAAATCGACGCTCATCAACGACACTCTGTATGCGTTGGCCGCAAACGAAATCAACGGCGCGTCGCACAAGCCAGCGGCGTATAAAGAAGTGAAGGGGCTGGATCTGTTCGACAAAGTCGTCGATATCGACCAGTCGCCCATCGGCCGCACCCCGCGCAGCAATCCGGCAACCTACACCGGTCTGTTCACGCCGCTGCGCGAGCTGTTCGCACAGGTGCCGGAGTCACGCGCGCGCGGCTATTCGCCAGGGCGTTTCAGTTTCAACGTGCGCGGCGGCCGCTGCGAAGCCTGCCAGGGCGACGGCCTGATCAAAGTCGAGATGCACTTCCTGCCCGACGTGTATGTGCCCTGCGATGTCTGCCACGGCAAACGCTACAACCGCGAAACCCTGGAAATTCTCTACAAGGGCTACAGCATTCGCGACGTGCTGGAAATGACCGTCGAAGACGCGCTGAAGCTGTTCGAGCCGGTGCCCAATCTGGCGCGCAAACTCGAAACGCTGATCGACGTGGGCTTGAGCTATATCCGTCTGGGCCAACCGGCGACCACACTGTCCGGCGGCGAAGCGCAGCGCGTGAAACTGTCGAAAGAGTTGTCGCGCCGCGATACCGGACGCACGCTGTATATCCTCGACGAACCCACCACCGGCCTGCACTTTCACGACATCGAGCATCTGCTTGCTGTGTTGCACAAACTCCGCGATGAGGGCAACACGATTGTGGTGATCGAACACAATCTCGACGTGATCAAAACCGCGGACTGGGTGATCGATCTGGGTCCTGAGGGTGGTCATCGCGGCGGCGACATCATCGCCGAGGGCACGCCGGAAGAACTCGTCACCGTTGCGGCATCGCATACCGGGCGCTTTCTCGCCCATGTACTCGATCCCGCGCAGGACGCGCGCAAGACCACCGCATCGAAAGCCTCAATGATCTCGAAGGCTGAGCGCGCCCTGCCGCCCAGAAAACCCAAGCCGCCCGCCAAGACCGCTGCGAAAACTCCAGCAAAAAATGCTGGAAAAGTCAGCACCACCACCAAAACCAAACCCCGGAAAACCGCGGCATGAATCAGCGTTCCGACACCAACGCCGAACCGGACGACGCGGCACCGTCGATGCTGTTCCGCATGCCGATCGATCTGCGCTGGCGCGATCTGGATGCGTTCAACCACGTCAACAACGCCAACTACATGACGTATGTGGAAGAGGCGCGCATCCGCTGGTTCGAGCATTCCGTGAAAGGATGGGCCACCACGCATCATGCGCCGCTGCTGGCTGCGGTACAGATGAACTACCGATTGCCAATTCCCTATCCTGCGCAGGTGTTGGTGGAACTGCTAACCCAACGCGTCGGCGGCAGCAGCCTCACCCTGGGTCATCGCATCGTTGGCCAAGACGGGCGTCTGTATGCCGAAGGGCATTCGGTGCTGGTCTGGATCGAACTCGCCAGCGGCCGCCCGGTGCCGCTGCCGGACGCAGTGCGCGCAGCGGCGGAGATACGCTGACCACGGTAGAGCGTGCTTCGGTAGAGCGTGCTTCAGCGCGCTGCTCCATCGCTGTAATCAACCCCGCTTCAACACCACGCAATTGATTCGTTGATATGCAGTTACTAAATCACAGCAGCGGGTTGGTCTTCAACAGACGAATGGCTGGTCAAACCGCGATACCAGAACCGAAGCGGCTTACAGCTCCGGTTTGCGCAGCTCGAACTCGCCGAGCAACGTGCCTCCCCCCGCGAGTTCAAATTCGATCACAATCTTGCTGCCTGCCTTCAGCACTGCGCCCGGCTGCATCAGCATCAGATGCATGCCGCCGGGTTTGAGCACCGCGCTGCCGTCGGGCGGCAGGCGGAGTTCGGGCACCGGGCGCATGCGGCTGATACCGTCGACCACGCGGGTTTCGTGCAGCTCGACGCTGCCGAAAGAGGGGCTGCGCGCGGACATGATGTTCACCGGCGTCGCGCACTTGTTCACGATACGACCAAAGCCAGCCATCATCGGCATGGTCTTGCTTGGCGGCATCCGCACCCAGCCATCGCGCACCTGCGGGCGGCAGTCGCGCGCAGCGACCGGCGCGGACAGCACCAGGATGAAACCGAAGACGGCAGCGAAACGGTAGGCAAATGCGTTCATGCACTTATGATAAGCCGCCTACCCCATCGAAATCCCGGACGCGATGAGCACATCGACTGAAACGCCCACAGGCTCCACCGACTTGATTCAGATCCATGCGTTTGGAGCGATCCGCTGCCTGCAGCTTGCGCGTCCGCCGGTCAACGCCCTCGACCCTGCGCTGTGTCGCGCGCTGATCGCCGCACTGGAAGGCGCCTACAGCGACGGCGTACTGGGCGTGGTGCTTGCCGGCAGTCCAAAGATTTTCTCCGCGGGCCTCGACGTGCCGTATCTGCTGTCGCTGGGCGACGACCGACGCGGTGTACTGGAATGTTGGCAGGCGTTTTTCGGCGTCGCGCGGCTGCTTGCGGAATCGCGCGTGCCCGTGGTTGCCGCGCTCACCGGACATGCCCCGGCCGGCGGCTGCGTGCTGGCGCTGTGCTGCGACTACCGGGTGATGGCGCGCAGCGTCGACCCGGCCCGGCCGTTCTCAATCGGACTCAATGAAACCCAGGTCGGACTGGTCGTACCCGAAGGCATCCAGCGGCTGATGCGACGCGTGGTCGGCGAATACCGCGCCGAGCGCCTGCTGATCGCCGGCGAGATGCTGACCGCCGAACGCGCATTCGATATCGGGTTGGTGGACGAACTGGTCGATGTGGATCATGTCGTGCCGCGCGCAGTGGCGTGGTTGGATGCCCTGCTGAAACTGCCGCACCAGCCAATGCTGAAAACCCGCGCCATCGCCCGCGAACCCGTCGTCGAAGCCCTTTCGCCGGAGGTGATCGATCTGGAGCGCTTTGTAGATCAGTGGTGGGAGCCAGAAACCCAGACTGCGCTGAACGCGCTGGTGGCGAAGCTGAAGAAATAAGTCGCTGCGGCTTCAGCTCAATCGCACACCGTTCGCGTTGATCACCTCTTCGCTGTTCGATTCTTTTCGATCAACGATCATCGCCACTCGCAACCGCGCGCGCTGGATCTTCAATCCAGCCGCTCCATGACCCCGTGAACAGACGCGCGCCGGGCAGTCCGGCATGCGCCATCGCCAAGAGATGATGACAAGCGGTAACGCCAGAACCGCACATCGCGATGGCGCGCTGCGGGGCGCGGCCGTCGAGCAGCGCAGTGAACTCCTCTGCAAGCTGCGACGCGGATTTGAAGCGACCTTCGCTCAGATTGGCGGCGTAGGGCCGATTGACCGCACCCGGCACGTGGCCGGCAACGCGATCGATGGGTTCGACCTCACCGCGAAAACGCTCAGGGGCGCGCGCATCGATCAACACATCGCCTGCCGCAAGGCGTGCCGGAATCCCGGTCGCATCGAGCAGGCGGCCGGCATCGAACGCAGCTGCATAGTGCGTCGGCGACACGACGGGCACTGCATGATTGGTAGGCAAACCAAGCGCGCTCCAGCGTGCCCATCCACCGTCGAGCACGGCGACGTTGTGATGGCCCAGTGCGCGCAGCAGCCACCACAGCCGCGCAGCGAATGCACCGTCACCGGCGTCGTAAGCGACGACTTGGGTCTCGGGCATCACCCCGCAGCGACCGAGCCAGCCGCAGAAAGCAGCGGCATCGGGCCAGGGATGCCGCCCGGCCCCCGCACGATGCAGTCCGGACAAATGGTGGTCGAGATGCGCGTACTGCGCCCCGGGCAGATGCGCCTCGCGCCAGGCGATTTCGCCGGCAGCGGTATCGTTCAACGCGAATCGGCAGTCGAAAACACGCAGATCATCGGACCCGAGTCGGCCAACCAGCGATTCCGCATCGACCAGCGTGGTCCAACGATCAATGTTCGAAATCGTCATGCGATCTGCGCCCGCGCCAGTCGTTCGCGCAGATTGAACAGGATCGATGCGGTGACGCCCCAGATCCGCTGATCCGGCGCCTGAGGCGGCTGCCGGAACTGCAGCACGTGACGCGTGCGCCCGCGATAGTCGATATCGACGCGCTCAAGATTGTCCGGATGCATCAGGAACGCCAGGTCGACCTCAAATACTTCGGCGACTTCACCCGGATCGGGCGTAGCGACAAAATGCGGATCGATCCGCGCCACCACCGGCAGTACCCGGAAGCCGGTGATGGTCATCAGTGGATCGAGAAAACCCAGCGGCATCGCAAGCCCGTGACTCAAACCGATTTCTTCATGCGCTTCGCGAAGTGCAGCCGCGACAACATCGTGATCATCCGCTTCGATCCTGCCGCCGGGAAAACTCACCTGACCCGCATGATGGCGCAGGCTGTCGGTGCGTCGGGTCAGCAGCACCTGCAGGCCGGCATCACGCGGCACCAATCCCACCAGCACCGCCGCGTCCACAGCCGGCAGATCACCGAGCAGATCGGACAGTTCCTCAAGGTTCCAAGGGGCCGAGGACGGCATTGCGCCAAGCGGATGCAGGGCATCGGACAGCGCAGACAGCACCGCGATCACACCGGCGCATCCTGGACTGGCTTGGCTTCGAGCAGACGCGCTTCACGCGCCGGCAGCACGACATCCATCATGTATTGCCGCTGCGTGTCTGCCATCGACAGCCAATCGCAGATCTCGTCGCCGGTGCGGAAACAGCCGTCGCAAAAACCGGCGGGATCCAGCG
The DNA here is from genome assembly GCA_031419075.1 of Lysobacterales bacterium. Classification (GTDB taxonomy): domain Bacteria; phylum Pseudomonadota; class Gammaproteobacteria; order Xanthomonadales; family Xanthomonadaceae; genus Lysobacter_I. The sequence goes on from JANOKD010000109.1 coordinate 37,538, forward strand.
TGCAAACGCCGGTACATGGGGTGAGAACGGGGCGGACAGTCGTCATATTTAAAGGGCTGAAAGCAACACGCCGGCAGTGCGCCGGCGTGAAGTTGGATCGTCCGTGAGAATGATATTGAAAGGGATCAGTTGCGCGGCGGAGCCGGCGGCGGGGCGGCAACGACCGGGCCGACAGTGACGAGTTTGATATTGAAAAGTACGACCTGGTTGGCCATCTCGCCCGCACGTTCGACGGTGGTGCCGTGCGCGGCACTGCCGGGCAGCACCACTTCCCAACGTGCGCCCGTCGGCATGATCTGCAGCGCTTCACGCAGACCCGGCAGCGGGATCTCGCTCAGACGCACCGTGACCGGACCGGCCGGCTGGCCTTCACTCGGGACACTGGTGTCGGCGACCACAGTACCGTCGGCCAGCGTACTCTTGAACTCGACAGTGACCTGATTGGCTTGGGTGGGTTTGGCGCCGTTGCCGGACTCGATGACCCGATACTGCACGCCACTGGCAAGCACTTTCACGCCCGACTTGCCCTTGTTCTGCGCGAGATAAGCGTCGCCTTTGGTCTTGTTCTCGGCAGCGCGTTTTTCCATCTCGACTTTAGCTTTGGCGACCATACGGCCCTGAAGGCCCTGCATCGCGGCACCTAGCAGTTCCGGCGTGACGGCCGGGTCTTTGCGGGCAGTGGCGTCCTGGAACGCTTTCATCACGGTGGCCATATCGAGCTGTTCGCCGCTGCCGAGCACACGGGCGATATCGAGGCCGGCGCGATAGCCGAGGGCATAGCTGACTTTGCCTTTCTCGGACGTGGTGTCTTGGGCCGAAGCCGTACCTGCGGTCAAAGCCAGGGCTGCGAAGGTGGCGACAGCGAGCAGACGCAACTTCATTCAGTAACTCTCCAAAATGGGGTTTGTCGGGAGACTCCGACATGGAATGAGGCGGCGCGCCGCCCCCGGTATGGCATCTACAAACGACAGGCTAGGATACTGTCCACAGCACTTAACCGCCACTGAGGACCGCCTTGCGACCTGTCCAGGCATCCGCAAGTTCCCCTCTCCACGCTGGGGACACCCTCTTCCATATGACCGAAACCACCATGAACCCAGACACCGTGCACCGCTTGCCCCTGCTCATTCAGGATCACCCCGTCGAAGGCCATGGCGTCATCCGCCGCATCGCCATCGACCGCCCCGAACGCCTGAACGCGCTGGATGCCGCCACCCTCGACGCCCTGCACGCTGCTTTCGATGCCGCGGCGGTCGACCCGGCGGTGCGCGTGATTGTGCTGACCGGCAGCGGTCCCAAGGCCTTCGTGGCCGGGGCGGATATCGCCGAAATGAGCAGCCTAAGCCCGGTCGAAGGCCGCGATTTCTCGCTGCGCGGCACGCGGATGATGCGGCGGATCGAAAAAATGCCGAAGCCCGTAATTGCAATGTTGAATGGCTTTGCCCTGGGCGGCGGGCTGGAGTTGGCGATGGCCTGCCATCTGCGCATCGCTGCTGACAACGCCAAGCTTGGCCAGCCCGAGATCAACCTCGGCCTGATCCCCGGTTTCGGCGGCACCCAGCGCCTGCTGCGCCTCGCCGGCCGCGCAGCGACGCTTGAGCTGTGCCTACTCGGCGCACCGATCGATGCCGCCCGCGCACTGACGTTGGGCATCGTCAATCGCGTCGTGCCGGCAGCGGACCTGGAGACCGAGACCATGACGCTGGCGAAACAGTTGGCCGCCGCCGCCCCACTCGCGCTGCGGGGCATGCTCGACTGCGTGAACGTCGGCGGTGAATGCGGCATCGAGGAAGGCCTGGAATACGAAAGCGCGCAGTTCGGGCTGATCTTTTCGAGCGAAGACATGCGCGAAGGCACCAAAGCATTTCTGGAACGGCGCAAACCGGAATTCAGCGGCAAATGAGCGTGATGCGCTGTCCCGCATGCAGCCACCAGGTGCTGTGCGCCATCGCTGATGCGCTGGCAACAGACAATATCGACCAAGCGATCGAGTTAGGTCTGCTCGATCGCTGTCCAGAGAGCATCGATGGCAACTGTGGCGACTGCGACGCACGCGCGCGGATCATGATCGCTGCTCGCGACGCGCGCCTGCGCGCACTCGCAGCCCGCGAACGCTACCGTGCGCGTGAGGCGCGGCTCACGGCGCGCGCGGAAGCACGTGCATGCAAACGCGCATCCATTGCACCGCGAACATTGATCGCGGCATCAACCCTACCGCCCGCCGCTGCCGCCGCGCTGGCGCGGGCGAAAGCACGCGTCGCTGCGAAACAACAGCCGGAATAAATCGATGCTGACGAACAAAAAAAACGCTCGCACAGCGCGCGGCGGCATGCCCGCTGCCGATATCCAGACAATGTTCGAACGTCTGCAGGAACTCAATCCCCACCCCACCACCGAACTCGAATATTCGACACCGTTCGAGCTGTTGGTCGCGGTGATCCTGTCGGCGCAGGCGACCGATGTCGGCGTGAACAAGGCGATGCGCAGGCTGTTTCCGGTCGCGAACACGCCACAGGCGATCGCAGCACTGGGCGTCGAAGGTCTCAAGCCCTACATCGCCACCATCGGCCTGTTCAATACGAAAGCGGCGAATGTCATCGCGATGTGTCGACAGCTGCTCGACCTGCACGACGGCGAGGTGCCGCGTGAGCGCACTGCACTTGAAGCACTGCCCGGTGTCGGTCGCAAGACAGCAAACGTGGTGATGAACACCGCGTTCGGGGAACCGACGATGGCGGTCGACACGCATATTTTCCGCGTCTCCAATCGCACCGGACTCGCACGGGGAAAAACGGTGCTGGCAGTGGAACACGCGCTGCTGAAGCGGTTGCCAAAAGCATTTCTTCAGGACGCGCACCACTGGCTGATCCTGCACGGCCGCTACACGTGCAAAGCGCGCAGGCCCGAATGCTGGCAGTGCCCGATCCGCGATCTGTGCAGGTTCAAACAGAAAACCGAAGACGATGGCAAGCGGTAATTCCAAGCGGTAGAGCGGCCTGACCAGCCATTCGGCTGGTCAGGCC
>JANOKD010000110.1:0-13060 GCA_031419075.1 Lysobacterales bacterium
TACGCCTTGAACTCGCCGCCAAAACGCTCCGCGCCGATCTTCGTCAGCGCCGCCGTCAGCGTCGTCTTGCCGTGGTCAACGTGACCAATCGTGCCCACGTTCACGTGCGGCTTGGTCCGCTCGAATTTACCCTTTGCCATGGCTGCTTCTCTGTATGAACTGAAGTGGAGAACTGGAGGTGTGGAAAATAAAGCTATGAGGCCGGAATTGCGGTGACAACTTGGAGATGGTGCTCACGAAAGGAATCGAACCTTCGACCTCCTCCTTACCAAGGAGGTGCTCTACCGACTGAGCTACGTGAGCAACGATGTAGTCCGCTGAGCGGAATGTTCATGGTACCGCTGCAGTGGAGCGGGAGACGGGGATCGAACCCGCACAATCAGCTTGGAAGGCTGAAGTTCTACCATTGAACTACTCCCGCGATTTACGGAACGGAATGCAGCTTGGTTGATTCCACAATCCAGAGCTTTCGCTTCGGAACTGGTGGAGGGAGGTGGATTCGAACCACCGAAGGCGTAAGCCAGCAGATTTACAGTCTGCCCCCGTTGGCCGCTTGGGTATCCCTCCAGCCGAAAACAACTGGTTAGCAATCCGGTGAAACAGTGATCGGTGGAAACAGCCCGTAATTCTGACGGCAGAGCGGACGGGTGTCAACGCTCTGGAGTGATCGCGGAGACAACATCAGCCGGCGATGAGATGCCAGCCTCATCAGGTCAGACGTTGAAGCGGAAATGCAGCACGTCGCCTTCCTGCACCCGGTATTCCTTGCCTTCCAGGCGCAGCCGGCCAGCATCGCGGGCGCCGGATTCGCCGCGATACTTAAGGTAGTCCTCGTAGCCAATGGTTTCGGCGCGAATGAAGCCTTTCTCGAAATCGGTGTGGATGACCGCAGCGGCCTGCGGCGCGGTCGAACCGGCCTTGACCGTCCAGGCGCGGACTTCCTTCACCCCGGCAGTGAAATAGGTCTGCAGGCCCAGTAATTTATAAGCTGCGCGGATCACCCGGTTCAGGCCCGGCTCGGCCAGGCCCAGGTCGGTCAGGAACGTATCGCGATCCTCGTCTTCCAGCTGGCTCAGCTCTTCTTCGATCGCGGCCGACACCGGCACCACCTCGGCGCCCTCCTCCACCGCCCGGGCGCGCACAACGTCGAGGTGCGGGTTGTTCTCGAACCCGTCCTCCAGCACGTTGGCGACGTACATGACCGGCTTGAGCGTCAGCAGAAACAGGTCGCGGACAGCCAGCTTGTCGTCATCCGACAGCCCCAGCGCGCGCGCCGGCTTGCCTGAATCCAACCCGGCGCGGACCCGTCCCAGCACTTCGGCGCGGGCCTTGGCGTCCTTGTCGCCGGTCTTGGCCGAACGCTCGGCGCGCTGCAGGGCCTTTTCGACCGACTCCAGGTCTGCCAGCGCCAGCTCAGTATCGATGGTGTCGATATCGGAGATCGGGTCGACCTTATTGTTGACGTGGATGACGTCGGGGTTCTCGAAGCAGCGGACCACGTGGGTGATTGCGTCCACTTCGCGGATGTGGGCAAGGAATTTGTTGCCCAAGCCCTCGCCGCTGGCTGCACCGGCGACCAGACCTGCGATATCGACGAACTCGACCGCGGTCGGGATGCATTTCTGCGGTTTGACGATCTCGGCCAGCGCATTCAGGCGCGGGTCCGGCACCGGCACGATGCCGACGTTGGGCTCGATGGTGCAGAACGGGAAGTTGGCCGCGGCGATGCCCGCCTTGGTCAAAGCGTTGAAAAGAGTCGATTTGCCGACGTTCGGCAGACCGACGATGCCGCATTTGATGCCCATGGGGATCCGGGAAGTGGGAGACGGGAGACGGGAGACGTCGAATCAACGACGGCTTCCGTATCACGTCTCATGGCACATGGTTTCTGTACACATAACTCCAACATTTAACTGTTTTTTTTCACTTCTCCCTTCTCCCGCTTCCCGTCTCCCGGGCCTGTGTGCAGCTTCGTCATCGCATCCATGTGATTGCCGGCGACCGCCAGCGGCAGCGCCGCGAGGGCATCGTCGATGGCGCGATGGATCATGATCTCGTCGTCCTTGCCTGGGCGACCCAATACCCACGGCGTGACTTTGTCCTTATGCCCGGGATGGCCGATGGCGACCCGCAGGCGGTGGAACTGACCGTGCCCCAGCAGCCGGACGATGTCGCGAAGACCATTCTGGCCGCCGTGACCGCCGTCGAACTTGAAGCGCGCGACGCCGGGCGGAAGATCCAGCTCGTCGTGGGCGACCAGCATCTCGTTGGGTTCGATCTTCCAGTAACGCAGAGCAGCGGTGACAGACTTGCCGCTGAGATTCATGAATGTGGCCGGCTTGAGCAGCCAGACCGTCTGCCCGGAAATCTCGACCTTGGCGGTTTCGCCGAACAGTTTGCTTTCCAGACCAAATCTCACGCCGGCCTGCTCCGCCAGCGCGTCAATGAACCAGAACCCGGCGTTGTGCCGGGTTCTGGCGTGTTCGGCGCCCGGATTTCCGAGCCCGACGATAAGGCGTAGGCCTGTCATGCGTGTTGGTCAGATTGTCCCGGTAGAGCGGCCTTCAGGCCGCTGTGCCGGCTCCGGGGAGATGGCAGCGGGTTAAAACCCGCTCTACCGGGAAACAACCGTCGCGATGCGACGATTACTTCTGATCTTTCTTGGTGACTTTGGCCGCCGGCACTTCGGCAACGGCCGGGGCAGCTTCTGCCTCTTCCTTACCGTGCTTGGCGATGACCAGCGCCAGATCGTGTTCCTTGCCCAGCTTAAGTTCCGGAATCGAAACGCCGGCCGGCAGCTTGAGATCGGACATATGCAGGATGGTGCCGACGGTCAGTTCGGACAGGTCGACTTCGAGGAACTCCGGGAGATCCCTCGGCAAGCACTCGATCACCACTTCGTTCAGCTCGTGGGTCACGACCACTTCCGCCGCCTTGCCGGCCGGTGAGATTTCTTCGTTCAGGAAGTGCAGCGGCACCGAAGTGCGCAGCGGCTTGTTCTCATCCACACGCTGAAAATCCAGGTGCATGATGATCTGCCTGTAGGGATGGCGCTGCATATCGCGCAGCAGTGCCTTTTCGATCTTGCCGTCGATCTCGAGGCTGAGAATCGACGAATAGAACCACTCGTTCTGGCTGTCCAGCCAGGTTTTCTCGTGGTTGAGCTGGAGGCTCTGCGGGGCGCTATCGCCGCCGTAGATGACGGCCGGAATCAGTGCTGCATGACGCAGGCGGCGGCTCGCACCTTTCCCCTCGTCTTTGCGGCCTGCGGCCTTGATGATGTGTTCTGCCATTTGAATTACTCACTTTGCTGCGAATGAACCGCCTCGCGGCGGTGGTTGGACTTCTCCGCGACCAGAGAAGCCTTTGGAAGAGAGACGGGAAGCGGGAGACGGGAGACAAAGCGTTTGCGCTCGTCTCCTGTCTTCCGCTTCCCGTCTCGCGTATCTTTCAATCCACGTACAGCGAACTCACCGACTCGCCGAACGCCACCCGACGGATGGTCTCGGCAAGCAGCTCGGCAACGCTGAGCTGGCGGATGCGGCTGCAGGCGCGGGCTGCGTCGGTCAGCGGAATGGTATCCGTGACCACCAGTTCGTCGAGCTGCGATCTGTTCACGTTGTCGATCGCCGGACCCGACAGCACCGGGTGGGTGCAGTAGGCGATCACCCGCTGCGCGCCTTGCGCCTTCAGCGCCGCAGCGGCGGCGCAGAGCGTGCCGGCGGTATCGACGATATCGTCCACCAGCACGCAGGTCTTGCCGGACACGTCGCCGATGATGTTCATCACCGTGGCCACATTGGCGCGCGGCCGACGCTTGTCGATGATCGCGAGTTCCGCATCGTCGAGGCGCTTTGCGATGGCGCGGGCGCGGACCACGCCGCCCACGTCGGGCGACACCACGATCACGTTCTCGGTGCCGTAAGCCCGCCAGATATCGGCCAGCAGCAGCGGCGACGAATAGACGTTGTCGACCGGGATATCAAAAAAACCCTGAATCTGGTCGGCGTGCAGATCGACCGTCAACACACCGTCGGCGCCGGCCGCGGTGAACATCTTGGCCGCGACCTTCGCCGTGATCGCGACCCGCGACGAGCGCGGGCGACGGTCCTGGCGGGCGTAACCGAAGTACGGCACCACCGCGGTGACGCTGGCGGCCGACGCGCGCTTCAGCGCATCGATGATCACCAGCAGCTCCATCAGGTTTTCGCCGCTCGGCGCGCAGGTCGGCTGCACGACGAACACTTCCTGACGGCGGACGTTCTCTTCGATCTCGACTTGGGCCTCGCCGTCCGAAAACTTTGACACCAGCGCCTTGCCGGGACGGATCCCAAGCTCTTTGCAGACGGCGTCGGCAAGCGGCCGGTTCGCGTTGCCCGAGAAAATCAGTAGCTGGCGATCGTCCTGCATGATGACTCCGCTTCGCTCTGACCGTGGCGGGTGAGCGGAATCCCGCGGAGCGGAATTCCGTAAAAATGGCAGGGGCGGAAGGATTCGAACCTACGAATGCCAGGATCAAAACCTGGTGCCTTAACCGCTTGGCGACGCCCCTTCGGTGAGATCTGACGGCCGCAAGACGTTTCCGTGGAAACATCTTCTGCCTTCCGGTCTCAACAACAGCTGCTTCCGCAGGCTGTCTACTTCATTTCGAGCGCATCCAGCAGCGGCGAACGCTTGGCACCTGCGGCGACCCAAGCGGTAAAGCCTGAAGCCAGCGGGCCTGTCAGCACATCCAGCGCACGTTCGACGGATTCGCGATCTGCGAATTCGACGAAGCACACACTACCTGAGCCGGTCAGACGCGGCGTGCCGAGGCTGCGTAACGCAACAAATGCAGCCTCAACGGCTGGTTCGCGGCGACACAGCACCGGCTCGAAAGCGTTGCCGAGCACCTGCCCTTGCAGGAATGGGTCCGAAACGAAGTCCGACATTGTCGCGGCTGGAGCATTTCGCGTCAATTCAGCGGACTGGAATAATTCGGCGGTAGCGGCGTGAATGCCCGGCGAGACCAGCAAATACCAGGCCGGCGGCAGTTCAAGCGGGGTCAGCTGCTCACCAAGCCCTTCCGCCCAGGCATTCTCACCGCGAACAAAGACCGGCACGTCCGCGCCCAGGCGCAGGCCGAGTTCGGCCAGACGATCAACGCCCACATTGCAACCCCACAGCCGGTCGAGGGCTCGCAACACCGTGGCGGCATCGCTGGAACCGCCGCCCAGGCCGCCGCCGGCGGGAATGCGTTTTTCGATGGCGATATCCGCACCTTGCGACACGTTGGCCGCCGATTGCAGCAAGTTAGCGGCGCGGATGATCAGATCATCGGCCTCGGCCACGCCCGGCGCAGCGCGGCCATGACGCACGACGTGACCGTCGTCGCGAAGGCGTATCGATATGGTGTCGCCCCAATCGAGGATCCGGAACACGGTCTGCAGCGCGTGATAACCATCGGCGCGACGGCCGATGATGCGCAAAAAGAGGTTCAGCTTGGCCGGGGCCGGCCACACCGACCAGCCGGCGCCGTTACCCAGATCGATCATCGCGAGGCAAAGGTCCAGTCTTCGATCACCAACCGCACCCGGGCGTCGCCGGATTCGGCCTCGATCTTCGCCGGCAAATCCGGCGACCCGGCGGGGCCCGCACGCCATGCGGTGTAGCGCACCGTCCAGCCCGCCTGACTGAAACTTGCCGGCCGGCCTTCGACGTCATACACCACCGCTTCCACGGGATAGTCCGCTGATGGTCCGCCGCGCACCCAACTGCCGAGCTGCTGCAGGGGCACTTCCCAGCCGGTGGTCTCAAGCAGCAGATCTTCCGCGAACTCACCGTCGCGCGGGCCGCCTTCCAGACCTTCGATCCGCCCGGCCTCGGAGTGCAGATCGCCGATCAGCCGCCAGCTCTGGCGCGTGACCGGGGCGCTCAGCGCGATTTCATAGCGACGCTGGTCGCGCTGTTGCCACTCGATCCGACCACTGCCGCCCTTATCGCCTTTGCTGATCGCAGCGCGGCCGGAGAACGACCACGCGTCGTACTGCGGCCACCATTCGGCCCGCGCGCGCTGTTGCTCGGCGATGACTTCAGCCGATGCCGGCGGCGCCATGCTTCGCGGCGCAGTGGCCGCGCAGCCGGCCAGCGACATCACTGCGATCAGCGCAGCCGTAAACGGACGCGCAGTCATGTGCCGGTCTTTTCCGGCAACGGCGGCAACACCACGCCGGTCTTGTCGATCGCGCGCTTGAGCGAGCGGTTCTCCGGATCCAGCTTGCGCGACTCCTCGAAATATTTGCGCGATTCGTCTTTCTGATCGAGCATCCACAGCACTTCGGCCAGATGCGCGGCGATCTCCGCGTCTTTCTGTTTGGTGAACGCGCGACGCAATTCGGTCAGCGCTTCCTGCTTGCGGCCAAGCCGATACAGCACCCAACCGTAGCTGTCGATGATCGCAGGGCTGTCGGGCTGCGCGGCAATCGCGCGCGCGATCAGCTCCAGCGCTTCCTGATGACGATCGGTGCGGTCCGCCAAGGTGTAGCCGAGGGCGTTGAGCGCGTTCACATCGTCGGCATCCGTGGCCAGAATCTTGCGGAGATCAGCCTCGGCGCGCGGGATATCGTCGCGGCGCTCCCACATCAGCGCGCGGGCGTAGAGCAGCTGGTTTTCGTCGGGAAAGGCCGCGAGCGCGCGCACATAGGTCTCGAGTTCAGCGTCGAGATTCGCTTCTTCCTTGCGCAGATCCGCCTCCAGCAGATACGCATCGCGGCGAACTTCAGCATCGGCATCGGCGTCGGCCTGCAGTTCGCGCAACCGTGCGTAGGCTTCGTCCGCACGTTTGAGTTTGTGCAGTACCGGGGCCGCGCGCAGCCGCGCCTGCCAGCGCTGCGGCCCGCCGGGCACGCCGGCATACCAGCTCAGCGCCTCGTCGTGGCGCTCAATGAATTCGGCAATCTGGCCCAGCAACAGCCTGCGATCCGGGTCCGGAGCGGCGGAATCGCGCTTCAGCTCGTCATAGACCTTGGCCACACCGGCCTTGTCATCCGCCTGGGCGAGATACGCGGCGCGAAGAATATAGCTGCGGTCGCTCTGTGGGCCGCGCGACAGCAGGCCGGCGGCCTGAACATGGTCGCCCATCGCGCTGTATTCACGGGCAACCGCGAGCCCCAGCTCCGGCAACGACAGCGACGGCTCGGTCAATCCGGCCAGCACCTTGCGCGCTTCGTCGCTCTTGCCGGCCTCGCGCAGCTGGCTGGCGTGCAGCAGCGCCACCGCCGGTTCATCCGGAAATTTGGCGAGGACCCGGACCACGATTTTTTCGGCAAGATCGTTGCGCTGCAGCTGCTGGGCGAATTCGCCGAATGCCAGCCACGCTTCCAGTTGTTGAGGAATCGAATCGATCAGCCTGCCCAACAGTTGCCCGGTCAGTTTCGGATCACCGGACCCCGCATCCAGCGCCACCAAGGCGTAACGCCAGCCGTCCTGGTCGCGCACGTTATCGCCATCCTTTTTGTCATCACGCTTCTTGATGTCACCCGTATCGCGCATCAACGCCTGCAGCTCACGGTACGCCGCGCGCTCGTCCTTACGACGCAGGGCGAGGGTCGCCTCCGCGCCGCGCATCGCCAGCGAACGTCCGGTGCGGGCGCGCCAGAGTGCAAGCGCTTCAGCGGCGTTGGCGTCGTTTTTGGCCAGCAGTGCGATGCGGGTCGCACGCTCGGCCAGCACCGCATCGCCATCAGCAGCCTTGGCGGCCTCCAGATACCAGCGCGCGGCATCGTCCAGCTTGCCGGCCTGCAGCGCATATTCCGCTGCCATCGCCGGTGGCAGCGGGTCGGCGGTCGGCGGAGTGACAGGTTTGACAGGCGGCGCAGCCAACAACGTGCCCGTGGAAAACAGCAAACACAGGGCCAACAGCGGCAGCCGCAGACGGCGGATTCGGAACGGGGATGCGGGCATCGGCGTGATGGGCCGTAAACTATGGAGTCGCCGCCAGCTTACCCGAACCATCTGAACGCACCTCGCCCGGTCGTCATTCCTCCGCAACGCATGCCCCATCTCGTCGCCCTCGGTATCAACCACCAGACCGCGCCGGTTGCCCTGCGCGAACGGGTCGCGTTTTCCGACGACGCGCTGCCGGCAACGCTTTGCGCACTGCGCGCACTGCCGGGCGTGAAGGAAGTGGCGCTGCTCAGCACCTGCAACCGCACCGAGATCTACGCGTTCACCAGCGGCGATGACAATGTGCTGATCGATTGGCTGGCAGCACATCCACAGGACGGCGGCGCAGGCGGTGGCGGCCGCACGCCGCTGGCGCTGCACGACTATCTCTATCGCCACAGCGACCACCAGGCGGTACGGCATCTGTTCCGGGTCGCCACCGGACTGGACTCACTGGTACTGGGCGAACCGCAGATCCTCGGTCAGGTGAAACAGGCCTGGTCGGCCGCGCGCGGCGCCGGCACCTTGGGCAACCGCCTCGACCGCCTGTTCCAGCACGCCTTCGTCACCGCCAAGCGCGCACGCACCGACACCCGCATCGGCGCGAACCCGGTCTCGGTCGCGTCGGCCGCGGTGCGGATGGCCGAAGAAGCCTTCGCCCGGCCGTCCGACTGCACCATCCTGCTGGTCGGCGCCGGCGAAACCATCGAGCTCACCGCACTGCATCTGGTGCAGGCCAAGGCCAAGCGCCTGCTGTTCGCCAATCGCACGCTCGCCCATGCCCAGGAGCTCGCGACCCGCCACGGCGGCGTCGCCCTGCCGCTGAGCGAACTGGACCGCCACTTGTCCGAAGCGGACATCGTGTTCTCGGCCACCGCCAGCCGCGAACCGATCCTGCATCGCGACACCGTGCAGGCCGCGCTGCGCAAACGTCGGCATCGGCCGATGCTGCTGCTCGATCTCGCGGTGCCGCGCGATATCGCCGAAGACGTGGCCGAACTGCGCGACGTCTTTCTGTACACCATCGACGACCTCGACCGGGTGATCGAAGACAACCGCCAAAGCCGCCGCGAAGCCGCCGATGCTGCTGAGGCCATCGTCGAAATGCAGGTCTCGCGCTACGTCGAAGCGATGAGCGCCAGCGCGCATCACGGTTCACTCAAACAACTGCGCGCCCACGGCGACACCGCGCGCGATGAATCGCTCGCAAAAGCGCATCAACTGCTTGCCGCCGGCCACGATCCCGCCGATGTGCTGCAGCAGCTCGCGCACACGCTGACCAATCGCCTGCTGCATGCGCCCACCGCCGCGCTGCGCGAGGCCGCACTCAACGGCGATGTCGATGTCGTGCGCGCGGCGGAGCGGCTGTTCCCGCACCATGCGCCGACGCACAGCCGTTTGGCCGACGCAGTCGAGCGCCAGCTCCACGCCAACATCCATGACGATCACGATGACGCCGACCCTGCGCCGTAAACTGGAAGCGCTGGCCGAGCGCCGCGAAGAAATTGAACGCCTGCTCGCCGACCCGGCGACGGTGAACGATGCCGCACGCTATCGCGGGCTCATGCGCGAGTTCTCGCAGCTCGAACCGATCGCCGACGGCCTTGCTGCAGAGCGTCACACACGCGCCGATCTCGCCGCCGCCGAGGCGATGCGCAACGATCCGGAGCTGTCCGAGCTCGCGGAGGAAGATATCGACGCCGCGCACGCGCGACTGCTTGAACTCGACAGCGCACTGATGGCGCACTTGGTGCCGAAAGATGCGCGCGACGACGGCGGCCTGTATCTGGAAGTGCGCGCCGGCACCGGTGGCGACGAAGCCGCGATCTTCGCCGGCGACTTGTTTCGTATGTATGCGCGCTACGCAGAGCGTCAGAACTGGAAAGTCGAAGTGGAATCCGCAAGCCCCGGCGAACACGGCGGCTTCAAGGAGATCATCGCCCGCGTCGACGGCCGCGGCGCGTATTCCAGACTGAAATTCGAATCGGGCACGCACCGCGTGCAGCGCGTACCGGAAACCGAATCACAGGGCCGCATCCACACCTCAGCCGCTACCGTGGCGATCATCGCCGAAGACGCCGGCGACATCGAGATCGAGATCAATCCGGTCGACCTGCGCGTCGACACCTTCCGCTCCAGCGGCGCCGGCGGCCAACACGTCAACAAAACCGAATCCGCGATCCGTATCACCCACATGCCCAGCGGCATGGTGGTGGAATCGCAAACCGAACGCAGCCAGCACGCCAACCGCGACAAAGCGATGAAGCGGCTGAAAGCGATGCTGCTCGAAGCCGAAACCGCAAAACGCGATGCCGCGCAGGCGCAGGAACGCAAACTGCAGGTCGGCAGCGGCGACCGCAGCCAGCGCATCCGCACCTACAATTTTCCGCAGGGCCGCATCACCGACCACCGCGTCGAAGGCCTCACGCTCTATGACCTGCCCAACATCATCCAAGGCAGCATCGACGAGCTGATCGAACGCTTGGCACGCGAACACCAGGCCGACGAACTGGCACGACTGACCCAAGGCGGTTGACGTCATCGCAATAGAGTGCGCCAAGGCGCAGCGGCATTTGAAGTCGTGAATCGGGCATCGGTGCGTCAAGGCGCATCTTATTGGCTGACAGCGGAAAATCTACTTTCCAAGCAATACCATGACACTCACCAGCACGATCATGAGTGATCCAGTGAGTGATCCGGTGAGGGATCCAGGCGAACAACTGCAGTTGCAATCCGAGTACTGCCATTGGACTGCCGCAGTTTCCACGCACTGCAACAACATCCTGCCGCCGTCTGCCGCTTTCACTTCAAGTACGTGGCCAGAAACCAATGCACGATTCAGCTTGTAGTGCTATCGGCAGCCACTAGTCGCGGCCATGCCGAACATGCAGCCGCCTCGATCAGGAGACCGTGCCAGAAATCCAAGCGCCGCAGATGCTTGGCTGCGCGAAACCCGACACTGCGAACACGCAGCGTCACGCTTGCCGCGGAAGTCATATACGCAGGATATATGACACCGGCAAGTGCGATTCAATGACAAAGCCCATTACCGGACATAAAAAACAGTATGAATGAGAATCTCGGCACACATAGATCTGTGGTAGCGTGATTTCAGATCGCTCAACTAATGCAATCGTAGTCAACATCAAATCCATAGGGATTCATTGGATGAAACGCATCTTTTATGCAGCCACTTTCAACACATCAGAATCCCACATACGTACTTTCAGGCCGATTCAGGCCAAACATTGAGAAATCAGATCTGCACTCCGAAAACAACACGACTAACAGATAACTGTTATATTTTTGCATCCTTACTGCCGTAAACTGCACCAAAAAACGGTTCAATCAAATTATTCACGCGTAACTGCATACGGGTTTCGAGCACAAGGCTTGACAAGAGGATATATTTTCAGGACAAATGCATTTGCACGGAAAGGCTGATGGATTAAGAAAGCTGCGATGCTTTGCTCAGGACGCGCTGAACGAAATGGAGTTTCGAATGAATGGAAGCAACGAGCGACTCGTTTTCGACTCGCAGCAGATTCAAAGATGGGCGGATTTTTCGGGCGACTACAACCCCATACATTTCCAGAAATCACGTGCATTACGCGCTGGACTTCCTGGCATTGTGGCTCATGGAATGCTCGTACTGATGCCGGTCAAGAGCGCTGCGTCGGTATTCGATCGATCGAGCACACCCACAGCCGATTGCCAATTCAAAGCCTACTTCAAAAAGCCCGTACCAGTGGACGCACCGTGCATCCTGCGCATGAACAGCACAACAGGCGGCATTCAATTTAAAGTCGATTCTGAGACAGGTCCCGACGGCATTCATGTCGAATCCTATGTCCGTGGATCATACGGTACGGCCAGGAATCGGGCGGTCTCAGCAGTCTCTCCGTCCACTGACCGACACCACGGCTGGAACGAGCTCAGCACCTGCACAATGCATAGCCGTGCAGAGGAATATGCGCAGGTCACAAACATCGAATCAGTACCGCTTTGGGCGTTCTTGGGATCGCTCATGTTTTCGGAGTACATGCGGACGTCTCTTGGTCATGATGTCGCGCGATGGATCACTGCGCCTGTAACGGATCAACCAAAAACCAAGATCCCACAACCCGCGTCATGGGTTGACCGCGAGGACATCACCGTACTGCAGACGGCCTTCAGTTTGCGGCATAGCCCGCAAATGCATCAGTCGCTGGCCAGAAGCATAGACACGATCACTCCTGCAAGGTGGCGCAGAACTTCAATTGAAGCCGTGGAAACGCCATCCGAAACAATGGGATCGATCACTGTCGTGCTTGAAACGACGTCAAAAATCGATTTCCCGGAAATTGAAATCGAAATTTCGCTTGTCGCAAAGAAAATGCTTCCTGCAGCAGCTGTCCCCCATCAGCCATTACCGAAACGGATTCCGGAGAATCTTTAAAATGAATGAGAAAGCCGAAATATTCGCCTTCCTGCGCGACCTGCTGGTTGACATGACTGATCATACCGACGATATGATCAAGCCCGAATCCGAACTCGAATCGCTCGCGCTCGACAGCCTCGACTACGTCCAGATCCAGGTAGAGGTGCAAAAAACATACAGGGTCCAAGTCCCGACGGAAAAAATCGCAAACGGAGAAATAACGACGCTGGGACAAATGGCGGAAATGATCTGTGAAGCTGCTTGAACCTGGCTTTCAACGCCTGAAGCCTCAGCAGTTGCGATAAATCAATAGATATGGAAGTTGGCGATGCAAGCTGAAAGAGAGTGGGATTTCATCAATATCGGTGCAGGTATCACAAGCTTGGCCTTTGCCGCGGAAGCGGTCATGCGCCAACCGGGGATCCGGCCACTGGTGCTCGAAAAACATCTGGTCGCAGGCGGATATGCCAGCAATTTCTCTCGCCCACTGCAGAATGCGGTATTCGACTGCAGCCTGCACAAACTGAGCGGAATGCGTCCCGGAGGAAATCTGCATCGCATCTTTCAAAACCTGGGACTTCTTGATCGTCTTGAGCTGATCTATCCGTCCGTATATTTCAATGCTTCTTTTGAAGGCGCCGAGATTCCCTTATCCAACAATCTGGAAGAATTCTCGACAAGGCTCAGACTTCTTTTCCCTGAAGAGACAGACGGACT